>CANSWY010000050.1 GCA_947650915.1 uncultured Eggerthellaceae bacterium | reverse complement strand
GCGCACTGAATGACTTTTTCTATGTGCAATTTGGGACGTCCCTTCTGCACATCCCGGGATCGTTCGTCCTATGTGCAATTTGGGACGTCCCTTCTGCACATCCTCCCGGCGAACGCGTTTCCGCAGCAAAGGCTCGTAGCGAAGGCTTTAGCCTTCGTGTCCGTCACAGGCTGAAGCCTGCGCTACGAAGTTCTCATGGGGAAGGCGGATCCGCGACCTCCGGCCTTCGCACCCGGAATCACGGGGTCAGGGTTCCGTTGGTGATGGTGGCCAGGGCGTGGGCGTTCTGCAGGTCTTCGGGATCCACCGCTGTCAGATCCCGGTCGAACACGGCCACATCCGCCAGCATGCCGGGTGCCAGCCAGCCCAGTTCGTGCGCGCGCCCGCAGGCAGCAGCGCTGCCAGCCGTGTACGCCGCCAGCGCCTCTTCGACCGTGATGGCCTCATTTGGCAGCCACCCGCCTTCAGGCAGCCGCGCATCCGCGTCCCTGCGCGTGACGGCCGTGTAGACCGCCGCCAGCGGATCCGTTGCCGTGACCGGCGCGTCCGTGCCGAGCGCCAGCGTGGCGCCTGCATCCAGCAGACTGCGGAACGGCCACATGAATGGCACGCGTTCTGGGCCCAAATCGCGTTCAGGGCCACCCGGATCCAGCGTGATGTGCCGCGGCTGCACGGATGCCACCACATCCAGATCCGCCAGCCGCTGGATATCCGCAGGTTGGAAGTTCTCCACATGTT
Source organism: uncultured Eggerthellaceae bacterium (assembly GCA_947650915.1). Taxonomy (GTDB): domain Bacteria; phylum Actinomycetota; class Coriobacteriia; order Coriobacteriales; family Eggerthellaceae; genus MGBC163016. Next base: position 2,336 of record CANSWY010000050.1, on the reverse strand, counting down.
CCAGCACCAGCGCGCCTGCGCCCTCAGCTTGTTCGCGGATGTCCAGCGCTTGATGGATGGCCTCGTCCCCGATGGCATGGATGCGCACGCGCCGCCCAACCTCAAGCGCGCCACCCACCAGCTGCCCCATGAGCTGCGGGTCCACCGTGGGCCGCCCCCGTTCCCCCGGCGTGCGCGCGTTCGCATACGGCTCTGCCAGCCATGCCGTGTGCTGGCTGGACACGCCGTCGAAGAACTGCTTGTAACCGCAGGCCCGCACCAAGGGGCCGGTCAGCTGCGCTTGCAGCTCTTCCAACCGCCGCGTTCCCGGCACCAACGTGGGGAACAGATGCGCGCGCACCGAAAGCCGGCCCGTGCGCTCCAGTTCGTAGAACAGGTCGTCCCGCACGAAATCAAGCCCGCTGGTGGCCGAAAGCGCCAGATCGCACACCGCCGTGACGCCCTGGGCGTTCAACTGCCGCTGGAAGCCGTCATAGGCATCCAACAGCTCCGCGCGTGTGAAGCCGTCCACGATGCGCGGCATCAGCTCCATGGCAGCGGCTTCGCGCACGATGCCGGTGAGCCGCCCGTTCGCATCCCGGTCGTAGCTTCCGCCCGCGGGCGGCTCTGACGCGTTCGATATCCCCAGCTCACGCAGCGCGCAGCCGTTCAGCCAGAGCGTGTGGGCGTCACCGGAGTACAGCGCCACCGGCTGGTCCGGGAACGCCGCGTCAAGGGACGCGCGGCCAGGGAGCACGGGCGGGTCCCACCGGTATTCGCGCCAACCCTGGGCCAGCAGCCACGATCCGCGCGGGCGCGTGGCGGCGAACGCTTGCAGGCGACGCACGCAATCCGCTTCGCTGGTGCCCACGAACATGGTGGCCAAAGGCGACGCGTAGAGCGCTGCATGGAAGAAGTGCAGGTGAGCGTCATGGAAGCCCGGCATGATGAACGCACTGCCGAAATCATGCGTGCGCACGTTGGGCGCTACGGGGCACGCGCCGGTGCCCGCTTGAGCGCGCGGCGCCACCCAGGCGATGCGGTGGCCGCGGATGCCCACGGCCACGGGGTGCGCGAACGCGCGCGTGCCGCTGAAGCCGGAATCGGCCAGAAGCACCAGGTCAGCTGCAGGCGGAATGATCATGCGCGCATGATACCGCCTGCCAAAGATGTGCAAAAGGGATGTGCAGAAGGGACGTTCCAAATTGCACATAGCAGATGTTCATGCGCACTGAATGACTTTTTCTATGTGCAATTTGGGACGTCCCTTCTGCACATCCCTTTTGCACATCCGGCCGACTTCGCAGGTTGCTACGAATGCATGTGGATGCCGCCGTCCACCATGAACGACTGGCCGGTGAAGTAGCCGCCTTCGTCGCTGGCCAGGAACACGATCAGCGGCGCGCAATCCTCTTCGGTGGTGCCGATGCGGTGCAGCGGGCTCTTCGCTTCCAGGCTCTTCAGCGCTTCCGGCTGCGTTTCGCGGAAGAAATCCGTGGCGATGATGGGCAGGAACACGTTCACCGTGATGCCGTACTGGCCCCATTCGCGCGCACCCGTGCGCGTGATGGCGCGGATGGCCTCCTTCGCCATGCCGTAGGCGCCGAACCCTTCGTTGCCGTCATAGCCCGCGGCGGACGCCGTGTTGATGATGCGCCCGTGGCCGCTTTCCTTGAGGTAGGGGAAGCATTCCTTCATGAACAGCAGGCTGGCCAGCGCGCCGCTCTTGTACGCGGTCATGGCGTAGTCCACCGTGATGTCTTCCAGCGTGCAGTACTGCATGGAACCCTGCGCGCAGTTCACCAGGATGTCCACGCCGCCGAACACGTCCACGCACTGCCTGACCACGTTCTTGATCTGGTCGGGCTCTGTCACGTCGCACGCAACCGGCAGCGCCTTCGCGCCTTCTGCCTCCAGTTCGGCCTTCAGCTCTTCCAGCTTTTCCAGCCGACGCGCGCAGACGCACACGTTCGCACCGTTTTCGGCCAGCACCTTCGCCAGCCCGCGCCCCACGCCGGAACTGGCCCCCGTCACGATGGCCGTGCGCCCTTCCAGTTTCTTCACCGTCCGCGCTCCTTTCGTTGATGTCCGTCTGCGAATGACTATAGCGAACCAGGGCCGCTTCGTGGCCCATGCAATCCTTCGCGAACGGAAGCATCACACGGCGCGTGGCGTTCGGGGCAGGATGAGGGTGCCAAGAGGACGAAGGCTGAGACCCTTAACGAAAACACATGGATCCGGGTAGGTCGAAGGCTGAAGCCTTCGCTACGAAGATCGTACGGAACCGGATCTCTCTTGCGCCCCGCCGCGTTGCCGCGCGGGGGCCGAAGGCCTCCCGCGCACGCGGCGCTCCCCCG
>CANSWY010000049.1 GCA_947650915.1 uncultured Eggerthellaceae bacterium | reverse complement strand
CCTTTCAGTGCGCATCATCTATTCCTATGTGCAATTTGGAACGTCCCTTTTGCACTTCCACGAAGGGCTTGTGGGGCAGAGAACCCTGCAGCAAAGGCCGGGCATCCGTCCGGCCTTTCTTTCACTGCTTCCCGTCAGTGCGCCTGCGCTTCGTGAGGACGTGGGGCTGCTTCGCCCGCTTGGATCGTTCCATCTTCCAATGCTGGCGCATGATGTGCGCGGTCTGCTTCGGCTCGTGCACGGCTTCCTTGATCGCACGCCCCATCTCCGCATCGATGGTGTGCAGCGTGGCGGATGCCAAAAGCGGCATCAACAGCACGGTGATGGCTCCGGCCGCCACCAGCACGGACGCCATGGATTGGTCCATGGTGTCGGCGGACACGGCCACGGAGGTGACCGCCACGATCAGCGGCAGCGCCGTGGTGCAATACAGCGCGATGGTGGCCTTCATGCGCGGCTCCATGTCGCGGGATTCCGGGAACGCGCTGAGTCCCAGGTAGAGGGGGGCGGCGCGCACCAGCAGGAGCGCTGCGATGAACAGGATCAGCAGCACCGGATCCGTCGCGATGGCCGTGGGGTCTATCTTCGTCCCGCTCACCACGAAGAACAGCGGCACGAAGAAGCCGTAGGCGATCCCTTGCAGCTTTCGTTCCGTGGCGTGGTCGCCCTCGGGCATGAGCGCGCGCAGCACGAAGCCGGCGGCGAACGCGCCCAATACGATGTCAAGCCCGAACACCGCTGAGATGCACACGAGCCCCACCAGGAGCACCAGCACGCCGCGCACGGTCATCTGCGCGTTCGTGTCCGCGTTGCGCTCAAGGAAGCGCGCCCAGCGGCCATCGGCGCGGGTGAGGCGCTTCGGGATGAAGGCAGCCAGCACGGCGATGAGCGCGAACGCCAGCAGGATGGCACCGGATGCCATGAGGGATCTGCTGGACAGCAAGAGCGCCATCACCACCACCGGCCCCAGCTCCCCCCACACGCCATAGGCCACCACACCGTCTCCGATGCGCGTTCCCATGAGCTCCCGCTCATGCAAGATGGGCACGATGGTGCCGTAAGCGGTGGTGGTGAGGCAGATGGCGATGGCCAGATGGGCCAGGTCGAATTGTCCGTCACCTGGCCCTGCGAACACGATGCCCACCGCGATGGCGAACGTGGCGACCCAGGTGAGCAGCCCGTGGCGCCCTTGCTTGCCCGTCATCTGCGACGGTTCCAGCTCATAGCCTGCCAGCAGGAACAAGAACGCCAGCCCTAAGTCCGACAAGAGCGAGATGGCGTCCCCCGCTTCGATGATGCCGCACACGTGCGGCCCGAAGAGCACGCCCGCGCCCAGCAGGAACACTGTTTCGGGCACCACTTTGTTCGGTGTGAGCGCAGAGAGGATGGGGCAGAGGAAGGCAACGCCCGCGATGCAGACGAGCGATATCAGCTCCCGTTCCATGATGCCTCCTTCCATGCGCTGCCTTGGATTGTAGCGAACCGTTCGCAACGGCAATCTTGCGTTCGGGTAACGCATTCCCATTCCGCGCCTCAACCGTGCGCGTTCTGAGAGAATGCGATGCGTGAGAAGCGGCGGGCGCGCCCCGCCAAGACAAGACGAAAGGGGAGAGGCACGATGAGCGAAGTCATCACCTCAGCTGATTTCCAAACGAAGGTCCTGGAAGCGGACAAACCGGTGCTCGTGGATTTCTTCGCAACCTGGTGCGGGCCGTGCAAGAGGCTGGCGCCGGTGCTGGACGAAGTGGCGTCCGACATGGCGGGCAAGGCCTGCGTCTACAAGGTGGACATCGACCAAAGCCCTGACCTGGCAGCAAGCTATCGCGTGAGCTCCGTTCCCACGCTCATCCTGTTCGAAGGCGGCACCATCAAGAACAAGACGCTGGGAGCGGTGCCCAAGCAGCAGCTCATGGGCATGTTCGCTTAGAACCATGGGTGCGGACGGACGATCCAAGCTCTATGACGTGGCCATCATCGGGGCGGGGCCTGCGGGCCTCACCGCGGCCATGTACTGCGCCCGTGCTGGCCTTGCCACGGCATTGGTGGAGAGCATCTCGCCGGGCGGCCAGCTGGCGCAGACCGAACATGTTGAGAACTACCCTGGGTTCAACCAGTCCACCAGCGGCTATGAGCTGTCCCAGATCATGCATGAACAGGCTGAGAGCTTCGGTGCTGAGACCATCTATGACGAAGTGGCGGACGTTGACTTCACTGGCCGCCCTTTCGTGCTCACCATGGCCTACGGCACCTTGGAAGCGCGCGCGGTAATCGTGGCCACGGGGGCCCGCCCGGCGAAACTCGGCCTTGAGCGCGAAGATGAGCTCAAGGGTTCGGGCGTGTCCTATTGCGCCACCTGCGACGGCAACTTCTACAAGGGCCGGGATGTCTGCATCGTGGGCGGAGGAGACACGGCGGCGGCTGACGCCATCTACCTGTCCCGCATCTGCCGCAAGATATCCATCTTCGTGCGGAAGGACGTGCTGCGCGCCACGGCCATCTACCATGAGAAGCTGAAGACGCTCCCCAACGTTGAGATCGTCTGGAACACGGTGGTGGATGGCATTCTGGAAGATGACGGGCGCGTGGCGGGCGTGCGCGTGCGGGACGTGAAGACCGGCGATGAGCGCGAGGTGCCCGTTTCCGCCCTGTTCGTGGCCATCGGCACCACGCCGAACTCCGAATTCCTGAACGGCAAGCTGGAACTGGACCTGCAAGGCAACATCGTGGCCGATGAGATGGGCAGGACCTCCGTCCCCGGCGTGTTCGCTGCAGGGGATGTGCGCGTGAAAGAGCTCCGCCAGGTCTCCACCGGCGTGGGCGACGGCGCGAACGCAGCAGACGCTGTGGCAGGCTACCTCCTCCAGAACCCCTGATCCCGAATAACGCCCCGTTCCCATTGCGAAAAGCCTCTGTTCACCCCCCCCCGCCGCAAAAGGCTTGCTCTGGGTGCAAACGGCTCCCTTCCCGGTGCAAGCGGCCTCCCCAGGTGCAAAAGGCCTCCCCAGGTGCAAACGGCCCCCAGGTGCAAACGGCCTCCCAGGTGCAAAAGGGACGTCCCAAATCGCACATAGGTATGTTCTTTTCGTACGCATAGCCTTATCCTATGTGCAATTTGGAACGTCCCTTTT
>CANSWY010000048.1 GCA_947650915.1 uncultured Eggerthellaceae bacterium | reverse complement strand
CTTGTCTCCTCGCTCTCTAAAAATACCAACATCTCACCCCTCTCCTTTTCTGTCGCTCCTCTTCCTGATGCCAATTGCGCACCCCCCCTTCCCGACATCCCTTCTGCACATCAGCAAGCGAAGAGCCCGCGCGGGGCTCTTCGCTTGCAGGGCTATCTGCCTGCTGCGTTCACTGGTTCTGCGCCTCTTCGAAGGTGAAGGCCGTCTCGGCGGCTTCCGCGGCGTCCTGTTCGCGGCCCATGGCATCGAAATCGTCAACGGACGCCTGCGCCTCGGCCACCACTTCCTGCTCCACGCGGCGAAGATCATCAGCAGCTGCCTGCGCCTTGCCGGCAGCGGTCGCTTCGAACTCTTCCAGTCCAGCTTTCACATCCACCATGATGGGCTCCTTTGTTCCTTGGGTTTCCCTTGTGCTTCGGATTCTATGACGGCCCATCTCAGGGATAGGGCCGCCGGGCTTGATGCAAACCCCCTGTAAAGCGCGCGTTTCCGTTCAGTTGACAAGGCGGGCACCCGACGGAAGCCCGCGTTCGCGCTATACTTGCGCACGGCAAAAAGACCCCGGAGCGAAAGGGCGAACGAAGATGGATCAGAAGCTGTATGACCTGGTGAACGATCAGATCAACAAGGAACTGTATTCTGCCTATCTATACCTGGAGATGGCTGATTTCTACAAGGATGCGGGCCTTGACGGCTTCGCCAGCTACTTCCAGATCCAGGCGCAGGAAGAGCGGGATCACGCGCTCATCTTCCGCAAGTACCTGCTGGAGAACGATGAAGTGCCGAAGCTTCTGGCCATCGACGCGCCGGGCAAGGAATACAAGACCTACATGGACCCGCTGAACGTGCAGTACGAGCATGAGCAGTACGTCACCAGCCTCATCCATGACATCTACGCGGCGGCGCTGGACGCGAAGGATTTCCGCCTGCAGCAGTTCCTGAAGTGGTTCATCGATGAGCAGATGGAAGAGGAAGACAACGCGCGCGACATGATGACGAAGATGACGCTGTTCGGTGAGGACCAGCATTCCCTGTTCGAGCTGGACAAGGAATACGGCACGCGCACCTACAGCGTGCCCTCTCCGCTGGCAAGCGAATAACACGCCCCCCACATACCAGCATCAACGCAAAGGCGCGGCGCCCACCGCGCCTTTGGCGTAGAATGGGCCGCTGAAACTCGGCTCAAGCGAAGGCGCATCCATGTTGCAGCTCAAAGGCATCTCCAAGTCCTACACCACGGGCAATTTCACGCAGGTGGCCCTTGATGGCGTGTCCATCAGTTTCCGCGACAACGAATTCGCGGCCATCCTGGGACCGTCCGGCTCCGGCAAGACCACGCTCCTGAACATCATCGGCGGGCTTGACCATTACGACACCGGTGATCTGGTCATTGACGGCATTTCCACCAAAGACTACACGGACCGGGACTGGGACACGTTCCGCAACAACCGCATCGGTTTCGTGTTCCAAAGCTACAACCTCATCCCGCACCAGACCATCCTGGCGAACGTGGAGCTGGCGCTCACCTTGTCCGGCGTGGGCCGGGAGGAGCGCACGCGGCGCGCCACTGAAGCGCTCGAACGCGTGGGGCTGGGGCAGCACATCAAGAAGCGCCCGAACCAGCTCTCCGGCGGCCAGATGCAGCGCGTGGCCATCGCGCGCGCCCTGGTGAACGACCCGGAGATCCTCCTGGCGGACGAACCCACCGGCGCGCTGGATTCCAAGACCAGCGTGCAGATCATGGACCTGCTCACTGAGATTGCCAACGACCGGCTGGTCATCATGGTGACCCACAACCCGGAACTGGCGGACGAATACGCCACGCGCATCGTGAACCTGGCAGACGGCCACATCCTGAACGACACGGACCCGTTCACCCCCACACCGGCGGAGCTGGCGAAGGTGTCCCAGAAGAAGGTGCGCCGCACGTCCATGAGCTTCCTGACGGCGCTTTCCCTTTCATTCAACAACCTGATGACCAAGAAAGGCCGCACCATCATGACGGCCTTCGCCGGCTCTATCGGCATCATAGGCATCGCGGCCATCTTGGCGCTGGCGAATGGCGTCAACAACTACATCAAGTCCGTGGAGGAGGAGACGCTGTCCTCCTATCCGCTGCAGATCACCTCCACCGGGTTCGACATGACCTCCATGATGACCTCTTCCATAGGCATGGGCGCGGGCGATGATGAAGGCCAGGACGAAGCGGCAGCGGATGACGTGGTGGGCGAGATGAACATCATGAACCGCATGTTCGACAGCGTGGGGTCGAATGACCTGGCGTCCCTCAAGACGTACCTGGAGAGCGGGGACAGTGACATCTGGAACTACGCCAGCGACATCGAATACAAGTACAACGTGACGCCCTACATTTATCTGGCTGACACAGAGGACGGTGTGCAGCAGGTGAACCCGGACACCACCTTCGCGTCCATGGGCATGGGATCCACCGTGTCGTCCAGCGCCATCATGTCCACCATGATGAGCACGGACATGTTCGCGCAGATGCTGGGCACCATAGACATGGCGAAGGAGTCCTATGAGGTGAAGGCCGGCCACTGGCCGGAGCAGCCGAACGAATGCGTGCTGGTGCTCTCCTCCAGCGGCAAGGTGAGCGATTTCCTGCTGTACATCCTGGGGCTGCGCGACCGCACGGCGCTGGATGAGATGGTGCGCGCCTTCGTGAACGAGGAAGAAGTGGTCACGGAGGTGAACGACGACGCCGTGTTCACCTATCAGGATTTCCTGGACTTGAAGCTGAAGCTGGTCTGTTCGGCGGACTTCTACCAGTACGACGAGGAGTTCGGCGTCTGGGTGGACAAGTCTGACGACGAAGCGTACATGAAGGACCTGGTGGCGCGCAGCGGGGACGTGGTCATCTCCGGCATCATTCAGCCCAAGGAAGACGCGAAAGCCACGTTCATGAACAGCGGCATCTACTACACGCCGGAGCTCACGAAGATGCTGATCAGCGAAGCGGGGCAGACCCAGGTGGTGCAGGACCAGCTGGCGGAGCCTGCGGTGGACGTGTTCACGGACAAGCAGTTCGCCGCTGAGGACGAAGAAGAAGAGGACTTCGGCATGGAGAACCTCTTCACGGTGGACGAGGACGCGCTGCAGGACGCCTTCAAGTTCGATTCCAGCGCGCTCAACGTGGACACTTCCGGTCTCAGCGCGGGGATGGATCCCTCAAGCATGCCCTCCATGCCCATGGTGGATTTCTCTGACTTGCAGCTGGAGACAGAGCCGGAGATCGACCAAGCGGAGATGCGGCAGGTGCTGACGGAGACCATGATGCGGCCGCCGGACGAGCAGAACCAGTACCTGGCGGAGAACCTGCCGCGGGCCGTCAAGAACCTGGACGCCATCGGGGCGGAGGCGCAGATGAAGGTGCAGATGCGCATCCAGCAGGTGATGGGCGCCTACGTGCAGCAGCTCACCTCTGCGCTGTCGGCGCAGATGGCGTCTGCCATGCAGTTCACCATGGCGCAGCTCTCAAGCGGCCTGCAGAACGCCATGACCATAGACACCGACGCCTTCGCGAACGCGTTCCAGTTCGACATGACCGAAGACGAGCTGCGGGAACTGATCATGTCCATGATGACAGCGGAGACGGCGTCGTTCGACAACAACCTGGCCAAGTTGGATTACGCGCAGCTGGACAAGCCCTATGAGATAGACATCTTCTGTAAGGATTTCGAGGCGAAGGCCGGCGTGACGGACATCCTGGATGCCTACAACGATGAGATGAACGCCACGGGGCAAGAGGCGAAGGCCATCACCTATACGGATATCGTGGGCGCGCTCATGAGCTCGGTGACCACCATCATCGACATGATCTCCTACGTGCTGATCGCGTTCGTGTCCATCTCCTTGATCGTGAGCTCCATCATGATCGGCGTCATCACCTACATCAGCGTGCTGGAGCGGCGCAAAGAGATCGGCATCCTGCGCGCCATCGGGGCGTCAAAGGGCAACATCAGCCAGATCTTCAACGCGGAAACGGTGATCGAAGGTTTGATATCCGGCTTGCTGGGCGTGGGGATCACGGCGCTTTGCTGCATTCCGGCCAGCGCTATCGTCTACGCGCTCTTCGATGTGCCGAATGTGGCTAGCTTGCCCTGGATGGCGGGTCTCATCCTGGTCATCATCAGCGTGTTCCTGTCGTTCATCGCAGGGCTGATCCCCGCATCCAGCGCCAGCCGCAAAGACCCGGTGGAAGCCCTCCGCAGCGAATGACGCCCGCGCGAGCTCGGCGCCCCTCGCCCCGCTGCTGATGTGCAGAAGGGACGTCCCAAATCGCACATAGGATTGCCCGGTGCGGGATG
>CANSWY010000047.1 GCA_947650915.1 uncultured Eggerthellaceae bacterium | reverse complement strand
TTTGCACATCAGGCAGCTTCTCAGGTGGGATCTGGGGCACCCCTTTTGCACATCCGCGCTTTGCGCGGATCGGAAAAATCTTCGGATTCTGGCTTGCGTTCGCAGAACGTTCCGGATACCATATGTACCCGCTGAGGCGAACGCAAACCACAACATCTTGTGCCCTGTGTTCATAACTCAGTGAAAAGCCTGTGGAAACCTGGTGGATGCAACAAAGGGTTCCGCAGGTGGGGCAAGCAATTCTCAGCCTCATTGGATAAAGCGCAAAAAAGTAGAAAAGGAAGCTCAGTCATGCCACAGTCCATCATCAAGCGCGACGGTCGCACCGCAGAGTTCCACGTTGACAAGATCGCCTCCGCCATTGAAAAGGCGTTCCAGGCGTGCGCTGCCATGCAGGACCGCGAAACGGCGGATCTCATCGCGGCGAAGGTGGCTCAAAAGCTTGATGACGGCGCCATTGAAGGAACGCCCACCGTTGAAGGCGTGCAGGATCTGGTGGAGGAAACGCTCATCGAAAGCGGCTTCGTCCAGACGGCGAAGGCTTACATCTTGTACCGCGCCGAACGCAGTCGCGTGCGTGATGTGAATTCCCGCCTCATCCAAACGCTGAAGGACATCACGTTCAGCAAGGCGGCTGATTCTGACCTCAAGCGCGAAAATGCCAACATCAACGCTGACACGGCCATGGGCACCATGCTCAAGTACGGCAGCGAATCCGCGAAGCAGTTCTATGAGATGTGCGTGATCGATCCGAAATTCGCCAAGGCGCACCGCGAAGGTGACATCCATATCCATGACATGGATTTCTACACGCTCACCACCACCTGCTGCCAGATCGAACTGCGGAAGCTCTTCAAGGGCGGCTTCTCCACCGGCCACGGCGTGCTGCGCGAACCGAACGATATCGCCAGCTACACAGCACTGGCCTGCATCGCCATCCAGTCCAACCAGAACGACCAGCACGGCGGACAATCCGTGTGCGATTTCGACTACGGTCTGGCTGACGGCGTGCGCAAGACCTACCGCCGCCTGTTCAAGAAGCACCTGGCCGAAGCGGTGGATCTGCTCACCTCCATCGAAGATGACCGCGCCTTCACGGAGAGCACCATCGCGGCGGTGGAAGCGGAAACCGGCACGATGGCGTCCATCAGCCTGGATGAGGCCTTCCGCGCGTCACTGGAAGCGAAGCTGTCCGAGGCCGGCATCCCGGATGCTGATGTCAACACCATCCTCGCGTTCACGCAGAAGAACGCCGAACGTGACACTGACCGCACCACGTTCCAGGCCATGGAGGCGCTGGTGCACAACCTGAACACCATGCATTCCCGCGCCGGCGCGCAGACGCCGTTCAGCTCCGTGAACTACGGCATGGACACGTCTCCGGAAGGCCGCATGGTCATCAAGAACATGCTGCTGGCCACCGAAGAGGGCCTGGGCAACGGCGAAACGCCCATCTTCCCGGTGCAGATCTTCCGCGTGAAGGAAGGCGTCAACTACAATCCGGAAGACCCGAACTACGATCTGTTCAAGCTGGCCATGCACTGCTCCGCCAAGCGCCTGTTCCCGAATTTCAGCTTCCTGGACGCGCCGTTCAACGCGCAGTACTACAAGGGCACCCCGGAAACTGAGATCGCCTACATGGGCTGTCGCACGCGCGTCATGGGCAACGTCTATGATCCGGAACGGGAGGTCACGCCCGGCCGTGGCAACCTGTCGTTCACGTCCATTAACCTGCCTCGCCTGGCGCTGCGGGCCAAGGGTGACGTTGATCTGTTCTTCGACCTGCTGGATTCCAAGCTGCAGCTGGTCACTGCTCAGCTTGATGAACGCTTCAAGATCCAGGCGGCCAAGCACGTGTACAACGCGCCGTTCCTCATGGGCCAGGGCGTCTGGATTGACTCTGAGAAGCTGCGCCCGGAAGACATCCAGGAAGAGGTGCTGAAGCACGGCACGCTCACCACGGGTTTCATCGGTCTGGCTGAATGCCTGGTGGCGCTCACCGGCAAGCATCACGGCGAAAGCGAAGAGGCGCAGCGCCTGGGGCTTGAGATCGTGGGCCACATGCGCAGCTACTGTGATCGCATTTCCGAAGAGCGCAAGATGAACTATTCGCTCATCGCCACGCCGGCGGAAGGGCTGTCGGGCCGCTTCGTTCGCATGGACCGTGACCGCTTCGGCTCCATTCCGGGCGTCACTGACCGTGACTACTATACGAACGGCTTCCACGTGCCGGTCTACTATGACATCTCTGCGTTCAACAAGATCAGCCTTGAAGCGCCGTACCACGCGCTCACCAACGGCGGCCACATCAGCTACATCGAACTGGACGGGGATCCCACGGACAACCTGGAGGCTTTCGAATCCGTCATCCGCTTCATGAAGGAAAGCGGCATGGGGTACGGTTCCATCAATCATCCGGTCGACCGCGATCCGGTCTGCGGTTACAACGGCATCATCGGGGACACGTGCCCGAAGTGCGGCCGCGAAGAGGGTGCCGGCAGCCAAGGGTTCGAACGCATCCGCCGCATCACGGGATACCTGGTGGGCACGCTGGATCGTTTCAATGATGCCAAGCGTGCCGAAGAGAGCCAGCGCGTCAAGCACAAGATCTGACGCACCGTTCTTGTCGGCGCACAAAGGACGCCCCTGCGAAGACCTCTTCGCAGGGGCGTCTCCCTATACCAAACCTCGCTCCCACGCGCAAAAGAGATGTGCAAAAGGGACGTCCCAAATCGCACCCGCAAGGTTGCCTGATGTGCAGAAGGGACGTCCCAAATCGCACATAGCACGAGGTGATGCTGATGTGCAGAAGGGACGTCCCAAATTGCACATAGGAGCAGTCTTTCAATGCACGTAGTCTTTTCCTATGTGCGATTTGGAACGTCCCTTTTGCACATCCCAATTTGGAACGTCCCTTTTGCACATCCGGAATACAATGGCAGCATGAACTTGGACGCCATCATAGACACGTTCAAAGGCTGGCTGGATGATCTGCTGCACGTGGATTGGCTCAGCACGGCCATCACGGTCGCCATCGCGTTGGTCATCACGGCGGTCTGCGCGCATATCGTGACGCGGCTCATCAAGAAGCTGCTGCATGTGGACAAGAATCCGCTGCCCGCCTCCAGCATCTTCGTGAACATCGGCCGCGTGTCCGTCTGGGCCATCGGCATCTGCGTCATCCTTTCCAGCTGCTTCGACGTGAACGTTTCCGCCGCCATCACCGCGCTCGGCATCGGTGGTCTGGCCGTCTCGCTGGGCTTCCAGGACACGCTCTCCAACCTGATCGCTGGCCTGCAGGTCAGTCTCACGAAGCTGGTCACGCCGGGGGACCGCATCCGCGTGGGCACGAACGAAGGCATCGTGGATGATGTCACCTGGCGCCACACGCGCATCCTCACCGTCCGGGGCGATCGCGTGGTCATCCCGAATTCGCTCATGAACACGGATGCGCTCATCAAGCTGGCACCGCTCACGACGGTGCGCGTGGACGTGATCGTCAATCCGGACGGCGCGGACATGGACAAGCTCATCACGGACATGGAGTGCGCGGTGAACGCCGCCGTCAAGCAGATCGTGGCCATGGATGCGCCCGCGCAGATCAGCTTGCTGGACATGACCGAACGCGGGTATCGCGGCACGCTCACGTTCGCCATCACCGAAGGGGCAGATGTCGCCGCGGTGAAGACGGCGGCCCTGAAGGCGGTCAGCAGCGCGCAAAAGGCGCAGGGCAGCGGGGCCCGCCAAGAAAAGGAGCAGTGATGGATCTTTGCTTGTACGGCACGGTGCAGGATTCCATCGTGGATGGCCCGGGCCTGCGGTATACCGTCTTCGTGCAGGGCTGCCCGCACGCGTGCCCCGGGTGCCACAACCCCGACAGCCAGCCGGCAGAAGGGGGAGAGGTGCACAGCGTGCAGGAAGTGCTGGCGGACATCCGCCAGAATCCGCTGGTCCAGGGCGTGACCCTTTCCGGCGGTGAGCCGTTCCAGCAGGCGGACGCGTGCGCCGAACTGGCCGAAGCGCTCAAGGCGGAAGGCTACAGCGTCTGGACGTACACGGGCGGCCTGTTCGAGGACCTGATGGCGAACGGGGGTGAAGGCGCGCAGCGGCTGATCCGCAGCACGGATGTGCTGGTGGACGGCCCCTTCGTGGAGGCGCTCCGGTCGTTGGATCTGAAATGGTGCGGGTCGTCGAATCAGCGCCTGATCGACGTGCCGAAATCGTTGGCTACGGGCAGCGTCATTCTCTGGCAGCCGGACACCGTGGCCCCACAACGCCCTGCCTCCTGGTGACCCCTCCCATGTGCAAGAGGGCCATCCCAAATCGCACCTGCAAGGTTGCCCGATGTGCAAAAGGGACGTCCCAAATTGC
>CANSWY010000046.1 GCA_947650915.1 uncultured Eggerthellaceae bacterium | reverse complement strand
TGCAATTTGGAGCGTCCCTTTCGCACGTCAGGCAATCAGGCATGTGCAATTTGGAACGTCCCTTTCGCACATCAGGCAATCAGATATGTGCAATTTGGAGCGTCCCTTTCGCACCCTTCGCGCGGTCAGGAGGGACGGGAGGCTTGCAGCTTGGCGGCGGCTTCGGCGCGCTGGCGGCAGAGGTCGGCCCATTTCGGCATCTTCGCCAGAGTGGCGGTCAGATCCGCCAAGGCCGCGGGCACGTCGATCCCCTGGGGGCAGGCGCGCGAGCAGGCGCCGCACCCGATGCAGTCTTCCGCGCGCTGGCCTTCGGGCACCGCGTCCATCTGCATGGAGATGGTGAAGCTGGCGTCGAACTGCTTATCATTGTAGGTGGCCAACATGAGCGGGATGTCTATCTGCTGCGGGCAAGGATCTGTGCAATAGCGGCACGCGGTGCAGGGCACGCCGTCCTTGAGCGACTCCGCCACGTCCATGAGGACCTCTTCTTCAGCCTCCGTCAGCGGTGCGGACGCCTGGAACAGCTGGCAGTTCTCCTCCACTTGCTCCAGTGATGACATGCCGCTCAGGATGACCTTCACGTTTTCTGCGCCCTGCAGCCAGCGGAACGACCACTCCACGGCCGAACGGCCCGCTGCGGCTGCTTCCAGCTGCTGCATCTGCGCGTCCGGCAGGTTCGCCAGCTTGCCGCCGCGCAGGGGCTCCATGACCACCACAGGCATGCTCGCATCTTCCAGGAGCGCCGTTTTCGCCGCACCATCTTGCAGCGTCTGGTCCAAGTAGTTCAGCTGGATCTGGCAGAACTCCATGATGTTGCTGCCTGCGAAGAGCGCGGCGGTCTCAGGGCTGCGCTCTTCCAGTTCGGTGTACTTCCGCGCGCCGAAGTCAAGGAACGCGGCCAGCGTCTCTGGGCGCCCGTGGCATGAGAAGCCCAGATGGCGGATGCGCCCGGCCTTCTTCTGTTCCACGAAATAGTCCGCGATGCCCCACCGCTCATCCGTGTACACGTCGATGGATGCTTCGTAGACGTTGTGCAGCAGATAGAAATCGAAGCGGTCGACGCCGCATTTCTGCAGCTGTTCTTCGAAGAGGGAAGCCGGGTCATAGGCGTCCGCCACCTGATGCCCCGGGTACTTGGAGGCCAAGAAGAAGCTTTCGCGCGGGTAGCGGGCGAGGGATCTCCCCAGCGCTATCTCCGACATGCCGCCGTGATAGGGATACGCGGTGTCGAAATAGTTGACGCCGGCATTCAGCGCTGCATCCACCATGGCATCCAGCGCCGCCTGGTCTATGCGTGAAGCGTCCCCGTCCACCACGGGCAAGCGCATGGCACCGAACCCCAACCGGCCCACCTGATCCCCCAAGAATGCGTTCTCCAGCATCCGCGCACCTCCTTGCGTCCTTGTTGCCGGATGCCATTCTACGCCACTTAGAAGACAGAGTGTCATTAATCTGTTGATATACGAAAAGAGCGTCCCAAGTTGCGCATGGCGAAGGGTGATGCGGGATGTGCAAAAGGGACGTTCCAAATTGCACATAGAAAAAGAGAATGAGCACAGAAAGGCTCTCCCTATGTGCGATTTGGGACGTCCCTTTCGCACATCAGGCAACCTCGCGGGTGCGATTTGGGACGCCCCTTTTGCACATCCGGAACGCCCCTTTCGCGCATCAGGCTTTCGCGCGGGGTGCTTTGCTCACAGGAAACGCTCCGTCAAGTAGGCGATGATGGCGTCGTTGCCTTGGATGAGCTGGCCGTCTGCGGAAAGGTAGGGGATCAGGTCGGCGTCACCGCCCAGCGCCAGCAGCTCCTGGTAGGGCGCTTCCTGTTCGACATCGCGCTTGTCCAGTTCGATGCCTTTCTCAGCAGCGAAGCTGGTGACCACCGAACACGTCTCGCACGGTGCCCAATAGTACAGAATGGGTGCGGCCATGGCTTGTCCTTTCGTGGAAAGCGTGCAATGCTGTGACGATCATAGCGCAGCTTCGCAACCGCAGGTTGCTTGCGTCCGGCCGCCTGCAACCGTATGCTGCAACAATTGCTGTGCGGCCCGCCTGATCGCAGCGTGTCCCATATCCAGGATCCATCAGGAGCATCCCATGTCAGATCAACCCACTCCCATGCAGCCTTCTCCGCGCATGAGCGCGGCCGGCCTGCCGCTCTCCCGCAACTGGTTCGCCATCATCGCGTTCATCTGGGCGGGACAGGCTGTGTCCATGGTCACCAGCTTCGCGGCGGGATACGCCATGGTCTGGTATGTGACCGAATCCACCGGCAGCGCGTTCGTGCTGGCAGTGATGAACATCTGCGCCATGCTGCCGGTGGGGCTGATCGCGCCCTTCGGCGGCTTGGTGGCCGACAAGCACAACCGCAAGCTCATCATGATCGTGGCTGATGGCGTCATCGGGCTCATTTCATTGGTGGCGGGGTTCGTCATCTTGGCGGGAGACATCTCGCTGGCGCTGTTGGTGGCGGTCTGCATCGCGCGCGCCGTGGCCCAAGCGTTCCACAGTCCAGCCATGCTGGCGGCCATGCCCATGCTGGTGCCGGATGAGCATCTGCTGCGCATCAACACGCTGGACCAGCTGTTGGCAGCCGTCGCGTCCATCGGCGCGCCCGCGTTCGGCATTTTCTTGTACACCACGCTGGGGTTCTCATCCGTCCTCTTCCTTGATTTCGCAGGCGCGGCGGTGGCGGTGCTGGGGCTTCTGTTGGCGAAGGTGCCGACGGTGGTGGACCCTGCGGCTGCCGGCCAGCATGTGCTGGCGAACCTGGCTGAGGGGTGGCGCGCGGTGTCCAAGACGCGCGGGCTGGTGCTCCTCATCGGCGCGGTGACGCTGGGGATGGTGATCTTCGGGCCGCTGTCGGCTCTGTGCCCGCTCATGACGTTCGCGCACTTCGGGGGTGACGGCTACGCGGCCTCCATCGGGGAAGCGGCTTTCGGCGTCGGCATGCTGGCAGGTTCTGTGGCGCTGATCGCGTGGGGCGGCGGCAAGCGGCTGGCGGGGCTCATCGCGGTGGCGGCCGTGATCGTGGGGGCGTGCACCATGGTCTGCGGGCTGCTGCCGCCGGACGCATTCCCTGTGTTCGTGGCCATGATGGGCCTCATGGCGGTGGCGTGCGCGTGGTTCAACGGTCCTTTGATGACGCTCACGCAGCGCCATGTGCCGGATGACAAGATGGGGCGCGCCATGGGGCTTCTGACGGCGGCCACAGGCCTGGCTGCGCCCGTGGGCGTTGCTGTGGGCGGCGTGCTGGCCGAACAGATGGGGATCGCGCCGTTCTTCCTGGTGGATGGCGTGGCCTGCTTGTTGCTGGGCTTGGTGATGTACCTGCCGAAGTCCGTGCGGGCGTTGGATTGCGAACCCGCGCCCTCAGCGCAGTGACGGTGTTCAGGAAGCGGTGGAAGTCTGCCCCAAGGCTTCGCAGCGCTGCTGGATGCGCGCGCATTCGGTGCTCATCGCTGCGTCAAGGCGGCGATTGCGGAAGTACACGGCCCAGTTCGCGCCCAGGCACACCAGGTTGATCACGTACACGGCAAGCACCCACGTGACGTTGCCGGACAGCACCTTCGCGGCGATGCCTGCCAGATACCCGGCGGTGATCAATGCGATGAACTGCCAGCTGGTGCCGGCCGCGGTTCCAGCGCGGTAGTTCTTGTATGCGTTCAGGGGCCAAGACAAGCCGAAGCAGATGAGCATGGCTGCTTCCAAGAGTTCTGCCATGAGGGCGGGTCGCTTCCTTCCAAGATGGTCGTGCGTGCACTGACGTCATCCCATGCTAGACCCTTGAGAACAGATGTCAAATCCGGACATGGCGTGCTACCGGATGGTAAGGAAACGGTGCTCTTCGGCGTGACGCGATGAGGCGAGCGGGGGGCACAGCGGCTGCGTTTCGGATGCGTCGGCTGCGCCCTCCGGTCCGTTGGCGGCGCTATGCGGCCACCAGATGGATGGCGTCCGTCGGGCAGACTTCTTCGCAGATGTGGCAATCGATGCAGCTCTCGGGGTCGATCACGTGCGCCTTGTTGTCTGATTCCATTTCGAAGACGTCTGTCGGGCAGTCGGTGACGCAGTCGGTGCAACCGGTGCAGGCTTCCATGTTGATCACGGGCTCTTCCATGGCGAACCTCCTTTCCTCACGTCCGTTGACGTTGTCCAGTATGGAACGCTGGCCAGCGGGTGCGCCGTTTCGCGCGACCGCTGGTTGCCGGAGTTAGGGCGAACCGAAACCGTTGCGTGGGATATCCCGTTGCGTCCGTCAAGGAATCTGAGGGCGGCGCGCGCAACTTTCTTGATGGCGCCTGCAGGGATGTCTGCGCTCAGAGGGGCCTGGTGTATCCTGTCCGAACGATGGAAGGGGGCGCTGTGGATGAGCTGGCCATGCTGGATGCGCTG
Source organism: uncultured Eggerthellaceae bacterium (assembly GCA_947650915.1). Classification (GTDB taxonomy): domain Bacteria; phylum Actinomycetota; class Coriobacteriia; order Coriobacteriales; family Eggerthellaceae; genus MGBC163016. Next base: position 605 of record CANSWY010000046.1, on the reverse strand, counting down.
CAGGGTGCGCATGCGCCCTGGCTGGATGCGGCCATGGTGGGCGTGTCCGTGTTTGGGAACGTCGGCATCGGTTGGATCGTGCTGGGCGTGGTGCTCATCTGCCTCAAGCGCTACCGCGCATGCGGAGTGGCCGTCGTGGTGGCGGTGGTGGCTGCCGGCATCCTGAGCAAGCTGGTCATCGGGGAGGTGGTCCTGCGCCCGCGCCCGTGCGACGTGAACCCGGATGTGGCGCTGCTCATTCCACGCCCGTTCGGCAGTTCATTCCCCTCCGGACATGCGTCCGCTGCCTTCGCCGCGCTGGCTGCGCTCATCGTCTTCCGCGTTCCGCGGGCGCTTTGCGCAGGCGCGGGCGTGCTGGCGGTGCTCATCGCCGTCTCCCGCCTGTACCTGTACGTGCACTATCCCACCGACGTGCTGGCCGGTGCCCTCTTGGGCGCCGCCGTGGGCGCGGCTGTGGCGCTCCTCATCCGCCGCCGCACCGAATGAGCCGCTGATGTGCGAAAGGGATGTCCCAAATTGCATATAGGACGAACGGTCCTGTGATGTGCAGAAGGGACGTCCCAAATTGCACATAGGACGAACGGTCCTGTGATGTGCAGAAGGGA
>CANSWY010000045.1 GCA_947650915.1 uncultured Eggerthellaceae bacterium | reverse complement strand
GAAAAGTCTCCCAGTGCGCATGAACTTCTGCTATGTGCAATTTGGAACGTCCCTTCTGCACATCAACGGCACCCTTTTCCTCGATGTCTTTGCCAACCACGGAACATTTTGAAAACCCTCCGCTTGCGCATTGGCAAAGCTAGCGAGGGTTCTTCTGGCGCACGAGATTCGCCCGCCGCGCGGCCGAGCAGCCTTTGGGCTGTGAGGGAAAGCGCACAAGGGCGAAGATCGTGTGCCAGAAGAAGCCGCAGCGTCAATCGGTTTCGGCGTTCGGCAGAACGCCGAAACGAAAATGGTAGGGGCGCAGGGATTCGAACCCTGAAGCCGGAGCGGCGGATTTTAAGTCCGCTGTGTATGCCAATTCCACCACGCCCCCGCGTCGCTGTTGATTCTACCCCAACGCCGCGCGCGTGCTCGCGGGCAGAGAAGCGCAGATGAACAGCATGTTTCCGTGCCTGAACGGACGCAGCGGGAGTGATAGAATCCCGTGCAACCCATTCACACACAGGCATTGGAGGAGCTGGAGCTATGACGCGTCCCATGACCATGGCGGAGAAGATCCTGGCAGCGCATGCCGGGCTGGATGAGGTAGAGCCAGGGCAGCTCATCGAATGCAGTCTTGACTTGGTGCTGGCGAACGACGTGACGGCACCCATCGCCATCTGCACCTGCAAGGAAGTCACCGAAAGCGTGTTCAACAAGGACGGCGTCATCCTGGTGCCAGACCACTACGTGCCCAACAAGGACATCAAGAGCGCCGAACAGGCGAAGATCGTGCGCGATTTCGCCCATGAGCAGGGCATCACGCACTTCTATGAGGTGGGCTGCATGGGCGTGGAACATGCGCTGCTGCCCGAACAGGGCGTGGTGGGCGCCGGGGATCTGATCATCGGCGCTGACAGCCACACCTGCACCTACGGCGCGCTGGGCGCGTTCTCCACGGGCGTGGGTTCTACGGACGCGGGCGTGGGCATGGCCACGGGCAAAGCATGGTTCAAGGTGCCGGAGACCATCAAGTTCGTGGTGGACGGCCAGCTGGCGCCGGGCGTCACGGGCAAAGACCTGATCCTGCACATCATCGGCATGATCGGCGTGGACGGCGCGCTGTACAAGGCCATGGAATTCACTGGATCCGCCATCGAGGCGCTGCCCATGGATGAGCGCCTGTCCATCTCCAACATGGCCATCGAAGCAGGCGGCAAGGCCGGCCTCATTCCGGTGGACGACGTCACGCGCGCCTACATGGACGGCCGCGTGGAACGGCCCTATACGGCCTACTATTCTGACCCCGACGCGGATTTCGCCGAAGTCATCACCATCAATGCGGAAGACGTGGTGCCCACGGTGGCGTTCCCGCATCTGCCGTCCAACACGCGTCCGGTCAGCGAAGCGCGCGACGTGAACATAGACCAGGCGGTCATCGGCTCCTGCACGAACGGCCGTCTGCGGGACATGCGCCAGGCGGCGGAGGTGCTGCGCGGCCGCACCGTCAATCCGAATGTGCGCTGCATCATCATCCCGGCCACCCAAGCGGTGTACCAGGCCTGCATCGACGAAGGCTTGATGGACATCTTCATGGCGGCGAACTGCGCCGTCAGCACGCCCACCTGCGGGCCGTGCCTGGGCGGCTACATGGGCATCCTGGCAGCGGGGGAGCGCGCGGTGGCCACCACCAACCGCAACTTCGTGGGCCGCATGGGCGATCCAACTTCTGAGGTGTACCTGGCAAGCCCGGCCGTGGCTGCGGCCAGCGCGGTGCTGGGGCATCTGGGGCTGCCGGAAGACCTTCCGGCGCGCAAGCCCATGCCGGAAAAGGGCGCCCGCGCGAAGCTGGCGCATGACGGCGGCATCAAGGTGGGCGTGGGCGCGAACGATGCGCTCACCATCAACATGGCCGATCTTGATGCAGCGCCGTCAACCGGTTCTCCGGCCGGTTCTGTGAACATCAACCTGGCAGACCTGGCGTAGCGGTCCCGCCGCGAAGATCCGTAGCGCAGGCTTCAGCCTGCGAAACAGCAATGGATGGCAACGGCATGGTCTGAAACCCATGCCTCAGATTTGAGGAGGCTCAATGGAATTCGAAGGCAAGGCATTCCGGTACGGGCGCGATATTGACACGGATGTCATCATCCCGGCGCGCTACTTGAACACTTCTGACCCGCAGGAGCTTGCCAAGCACTGCATGGAGGACTTGGATACCACGTTCGTGGAGCGCGTGAACCAGGGCGACATCATCGTGGCGGAAGAGAACTTCGGCTGCGGCTCTTCGCGCGAGCACGCGCCCATCTCCATCAAGGCGGCAGGCGTTGATGTGGTCATCGCCAAATCCTTCGCACGCATCTTCTACCGCAACTCCATCAACACCGGCCTTGCCATCATGGAGTGCCCGGAAGCGGTGGATGCCATCAGCGAAGGTGACGAAGTGAAGGTGGACACGGATGCCGGCACCATCACGGACGTGACCACGGGCCAGGAATTCAAGGCGCAGCCCTTCCCGTCGTTCCTCACTGAGATCATCGAAGCGGGCGGCCTGGTGAACCGTTGGAAATCCAAGCTGGCGGAAGCAGAATAGGAGTGCGACCCATGACCACGTATCAGATCTGCCTGTTGCCCGGAGACGGCATCGGTCCTGAGATCATCGCTGAAGGCGTGAAGGTGCTGGACGCGGTGGGCGCGAAATACGGCGTCACGTTCGAATACACTGAAGCGGCCATCGGCGGCTGCGCCATCGACGAATTCGGCACGGCCCTGCCGGAGGCCACGCTCCAGGCGGCGCGCGCGGCGGATGCGGTGCTGCTGGCGGCGGTGGGCGGTCCGAAATGGGACACCACGGACCCTGAAAAACCCCGCCCCGAACAGGGGCTTTTGGGCATCCGCAAGGGGCTTGAGCTGTACACGAACCTGCGCCCGGTGCAGATCTTCGACGCCCTCTCTGCGGCATCAACGTTGAAGCCGGAGGTCATTGAAGGCGTGGACCTCATGATGGTGCGCGAACTGACGGGCGGCGTGTACTTCGGCCGGCGTGAGCGCTTCTATGACGAAGCGGGTGCGGGCGTGGGCGGCGCGGCCGGCCAGCGTGCCTACGACACCATGGAATACCGCGAATACGAGATAGACCGCATCGCGCGCCAGGCGTTCGAAGCCGCGCGCAAGCGCCGCAACAAGGTGACCAGCGTGGACAAGGCGAACGTGCTGGAGTCCTCGCGCCTGTGGCGTGAGGTGGTGCACGCCATCCATGAGGCTGACTACCCGGATGTGGAACTGGAGGACATCCTGGTGGACAACTGCGCCATGCAGCTGATCACGCGTCCGGCTGATTTCGACGTCATGGTGACGGAGAACATGTTCGGGGACATCCTGTCCGACGAAGCAGCGCAGATCACCGGGTCGCTGGGCATGCTGGCCTCCGCCAGCCTGGGCGATGGCACGGCGTTGTACGAACCCAGCCATGGCAGCGCGCCTGATATCGCGGGGCGCGGCATCGCGAATCCGCTGGCGCAGATCCTCTCCGTTGAGATGATGCTGCGCTACAGCTTTGACATGCAGGACGCGGCCGATGACATCCGTCGCTCCATCACGTCCGTGCTGGACGCGGGTTGGCGCACCGGGGATATCGCGGATGTGGCCACGCCGGCGGACAAAGTGGTGGGCACGGAAGCCATGGGCAACCTGGTATTGGAGAACCTGTAAACCTGCTGTGGCGGGCGGACGGGGCAAGCCCCGTCCCTACGAAGCCCACCGGTCAGATCCACCGTAGGGCAGGGGCTTGCCCCTGCCGTTCGTGACAGAACGCAAGGAGACGCTCACATGGCCATCAACGCACCCGAAGGCACCTATGACCTGCTGCCGGACCAAAAGCTGTTCTGGGAGCAGTTCAAGAACACGGCCCGTGACGTCTTCGGTCGCTACGGGTACCTGCCCATAGAGACGCCGTCCATGGAACGCACCGATCTGTTCGTGCGCGGAATCGGCGAGGCCACGGACGTGGTCAGCAAAGAGATGTTCGAAGTGCTCTCCGGCGGCAACATGGCGAAGGTGCTGGCGGGAGAAACGCTGCCGGCCAAGAAGCGCCTGTCATTGCGCCCTGAGGGCACGGCCGGCGTGGTGCGCGCCTGCGTGCAGCACGACCTGGTGCCCCAAGGCGCGCCGCCGGCGAAGCTGATGTACGCCGGTCCCATGTTCCGGGCTGAACGTCCGCAGCAAGGCCGTCAGCGTGAATTCAACCAGGTGGGCATCGAGTGTTTGGGGGCTGATGACCCTTCCATCGATGCCGAAGCCATCATCATGCTCATGCGCTTCTTCGCGGAGGTGGGCATCCCGCACACGTCCATGACGCTGCTGTTGAATTCCATGGGCTGCGCCACCTGCCGCCCGGCCTACCGGGATGCGGTGCGCGCATACATGGAGCAGCACGTGGACGCCTTGTGCGACACGTGCCGCCAGCGCATGGATCTGAACCCTTTGCGCGCGTTCGATTGCAAGAACTCGGAATGCGCGGCCGTGATGGAGGATGCGCCGAAGATAGGCGAATACCTCTGCGACGAATGCCAGGCTCATTACGCGCAGGTCCGCGGGCTGCTGGAGCTGGCCGGTATCCAGTACGTGGAGGATGCGCGTCTGGTCCGTGGGCTTGATTACTACACGCGCACCGTGTTCGAGGTGCAGGTGGCCGGCTCTGGCAAGGCGCAGAACGCCATCGGCGGCGGTGGGCGCTACGACAAGCTGGCCGAAGAGATCGGCGGCCGTCCCACGCCCGGCTTCGGGTTCGCGCTGGGGTTCGAACGCTGCGTGCACGTGCTGGAAGATGCCGGCCATGCGTTCCCCCATGCGCACGCATGCCAGGCGTTCGTGGCCTGCGTGGATGATGAGGTGCGCACGGACGCGTTCGCGCTGGCGCAGATCCTGCGGGATGCGGGCGTGGCGGCTGAGACGGACCATCAACATCGCTCCCTCAAGAGCCAGTTCAAGCTGGCGGACAAGCTGGGTGCGCAGGTGGTGGTCATTCTGGGCCCGGACGAACTGCGCGAAGGCAACGTGCGCATCCGCGACATGCGCTCCCACGAAGAGACCGTCGTCCCCAAAGACGTGGCCGCCGGCACCGTGGCCTCCCTCCTCTGATGTGCAAAAGGGGCGCTCCGGATCGTCCGCGGCGAATCCCCCGTCAATGTGCAGAAGGGACGTCCCAAATTGCACATAGGGTGGGTCTTTCAGTGCTCAATCTCTTTTCCTATGTGCAATTTGGAACGTCCCTTCTGCA
>CANSWY010000044.1 GCA_947650915.1 uncultured Eggerthellaceae bacterium | reverse complement strand
CCGCGAGGTTGCCTGATGTGCGAAAGGGACGTCCCAAATTGCACCCGCGAGGTTGTCTGATGTGCGAAAGGGACGTCCCAAATTGCACATAGATTGAGTCTTCCAGTGCTCAATCTCTTTTCCTATGTGCAATTTGGAACGTCCCTTTTGCACATCCAGAAGCCTGATCCGCTGTGCAATTTGGAACGTCCCTTTTGCACATCCTGTTGCGTGCGTGGGTGCAATGGCCTTGGTAGAATGTCATCCACTATCGCATTCGGGCAGGAGCAGAACATGGCGCTTTCCATCGGTATCGTCGGGTTGCCGAACGTGGGCAAATCCACGTTGTTCACGGCGATGACGAACAAGGGCGGCTTGGCCGCGAATTATCCGTTCGCTACCATCGAACCGAACGTGGGCATGGTGCCGGTGCCGGATGCGCGCCTGGATGCGCTGGCGGAGATAGACCACCCCGCGAAGATCGTGCCGGCCACGGTGGAATTCGTGGACATCGCCGGCTTGGTGGAGGGCGCCAGCCAGGGAGAGGGGCTCGGCAACCAGTTCTTGGCGAACATCCGCGAGACGGACGCCATCGCTGAAGTGGTGCGGTTCTTCAATGACCCGGACGTGACGCACGTGACAGGCAAGGTGGACCCTCAAAGCGATGTGGACACCATCAAGACGGAGCTCATCCTGGCAGACATCGCCACCATTGAAAAGGCGCTGCCGCGCCTGGAGAAGGAAGCCAAGCGCGACAAGGCGAACGTGGCCAAGCTGGAGGCCGCCCGCAAGGTGCTGGCGGGCCTCAACGAAGGGCATCGCGCACGCACGCTGGGTCTTTCTGAGGAAGAGCAGGATGCCCTCTATGAGCTGCATCTGCTCACCATGAAGCCCATGCTCTACATCGCGAACGTGGACGAAGGGGATGCGGGCGCCGATCTTCCGCAGATCGACGGCTGCACGCCCGTGCCCATCTCCGCGAAGGTGGAAGCCGACATCGCAGAGCTGGCGGAGATGGACCCGGCTGAGGCCAAGGAGTATCTGGAGGCGCTGGGCCTTCCCGAAAGCGGCCTGGCGCGCCTGATCCGCGAGGCCTATGCGCTTCTGGGCCTGCAATCCTTCTTCACCAGCGGAGAGACGGAGAGCCGCGCCTGGACGGTGCCGGTGGGAGCGAAGGCGCCCCAGGCGGCCGGTGTCATCCACACGGATTTCGAACGCGGCTTCATCAAGGCGGAAACGGCATCCTTCGAAGACTACGTGGCCAACGGCGGGGAGAAGGGCTGCCGGGAGACGGGCAAGCTGCGCCAAGAAGGCAAGGACTACGTGGTGCAGGATGGAGACGTCATGCACTTCAAGTTCAACGTCTGAGGGTGCAGCGCTAGCATTTGAATCTATACCGCTTTCGGAATGTTGATAGAATACAACTTGGTTAGACTAAAATATTCTTTATTCGGAATGCTTTAGTTCAAAGGATCTTTCCATGTTGTCAACTGCTGAAGCGGCTGCGATGTTGAATGTCACTCAGAGGCGCGTTACGTCTCTCATAGAAAGCAATAAGCTCAAAGCAGTGCGAGTGGGCAAGACGTGGGTGGTCGATGAGGAGTCAGTGAAGCAGCGCATCTCTTCGAAGCCGAAACCCGGCCGTCCTTCAAAGTCTGCGAATCAGGATGCGGTACGCGCTTGCAGCCTCATGTGCAGGAATGAGCGCGTGTTGGATTTTGCATACGATCATGAGAAAAAGCAAGTAGCCAAGATCGGGGAGCGGGTTGCTACAGAGCTTGCTCCCGTAGGTGCGTCTTATTCTTTTGGGCGCGTGAGCGAGTTCTCGTTAGGGTCTTGGATATCGGACCGTTATATCCCTTCAAATCGCATCAATTTCACGGACGTCCTTCATCGCGCTGGCGTTGCGGATGCTTCCGAGTTGCTGTTCAAAACATTCGGTCAGAATCTCACAGACCAATATTGGTTCAAGCCAGAGGGCGCAGAGCTCGATTGGCATGCGATCAATTATTTCGAGAATGCATATGAAGGTGACCGTGACGGGGGTGGCCCTGGCAGCGGCACGCCAGGAATGCTGGAGAAGTGGTGGGAATGGAGAGACGGGACCAACGTCTTGATCAAGGCTGGAAGCAACGGCGAACGCGAACCGTTCGCTGAGGTCCTTGCTGCTCGTATGTATGAAAGCTTGCTGGAGCCTGCTGACTTCGTGCCATACTCATTAGAGATCATCGACGGCAAACCACATTCTGCATGCCCTAGTTTTGTGGCTCCTGATATGCAGTTGGTCACTCTTCGTGATGTTTTTGCTTGCTATGCGAAACCAACGGGAGAGCCCTACGAATACAGAGATTATGTGCGCATCTGCAAGAATCTGGGAATAGAAGAGATAGAGCAGGATCTTGCAAAGATGATCATCTGTGATTTTCTGAGCTGCAACACCGATAGGCATGATCTGAATCTTGGGTTATTGCGCAATGTGGATACGCTGGAGTTCGTAGGAGTGGCACCGTTGTTCGATAATGGCAGATGTTTTTACTTCGATGCCCAGCGACCTTCGGATCTAGGCGAGGGAATCTATTTCCACACATCACGCCCGTTTTCTGAATATCCGACCGTTCAACTGTCTCTCGTGGATGATTATGACTGGTTCGATGAGGATCGCCTGCAAGGGTTCACCGATGAGATCGCCTCGATCCTCGGTCAAAACGAGTTGCTCCCTGATTGGTTTGGAGAACGGGCCGCAGCGCAGTTCTCACGCCAGCTCGATCGAGTCATCGAATTGAAGCGCGAGAGAGGGTATCGCTGACATATATCTGCTTGAAAACAGCCTAGAGCGGGTGCGAACCCCGCGTTTCCTGCGCTCCGCGCGTTCGCTTTGGTGGGCTATCATGGGTGTTTCAGCAGACCGGCAACCTGAGGAACGCAGATGATCATCGGCATCACCACCACGCTGAACGAGGCGGATAATTTCCAGCGCGTCAACGTGGAGTACATCAACCGCGTGGCGGAGACGGGGGCGGTGCCCATCCTCATCACGCCGGTGCCAGGCGGCGCGGAGGCGAATCGCGCGTTGGCCCATGAGGTGATCGGACTGGTGGACGGCCTTCTGTTCACCGGCGGCGGGGACATCCATCCCAAATTCTACATGGACGTCACCATGGATCACGTGCGCGAGACCCTGCATCCTGAAAAAGCGGCTGCAACGCCCAACGCACCCGGGCCGTACGGCAAGCCGCGACGGGCGGCTGACTATTCCTCTGGCTGTGTGCACTGTCCGGTGGACGATGCGCTGCGCAATGCCGTGGACAATGTGGAGGCGGCAGAGGAGCGCGTCATCCTGGATGGCCGCGAGGTCGTCTCGCGCACGGGCGCTGCCAGCATCCCGTGTTTGGATGGCTTGCTGGCCGTGTCCGAGGACCGCGACGGGCTTGAGCTGGAGCTGGCGCGCTTGGCCTATGACCGCGGCATCCCGGCGCTGGGCATCTGCCGCGGCATGCAGGTGCTGAACGTTGCCTTGGGCGGCACGCTCTACCGTGACCTGCGCGTCTGCGGCATCACGGAGATGCAGCACATGCAGGAAAAGCCCTACGCGAACACCAGCGAACGCGCTTCAGTGGTGGAAGGGTCGCAGCTGGACGCCATTCTGGCGGAGCATCAGCAGGGCCGCATCAACAGCATCCATCATCAGGGCGTGAACCTCTTGGCCGCCCCTTTGCGCGTGAACGCGTGGGGCGAGGACGGCATCGTGGAAGGCGTGGAGGCACCGGGCGGCGCCTTCTACCTGGGTGTGCAATGGCACCCGGAGTATCTGGAGAACCACGCGCCCCTGTTCCAAGCTCTGGCTGACGCCTGCGTCTGAGCGATGTGCAAAAGGGACGTCCCAAATCGCACCTGTGAGGTTGCCTGATGTGCAAAAGGGACGTCCCAAATTGCACATAGGAACAGTCTTTCAGTGCGTTCAGCCATCCCTATGTGCAATTTGGAACGTCCCTTTTGCACATCCGGAGACCCATCCCTATGTGCGACTTGGGACGCCCCTTTTGCACATCCGCTAGGTGCGTTCGCGTTCCAGGTGGCCGATGAGAGCACCGAGGACGCCGCCCAGGATGGCCACGGGCAGCCATGAGAAGCCGTAGCTGAACAGGAACGCATTCTCCACGAACGTCCAGATGCCGAACGCATCATTGAGAGCCAAGGGCACGCTCGCCAAGAATGCCCCCAGTGCAGCTCCTTGGTAGACGCGCTTGGTGGGGATGAAGCGCGCGAAGAGGATGAGCACGATGGTGGTCATGAACGGCGGGCAGACCATGGTGAGCAAAGGTGACGCCCAACGGATGATGTTGTCCAGCTGCAGGTTGCAGATGAGGATCCCTGCGATGATGCAGAAGATGACGCCGAACCGGTAGCTCAAGCGGTCATGGGTGAGCTGGCGGAAGTATTCTGCCGTGGCGCTGATGAGGCCGATGGCGGTGGTCAAACAAGCCAGCAGCACCACCACGCCCAGGATGATGACGCCCGCACGTCCCATCAGCTGATCGGTGATGGCCACGATGAGCGCCGCTTGGTCCAAGTCTGCGCCGAAGGTCTGCCCGGTGGTTGCCCCAAGATAGGTGAGGCCACCGTAGATCAGCGTCAGCATCACGCCGGCGATGAGGCTGGCGAGCGTGAGGATCTTGAGCTGGCTGTGTCGTTCTTTGATGCCGTCATCTTTGAGGGCGTTCTGCAGCACGATGGAATACCCGATGACGCAGATGATGTCCATGGCTTGGTAGCCCGCTGAAATGCCGTCTTGCACCACCGCGTCAGAATGCGGCGACCCGATGGGTCCCAGCGGATTCGCGATGCCGCAGATGATCAGCGCGCTGATGCCCAGGACCAGAAGCGGTGTCAGCACCTTGCCGATGATGTCCACCACCCGGGATTCCGTGATGGTGAGCAAGAGTACCAGCGCGAAGAAGCCGAGGGAGAAGGGGAGCAAGGGGATGTCTGAGCCGAATGAGGGAACGATGGCCATTTCGTAGGTGGTGGCAGCGGTGCGCGGCATGGCGATGAGGATGCCGGTGCAGACGATGGCCGCGGTGTTCAGGATGTTCGCCGGGAGCTTGCCGATGGTGCGCTGGAAGGCCACCTCCCCGCCGCCGGCTGCGTTCAGCGCGTAGATGCCCAAGCATGCCATGACCACGTCGATGAGCACGAAGAACGCCAGGCCCAAAGGCCACAGGGTGCCGCTCTCCATCCCCAGATACGGCGGGAAGATGAGGTTGCCGGCTCCGAAGAACATGGCGAAGAGCGCAAAGCCGGTGACCAGCGTCTCCTTCTTCATCCCCGCACCTCCTCATGCCCCGTTATGGTCTTGGAGACGATCATACGTCGGGAGAGGGCATCAGGGCAGGCTGTCAGAGAACCGTTGCGCAACCGCTTCCAGCCACGTGGGGCCCCGGGTGTGCAAAAGGGACGTCCCAAATCGCACCCGGGCGGTTGCCAGATGTGCGAAAGGGACGTCCC
>CANSWY010000043.1 GCA_947650915.1 uncultured Eggerthellaceae bacterium | reverse complement strand
CCTTTTGCACATCCGGCAACCTCACGGGTGCGATTTGGGACGTCCCTTTTGCACAGTGACCTCCTGGTCGAATCCGTGGATGAGCAAACTCGTTTGCTCATCCCCCCGCAGCAACTCCTCCGTCCCTTCGTGACCCATCCGGTCACACGAACAAGGTTGACTCGTTGCCGGTGCGGGTGAGCGTCCAGAGGATGCCGCAGGCCGCCTCTTGCAGCCGCTCATCATGGCTCACGAGCACCAGCGCCCCGGGGAACGCCGCCAGCATCTCCTGCAACGCCTCGATGGAACTCATATCCAAATGGTTCGTGGGCTCATCCAAGAGAAGCAGGTGCGGCTCGCCCAGCAGCTGCATGGCCAACAACAGCTTCCGCAGTTCGCCCGGGCTCACATCCTCCCCCTCCAGCAGCCGATCGGGATCGGAATTCAGCCGCGCCACCAAAGAGAGCACCTGTCCACGGCGCGCGGCGTCCAAGGCCCGCAAGCGCCCGAGCGCCTGGTGACGCTGCACCCCGTCCACCTCCTGCGGCACCCAGGCTGCTTCCACGTGTTCTGGCATACGCTGCATCAGCGCTCGCAGAAGCGTGCTCTTGCCTGCGCCGTTCGCCCCTTGGATGCCCACATGGTCGGTGCTGCCCACCCAAAGCTCCGGCACCTGCAGCGTGAAGCTTCCTGCGCGCAGGACCGAGCGCTCCAGGTGCAGCACCTGCTTGGCTTTGCTCACGCGCCCCTGCGCGCTGATGACAGCATCGTAGCGCTTGTCCACCTGAGCGGCCTCCACCCGGGACGCTGCTCGCTCCAGCCGCTTCACCAGAGCAGCTGAGGCCTTCCCTGCCACGGCATCCTTGCCTGTCACCTTCGCACGACCCAGTCGCTCGCGCGCATCCGCATCGCCCTTGCCCAACCCCCGCGCGCTCAACCGGGCTTTCGAACGAGCCGCTTCGTCGCTGCGGCGGAGCGCTTCGGCCTGCAAGCGCGCCGCCTCCCGCTTCGCCGCCGCACGTTCGCGCATCAGAGCCCCACGTTCCGCCGCTGCCTGCGCCATTGCTTCCGTGCAGCCGCCAGAGCGCATGGTCACACGCCCCGCTTCGAACATGAGGCATTGGCGCACCAGCCCATCCAAGAGCGCACGATCGTGGGATATCAGGATGCCGATGCCTTTGAATGCCGCCAACACTTCATGGATGCGTTCGCGCGCAGGCGCGTCGACGTCGTTCGTCGGCTCATCCATCACCAGCACGTCCGGCCGCGCCCAGAGCGCGCAAGCGATCTGCACGCGCTTCCGTTGGCCGCCTGACAGTTGTACGTATTCCCAGAGCCACTCTTCGTGGATTCCCAGCTCTTCGCGGATGCGCACGGCATCACGGCTCCAATCCATGGCGAAGTCCTCCAGAGAAGCCGGGTGCTGTGACGCGTCCTGCGCGCACAAGACGCCGAAGAGTCGCGGTGCCACCGCGCCTGCATCAGGTGCCAGCAGCCCTGCAGCGATGGACGCCAGCGTGGTCTTGCCGCAGCCGTTGTCCCCGATGATGCCCGTCCAGCCTTGAGGGAACGTGACGCTCACGTCTTCCAACACCGCATGGGCAGCGGAGGGGTGCGTATAAGAGATGCGATCCAGATTCAATTGCATGGCAGCCTCCTTGAAGAAGGCCGCGCTGGGCGCGAACAGAGCGAACGGAAAGAGCACGAGTGCGAAGCGATGCGGCGCCCGAAGCGCGACCGGAACGGTTGGTCGTGTCAGGGAGCCCCGATGGGCATCGCTATCTCTTCATGCACCTCGCCTTTCCCGCGGCGCCGCTTGCCAAAGGCCGCGCCTCAACCATGCCGCCATTATACGGCTGAACGGTCACACTCCGTCCCGTCGTGACCTCTGTGGTCGAAAAGGTCACGAATCCTCCGTCCCTTCGTGACCTCCTGGTTGAATCCGTGGATGAGCAAACTCGTTTGCTCATCCCCACGCAGGCCGTTCGCCCGAAAGATGCCAGGCACGGGTGCGCAAACGAAGTATGCGCACCCACAAAAGGTCACACTCCTCCGTCCCTTCGTGACTTTCGGGCCGGAATACGAACAGCTTGATGTGCAAAAGGGACGTTCCAAATTGCACATAGAAAAAGAGAATGAGCACAGAAGGACTTGTCCTATGTGCAATTTGGGACGTCCCTTTTGCACATCTGGCAACCTCGCGGGTACAATTTGGGACGTCCCTTTTGCACATCAGACGGTGACAGCTTCGGCGGCGCGATTGCCGCCAGCTTCAGACGTCTGCAAGCGCCGCTTCGCCGCCGCGAACCCCACGGCCAGGAACGCCGCTGCGAACAGCACCAACACGCCCACATCCGTGAGCACGTCCTGCAACCCCGCGCCGCCGCTCAAATGCGCCGCCTTCTGGCACGCATCCGTGTACCAGAACCCCGGCAACCAACGCGAGAGCGCTTGCACCCCCGGCGACAACAGATCGATCGCCACCCATGCACCCCCAAGGAAGGAGATCAGCATCCCGAAGATGTTGCCGAACGCGTTGCACATGAGCGCGCTGATGCCGAACTGCCCTAACATGAAACCGAACGCCAGCGCCATGGATGCATAGACCGCCAGCGTGAGCGCGCAGAGCGCAAGCCCTTCCGGCGCGATGGCCTGCACCGCATCCGGGAAAGCCACCAGCCCCAGTGCGAACGTCCACGCCACCGCAGCCGCCGCGATGACCGCGCAGGCCAGCGCCAGCTGCACGTTGTAAGACGCATAGCTCAAAGGAGACGCAAGATTCCGTCGACGCACATCCGCGCGATTCACCGTGGATATCAGAAGCCCGATGCACACCACGATCCCTGCGAACAGCGTGTAGGTGGACCATTGCAGGAAGAACACGAAGCGGTCAGCCTCGGACACGCTGGCATTTGTGCTGATCATCTGCACGTCAACCCGTTGATCCATGGCTTGGGCAGCCGCCTGCGCCACTGCACTGAGCGTCCAGTCAGGATGAGCCAGCACCAGCGTGCGCGCGCTGCTCAGATATGCCGCCACTGCCTGATCCATCAGCGCTCCCTCCGCCGCGTAGTAGCTGTAGACCACCTCCATCTGCGGCTCATCTTCCCCCGCCAGCGCCGCTTCTCGGAACGCCTCCCCGTAGCCTTCCGGCACCACCAGCAGGTAATCCGTCTGCCCCTTCGCCACTGCATCCTGGATCGCCTGCCGCGAATCCTCAACAACGACCGACACGCCCCGGTCTTCCAAGAACGCCTTCAAGCCTTTCGTCAGAGCGCTGCCATCCCGATCCACCACAGAGAATGCGGCGCTCTTCTCATCCAGCATCTCATCGGTGCCAGGAAACGACAGCGACTGCGCCATGAACAGCCCCATGAAACTGAGTCCCACGATATAGACCAGCAAGAACACCACATTGCCGCGCATGATGCGCAGCGCGCACTCAAATGCTCGCATACCGCTGCCTCCTGAGCGAACCCACTGCCAGCAAGAACAAGACCGCCGCCATCACCAGCAACGTGCCCACATGCACCAGCAGAGACCCGAAGCTGTCGTAGTACATGACGCTGTAGAACGCTTGCGCGATCTGAGCCGCCGGGTTCACCCAGGCCGCCCACGGAGCGCTGGCCGCCACCATGTCCGCCAGCTCCATGGTGGGCTGCCCGTACAGACCGGCGAACAGGGACGCGAAGCAGACGACGCCCGTGAGGATGCCCGATTTCGTGCTCTCCGGCAGCTTCGGAATGGCGGAGACCGCACATCCCAAGGAAAGCGCCGTGAGCGAAGCTGTCGCCGTGACCGCAAGGCACGCCCCTTCCCTGTTGCCGAAGTCCACCCCCACCACGAACCGCATGACCAGGACCGCCACGGTCAAGCATGCGAAGTTCACCAGCCAGCAGGCGAACAGCGTGGCAGCCATGGCCCGCCCATGGCTGAGGCCTGACACTGCGCGGCGCGCCCCCAGGGCAGACGCGTTCGGGCGCATCCGCTGCACGGCCACCAGCCCCACGCTGCCGCCGAACAGGGCCGCCATTCCCATGAGCGCGAAGTAGTACCGCACGGACTCCTTCGGTTGGTTGTGCGTGACCTCCACCTGTTCAGTGGCCTGCACGGATTCATAGAGCGAAGCCGCTACCTGCGGGTCCGCCAGCGCTGCCGGATCATCCGCCAGAAGCTGCGCCGCCAGTTCGGTGCGCGCCACGTATTCGTCCAGCACGGTGGTCAAGATCAGCGCTTCGGCGGATTCCATCGTATGCACTGACAGTGAATCCCGCACGTGCGCCACCGGAACGTCGTCCACCAGCTCCACGTACCCCAAAAGCGGCCGTTCGTCTGCCAAAGAAGCGCGGACCAGCTCCTCCGCTTCCTGCGCGGATGCTATCCACATGAGCGTGAACAGGCGGTCATCACCTGTGGAAACGGCGTCCATCAGGCTTTCGAACGCTTCCGCCTTCGCAGCCGCCATGCCGTCCGCGTTCCCGCTCGCGCTCGCATCCGCATCCGCCGCCGGACGCACTGCCGCCAACGGCGCGGGGTCCATATCCGCCATGTCGTCCAGCGAACTGAACATCATGGAGAAGATGCCCAGCATGATGAGCGGGAACGCCAGCGACCACACCATGACCCCCGGCGTGCGCAGGAGCGTGAGCACCGTGCATTTGATCGTGTTCAGCACAGGCTCTCCTCAGTCCCGCAGTTCCCGGCCGGTGATCTCAAGGAACACATCGTTCAGCGTGGGCGGTTCGGCCCAGATGCGCCCCGGCGTGATGCGCGCACGCGAAAGCTCCGCCAGAACATCCGCCACGTTGTGCTCCCCGTTGCTGCACGCCACCTCTAGACGGCCGTCCTCATAGGCAGCGCGCACCACGTGGTCCAGCTTCCGCAGGCGCAGCAGCGCCGCTTCGCTCACGTCCGCTTCGATGACGATCTTCTCGCCCGCGGCCACTAGCGCTTTCAGCTCTTCGTTCGTGCCGCAAGCCAGCGTCCGCCCCTTGTCCATGATCATGATGCGCGTGCAGATCTCTTCCACTTCCTCCATGTAGTGGCTGGTGTAGACCACCGTGGACCCGGCCGCGTTCATCTCCTTGATGCCGTCCAGGATGGATGCGCGGCTCTGCGGATCCACCGCCACCGTGGGTTTGTCGAAGAACACCAGCTCCGGCTTGTGCGCGATCCCGCAGGCGATGTTCAACCGGCGCAGCAGGCCGCCGGAGAGCTTCTTGGGCCGGGCACGCACATAGTCTTCCAGCCCCACGAATTCGATGGCATCCGCCACCAGGCCCTTGCGGGTGCGCGCGTCGTCCACATACAGGCTGCAGAAGTAATCTACGTTCTCCCGCACGGTCAGCTCTTCGAACACGGCCACGTTCTGCGGCACCACGCCGATGCGCCGCTTCAGGTCATAGCTGGTCGGGGTCATGGGCTGTCCGAACAGCTGGATGGTCCCCTTGTCGTAGGTCAGCAGTTGCAGGATGCAGTTCATGGCCGTGGTCTTGCCGCTGCCGTTCGGCCCCAGGAGGCCGAAGATCTCGCCCTGCTGGATCTCAAGATCCAAGTGGTCCAGCGCCAACATCTGGCCGTAGCGTTTCACCAGGTTCTCTACCTTGAGCACCGGATGCGTGCTCTGTTCCATGAGCGCTCCTTTCCTCGCGCCCAATGTTCCAGCGAACGCCCGCCTGGCGCAACCGTGACATTTGTCACGATGTGCAAAAGGGACGTTCCAAATTGCACATAGCAGAGGGGGGGCATCCGGATGTGCAAAAGGGACGTTCCAAATTGCACATAGGAAATGGCTATACATACTGGAAGACTGTTCCTATGTGCAATTTGGGACGTCCCTTTTGCACATCCGGCAGCTTCGCGGGTGCGATTCGGGGCGGACCGTTCGCACATCAGGCAGCTTCGC
>CANSWY010000042.1 GCA_947650915.1 uncultured Eggerthellaceae bacterium | reverse complement strand
ATGAGCACTGAAAGACTCATCCTATGTGCAATTTGGGACGTCCCTTTTGCACATCGGGAAGACAATTCCTATGTGCGATTTGGGACGTCCCTTTTGCACATCCTGCGTGTGGGGGAGTCAGCCTTCGCAGCCAGGACAGATGGCGCAGCGGGCCCGTGCGCTGGGGGTGGCCGCCAAGCCTCCCAAGGCGCTCTCGCGCAGCTCGAAGGGCAGCGCCCGCCCCACGGCATCCATGGCCGCCACCGTCTCATCGAAGGCGGTGATGCTGCTCACGCCCGCCAGTGCCAGCTGGGCTGCCACCAGGGCGTTGGCAGCGCCGGCGGCATTGTGCTTCTGACAGGGCGCCTCCACCAGGCCGCCGATCGGGTCGCACACGAGCCCCAGCATGCAGGACAGGGCATTCACGGCAGCTGCCAGGCACTGGGCGGGCGTGCCGCCCATGAGTTCCGTGGCAGCGCTCGCCGCCATGGCGCTGGCGGTGCCCACTTCCGCCTGGCATCCTCCTTCGGCCCCTGACACCGTGGCCATGCGCATGACCAGCATGCCGATGGCAGCAGCATTGGCCACACCGCGGTTCAGCTGTGCATCGGTCAGGCCGCGCTCTGCCTGCAGCGCGAAGAGCACGCTCGGCAGCACGCCGGCCGAACCCGCCGTGGGGGCCGCTACGATCCGTCCCATGGCGGCGTTCGTCTCCAGCACGGCCATGCTGAAGGTGACTGCCCGCGCCAGCAGCGGATCGCAGAGCGCATCTGAACGGTCCGCGTAGGCGCGCAGCTTCGCCGCCTCTCCGCCGATCAGGCCTCCCATGGAAGGACGGGGGTCTGCAAGGGCGCTTTCCACGGACGCGCGCATGGTGGCCAACACGTCATCCACATAGCGGTGCGTGTCGTCCACCGCGATCCCGTCCTGCACCAGAAGGCATCGCTCCCGGCGGCAGACCGCTTCAGAGATGGGCAGCCCTTCCTCCTCGCAGAGCGCCAGCAGCTCCTCCCCGGTGCGGAAATCCAGCCGTTCGAACAGCGCTGCGGCCTTCGCTGCATCCATTCCTGCGCCGAAACCCTCGGGCTCCATGCCTGCGGCGCGTTCCTCCTCAGGGGTGAGCGGGGCGAACTCCTCGCGGGAGCGGTCGCTGGCCAGCGCGTGGACGGACATCACCTCAAATCCGGCGGCGATGCGGTCCACCAGCGCTGCAGGCAGGGCGTCGTCGGTCTCCATCACGGTGTAGGCCACCTCTCCGCGCTTTTCGCGGAACAGGCGCGTGGTGGCGATGTTCACGCCCGTCTCCGCCACGCAGGCGGCAATGAACGCCAGCACGCCCCGGCAGTCTCGGTGCTTCACCACCAGGCTGTGGTATTCGCCGGTGAGCTCCACGGCCACGCCGTTCAGGCGCGTGATGCGCGCCGCGCCCCCGCCGATGGATTCTCCGCGCACGCGCGTCACGGCACCTGTGGCGTCCGTCACTTCCATGTCCACGGTGTTCGCATGGTCGCAGGGCGTGTTCTCATCGGGGATGAATGCGAACGTGAGGCCTGCTTCCTCTGCCAAGGCGAACGAATCTCGGATGCGCTCGTCGTCGGCGGACAGGCCCAGCATGCCCGCCAGGAGCGCGCGGTCCGTGCCGTGGCCCTGGTAGGTGCGGGCGAAGCTGCCGTAGAGCGTGAACGTGGCCTTGACCGGGGCCGCCGCCAGCAGATGCCGCGCTATGAGCGCGATGCGCAGCGCGCCGGCCGTGTGCGAGCTGGACGGCCCGATCATCACCGGTCCTATGATGTCGCGTATGCTCAACGTCTTCACGGCGGTTCCTCCTGTTTCCCTGCGCCCCAGCATGGTCTGCTGGGCAGATGATGCCACAGCCCGGTGTGCCGGCCCGCGCGTGCCCGTCATCCTGCACGCATTCGTCACCCTCCGCCTGCGTGCTAGAATCTCCGCTTCCGCATAGAGGGGAAGGAGGCGCGGGTGGCTGCGCTCGAATCGGTGTTGTTCCTGCTGGCCGCGGTGGTGGCCTCAAGCATTTTGGACAGGCTGGTGCGGCCGCTGTCGCTGCCGCTCGTGCAGATCGCGCTGGGCGCGCTCATCGGCTTCTTCGTGGCAACGCCGCTGGAGAGCGGCCTTGATCCAGAGCTCCTGCTCATCCTCTTCATCGCACCGCTGCACTTCAACGAATCGCGCCACGCGGACCCCGCGGCGCTTTGGAAGAACCGCCTCGGCATCATCTCCTTGGCGGTGGGCCTGGTGTTCGCCATCGCCTTCTCCACCGGCGCGGTGCTGCATGCGCTGGTGCCCGCCATCCCTCTTTCCTTGGCGTTCGCGTTCGGTGCCGCCATGGGGTCCACGGACGCGGTGGCCGTGACGGAGCTTTCGAAGGACTACCGCTTCGGACGCCGCCATGAGGCGCTGCTCACCGGCGAGGCGTTCTTCAATGACGTGACGGGCACGGTGCTCTTCCAGCTGTGCGCAGGGCTGGCGGCCACGGGCGCGCTCTCCTTGGCGCATGCAGGGGAGGAGTTCGCGCTGGATCTTTTGGGCGGCATGGTGGGCGGTGCCATCCTGGGGTTGGCCGCTTGGGCCCTGTTCGCAGGCATCCGTCGCGCTGGCATCGACACGCCCACGCTGCACGTGACCTTGGAGCTGCTGCTGCCGTTCGGCATCTACCTTTTGGCGCGCCAGTTGCACATCGGTGCGGTCATCGCGGTGGTGTGCGCAGGGCTGGTGATGTCGCTCATGCCGCACCGTCCCTCCGCGGCGCTGGCCCACCAGAAGCTGCAATCGCGTGGAGTGTGGGACACGCTCTCCTTCATCCTGAACGGCGTCATCTTCGTCATCTTGGGGATGCAGCTGCCGCGCATCCTGCATCCGGTGGAAGAGGGCGGACTGGGCGCGGCGGAGCTCATAGGCGCGGTCCTCTTGATCACGCTGGTGCTGGAGGCCGTGCGCTTCGTCTGGGTGGTGCTCATGGATGCCGTCCATGAGAAGCGCGCGAACGGCACGGTGCGCAGCGCCTTCACGGCAACGTCCCCCAAGGGTGCCGTGGCCATGGCCTTCGCGGGGCCGAAGGGCGCCATCACCTTGTCGCTCATGCTCACGATGCCGGCAACGCTTTTGTTCGGCAACGGCGCGCCCATGCGGGAGGCCATCGTCTCGGTGGCGGCGGGCGTCATCCTCTGCACGCTCTTGCTGGCTGATTTCGCCGTGCCGGCGCTCTTGCCCCACAAGCATGAAGCGAAGCGCACCCGCGAACGCACGGATGCTGAGATCCGCCTGGTGGAGGGCGTGATCGCATCCATCCGCGAAGACGCGCCGAACACGGGCGCGGTCACGGGGAGCCGTTCGACGGATGCCCAGGAATCGCATCAGGTGGATGAACCGGCCACGGCCATCGTGATGAAGCGCTATGCGGATCAGCTGCGGGAGATGGCGCCCCACGCGTCGAAGGACGTGGCGGTGCGGGCGCGCAGCGTGGCGGACGGGTGCGACCGGCTCTACGCCCGCATCGAGGATGTGGCCGCGGAGCTTGCGGAAGAGACCTTCGAGGAGGAGGGCAGCCTCATCCCGTTCTCCGTGACCGCGCACCTGCAGGAGCTGCGGCGCACCTCCGATGCCGTGGCGGATGTGCAGGCCCAGGCGCTCAATCGGGAACTGGAGCTCATCAGGGAAATGCAGGCCGCAGGAGAGTTGGACGGCACCCAGGCGAAGGCGCTCCGCAACAGCGTCTACATCCAGCAGGTGGCGCTCTGAGACACCGCGCGTTCCGGCGCTGCTTTATACTGGGGCGAAAACACGGGGAGGAGATGTGAAAGCCATGGCGAAGATCGAATACACGCCCACGGGCGTCTGTGCGCGCAAGATCAACATCGAAACAGAAGATGGCGTGGTGAAGGAGGTCAGCTTCATGGGCGGTTGTGACGGCAACCTGAAGGCCATCTCCAAGCTGATCAGCGGCATGCCGGTGCAGGATGTCATCGGCGTCCTTGAAGGCAACACCTGTGGCCGCCGTCCCACCAGCTGCGCTGATCAACTGGCCCAGGCGCTCAAGCAGGACGCCCAGGCCTGACGGCCCGGCAGACCCGTTCTTACCAAGGAGAGACGATCATGGGAAGCACCGACACGTTCCTGGCGCAGAAGAAGATGAGCGATGAGGTCAAGGCTGAACTGGCGGAGGATCCGTCCCGGTTCGTCATGCTCTCGGGCGACCGCCCTACGGGCCGTTTGCATCTGGGCCACTATTTCGGCACCATCAAGGAACGCGTGCGCTTGCAGGATGCGGGTGTGCGCACCAACATCGTCATCGCGGACTACCAGGTCATCACGGACCGGGACGACACCGGCGACATCCATGACAACGTCTTGAACATGGTGATTGACTACCTTGCCTGCGGGATAGATCCGGAACGTGCCATGATCTTCACCCACTCGGCCATCCCGCCGCTGAATCAGCTGATGCTGCCGTTCCTGTCCTTGGTGAGCGAATCGGAGCTTCTGCGCAATCCCACGGTGAAGGCGGAAAAGGACGCATCAGGCCATGCGCTCACCGGCCTTCTGCTCACCTACCCGGTGCATCAGGCTTGCGACATCCTGTTCTGCAAGGGCAACATCGTGCCAGTGGGGAAGGACCAGCTCCCCCACATCGAACAGACGCGGCAGATCGCGCGCCGTTTCAACGAACGTTTCGCGCCCGTGTTCCCCGAACCGGTGGGCCTGCTCACTGAAGCGGTGGAGATCCCGGGCCTGGACGGCCGCAAGATGTCGAAATCCTACGGCAACGCCATCGCGCTTTCCGCCACGGACGAGGAAACGGCGAAGCTCATCAAGAAGTCCAAGACGGACTCCGAACGCCGGGTCACGTTCGATCCGGATCAGCGCCCGGGCGTGAGCGCGCTGCTCACCACGGCGGCCCTCACCACGGGCCGTGCGGAAGCGGACATCGCCGAAGAGATCGGGGACGCGGGCTGCGGCGCGCTCAAGGCCTATGTCACGGAATCCGTGAACGGCTATCTGGCGCCCATCCGTGAACGCCGTCGTGAATTGGAACGTGACATCCCCTACATCCAGGACGTGCTGGCAGAAGGCAACCGCCGCGCGTTGGAGGTGGCGCAGGCCACGCTGGACGAGGTCCGCGAAGCCATGGGCATGGTCTACTGACGTTCCTGAAAACGTGCGCATTCCTGAATGGCGGGGAAACATTAGGTGCTATACTTCGCAAGTCTGTCAAAAATGGCAGACAGGAAGACTATAGGCCCTTGAGACGTGTTGGTTTTTACAGACTGTCGTTAAGCGTATGTGCAAACGAACATGGTAAGTAATATCCGTCATGAGCAAAGGGTCCCCGTACCGCGAAAGGGGTCCGTTTTGACCGAGATCAAGAACACTTCCGTAATCCAGTTCGACGACGTTTCGGACGAGCAGCTCAATGCCATGATAGATGGCACGCTGACTGACTTCGACGAGGGCGATCTCGTCGACGGCACGGTGGTGAAGCTCGAGCATGACGAAGTGCTGGTGGACATCGGGTTCAAGAGCGAGGGCGTCATCCCGTCGCGCGAGCTGTCCATCCGCAAGGACATCGATCCGTCTGAGATCGTGAACCTGGGCGACAAGATCGAAGCCCTCGTCCTCCAGAAGGAAGACAAGGACGGCCGCCTCATCCTCTCCAAGAAGCGTGCTGAGTACGAACGCGCCTGGAACCGCGTGGAAGAGAAGTTCAAGGCCGGCGAAACGGTCACGGGCGAGGTCATCGAAGTGGTCAAGGGCGGCCTCATCATGGACATCGGCCTGCGCGGATTCCTGCCGGCATCCTTGGTGGACCTGCGCCGCGTGAAGGACCTGGAGATGTACCTCAACACGGAGATCGAAGCCCGTGTCATCGAAATGGATCGCAACCGCAACAACGTGGTGCTCTCCCGCCGCGTGCTGCTGGAGGAAGGCCGCCGCGCGGAGCGCACGGAGATCCTCTCCAAGCTCTCCAAGGGCATGCGCCTGAAGGGCACCGTGTCCTCCATCGTGGACTTCGGCGCCTTCGTGGACCTGGGTGGCATCGACGGCCTGGTGCACATCTCCGAACTGTCCTGGAACCACGTGAACCAC
>CANSWY010000041.1 GCA_947650915.1 uncultured Eggerthellaceae bacterium | reverse complement strand
TGTGGCGCAAGGCCATGGGAGACTAGGACGTTCCGCCCGCGAGGGGCGCTTTTGCGTGCTCTCCACCCCACACGTCAGTGATGTGCAAAAGGGACGTCCCAAATTGCACATAGGATGAGCCATTCAGCACAGCCTCTCTTTTCCTATGTGCGATTTGGAACGTCCCTTTTGCACATCCGGAACGTCCCTTTTGCACATTGGGCTGCGTGCGTTCGCCTTTGCCTGCGGAATCTGTCTTGGATGCTGCGATATAATGGAGACCTTGTGGAGAAATCCACCCTCTGTTCGGTACCTAAGGAGCTTTTCCCATGAGCACTCGCAGCGACGACGTCAAGGAAGCCGCAGCTTCCGCCATCAAGAACAAGAAGAATCTGGAAAAGCACGTGGCTGATCTGTCCGGCTCTTCTCGCCGTGAACGCCAGTCTTCCGCGGCGGTCATCGCGGTGGTGGCCAAGGAAAGCCCTGACAAGCTGGTCCCGCATCTGGCGGACATCATGGACGCGCTGAACCGTCCTGAGGCGCAGACGCGTTGGGAAGTGCTGGATGCCCTCACCGAATTGGTGCCGCTCGATGCGCGCACCTGCGAAAAGGCGTTGGTGGGCGCGGAGACCGCGCTGTTCGACGAAGATTCCGGTCCGCTGCGTCTGGCGGCCATGCGCTTCCTCTGCACATTCGGTGCCACCACAGAGAACCGGTCGGAGAAGGTATGGCCGCTCATCGATGAAGGCATCCAGTGCTATCACGGCGATCTTGAGTTCCATGACATGCTGGGCGGCGTCATCAGCTTCTCGGCTGGCAAACTCTCTCCCACAGTGAAGGAGGAGCTGGCTGCCCGCATGAAGTTCGATGCGGACAACGGCAAGGGGCAGCTGAAGAAGCTGGCCACGCAGATCGAAGACAATCTGGCGAAATAAGGAGCGGACATGGCGCGTCACGAAGTGGTCCTGATCCCGGGTGACGGGATCGGGCTGGAAACCTCTGCCGCCATGCAGGACGTGGTGGCGGCCAGCGGTGCGCAGGTGGATTGGGTCATCGCGAAGGCAGGTGTTGCGGTCATCGACGAATTCGGCACGCCGCTGCCGGACGAGACCATCGAAGCCATCAAGCAGCACAAGGTGGCCATCAAGGGGCCGGTCACCACGCCGGTGGGCACCGGCTTCCGCAGCGTGAACGTGGCGTTGCGCAAAACGCTGGATCTGTACGTGAACCTGCGGCCCGTCGTGTCCATCCCGGGCGCGGGTGGCCGCTACGATGACGTGGATCTAGTGGTGGTGCGCGAAAACACCGAAGACCTGTACGCGGGCATCGAATTCGAGGAAGGCACCGAAGAGGCGCGCGAGCTGATCGCGTTCGTGGACCGCATGGGCAAGGGCGTCATCCGTGAGGATTCTGGCGTTTCCATCAAGCCCATTTCCATCACGGCCACGCGCAACATCACGGAATTCGCGTTCAACTACGCCGAACGGAATGGCCGCAGCAAGGTCACGGCCGTGCACAAGGCGAACATCATGAAGCATTCTGACGGTCTGTTCCTGCGCGAGGCGCGTGAAGTGGCCGCCCATCATCCGCAGACGGCGTTCGATGACAAGATCGTGGACGCATTCTGCATGAACATGGTGATGGACCCATCCCAGTTCGATGTCATCGTGTTCCCGAACTTGTACGGGGACATCGCCAGTGACTTGGCAGCGGGCCTCGTGGGTGGCTTGGGCATCGCGCCGGGCGCGAACATCGGACGGGACTATGCGGTGTTCGAAGCGGTGCACGGCTCTGCACCGGACATCGCGGGCAAGAACCTGGCGAACCCTACGGCGGAGATCCTGTCCGCCGCCATGATGCTGGATCACCTGGGCGAACAGAGCGCGGCGAACCGCATCCGGCAGGCCATCCGCGCGGTGTACGCGAAGGGCGAATTCCTGACGGGCGATATCCGCCGCACTGAAGGCCAAGCGAAGGCAGCCGCAAGCTGCACGGAATTCACCGCCGCTGTAGTGCGTGAGCTCTGATGAAGGCGAAGGCTGAAGCCTTTGCTGCGGAGAGCGGGCAGTAAAGAGGCTTTCGTAGCGCAGGCTTCAGCCTGCTGTCAAATGACATTGATGCACGAGGAGGTCCCATGGCCGAGATGTTCCGATCTACGCTGGACGTGAACGGCAAGGAATACACGTTCTACCCGGTCAGTCAGGTGGCGGGGCATGGGCGGCTGCCGTATTCGCTCAAGGTGGTGCTGGAGAACGTCCTGCGCAACGTGGACGGTGCAGATGCGGCTTCCATGGCGCAGCGCATCGTGGCCGCGGCTGACGCGAAGGATGCCGGGGACGAAGTGGAGTTCATGCCCGCGCGCGTGCTGTATCAAGATCTCACGGGTGTGCCCGTGTTCGTTGATTTCGCGGTCATGCGTGAGGCATTCGCGAAGATCGGCGGCGATCCGGCGCGCATCAACCCGAACATCCCTTGCGATCTGGTCATAGACCATTCGGTCATTGCAGATGTGGCGGGCACCGCGGATGCCTTCGCTCAGAACACGCGCATCGAATTCGGGCGCAACCAGGAACGCTACGAGTTCTTCAAGTGGGCGCAATCTTCCTTCAAGAACGTGCGCATCGTGCCGCCCGAGCAGGGCATCTGCCATCAGCTGAACATCGAATGCTTTGCGAACGTGGTCACGTCCGTGCATGCGGAAGAGGCGGACGTGGCATATTTCGACACCCTGGTGGGCACGGATTCCCATACGCCCACGGCGAACGGCATCGGCGTGCTGGGCTGGGGCGTGGGCGGCATCGAAGCCGAGGCTGCTGCGCTGGGCCAGCCCATCACCACGCTGGTGCCGAAGGTCATCGGTATCCGTCTGACCGGCGAATTGCAACCAGGGGTTGCGGCCATGGACGTGGCGCTCGCCTTCGCAGAATTGTTGCGTGCGAAGGGCGCGGTCGGTTGCTTCGTGGAATGCTTCGGCCCGGGCGTGTCGGCGCTTTCCGCCCAGCAACGCGCCGCCATCTCCAACATGACGCCGGAATACGGCAGCACTTGCACCCTCTTTCCGGCGGACGAGCGCACACTGGAGTTCTTGCGCATCTGCGGACGGACGGAGGATCAGGTGCGTTTGGTGGAGGCCTACGCCCAGGCGCAGGGCTTCTGGAACACGGACGGCGCAGATGGCCGTCAGTACGCGGACGTCATCGAATTGGATCTGTCTTCCATCCGCCCCAGCGTATCCGGACCCTCCCGTCCCCATGACCGCATGGACTTGGGGCGGGTGCACGACCGTTTCTGCCAGCTCTGCGAAGAGCGTGGCCTTGAGCGCACGCCGCACACCGTGCAAATGGATGGCCAGACGTGCGAAGTCACGGATGGCTCCATCGCCATCGCTGCGGTCACCAGCTGCACCACCGCAACGGATCCAGAGATGATGCTGCAGGCCGGTCTCTTGGCGAAGAAGGCGGCGGAGCGTGGCCTGCGCGCTCAACCTTGGGTGAAGACCATCCTGGCACCGGGCAGCCATGCCACAGAACTGCTGCTGGAGCGCGCGGGCTGCACGGGTGCCCTGCAACAGCTGGGTTTCTACACGTGCGGGTTCGGTTGCATGAGCTGCATCGGCAATTCCGGCCCACTGGCGCAGCCCATGCATGAGGTGGCCAGTCAGGTGGAGTTGGCCAGCGTGCTTTCGGGCAACCGCAACTTCGAAGGCCGCATCTCTCCGGACGTTTCGCAGAATTACCTCACCACGCCGGCGCACGTTATCGCCTACGCCATCCTGGGCACCATGGACGCAGATCTGGAAACGGCCGTGTTGGGCGTGGATGGGACCGGTGCCGAAGTGCGCCTGGCGGACATCATGCCGGACCAGGCAGAGGTGAGCGCCGCCGTGCGGCAGCACGTGACGGCTGACTTGTACGCGCAGGGGACCGAAGGCATGTACGAGGGGGACGCGTCCTGGCAGGCGCTTTCGGCGGAGCCGTCAGAGGTGTTCACCTGGGCGGAGGCCTCCACCTATGTGCGCCGCCCCACCTTCTTCGACGACATGGCCTCTGATTCCAGCGCCCCGGATGTGATCGAAGGGGCACGGGCGCTCCTGTTCTTGGGGGACTTCATCACCACGGACCATATTTCCCCGGCCGGCGCCATCGCGCTGGACATGCCGGCGGCGGACTACCTGCGCCAGCGCGGCGTGGCCGAAGCGGATTTCAACACCTACGGCAGCCGCCGCGGCAACCACGAGGTCATGGCGCGTGGCACGTTCGCCAATGTGAAGCTGGCGAACAAGCTGGCGGAGGGCAAGTTGGGCGGCTGGACGCGGGACTTCTTGACCGGCCAGATTTCCACGGTGTTCGAAACCGCGGAACATTACCAGGCTGAAGGCGTGCCCGCCATCGTGGTGGCTGGCAAGATGTACGGCAGCGGGTCATCCCGTGACTGGGCGGCGAAGGGGCCGAAGCTCTTGGGCGTGCGCGCGGTCATCGCAGAGAGCTTCGAACGCATCCACCGCTCCAACCTCATCGGCATGGGCATCCTGCCGCTGCAGTTCCTGGACGGCGACAGCGCGGAGACGCATGGCCTCAAGGGTGATGAAGCGTTCAGCATCCAGGCGGTGGATTTCTCGGGCGGTCTGCCGAACCCCGCGCAAGCTGAGGTGGCGTTCATCCGGCCCGACGGCACCCAGGGCAGCTTCCCAGTGAAGGTGCGCGTAGACACCCCCACGGAAGGCGCCTATTTCGCCAACGGCGGCATCCTCCAATACGTCCTGCGTTCCCTGGTCTAGCCCCCGCGCGCAAGGATGTGCAAAAGGGACGTCCCAAATTGCACATAGGAATAGAGAGCGAGCACTGAAAGGCTTATCCTATGTGCAATTTGGAACGTCCCTTTTGCACATTCGGGAGACAGCCGCTATGTGCAATTTGGAACGTCCCTTCTGCACATCAGGCAACCCCACGGGTGCAATTTGGAACGTCCCTTTTGCACATCCAACCTGAATTCCTTACGGAAGCGGACGTGTCATTTTACGGTACCATGTCCCAAATCAATTTCGAGCATCGGAGAGACGCATGGCATCAGGGCTTGACTCACTGCTGGAGGCGCTGCGCGCATCGGGCGTGAACACGGACAGCATCGGCGGCAACGGAGGCGCTGCGGATGCGGGCACCGCGGACAGCGCGGGCGCCGGTGCAGGCAAAGGCGCCGGCAAAGGCGCCGGCAAGGGCAAGGGTGGCAAAGGGGGCGGCACCACGCCGCACATAGATCTGTCGTTCTTGGATGACGTGCACGGCCCGAAGAGCAAAGTGGGTTGGGTGGTGCTGGCCATCGTGGTGCTGCTGGTGCTGGCGGCGGCCTACTGGTGGTTCCATCCGCCCATCAGCCTGAACTCGGTGGACCTTTGGATGATCATCGGTGCCATCTGCCTGGTTCTCGCGGTGTTCTTCTACTATCGTCGCCAGAACTACAAGACCGGCGGCGGCAAGTACGAGAAAAGCCCCAGCAAGCAAAAGCGCTGCACGGTGCTCTTCCTCATCCCGGTGGCCATCATCGTGGTGGGACTTCTGGGCGGCCTGTTCTCCAACGCCATCATTCCCGGCAACGCGGAGAAGTATTCGAACGTGCTGAAGACGGACACGCTTGATTTCGCGCAGGACATCCATGAGGTTGATTACAACCAGATCCCGGTGATCGACCGCGAATCCGCCATCCAGATCGGCGACCGCGAAATGGGTTCCATCCCGGAATACGTGAGCCAGTTCGAGATCTCCAGTCTTTACAGCCAGATCAACTTCCAGGGCGCGCCTGTGCGCGTGAGCCCGCTGGGCTACGCTGACCTGTTCAAGTGGTTCACGAACCGCGAAGGCGGCATCCCTGCCTATTCGTTGGTCAACATGACCACGCAGGACGCGGAGATCGTCCGTTTGGGCGACAACCCCATCTACTATTCGCAGAGCGAACCGCTGGCGCGCAACATAGACCGGTATGTGCAGCTCAAGTACCCCTTCTACATCTTCGACGAATTCTCCTTTGAGATAGACGATGACGGCCATGCCTGGTGGATTTGCCCCGTGCGCACGTTCACCATCGGTCTGTTCGGCGGCTACACCATCGATAAAGTGGTCCTCTGCGACGCCACGTCCGGCGAATGCACGGAGATGCCCATCAGCGAAGTGCCGCAGTGGGTGGACCGCGTGTTCCCGGCGGAGCTGCTGATCGAACAGTACAACTGGTACGGCGCGTACAACAACGGCTGGCTGAATTCGTTCCTGGGCCAGGAGGGCGTGGTGCGCACCACGCCGGGCACGGATAGAGCCACCGGCTACAACTACATCGCCAAGGATGATGATGTGTGGGTCTACACCGGTGTCACCTCCGCCACGGCCGACAATTCCATCATCGGCTTCGTGCTGGTGAACCAGCGCACGGCTGAATCGCACTTCTACAGCGTGTCCGGTGCCACGGAGGCGTCCGCCATGAACTCCGCCGAAGGTCAGGTGCAGAACCTGCGCTACACAGCCAGCTTCCCGCTGCTCATCAACGTGGCGAACCAGCCCACGTACTTCATGGCGCTGAAGGATGCCACGGCGCTGCCGAAGAAGTTCGCCATGATCGACATCCAGCGCTATCAGAACGTGGCCGTGGGCGACACGGTGGCGGACACGCAGACGGCCTACGAGGCACTGCTGGCCACCAATGGCGTGCTGTCGAATGAGACAGACCTGACGGACGTGGAGCAGAAGACGGGCACCATCACGGCGGTGGCGCAGGCGGTGATCGACGGCAACTCGCATTTTTATTGCGTGATAGACGATGAGAACGTGCTGTACGATTTCGCGCTGCCGGGGCTGATCAACATCCTGACGTACCAGGTAGGGGATCCCATCACGTTCACGTATCTGAAGACGGAGGGCATGAACACGGTGTACTCCATCATCGGGGAAGACGGTGAGAAGCAGACGGTGCAGCTTGACACGGACAGCGGCGAAGACAACGCTGCCGAGCAGGCAGTGGACGAAGCCGCCGTTCAGCAGGCCGCCTGATGCCGTAGGTCTTCGTCTTCCGAACGGGAGACCATCGTCCGCGTGCCCTTCGCGGCAAAGGCTTTAGCCTTTGTCTTGCTCGGAACGCGCTTTCGAACGCGTTCTCCTCGCTGCTCTTCCTCA
>CANSWY010000040.1 GCA_947650915.1 uncultured Eggerthellaceae bacterium | reverse complement strand
GAACGTAATTTAGCCAGCAACCCCTCCGCCCGCCTGCGGTCAGCTGAGGAAGAGCGGCAAGGGGAACGGAACTGCACAGAGAACCGTCCCCTGTGCAGTCACCTTCGCAGACACTTCCCCTCACACCTCGTCGAGTTCCGTTTGGCGGTTCTCCACCTGTTTCGCCTCTACGATCAGATCGAACCGGCTGTTCCAGCATTCGCACGGCGGCAGCCCGGGGATGGACGCAGCCTCGAACACCGGGTTCACGCCCAGCTTCCGCTGGCGCGCATAGTCATCCAGGCACTTCAGCGCCCATTTGCCCAGAAGCAGGATGGCCACCAGATTGATGATGCACATGACGCCCATCAGGATGTCCGCCACGTTCCAGGCCAGATCGAAGCTGCTGAGACAGCCCGCGAAGATGATGGCCAGGCACACGATGCGGAACCAGAACACCAGCTTCGGCTTCTCGCCGGTGATGAACTTCAAGTTGGATTCCGCGTAGAAGTAGTTGCCGATCAGACTGGTGTAGGCGAACAGGAACACCGCCGCCGTGATGAACGCGATGCCCACATCCCCCGTGAAATGCTTCACCGCCATCTGCACCAGCGGCATGCCGTTGAGCCCGGCCGCAGTGGAAGGGTCTTCCACCATGAACACCAGCACCAACATGGCTGAACACGTGCAGATGAACAGCGTGTCGATGTAGACCGAAAGCGTTTGCACCAGCCCCTGCTTCACCGGGTGCGAAACGGATGCCGTGGCTGCCGCGTTCGGCGCTGACCCCATGCCGGCCTCGTTGCTGAACAGGCCGCGCTTGATGCCCAGCATGACGGCAGATCCGGCAAAGCCGCCGAAGATGGCCTGAAAATCGAAGGCGGACGCGAACATCATCCCGAACGCTTCCGGCAGCAGCGCGAAGTTGCTCACCGTCACCCACACGCCCAGAGCGATATACGCCAGCGCCATGATGGGCACCACCCAGGAATTGATGACGGAGATGCGCTTCGCTCCGCCGAAGATGACCAGCGCAGAAAGCACCGTGAGCACTACGCCCATGACCACCGCCGCGCCGTTCGTGGCGTAATCCGGGATGTAGTACTCAAGTGCGGAGGCCGCGTTGAAGGATTGCAGCTCGTTGAAGCCCACAGCATAGCAAGCTATCAGCGAAACCGCGAACAGCACGCCCATCCAGCGCTTGCCCAGTCCTTGCTGGATGTAATACGCCGGGCCGCCGCGGAATTCGCCATCTTTCTCCTTCACCTTCCAGATCTGCGCCAGCGTGGATTCCACGAATGCGGACGCCGCACCCACCAGCGCCATGGCCCACATCCAGAACAGCGCTCCCGGACCGCCCGTGGCCAGCGCCGTAGCGATGCCGGCGATGTTGCCCGTGCCCACACGCGAACCAGTGGACACCATCATGGCCTGGAAGGATGAAATGGCGCGGCCACCCGGATTCACGCGCTTCTCGAGCAGCTGCGTGACCATGTCCTTGAGATAGCGGACCTGCACTGCGCGCGTGCGCACCGTGAAGTACACGCCCGTGAACACCAGCACCGCCACCAGGATGTAGGTGTACATGAAGTTGTCTATATCTCCTGAGATCAGGACGAGGAAGCTGTTGACGCTGCCGGTTTCCATCCACTGCTCCTTCACTGCCGCCTGCGCCGCCTCATGCGTCCCACGGATTCTGGCCCAGCCCCGCAACCGCCGCGGCCGCTGCGCCGCACTTGACAGCAAGGCGCGAATCAACCGTAACCGCTTCTTCACCTTTTCCGGCGCGCTCAAGCGCCGAATCAACAGACCGGATGACGAACGGGTGCAGGAAGGAAACGAACACCAGCGGGCCGGCCCGACGCTGCACGCCCGGCCTATGCTGGGTTTCATCCGTTACCGAACGCACAGAAAGGCATCATCATGAAGGGGAATCCAGAGCTCATCGACAAACTGAACTACCTCCTTGAGGGGGAACTGACCGCCATCAACCAGTACATGGTCCATGCGGAGATGTGCGAAGACTGGGGGTATGAGAAGCTTTCGAAGAACTTCAAGGATCGCGCCATCACAGAGATGCACCATGCAGAGCACCTGATCGAGCGCATCCTGTTCCTGGAGGGCAAGCCCATCGTGTCCAACCTGAATGAGATGCACATCGGCTCTTCGGTGCAGGAGCAGGTGGACAACGACCACGCCTCTGAGGTGCAGACCATCAAAGACTACAACGACGCCATCAAGCTGGCCTCTGAAGTGGGAGACAACGCCACGCGCGACAAGCTGAAGCAGATCCTCATGGACGAAGACCGCCATGTGGACGAACTGGAAGACCTCCAGGACGAACTGGAGCAGATGGGCACCCAGGTGTTCCTCTCCACCCAGATGTAGCCGCGCGCCTTCACGGCAACCTGCGCCCGTTCAAGCCCCAGGCCTCCCGCTTGGGGCTTTTCTGATGTGCAAAAGGGACGTTCCAAATTGCACATAGAAAAAGAGATTGAGCACTGAAAGACAGTTCCTATGTGCAATTTGGGACGTCCCTTTTGCACATCAGCGTCAGGCGATCCTATGTGCAATTTGGGACGTCCCTTTTGCACATCAGGCAACCTCGCAGGTGCAATTTGGGACGTCCCTTTTGCACATCCCGGAAGCCGACGGGCCTCTGCCGGAGAGCGTGCCAGCGCCGCGCATGATCCATGCGATAATCGGACGCATCCGTTGGACCTTCGCCGCACCGTTGAGGAGCACCATGGAACACGCGAACCTCCGCTATCTGCAACTGCTCTCTGAGTCCTTCCCGAACATCTCGCAAGCCACCGCTGAGATCATCAACCTCTCCGCGGTGCTCAATCTGCCGAAGGGCACAGAGATCTTCGCCTCTGACATCCACGGCGAATACGAAGCGTTCTCCCACCTTTTGCGCAACGGCTCCGGTTCCATCCGCCTGAAGATAGAGGACGCGTTCGGCACCGCGCTGGCCGAAGAAGAGAAGCGGGACCTGGTGACGCTCATCTGCTACCCCCATGAGAAGATGGCGCGCGAATTGGCCACGCTGCCCAACGGGACCGAGCGCCGCGCCTGGTTCGTGCGCACCATTGAAGCGCTGATCGCGCTCTGCAAACAGGCATCCGGCAAGTACACCTGCTCCAAGGTGCGCAAAGCGCTGCCGGCGGAGTTCGCCTACGCCATCCAAGAGCTGATGAACGAAACGAACATCGCCGTCGACCGGGACGCCTACCACCGCGCCATCATCCAGGCCGCCCTTGACACCGGGCGCGCCGAGGCGTTCGTGGAGGAGCTCTGCCGGCTCATTCAGCGCTTCTCCGTGGACCACCTGCACATCATCGGTGACATCTACGACCGCGGCCCGGCACCGGACGCCATCATGGACACGCTGGCGAACTACCACTGCCTGGACATCCAGTGGGGCAACCACGACATCGTCTGGATGGGCGCCAGCCTGGGACAGCTAGGGTGCATCGCGCACGTGGTACGCAACTGCGCGCGCTACGGCAACCTCTCCATCCTGGAAGACGCCTACGGCATCAACATCCTGCCGCTGGCAGATTTCGCGCTGGAAGCCTACGCGGATGACCCCTGCGCAGCGTTCGGCCTGAAGGGCAACCCGGATCTGCCGGAGCGCCAGCTGGAGGTCAGCCGCAAGATCCAGAAGGCCATGGCCATCATCCAGTTCAAGGTGGAAGGCCAGCTGATCGAAGCCAACCCCGGCTTCGGGCTGGAGAGCCGCCGGCTGCTGCACCAGATAGACCACGAACGCGGCACTGTCACCGTGGACGGAACGGAATACGCGCTCACGGACACCATGTTCCCCACCGTGGACCCAGCGGATCCCTATCGCCTCACCCCGGAAGAGGAATCCGTCATGGAACGGCTTTCGCAATCGTTCCTCTCCAGCGAAAAGTTGCAACGCCACATGAAGCTCTTCTTGGAGAAAGGCAGCCTCTACAAGATAGATTCCGGCACGCTCATGTTCCACGCCAGCGTGCCGCTGAACGAAGACGGCACGCTCATGGAAGCGGAGGTGTTCGGGGAGCGCCTGAGCGGACGGGCGCTGTATGACGCGCTGGAGCACTGCGTGCGCAGCGCCTTCTTCAGCGAAAACGAGGCCGAACGCGCGCGCTGCCGGGATCTGCTCTGGTGGCTCTGGTTGGCGCCCGCCTCCCCCCTGTTCGCCAAGAGCAAGATGGCCACATTCGAACTGTACCTGATAGAGGACAAAGCCGCCCGCAAAGAGGTGAAGAACCCGTTCTATTCCCTTCAGGATGACGAAGAGGCCATGGGGCGCATCTTCCAGGATTTCGGGCTTGACCCGGAAACGTCGCGCATCGTCTGCGGACATGTGCCCGTGAAGGCGAAGGACGGCGAGGACCCGGTCAAGTGCGGCGGCCGCGTGCTGACCATCGACGGCGGCTTCTCCAAGGCCTACCAGCCCACCACCGGCATCGCCGGGTACACGCTCATATCCAATTCCTACGGCTTCGTGCTGGCCGCGCACGAACCCAACTTCTCCAAGCAGGACGCGCTGGACAACGGCGTTGACATCCACTCGTCACGCCGCGTGGTGGAACGCGTGGACGATCGCACGCTGGTGGCGGACACGGACACGGGCCGCCGCCTGCAAGAGCGCGTGGATGACCTCACCCAGCTGGTGGACGCCTACCGCCAGGGCCTGCTGGCCGAACGTGAACCGAAGACGCCCAACAGCCGCATCGCCAACACCTGACCCCCCTTTTTTTTGTACGAAAGGGACGCTCCGGATGTGCGAAAGGGACGTTCCAAATTGCACATAGGAAAAGAGATTGAGCACTGAAAGACTCATCCTATGTGCAATTTGGGATGTCCCTTTTGCATATCCACGTCACCCTTTTGCTATGTGCGATTTGGGACGTCCCTTTCGCACGTACGCGCCTATCGCAGGGTCACGCCCTCCGGCAGCTCCACGGAGCGCCAATCCTCTTCGGCGTCTTCGTCCTCATCGACGGCCGTTTCCACCACAGCTTCCTCCACCACCGGGTCGAACGCCTCCCGGAACGCATCCACGTACGCGCGCGGCACCGCGAACACCACCTGCGGGATGACGCCCGGATGCTTCGCGAACCACTCCTGGAACAGCCCGATCACCTGCGCCGGGTCATAGCCCAGCCGCCTGCAGCCGAACGCGCCCAGGATGAGCGTGTCCGCCCCGCTGGCCGCCGCTACGCGCAGCAGCGTTTCCACGCGCGTGCGCAGGGCGTTGTCGCATTCGCGTTCGGAACGATGGTTCTCCAGCGCCCGGGCGCGCATGGGTTCGGAGATGACGATGACGTCCGCCTTCTTGATGGACCCGCCGCGCAGGAACACCACATCCGGGCAGAGCACCGCACGGTCCGTGAACAGCATGCCGCGCCGGTAGTCGCGGTTCTTGTCGTAGAAATCTTCCTTCAGTTCGCAGAGCACCGGATACAAATCGCTCTCTGAGCAGAGGATCTGCTCCGGCCCGAACGCGCCGTCCTCATAGGCGCCGCCCGGCCGCGTGAAGGACGCCGGGTCCACCACGCACACCTTGCCTTCGCCGTCGCGCCAGATGGCCTCCGGCACGAAGCTGGTGACCACACGCGTGACCGTGGCCTCCGCCTTCGCTTCTGGCAGCGGCAATTCGCGCCCCACGCCCTCTTCGTAGATGATGGCACCGTCAGCGGAGGCCTGGGCTTCCTTGGCGAACGCACCCTTCATGAGTCCCAGATGCTTCGCTGCCTCCTGCGCACGCTGTTCGCGCTCCGCTGTGCGCTGCCCGCTTCGTTCCGCCATGAAAGCCCCTTTCGCCAGATCGGTTTCGCCCCATGATAGGGCAGATGCGCGGCCACGTTCGCCGGAAAGCGCACCGCGGCGGCTGGGTTCAGAGAGTTTTAAGGTTCACTGCCGCACGCGTGCGCTACCATCCTTCCAGACCCAAGGAGGATGCCATGGATTATTCTTGCATGAAGATAGCTTCTACGGCGCGCATCGCACGCAACGCCACTGTGATCGGAGACGTTGAGCTGGGCGAAGACTGCACGGTGCTCTTCGGTGCCGCGCTGCGGGGAGATATCGGCGGCCGCGTCATCGTGGGCGCGCGCACGAACTTCCAAGAGAACGCCTGCGCCCACGTGCCCCTGGGAGCGGACACGGTGATCGGGTCGGACGTGTCCGTGGGCCACGGCGCCATCGTGCATGGCTGCACCATCGGGGACGGCACGCTGGTGGGCATGGGCGCCACTGTGCTGGACGGCGCGAAGGTGGGCGCGCGCTGCCTCATCGGCGCGGGCGCGGTGGTCACCGGCAAAGCGGATATCCCGGATGAGATGATGGTGATCGGCTCCCCCGCGAAAGCCGTGCGCGCGCTCACGCCTGAGGAAGTGGCCAGTCTGGCGGAAAACGCCCGCGAATACGTGCAGATCGGGCGTGACCTGGCCGCGCAGGGCCTCATTGATGAAGGATTCGCCGCGAACCTGGGCGTGCAGCCCGCACCCCCTGCGGCCGCCGCAGCCCAGAATGCCGGATAGGAATGAGCGCCATGGACATCGTCCCCTTCGTTTCCAGTCAGAGCGCCCTCGTTCGCGCGATGGAAGAGCGCCACTCCGTTCGCCAGTACCTGGACAGGCCGCTGCCTGAGGAGCTGATCGGCCAGCTGCGCCGCGCCGCGGACGCCGTGAACGAGGAATGCGGCACCAGCATCCAGCTGGTGGTGGATGAGCCGCGTGCGTTCCGCGGGTTCAGGTCGCGCGCTTCGGCGTTCCAGAATGTGCGCAACTACTTCGCGCTCATCGGGCCGGAGTTCAAGCAGCTGGATCAGCTGCTGGGCTATGCGGGCGAGAAGCTGGTGCTGTACTGCCAGTCCGCGGGACTGAACACCTGCTGGGTGGGCGCTTCCTACAAGATGGTCAAAGAGCAGTACCAGATCGTGCTGGGGCAGAAACTGGCGGCGGTCATCGCAGTGGGCTACGGCGCGGATGCGGGAAAACCGCACCAGAGCATCTCCCCTGAGGCGGCCGCGCCGCAGTACGAAAGCGCGCCCACGTGGTTCAGGAACGGCGTGGATGCGGCGCTGCTGGCGCCCACGGCGCTCAACCGGCAGAAGTTCCGGTTCAAGCTGCTGGACGACGTTGACGGCGTGCCCCAAGTGAAAGCCACCACCAAGCGCGGCCCATTCACCCAGATGGACTTAGGGATAGCCCAGCTCCACTTCGAAATAGGCGCGAACGCCCCTTTCCAGTGGACCTGACACCCCGACCGCCGGATGTGCAAAAGGGACGTTCCAAATTGCACATAGAAAAAGAGAATGAGCACAGAAAGACTTCTCCTATGTGCGATTTGGGACGTCCCTTTTGCACATCCGGCAACCTCACGGGTGCGATTTGGGACGTCCCTTTTGCACATCCGGCAACCTCACGGGTGCGATTTGG
>CANSWY010000039.1 GCA_947650915.1 uncultured Eggerthellaceae bacterium | reverse complement strand
CATTTTCCAAGGAACGTAATTTAGCCAGCAACCCCTCCGCCCGCCTGCGGTCAGCCCAGGAAGAGCGGCAAGGGGAACGAAGGGGATGCGTTCGGAAGCGCATTCCAGGTGTTCGAAGGCTAAAGCCTTCGCTACGAACATCAAGAGAGCGGGATCCGGAAGGTCACGAATCCTCCGTCCCTTCGTGACCTAGGCGAGGCCGGGAGTGAGGTGCATCATGTAGAACGCGAAACGCATGATGAAGATGCCTGCGAACGTGCACGCCAAAGCCAGCGCATCCCACGCACGCGCATGCGCAGCGCAGCCGACGCGACCTGCATGGAGGGATGCGGCCGCGCCCGCTGCGCAGAGCACGCCATAGCAAAGGAGCATCGGCCAGTAAGCCGGCACCAGCTCAGCGGCGCTCACCACGTGGTTCTGCAAGCCCGCAAGCTCAAGCCCGTGCAGCGCGTACAGCACCAGGCTGCCCACGATCCCTGCGGCAGAAACGCCCGCCAAGACGCGCCACAGCCGCGAAGCGCTGCCCGCAGCCTCAGGCCACTGGGCGATGCGCAGCGTGGCCGCTGCCAGCACCGGGCCGCCCACCAGCGCGTTCGCCATCAGCGCCAGCGGCACGAAAGGCGTGTGCCACGTGATGATGGTATCCGCGTTGTATGCCAAGGACACCATGCAGAGGAACAGCGCGCCCAGCACGATGATGGCCACGAGCCAGATGCGCTGCACCGTGAGGTTCTGGCGCAAGCGGAACGAACAGAGCCAATACACGCCGCATGTTCCCAAAAAGGCCACGGCGGAACACACCTCGTTCGAAAGCGGGCTGCGCCCCACGCCCAGAAACGTGTACAGCGCGTTCGCCGGATTCCCCAGGTGCGTGGCGGATGCCACCAGCCCCGCCATCGTGGCCACCAGCGGGATGCAGAGCCACTTGTCCAGCCGGTGACGCTCGTCCGGGCTGACGCTGCCGAACAAGAGCACCAGCGCCATGATGCCCACCGCCACCGCGCCGCTGGGCGCCAGCGTGGTGAAGAGCACCAACGTGAGCTCGTTCGAAGCGAAAGCGATCCCCATGGGCCAGCCCTTTCGAAAGGAAAGAACGGAACGCCTCCCACACAGGAAGCCCGTCCAGCATAGAGGAACGCGCTGGCCCCGGCCAGAGCCAGAGCCAGGAACCAAAAGCCGAAGCCAGCGCGCAGGAGGGGGGTGCTAGATGGCCAGCCCCACTGAAAACTCTGTAGCGTAGAAGACCAAGCGCGCCAGCAGGATGCCCGCGAAGGCCAGCACCACAGCCACCGTGGCGAACGTGGACGCGGACTTGCCCTTGAGCGCCATGATGTTGAACGCGCCCGCGGCCAGCAGGCACACCACCGCGCACACCAGCCACATGACCACGCCACCGACCACCGCCGCGCCGTCCATGACGTAGTTCTCCATGCCGGACACCGCGAACGTCTGCATGCAGGCGAACGCCGCGCCCAACACCACGCCCGCCAGCGTCAGCGCCATGATGGCCATGCCCAGCGTCTTCTCCTCCGGGAAGGAGACGCCCGCGAAGGCCAGCGTCATTGCGCCCACGCACGCGCCGCCCGCCACGGCGAACGTCAGCATTTCAAGCGGCACCAGCGGCGTGTTCCACGACTGGATGGTGTCCATCAGATAGGCCATGCCCGTGAACACGGCGAAAATGAGCCCCAGCACGGCCACCGCCCATGCGCAGCCGGTGCGCACAGCACCCGTCAGCTTGCCAGTGAGCGCCAAGATCACGTACACGATGGCCGCCACCATGAAGATGCATCCGGCCACCAGCTCGTTCGAGAGCGGAGACGCGCCCGTGTTCGCGAACACGCCGAGGGCGTGCACCGGAGACGCCAGATGGAAGAACGCGGCGATGAAGCCCACCACGGCGAACAAGAACGGGATGAGCGTCAACTTGTCGATCCGCTTCAGCTCTTCGGGCTTGAAGGAGCCGACGGAAAACGCCAAAGCCAGCACCAGGAACGCGCCCGCGCCCATGGGCGCCAGCGTAGAGAACAGCGCCAGGGGCATCTCTGCGAATCCGAGACCCATGCTACATCACCTCCAGGGTGTTCGAGACCTTCACCGTCATGTCGCCCGTGGGCTGAGCATCACGGCATTCCTTGATCAGCAGGTGCGGGTTGGTGAGACCCTTCTCCGGCAGCGGCGCGATGTTTCCCACCTGCGCATCCGGATAGCGGGACTCCAGTTCGGCGAAATCACCGAACTCCAGCGCGCGCAGCGGACAGGCGGTGACGCACATGGGATCCAGCCCATCCGCCACGCGGTCCTTGCAGCCGTCGCACTTGACGGAATACCCCGCCTCGCGGTTCACCTTCGGCGCGTTGTAGGGGCACGCCATGTGGCAATAGCCGCAGCCGATGCACTTGGTGTCGTCCACCAGCACCAGGCCCGTTTCCTCATCCTTGTGCATGGCGGTGGTGGGGCACACCTTCGCGCACGCCGGGTCTTCGCAATGGTTGCAAGAAAGGGAGACGTGGTAGCAGTAAGCGTTGTTCTGCACCAGGCCGTCCGCATCCAGGCTGCATGAGCCGC
The DNA here is from genome assembly GCA_947650915.1 of uncultured Eggerthellaceae bacterium. Taxonomy (GTDB): domain Bacteria; phylum Actinomycetota; class Coriobacteriia; order Coriobacteriales; family Eggerthellaceae; genus MGBC163016. The sequence continues at coordinate 5,506 of CANSWY010000039.1, read as the reverse complement.
CCTCCAAGTCATACACCTTGCGGTAATTGAAGTCCACGCTGGTGTCCTTGTAGTCCTTGCACGCCATCTCGCACGTGCGGCAGCCGGTGCACCGCGTGCTGTCGAAATAGAATCCGTATTCGGTCATCATGCACCCCCTAAGCCTTCGTCACTTCAACGATCATCGAATGCGCCGGACCGTTGCCCTTGCCCAGCGGCGTGGGCCGGTACTTCGTCAGCGTGTTGACGCAGCCGCCCGTGTCCAGCCGGTCGCCGTCCATGTTCGCCTCATGCCAGGCGCCCTGCGGGATGCCGATGGTGCCGGGGATGATGCGCGGGGTGACGTGCGCTTCTATCTGGATCTGGCCGTCGGGGCTCTTCACGCGGCACTGGTCGCGGTCCTTGATCCCGCGCGGTTCGGCGTCAGCCGGGTTGATCCACACCTGCTGGCGGGCCACGGCCTCCAGCTCAGGGATGAAGCCGAAGGAGGAATGCGTACGGCCCTTGTAGTGGAAGCCGGAGCAGTACAGCGGGTATTCATCTGTCACACTGCCGTAGCCTTGGAAGCCCGGCTCGAACAGCGGAATGGGATGGATGACGTCGCCTTCGGGAAGCTCCCATTCGTCGTTCAGCTTGTCCAGCGTCTCCGAATAGATCTCTATCTTGCCGGAAGGCGTGGCCACCGGGTTCGCTGCAGGGTCCCGACGGAAGTCCTCCAGGCCGATGGACGGTGCCAGCTTCGTCTTGTAGACTCCCTGCTCCTTCATGTCTTCGAACGAGGGTAGCTCCGGTGCGGCTTCGCGGCCCTGTTCGTAGAGGTATTCGATCCACTCTTCCTGCGTGCGGCCTTCGGTGAACTCTTCGCGCTTGCCGAAGCGATCCGCGATCTCAGCCATGACGTCATAGCTGGAGCGGCACTCCGCCGGCGGCTCCTGGGCGGCGGAACCCACCACCAGGCCGGTGTAGTATTCGGCATAGCCCTGGGTCTGCATGTTCATCTGCTCAGAGCGCATGGCGTCCGGCAGCAGGATGTCAGCGTACTTCGCGGAATCCGTCATCACCGTGTCCCAGACCAGGATGAACTCGCACTTGCTCTCATCCTGCAGAAGATCATGGGTCATGTTGATGTCGCCGTGCTGGTTGGTGATGCAATTGCCCGCGTAGTTCCAGATGAACTTGATGTCATTGGTGAGCGGGCCGCCCTTGACGCCGGCGTTGGTGGGCGTCATCTGCGTGCCGTGGTCCACCGCGTTCGCCCACTGATAGCAGGGGATGGACACCTCCACCGGGTTGTCGCCGGCGGGGATGCTGCCCACCAGGTACACCGGCGGCTCCGCTTCGCGCTGGCCGGTGTTGGTGCCCGGAAGGCCCCATTTGCCCAGCAGGAGCGGCAGCATGGTGATGGCGCGCGTGGTGGTCTCGCCGTTGGTGTGGCGCTGGCTGCCCCAGCCCTGGCAGATGAAGGGCGCTTCGGCGGAGGCGATGATATCCGCCAGTTCGCGGATGCGCTCAGCGGAGATCTGCGTGATGGGCGCGGCCCACTCCGGCGTCTTCTCCACCATGTCGTAGCCGGTGCCCATGATGTAATCCACGTAGGACTTGTGCTGGCCGCGGGCGGATTCCGGCATGGTGTCCTCGTCATAGCCCACGCAGTACGTGTCCATGAGCGCCTTGTCCACCTTGCCGCCGGTGATCCACTCGTGCGCCAGCGCCGCGCAAAGCGCCGCGTCCGTGCCCGTGCGGATGGGCTGCCATTCGTGGGCGTAGCCGGCCGACGTTTCGTTCAAACGGTAGTCGATGTTGATGATCTGGCCGCCGCGCGCCTCCACTGCTTCGCGCACGCGGGCGAAATCCCACACCATGTTCAGGCCGCCCATGCGCGTCTCAGCCGGGCTGTTCCCGAACATGACCACCAGGTCAGAATGGGCTTCTGCCTCCGTGAAGGAACTGGCGTTCACGTTGTCGTAGGGCGAATAGACCGAAGCCGGCACGCCCAGCGTCACATGCGCGCCCTCTTCGGTGAGGTTCTCCGCGCTGCCGAACATGTAGGGCATGGCCGCGCTCATCATGTTCGTGGAATAGTCATAGAAGCGCGTGAGCGAACCGCCCAGGCAGTTCAGCAGCCGCTGAGAGGGATTGCCGGTGGTGGAGTACATGCCAGTGGCGTAGATGGTGAAGATGGCATCGTTGCCATACTGGCTGATGGTGCGCTGAAGCGCATCAACGATGGTGTCGATGGCCTCATCCCAGCTGATGCGCTCGAACTTGCCTTCGCCGCGCTTGCCCACGCGCTTCATGGGGTACAGCAGACGGTCCGGGCTGTTGAGCCAGCGGCGCATGGTGCGGCCGCGCAGGCACGCGCGCGATTGGAAATCCGGATCCCCGATGTTGTCCGTCTCCATGTACAGCGCTTTGCCGTCCTTGGAATGCCACTGGAAGATGCAGTTGCCGCCGCAGTTCACGTTGCATTGGCTCCAGTGGATGGTCTCCTCGCCGTCCGCGTGCGCCAGAGGCACCGCGCCTTCGAAGAGCGCCGCCTCCGCGGACAGCCCTGCGCCCACCACAGCCAGGCCGCCCAAGGCGCCTGCCGCTTTCGTGAACGTGCGTCGGGTCATGCACGTCTTCTGGTTGGACATGATCCCCTCCTTCTCTTGTTGCTCGCTGGCATTCCCTGCCAGCGCCTCCTGGCGCTCACGGTAGCCCATTGCGCGCGCGTGCGTGTCCTATAAAACAGATGAACTTCAAGAGTCGCCTGTTCCAGGGGCTGTTCTGGCGCGTGGTCCCGCCCGATCACTGCATGCAGGCGCAGAAGGCGATGTGCAAAAGGGACGTTCCAAATTGCACATAGGAAAAGAGATTGAGCACCGAAAGAGCAAACCTATGTGCAATTTGGGACGTCCCTTTTGCACATCAGGCAACCTTGCGGGTGCGATTTGGGACGATCCTTTTCGCACCTGCATGCAGCGGACGGCCAGCTGCGCCCCGGTGCCATGCTATGCTCTTCCCATGAGCGCGAAAGCCATAGCCGCCTTCTTGAAGCCTGATCTGGCCGTGATGGGCTACGGTCTGTTCCTGGCCATGAACGCCGCGGGCGTATGGGGCGGCGTGTTCCCGTTCTTGCCCTTCAAGCATCAGACGCCCCAGATCGTGTTCTGGTTCTTCCTGGCGCAGACGCTGGTGTTCTCCGCGTGCTACTTCGCCAGTGCGGTGGGTTCGTACTTCCTGCCTGGTCCCACGCGGCGCTTCCTAGTGGTGCTGGCAGCGCTGCCGTACTTCTTGGGGTGGGTGTGCCTCATGGCCGCCATGTACGTGCACGGCGCGGCGCTGCCGCTGTTCGTGGCGGGCGGCGTGCTTCTGGGCCTGGGGTCCGCCGGGTTCTTCATGCTCTGGCAGCGCCTGTTCGCCGGCACGGAAGCGGATGCGGGCACCCGCGAACTGGTGCTGGGCACCGCATACGCTTCCGTCATCTACTTCTCGCTGTACCTGATCCCCAGCGCGGTGACGGTCTACCTCATCCCCACCGTGTTCCTGCCGCTGTTCGCGCTGGCCATCATTCTGCTGAGCCGGAAGATGGACCCGTCCCTTTCCATGTTCGAAGACGTGCCCTACGAACACCCGCGGGTGTACCGGGCGGTGCTGCATGATTACTGGCGACCAGCGCTCTGCGTGGGCGCCATCGGGCTGTGCGCAGGCATCATGCGCTCCCTGGCCATCGGGGATCCAACCATCGGCCCGCTGGTGAACGTGATGTCCATGGGCGCATCGCTTCTGGCCGCGCTGGCGGTGCTCATGGTGTGGCGGCGCGCCGGCCTGCGGATGAACGTGCTGGACGCCTACCACATGGCGTTCCCGGTGCTGCTCACGGCCATCATGCTGCTGCCGCTGCTGCCGCGCACCTACGAGCGTTGGCTGGCGGCGGCGCTGTACGCCGTGTATTCAGTGGCCATCATGTTGATGATGGTGCAGTGCGCGCAAGCCTCGCGCGACCGCGGCATCAACCCCATCTTCATCTACGGATTCTTCGGCGGCATCGTGTATTCGCTGCACGGCGCGGGCTTCATCATGGGCACGTTCGCAGAACGGCTGGACGTTCTGGGGATGGGGCCGCTGGCGCTGGTGGCGCTGGTCACCGGATACGTGCTGGCGGTGATGTACTTCGTGGGCAACGGCGGCTTCCGGCGCAACCTGGGAACGGATGCGGCGGCCACCATCGAACTGGTGGCGCTGCGGCCCACGGTGGAGGAGATGAGCGCGAACGGTGCCTTGCGCGCCGCTGCGGCGGAGGAGCGGGACGGGGTTCGCGATGAGGCGCGCAGTGGCGAAGAGCATCTCACGGACCGCACCTCCAAGCGCGTGCGGGCGCTCAAGGAGCGCTACCGCCTGAGCGAAAGGGAAGCCGAAGTGGTTGAGCTGGTGGCCCGCGGGAACACGGTGGTGCGCGTGGCTGAGATGCTGGTGGTGTCGGAGAGCACCATCCGCACGCACACGCGGCGCATCTACGCGAAGCTGGACGTCCACAAGAAGCAGGAACTGCTGGACCTGCTGGAACAGATGGGCGTCTGACGCGCCGCGGGCACGCCGCGGACGCGCTGCGGACGGTGGCCCGGGCACCGGTTCTGGCGAGTCCGCAGCGCGCGAACAGCCGGTCAGCGGTAGAAGCGCGGCACCTCCACGGTGAGGGCGCGCGCTTCCTGCACGCCTTCCAAGGATGTGCGCGTGAGCACGGCCACGCCTTCGAAGAACGGATGCGCGGTGGCGGCCTGCATGACCTCCAGGAAATGCGGTGCCCAGGTGAGCAGATGCTCCTGGAGCAGGCTGTCCAACAGCTCCGGCTTGTTGCGCGCCACCCACGCCATCAGCAACAGCAGCGCTCCGATGTGGTCTTCTGGTTCATTGCCCGCACCGGGCGCTCTGATGCCTGAGCGGCGGAGCCACGCGCGCAGCTCCAGCGTGCTGGCCCCGAAGATCACTTGATCATGATCGGTGTAGACGGAGCCCCACGGAGGCGCGGCCTTCCGCGCAGGCCCCACGAACAGACGGCGGTATTCCTCTAGGAGGGCATCACGTTCAGCGGCTTGCAGGCCACGAGCGATGAGCGCGAACGCCTCTTCCACGGCGGCCGCATCCCCGAAAGGCCACGCGCTGGCGGCTTCCGCCGGATCAAGGGCGGCCAGTTCAGCATAGAGCGCGGCTGCGCGTCCGTCCGTCGGGTCATACAGGAAAAGCGGCCCCAACGTCTCCCCCAGAAACGCGACGGCCGCACCATCATCAACCACAGCACCCTCCCCTCTCTCTTCACGTGCGCCCCATCCTACACCCCCCGATGTGCAAAAGGGACGTTCCAAATTGCACATAGGAAAAGAGAATAAGCACTGAAAAGTCATTCCTATGTGCAATTTGGGACGTCCCTTTTGCACATCTACAGCAGCTACAAGCAACGCTTCCACCTGGCCCAAGGAGGTTGTGCGCGGTAGCGCCGCCGCGTTGCCGCGCGGGGGCCGAAGGCCTCCCGCGCACGCGGCGCTCC
>CANSWY010000038.1 GCA_947650915.1 uncultured Eggerthellaceae bacterium | reverse complement strand
AAGGGCTCCCTGATGGGAGCCCTTTGCGAATGGTGCGAAGCGGGCTTAGAACAGCGCCACCACAGCTCCGTTGTAGTTGGCTTCGATGAACTGCTTCACCGCATCAGAGGTGAGCGCCTCCACCAGAGCCTGGGTCTTCTCGGACAGTTCGTTGCCCTCCTTGACGGCGATCACATTCACGTACGCGTTCGCAGCATCGCTCTCAGCGCCTTCCGTGGCCAGGGCGTCGGACACGTTCAGGCCTGCCTCCAGCGCATAGTTGCCGTTGATGGCGGCCAGATCCACGTCTTGCAGCACGCGGGGCAGCTGGGCCGCTTCCACTTCCTGGATGTCCAGGTTCTTCGGGTTCTCGGCGATGTCCTGCTTGGTGGCCGTGAGGCCGGCACCCTCGTTCAGCTTGATGAGGCCTTCCTGCTCCAGCAGCAAGAGAGCGCGGGCTTCGTTGGTGGTGTCGTTCGGAACGGCCACGGTGGCTCCGTCGGCCAGCGCATCAACGGAAGCCGTCTTGCCCGCATACAGGCCGAAGGGCTCGAAGTGGATGCCAGCAGCATCCACCAGGTGCGTGCCGTTCTCCTCGTTGAAATCGTTCAGATAGGTGATGTGCTGGAAGTAGTTGGCATCCAGTTCATCGTTTTCCAGGGCGGTGTTCGGCAGGATGTAGTCGTTGTATTCGACCACTTCCAGTTCGTAGCCTTTCTCCGCCAAGGCGTCCTTCACCTGGCCCAGGATCTCAGCGTGCGGTGCCGGGGATGCACCCACGCGGATGACCTTGCTGTCCTCAGCAGCGGCAGACGTGCCCGCGCTGGAGCTGGACGCGTCATTGCCGGCGCAACCCGCAAGGCCCAGGGCTGCCAGGCTGGCAACGGCCACTGCGGCCACTGCCTTCTTCAGAAACGTAGACTTCATTGCTCCTCCTAGCGTGTTCTCTTGTCTACTTTGCTCACCAATTTCAGTCCTCCCTCTTGGAAGATCTGCACGATGATCACCAGCAAGATGACCGTGATCAGCATGATGTCCGACTGATATCGGTAGTAGCCGTAATTGATGGCGATGGCACCCAGGCCGCCGCCGCCCACGAACCCGGCCATGGCTGAATAGCCGAGGATGGTGGCAAGGGAGATGGTGGCGCCCACCAAAAGCGAGGGCTTCGCCTCAGGCAGGAACACCTTCCAGATGATCTGCCAGGTGGAAGACCCCATGGCGCGCGCCGCTTCGATGACGCCACCGTCGATCTCTTTCAAGGATGACTCCACCATGCGCGCCACGTAGGGTGCGGCGGCCACCACCAAAGGCACGATGGTGGCAGTGGATCCGATGGTGGTGCCCACCACGGCGCGGGTGAACGGCAGGATGAACACCAGCAAGATCAGGAACGGCACGGAGCGCAGGATGTTCACGATCACGCCCACCACCAGGTTCACGGCGCGGTTGCGGCGGATGCCGCCGTCACCGGTCACGTACAGGATGAGGCCCAGCGGCACGCCGAATATGTATGCGATCAACGTGGACACGATGGTCATGTAGAGCGTCTCCCACGTGCCGGAGAGCAGCAGGTCCATCATCTCTGGGGACAGCATCACGCATCCCCTCCTTCTTCATAGTGGATGCCGCGGCCATCCAGGTAGTCCTTGATCTTCTTCTGGGAAGCGGCGTCTTCGGGCAGTTCGATCAGCATCTGGCCGAACGCCTTGCCGCCGATGTTCTCCGTGTTGGCCGCCAGGATGTTCACCATGGTGTCGCACTGGATGGTCATGTCAGAGATGACCGGCGCACCGGATTCATCGCCGGTGAACGCCAGGCGCAGCGTGTTCGCGCGCGGGGTGCTGAGGGCATCGCTGTGCGACGGTTCGATCAGGCGCTTCGCCGTCTCTGACTGCGGGTTCAGGAAGACGCCGCGCACGGTGCCTTCCTCCTTGATCTCACCGGCGCTCATGACGGCCACGCGGTCGCAGATCTGTTCCACCACGCGCATCTCATGGGTGATGACCACGATGGTGACGCCCAGCTTCTGGTTGAGGGACTTCAGCAGGTCCAGGATGGAGCTGGTGGTGATGGGATCCAGCGCGCTGGTTGCTTCGTCGCAGAGGATGATCTCCGGTTCAGGTGCCAGGGCGCGGGCGATGGCCACGCGCTGCTTCTGTCCGCCGGAGAGCTGGGAGGGGTAGGCCTTCGCCTTGTCCGTGAGGTCAACCAGTTCCAGCAGCTCTTTCACGCGCGCATCCGCCGCTTCGCGCTTCACGCCCGCAATTTCCAGCGGGTAACGGATGTTCGCCTCCACGGTGCGCTGGGACAGCAGGTTGAACTGTTGGAAGATCATGCCGATCTTCTTGCGCGCTTCGCGCAGTTCTTTGGTGGACAGACGCGTGAGGTCCACGCCGTTGATGATGACGCTGCCGGATGTGGGACGCTCCAGCAGATTGATGCAGCGCACGAGCGTGGATTTGCCCGCGCCGGAAAAGCCGATGATGCCGAACACCTCTCCGTTTTGGATGGTGAGGTTCACATCGCGCACGGCGAAGACCTCGGCTTTGGAGGTCTTGAATTCCTTGGTCAGGTCCTTGAGCTCTATCACGTCTCTTCCTCATGGCATGGTCGCGGAAAACAGCAGGATGCATTCTATTGCAAGGGCACGCCCGGGGGCGTTAGGCGAATCAGATGGGCCGTCATCGGTTCCATGAATGTATCGTCTGGGCGGGGGAGCTGCGGTATCATCTTGGCTGTTCGAAATCCCCACATGGAAGCGAGCCCTCATGACGCAGCATCTCACTGAGTCAGAGGTGCGCGGCATCGCGGAATACACCCGGATCGGCATGACCGAGGACGAGGTGGCGCAGATGACCGTGGACCTGAACTCCATCATAGACAGCCTGGAGCCTATCCGGGAATACCAGTTGGACGGCGTGGAGCCCACGTTCCATCCCATCGGCAGCTTGTCCAACGTGATGCGGGAGGACGTGGAAGCCGCCGGCTTCACGCAGGAAGAAGCGCTGGCGAATGCGCCCAAGCAGCAGAATGGCAGCTTCTTGATCCCGGCCATCCTGGGGGACGGGGGTGATCGCTGATGGCGGCTTTGGGCACGCCGTTCGGGCAGATGAGCGTGGCGCAGCTGCAAGCGGGCCTGGCGGCGAAGGAGTTCTCGTGCCACGAGGTGGCGGCGGCAACGCTTGATGTCATCGAAGAGGCCGATGCGCCCCTGCACGCGTTCCTGGAGGTCACGCGGGATGCCGCGCTGGCCGCAGCGGATGCGCTGGACGCGCGCGTGGATGCGGACGCTTTCGCGCAAGCGGGGGCGCTGGCGGGCGTGCCGGTGGGCTACAAGGACAACATGAACCTTGTGGGCACGCATACCACCTGCGCGTCCAACATGCTGGAAAGCTATGTGTCTCCCTATACGGCCACCTGTGTGGCGAAGACGCTCCAGGCGGGCGCGGTGCCGGTGGGCAAGCTCAACATGGACGAATTCGCATTCGGCTCTTCCACGGAGACCAGCGCCTTCGGGCCTACGTTGAACCCTTGGGACGCCACGCGCGTGCCGGGCGGTTCGTCCGGCGGCAGCGCGGCGGCCGTGGCCGCGGGCCTGGTGCCGGTGGCGCTGGGCTCTGACACGGGCGGATCCATTCGGCAGCCTGCATCGTTCTGCGGCGTGGTGGGCGTGAAGCCCACTTACGGCATGGTCTCCCGTTACGGCGTGGTCGCCTTCGGCAGCTCGCTGGATCAGGTGGGGCCGTTCGCGCGCACCGTGGAGGACGCGGCCCTGGCGCTGAACGCCATCTGCGGGCACGATCCGCTGGATTGCACGTCGCAGCCCTGTTCGGTGGATTTCACAGCCAATCTGAGCGAAGGCGTGAAGGGCATGAAGGTGGGCATCATCCCCGCGTTCATGGAAGCGGAAGGCCTGTCCGCCGAAGTGAAGGCGAAGGTGGAGGAGGCCGCCGCCAAGCTGGAAGCGGCGGGGGCGGAGCTGCGTGAGGTGGAGCTGCCGAACGCCAAGGCCGCCATCAGCGCGTACTACGTGCTGGGCCCGTGCGAGGCGTTCAGCAATCTGGCGCGGTTCGATTCCGTGCGCTATGGCTACTCTGACCCGGGTCACAAGGACTTGGGCAGCCAGTATGAGGCCTCTCGCGCGAAGGGTTTCGGCCTTGAGGCGCGCCGGCGCATCATGTTGGGCAGCTACCTTCTGTCCGCGGGCGTGTATGAACAGTACTACTATCCGGCGCAGCAGGTGCGCACGCTCATCACGGAGGATTACATGAAGGCGTTCGACCAGGTGGATTGCCTGCTGGCCCCGGCGGCCCCGCGCACGGCCTTCAAGTTCGGGGAGATGGCGGAGCCGGCGGAGATGTATCTGTCGGACATGTTCACCATTTCCATCAACATCGCAGGCAACGGCGGCATGAGCATGCCGGTGGGGCTGGGGGCCGAAAGCGGGCTTCCCGTGGGCGTGCAGCTCATGGGGCCGGCGTTCAAGGATGAGAACATGCTGCGCGTGGCGGCGGAGCTGGAACGGATCTATGGGCCAGCGCCGGTGGCGCCAGGCTTCAAGGCAGGTGAATAGCATGCAGACGCTTGAAGAGGTGCTTGAGCGCTACGAGGCGGTCATCGGACTTGAGGTGCACACCGAACTGACCACGCTGGAAACGAAGATGTTCTGCGGGTGCAAGCTGGAGTTCGGCGCAGAGCCGAACACGCACACCTGCCCGGTGTGCTTGGGGCTGCCCGGCGCGCTGCCGGTGCCGAACAAGGCCGCCATCGAATCCATCGTGCTGGCAGGGCTGGCCACCAACTGTGACATTGAGAAGCACTCCATGTTCTACCGGAAGAACTACATGTATCCGGACATGGCGAAGAACTTCCAGACCACCCAGGGGCCCGTGGCGTTCTGCATGCGCGGTCACCTTGACCTGGAGGTGGGCGGCGCGGCTGCGAAGGAGCGCCATGGCTTGGCGGGCGCGAAGGCGGGGGATGCGTTCGAGAACGTGACCGTCACCGAAGAGGGGTATCGCGCGCACGTGGGCATCACGCGCATCCATATGGAAGAGGATGCGGGCAAGATGGTGCACGTGGGCGGCGAAGAGGGGCGCATTGCGGGCGCCACGCATTCGCTGGTGGACTACAACCGCGCGGGCACGCCGCTCATAGAACTGGTGACGGAGCCTGACCTGCGCACGCCCGAAGAGGCACGCCTGTTCATGCAGAAGCTGCGTCAGATCTACCTGACGCTGGGGATCTCTGATTGTTCCATGGAAGAGGGGAGCCTGCGCTGCGACGGCAACGTCAGCCTGCGCCGCCGCGGCAGCACGGAGCTGGGCACGAAGACGGAGCTGAAGAACATCAATTCGTTCAAGAGCCTGCACGACGGCCTGCTGTATGAGATCCGCCGTCAGGCCCAAGTCCTTGACGAAGGCGGCATCATCTACCAAGAGACGCGCCACTGGGATCCGTCTGCCAAGCGCACCATCGTCATGCGCGTGAAGGAGACGGCGGACGATTACCGTTTGTTCCCGGAGCCGGACTTGGCGCCCTATGACCTGTCGGATGAGTTCATCAGCCGCGTGCGCGCGAAGCTGCCGGAGCTGCCGGATGACAAGGCCGCGCGCTTCCAGGAAGAATTCGGGCTTTCGGCTTACGACGCGCAGCACCTGGTGGAGCACCGCTCCACGGCGTCGTTCTTCGAGGCATGCATGGCGGATGCGGACAAGAAGCTGGCGAAGCCGGTGGCGAACCTGATCATCAATGATGTCACTGCCTGGTTGAACGCGAATGCGGACGCATCCCTGGAGGACAGCGCGCTCACGCCCGCGCGTGCGGTGCAGCTGGTGGGCCTGGTGGACGCGGGTGCCATCTCATCCAAGCAGGGCAAGGAAGTGTTCGCCGCGGTGCTTGAAGAAGACGCTGACCCGAAGGCTATCGTAGAGGAGCGCGGCATGGAACAGGTGTCTGACACCGGTGCCATCGAAGCGGTGGTGGATGCCGTGCTGGCCGAGAATCCTGACAAGGTGGAGCAGTACAAGGGCGGAAAGATGGGCCTCATCGGCTTTTTCGTGGGCCAATGCATGAAGCAGATGCAGGGCAAAGGCAACCCGCAGCTCATCAACCAGCTCCTGGAAGAGAAGCTCTCCTGACCGGGTCACAAAGGGACGGAGGATTCGTGACCTTCCGTCCGCCTGCTCCATGCATGTGCAAAAGGGACGTCCCAAATTGCACTTAGAAAGGGTCTTTCTGTGCATATGGTCTTTTCCTATGTGCAATTTGGAACGTCCCTTTTGCACATGCCAAACGCCTGGGCTGTCACTTTTATCTCTGGCGCACGGCCTCTGGCCGCTGCATTCACTGGCGGGCTCTAGGGCGCATTCGCGCCCATCGCCCTTGGGCTGGGTGGTGCTGGGTCCGGGGGTGTTGCCGGGTTCGGCTTGTTGTGGGGGAGCGCCGCGTGCGCGGGAGGCCTTCGGCCCCCGCGCGGCGACGCGGCGACGCTTCGCCTCGCGGCTCAGCGCGGCTGCGGGTGGACGGTTTCCTCTGCAGGGTGCATCTGTCGTCGGGGCGCTCCGTGGTTCCAGCATGCGGATGTTCTCAGGGGGCGTTCCTCGAAAACCCCAAATGGATTCGCTCGAAAACCCCAAGTGAAATTCCTCGAAAATGCCAAGTGAAATTCCTCGAAAACCCCAAATGGAAAGGAACTCTTGCATGGCCGTGATGAGGAGCCCATCAGATGGAAAGGCATCTCCTGTGTGCAGAAGAGGGGTGCCGGATCGCGCATTACAAAAGGGCAGCAAGAAAAGAAGGAGAGCTCCTACGCGCTATTCGGAGCTCTCCTTTGCATCTTGGGAGACGTTCAGCTGATGCTCAGGCCGAGGCGGTAGGCTTCTTCAAGGCCGGGGTTGCCGGCGATGGCGCCTTTCGCATACACGTTGTTGACGATGACCTCTCCCAGGATCTCGCGCTTGCAAAACTGGGCGCCCTGACGGAACGTGCCGATGGCGGCATCAGCGGTGGTGATGTCCTTGTCCTCGAAGCAGAGCAAAAGCGCCGTCTGCGTGATGGTGAAGGGCTTCCCCACCTGGCAGAACATTCGGTCTTCGAAGGCGCGCATCTGCGCGGGCATGTTGTAGCAGTACATGGGCGTGGCGTAGACCAGCACGTCTGCATCCTGGAGGTCAGGGTAGAACGTCTGCATGTCGTCCTGCTGCACGCACGCGCCTTCATGGGTGAAGCAGTATTCGCACGCTTTGCATCCATGGATGTCAGCGCGTCCCACATCCATGCGCACCACTTCGTTGCCGGCCTCTTCAGCGCCGCGGATGAACTCATCCGCCAGCATGCTTGAATTGCCGCCCGCACGCGGCGAACAATGGGCTACCACGATCTTCTTGGGCATGATCTCCTCCTTGTTTTCGGGTTGCCAGTCTATCGTCATGAAGCAACGGTGATGAGGGAGAACACCTCCGCGTCTGTCACGTGGGCGATCTTCTCACGCGGGTGCAGGAAGCTGAGCTCCATCAGGAAGCCGAAGCCGGCCAGCTGCGCGCCGCAGGCCTGGGTGAGTTCTGCCATGGCCACGGCGGTGCCGCCGGATGCCACCAGGTCATCCACGATGAGCACGGAGTCAGCGCTGGTGAGCGCGTCTGTGTGGATCTCCAGTTCGTCGGAGCCGTATTCCAGGTCATAGGCGGCGTTGATGGTCGTGCGCGGGAGCTTGCCCGGCTTGCGCGCAGGCACGAAGCCGGCCCCCAGCGCATAAGCCACCGCCGCGCCCACGATGAAGCCGCGCGCCTCCGCGCCCATGACCTTCGTGATGCCCTGGCCTTCGAAGTGCGCCGCCAGATCATCCACCACGGCCTTGAACGCGTTCGCGTTGTCGAACAGCGGCGTGATGTCCTGGAACGTGACGCCGGGCTTCGGGTGGTCGGGAATCTGGATGATCAACTCTTCGTAAGCGCGTTGCACGGCGGTTCCTCTCCCTTCAGGGTGGCTGCCTCCATGGTAGCAGCCTAGAGGTGCGGAAAGCCCCTCCCGGGTGCAAAAGGGACGTTCCAAATTGCACATAGAAAAGTCTCTCAGTGCTGACGTGCGAAAGGGACGTCCCAAATTGCACATAGGAATAGAGCATCAGCACTGAAAGGCTTTCCCTATATGCAATTTGGAACGTCCCTTTCGCACGTCAGGCAATCAGGCATGTGCAATTTGGAGCGTCCCTTTCGCACGTCAGGCAATCAGGCATGTGCAATTTGGAGCGTCCCTTTCG
>CANSWY010000037.1 GCA_947650915.1 uncultured Eggerthellaceae bacterium | reverse complement strand
TTCAGCGCTCATTCGCTTCTCCTATGTGCAATTTGGAACGTCCCTTTCGCACATCTAGGATGAGTCTCTCAGTGCTCGTGCTCTTTTGCTATGTGCAATTTGGAACGTCCCTTTTGCACATCAGGGTTCGTGCGGACCCTTGCCTTCCGGAGGTGTTACGTTATGATAGAACGTAACACCAACCAGAAAGGACCCTCATGACCTGCACTCGACGCACCTTCGTGAAAGCCGCCGGCATGGGCGCGCTGGCCGCCGCATTCGCCGGCCCGCTGGCCGCCTGCAGCCAGAACGCCCCCGGCACCTCTGCCGCCGCCACCGCCGCGAACGGTGTCACGGATGCGCAGGTCATCGTCACCATGACGCCGTCCTCCGAACCCGCCGCCGGGTTCGACCCGCTCTTCAGCTGGGGCTGCGGCGAACACGTTCACGAGCCGCTGATCCAGTCCACGCTCATCACCACGGACGCGGATCTCAACTTCGTGAACGATCTGGCTATCGCCTACGAATGCTCCGAAGACGGCCTCACCTGGACGTTCGACATCCGCGATGACGTCACGTTCACGGACGGCGAGCCGCTCACAGCCGAAGACGTGGCGTTCACCATCAACGGCATCAACGAGAACGACGCGGCTGAAGCGGACCTGTCCATGGTCACCGAAGCCGTGGCCGTGAGCCCCACCCGCGTGGAGCTGCACCTGAGCAAGCCGTTCAACGCCATGCTCTACACGCTGGCGGTGGTGGGCATCGTGCCCGCCCACGCCTATGACGCGGCCACCTACGGCGCGCATCCCATCGGCAGCGGCCGGTACATGCTGGAGCAGTGGGACCGCGGGCAGCAGGTCATCCTCACGGCGAACCCGGATTACTACGGGGAGGCGCCGCTGATGCAGCGCGTGGTGGTGCTGTTCATGGAAGAGGACGCGTCCTTGGCGGCGGCGAACGCAGGCCAGGTGGACGTGGCCTACACGGCGGCCACCATGGTGGACGCGGCGGACCCGGCGGGGTACGAGGTGCTCAACTGCGCATCCGTGGATTCGCGCGGCATTTCCCTCCCGGCCATCGCGGCGGGCGCCACCAAGGAGGACGGCGGGGAAACCTACCCGGCAGGCAATGATGTCACGGCTGATCTGGCACTGCGTCGCGCGGTCAACCTGGGCGTGGACCGGGAGGCCTTGATACAGAACGTCCTCAACGGCTACGGCACCCCCGCCTACAGCGTCTCTGACGGCATGCCCTGGTACAACCCCGCCATGGAGGTGCAGCATGACCCGGATCAGGCCCGCGCGCTCATGGAGGCGGCCGGCTGGGCGCTGGGGGAGGACGGCATCTACGCGAAGGACGGCCTGCGCGCCGCGTTCAGCTGCTATTACAGCGCCTCCGATTCCGTCCGCCAGGCGCTGGCCCACGCCTTCGCCAAACAGATGCGCGCCATCGGCATAGAGGTGGAGCCGGTGGGGTCCGGCTGGACTCGCGACGCATCCGGCATCTACGCGCACCAGTACGCTGACCCGGTGCTCTGGGGCTGGGGCGCGAACAGCCCGGTGGAGCTGTATTCGCTGCACTACGGCCCGTCGTCGGGCAACTATGCCTGCTATGAGAACGAGACGGTGGACGCGCACTTGGACGCGGCCCTGGCCGCCACCACGGTGGACGCCTCCTACCCCGAATGGCAAGCGGCCCAGTGGGACGGGGAGAACGGGTTCGCGCCCGAAGGCGCAGCCACGTGGGTGTGGCTCTGCAACGTGGACCATCTGTACTTCAAACGCAGCGGCCTGGTGGTGGCGCAGCAGAAGCCCCACCCGCATGGCCACGGCTGGTCGCTGGTGAACAACGTGGACCGCTGGCACTGGGATTCTTGAGGACTGCCCCCGCATGCCCCGGTTCATCGCAGGCAATCTGGCGAAGTTCGCGCTGCTCATGGCGGCCACCAGCTTCGTGGTCTTCTTCCTGGTGAGCGCGTCCCCTGTGGACCCGCTCTCTGCGAACGTGGGCCAGGCGGCGCTGGCGAACCTGTCAGATGAGCGCCGCGTCGCGCTGGAGGCGCATTGGGGCGCGGGCGTGCCCTTCTGGGAGCGCTACGGCGCGTGGATATCCGGCCTGGCGCAGGGGGACCTGGGCACATCACTCCGGTTCAACGCGCCGGTGGCGGACGTCATCGCCCAGCGCGCGCTCAATTCCTGCGCGCTCATGGCCATCGCGTGGGTGGCCAGCGGCGTCTTCGGGTTCGTGCTGGGCGTGGCCGCGGGCGCGCGCCGCGGGTCCAAGCTGGACCGTGCCGTGAAGGCCTACTGCTTCATCCTGGCCGCCAGCCCCACGTTCTGGGTGGCGCTCATCATGCTCATCGTGTTCGGGGTGGGGCTGGGGTGGTTCCCCATCGGGTTCTCGCAGCCCATCGGGCGCGCGGCGGCGGACGTCACGTTCCTGGACGCGCTGCACCACCTGGCGCTTCCCGCGTTCACCCTGTCATTGGTGGGCGTGGCGAACATCGCGCTGCACACGCGGGAAAAGACCATTGATGTGATGGCCTCTCCTTACGTCCGTTTCGCCCTGGCGCGCGGCGAATCGAAGTTGAGCGTCATCCTGCACCACGGTTTGCGGAACCTGGCGCTGCCGGCCATCACCATTCAGTTCGCTCAGGTGTCCGAGATATTCGGCGGATCGGTGCTGGTGGAGCAGGTGTTCAGCTACCCCGGGCTGGGCCAGGCGGCCGTCACGGCCGGCATCGGGGGAGACGCGGCGCTTCTGGCGGGCATCGCGCTGGTGTCAGCTGTCATCGTGTTCGGCGGGAACTTGACGGCGAACGTGGTGTACGGCCTGGTGGACCCGCAGATCCGGAAGGGGGCGCACCATGCGTGAGGCAGCCGAAGCCGCGACCGCGCCCTCCGTGTTGCACGCGCCCGCCATCCGGCGCATCTCCAACCGGAAGCTCACGGCCTTGCTGACAGCCGTTAGCGCGCTGGTGCTGCTGGCCGTGGTGGCCGCGGGCGCCATCCTTGCGCCGGACGCGGCGCAGACGGATTTCGCCCAGAAGAATCTGGCGCCTTCGCTTGCGCACCCTTTCGGCACGGACTGGATGGGGCGCGACATGCTGATGCGCACCGTGGCCGGCCTGTCTTTGAGCATCCTGGTGGGGCTTCTGGCCGCGGTGGCTTCATCGCTCATCGCGCTGGGCCTGGGAACGCTGGCAGCGCTGGGCGGCAGGCGGGCGGACGCGGTGGTCACGTGGCTGATCGACCTCATGATGGGCATCCCGCACATCATCCTGCTCATCCTCATCTCCTTCGCGCTGGGCAAGGGGTTCTGGGGCGTGACGATGGGCGTGGCGCTCACCCATTGGCCATCGCTCGCGCGCGTCATCCGCGCTGAAGTGCTGCAATGCCGCACCTCCGGATTCGTGGCGGCGGCGCGGCAGCTGGGCGTGCCGTGGTGGCGCATCGCGCGCAGCCACCTGCTGCCCGCGGTGCTGCCGCAATTTTTGGTAGGGCTGATCCTCATGTTCCCCCACGCCATCCTGCATGAGGCGGCCATCACGTTCTTGGGATTCGGCCTGCCGCCCGAACGGCCGGCCATCGGCATCATCCTGTCAGAATCCATGGCGTATCTGTCCGCCGGCATGTGGTGGCTGGCGGTATTCCCCGGTCTTTCGCTCATCGCGGCCGTCCTGTTGTTCGACGCCGTGGGCTCCGGCGTGCGCCGCATGGTGAGCCCGGGAAGCGCGCAGGAGTGAGGCCGATGGAACGCGGAACGCAGCGCACGCACCAGGATCATCAGTCTCAAGAGGTGCACCATCATCACTCGCACGCGCCGCATCAGGCGCACCCCGGCGGCCATCACTTGTTGCAGGTGGAAGGGCTCACCGTTTCGTTCCGCATGTACGAGGATGCGCCCGCGGGCGGCCTGCGCGCGTTTTTGAACGCGCCCCAGCGCACGGTGGATGTGGTGCATGACCTGAGCATTTCCGTGCACGCGGGCGAGGTGGTGGCCGTGGTGGGCGCATCCGGTTCGGGCAAGACGCTCTTGGCTGATTCCATCCTGGGGCTGTTCGAACCCAACGCCCTGGTCACGGGCACCATCTGGTACAACGGCGAACGGCAGACCGCGGAAGGCCTGCGCGCCCTGCGCGGCCGCGGCATCTCCTTCGTGCCGCAGAGCGTGGCCTGCCTGGATCCGCTCATGCGCGTGGGCAAGCAGGTGCGCGGCTTCCGGCACGCGGGCGGCCGTGCGGAAGCGGAGGCGCGCGCTCGCCGGCAACGTGAACTGTTCGCCCGTTACGGGTTGGGGCCGGAGGTGGAGCGGCTCTACCCGTTCCAGCTTTCCGGCGGCATGGCGCGCCGCGTGCTGCTCTGCTGTGCGCTCATGGACGCGCCGCAGCTGATCATCGCGGACGAGCCCACGCCCGGCCTGAACGAGGAGCTGGCGCTGCAAGCGGTGCAGGACCTGCGGGATTTCGCGAACGGGGGAGGAGGCGTCATGCTCATCACCCATGATGTGGAGCTGGCGCTGCGCGTGGCCGACCGCATCGCTGTCTTCCAGGACGGCACGGTGGTGGAGGAGACGTCCGTGGCGGCCTTCGCGTCCCCCGAAGGGCTGCGGCATCCGTTCACCCGCGCGCTCTGGCGCGCGCTGCCCGAACACGGCTTCGCGGCGCCTGTGGAGGAGGGTGTCCATGCTTGAGGCGCGCAACATCACGTTCCGCTACGGTCCGCGGGAACCGCTCATCTACGACGGGTTCTCCTTCAGCGTGCGCCCGGGAGAACGCGTGCATCTGGATGCGCCGTCCGGGTTCGGGAAGACCACGCTCTGCCGGCTGCTGTCCGGCTATCTTCGGCCGCTCTCAGGCGAAGTGCTGGTGGATGGCGCGCCGCTGCCTGCGCGGGGGGCGTGCCCGGTGCAGCTGATCGGCCAGCACCCGGAACGCGTGCTGGATCCGCGCATGAGGATGCAGGCGTCTTTGGCGGAAGCGGGGGAGATGGACGCGGGCCTGCTGGCGCGCTTAGGGATCCGAGATGAGTGGCTCACGCGCTTTCCGCACGAGCTTTCCGGCGGCGAGATGCAGCGGTTCTGCATCGCCCGCGCGCTCATGGCGCGGCCGAAATACCTCATCGCGGACGAGACATCCACCATGCTGGACGCCGTCACGCAAGCGCAGATCTGGCAGGTCATCCTGGAGGAGGCGGACGCCCGGAACATGGGCCTCGTCTTCACCACTCACTCCCGCCCCCTGGCCACCCGCCTCCTCATCCCCTGACTCTCCTGCAGATATGCAAAAGGGACGTCCCAAATCGCACCTGTGAGCTCACCTGATGTGCGGAAGGCCCTTCCCATGTGCAAAAGCCCGCCCTTCCCATGTGCAAAAGGGACGTCCCAAATTGCACATAGAGGAAGCCTTTCAGTGCGCGAAGCCCTATCCTATGTGCAATTTGGAACGTCCCTTTTGCACATGGGAAAACGCCCCCTTCGCATCGCTTCTCGCGCCTGGTGTACCATCAGGTGCTCCTACCCTCATGAAAGGCATCCCATGCGCACCAGGAAACGGCTTCCGAACAAGCTTCCGTACCTCCTCATGGGCGGCCACATCTGCGTGGATGCCGCCCAGGGCGGCCTGGCGTCCGTGCTGCCGTTCCTGGCCATCCAATCCGGCTACTCCTACGTTGAGATCGCCGCGCTGGTGCTGGCGTCGAACAGCGCTTCCGCCATCATCCAGCCGCTCTTCGGCTGGTTGGGCGACAAGAAGGCGCGCCCGTGGCTCATGGCTGTGGGCGTTCTTCTGGCAGGCCTTGGCATCGCGCTCATCGGCGTGCTGGACGTGTTTTCGTTGGTGGTGTGCGCGGCCATGGTGTCCGGCATCGGCAACGCCATGCTTCATCCGGAAGGCGCGCGACTGGCGAACTTGACCGGCGGGGATGACAAAGCCGTCAGCATGTCGGTGTTCTCTGTGGGCGGTCAGGTGGGGTTCTGTCTGGGGCCGCTCATCAGCGTGACGGCCATCACGGCGTTCGGGTTGCCCGGCACGCTGGTCTATCTTGCCATATGCATCCCGTACGCAATCTTGTTGCTGGCGTTCAACGGGCGCTTCCTCTCCTTCGGCATCCGGCAGGAAGCAGCGAACGGCGCAGAGGCGTCGCGCGACCGCTGGGGTGCGTTCACGCTGGTCTTGGGCACGCTTTCGGTGCGGTCCGTGGTGTTCTACGGCGTGACCAGCTTCTTCCCGCTGTTCCTGGTGACCGTCTTCGGTACAGCGGAGGATGCGGCCACGATGCTGATCACGGCGTTCTCCATCGCGGGAGCCGTGGCCACGGCCGCGTCTGGCTTCGCGGCGCACCGCATCCCCACGCCGCGGCTGATGGTGCTCTGCTTTGTTGCCATGGTGGCGTGTCTGGTGGTGTTCGTGGCCTGCGGGAACGTGATGGTGTGCGTGGGCATCGTCATGGTGCTGGCGGTGTGCTTGAACCTCTTCAACCCGGCGGCGGTGGCCTTGAGCCAGTCGTATCTGCCGGCGCATTTAGGGATGGCGTCCGGGCTCTCGTTCGGCGTTGCTGTGTGCGTGGGTGGCATGGTGTCGCCGCTGTTGGGCGCACTGGGGGATGCCATCGGCCTGGCGCCCGTGGTCTGGATCCTGGCCGCCACCGCCACCGCCGGCCTCCTCTTCGCCTGCGCCGTAGCGCTCATAGAGCGCTCCTGAACCCAGACCCCACGCCCCCGCATCCCGCCCCATGCACAGAAGGGACATCCCAAATCGCACCTGCGAGATCATTTGATGTGCGAAAGGCTTCCGGATGTGCAAAAGGGACGTTCCAAATTGCACATAGCAAAAGATCATGAGCATAGAAAGACTGGTCCTATGTGCAATTTGGGATGTCCCTTTTGCACATCCCTGAGCCCTCACTTATTTGCGCAGGTCAACTACCAGACGCCTGCTATACTCCTGCCCATGATGGAAACGGCGAACAACACGCACGCGCGCATGATCGCGCTGGAAGGCGTTGACAACGTGCGCGACCTAGGCGGCATCCCCGTCTACGGCGGCCGCGCGGTGGCTCCTGGCCTCATCTTCCGGGGCGGCGCGCTCTGCGGCGCCACGCGGGAGGACAAGCGCATCCTGTTCGAGGAGCTGCGCGTGAGCTGCATCATAGACCTGCGTTGCGGTTGGGAAGTGGAAGCCAAGCCGAACCCGGTGCGTCCGGACGTGGATCAGCTGCACATTCCTTTCTATGACCTGGACAAGGTGGGCGTCGAATACAGCAAGGGCGCGCGGCCCGGCCAGAAGGTGGGGCGTGATGTGGCGTGCGAACCGGCTGATTTCTACCGTTCGCTGGCGAACCCGAAGACCGTGGCCCAGATGCGCGCATGCCTGGCGCAGGTGATCGCGCGCACCACCAACGGGCTTGCGGTGTATCAGCACTGCAGCGGCGGCAAGGACCGCACGGGCGTCATGACGCTGCTGGTGCTCACGGTGCTGGGCGCCAGCTTCCAGGACATCCTGGATGATTACCTGCTCACGAACATCTCACGGGATGCGAAACTGGAAGCGGTCTACGTGAAGTTCCTGCGCATCGCGGGCGGTGACGAAGCAGAAGCTCGCCGCCTGGTGCACGAACATCGCGCGCGGCGGGAGAACCTGGAGGCGTTCCTGGAGGCCGTGTGCGAACGCTATGGCAACGTGGAGCGCTTCGTGCACGAACAGCTGGGCGTGGGGGACGCCCTGCGCGAAGAGTTCCGCGCCGCCTGCACCATCCCTGCCTGATGCCCGAAAAGCCCCTTCCCGAATGCGAAAGGTCATCCCCATGCGCAGAAGGCTGCTTTCCCCATGTGCAAAAGGGACGTCCCAAATCGCACATAGGAAAAGAGCATGAGCACTGAAAGACCATTCCTATGTGCAATTTGGAACGTCCCTTTTGCACATCGGCAGGGTGCATCCTGACAACTCAGCAACGGGGCGGTACCTGTCTTGACGCGCGCCCGCACCCTGTGGGCTGCCGGGCGTATGCTCACCTCATCAAGGATCAGGGATCGAGGTGCGCGCCGTCATGTCGCCTAAGCGCAAACTGCACAGGACCACGGCCGACGATGAGATCGGTTACTTCGCGCCGAAGACGTGGCAGTTCTGGCGCGCGCTCATCGCGGCGTTCTGCATCTGCACCATCTTGGGCCATTGGCTGGAGCTGCTCTATTGCGTGATCATGGACGCGCTGTTCGGCATCGTTGAGGCTGACTACGTGGTGTGGACGGACCCGTGGTATCACCCCTACTGGGTCTACGGCGTGGGCGCGGTGGCCATGACGTTGGTGATCGAGCCCCTGAAAGAGGCCATCGTCGTGCGTCGCAAGACGCTCTGGGGCGCGCTGCTGCAAACGCTGGTCGTCACGATGCTGCTCAGCATGGTGCTGGAGCTGGTCATCGGCCTTCTGGTGAATCAGCCGGATGAATTCGGCGAATACCCGTTCTGGGACAACTCCCAGCTGCCGCTCAACATTCTGGGGCAAGCCTGGCTGGTGAACGATTTCTTCATCGGGCTGGTGGCCGTGCTGTACGTGTGGCTGATCTACCCGCTGATCTGCGAAGCGTTCGGCCATTTGAATCCGCATGCAGCGAACGGCCTCTTGGTGGTGATCGTCGTGGCGTTCGCTGCTTGCTGTACGCTATCCTACCTGCAATTGTGGCTGGGGTTCTGAGGACGGACATGGCAGGTTCCCTTGAGGCGCACGTCTGTGCGGCGCAGCGCTATGTGAACGGAAACGCCGCGCTCAGGCAGGCGGTGGGGGCGGGTGCGCATGGCGTGCTCACGCTCACGCCGCTGGGCGAGGGCGAGCACAACGTCAACTTCCTGATGACGGCGAACGGTGCGGATGCGCCTGTGTTCGTGCTGCGCGTGAACGTGCTGCCGCAGCCTTTCCATGCGTGCCAGGTGCGCTACGAACACGACGCGCTCGCGGCGGTGGCACCATCCGGGCGCGCGCCGCTGCCCGTCTATGTGGACGCGTCTGCGGAGGCGCCCGGCGAAGGCGTGCTGGTGGAGACGTTCTGCCCTGGCCGTCAGCTGGATTTCGACGCGCTGCAGCCGGGGGATCTGGAACGCTGCGCGCGCATCATGGCGGACATCCATGCAACGCCGGTGGCGGCGGACTGCCCGCTGCACCGGCCGTCAGATCCGCTGCGCGAACTGTATGCCGAATGCTTGGAGCGCTTCCGGGTGTATCGCGCGTCCGCCTACGAGGATGCGCGCATCTCTAGCTGGGTTGACGCGTTCTGTGCTGATGCCGAACAGGCCATCGAAGCGGCGGGGGAGGCTGACGGCGTTCCGCATATCGTGAACACCGAAACGCTGGCGTCCCACTTCTTGTTGCCGGAGGACGATGACGCGGGCTGGTTCGTTGACTGGGAGCGCCCCATCCTGGGGGAGGTGGCCCAGGACCTGGCATTCTTCTTGGCGCCCACCACCACGTTCTGGGACAGCTCGTTCCTGTTCCCGGCAGCGGATGTGGATTCGTTCCTGCAGCAGTATTGGCGTGCGGTGGACGGCCGGTTCGCCCCGGGCGCGTTCGAAGCGCGCTTCAGCGCTTGGATGAAGGTGTCCATTCTGCGCGCGGTGGCCTGGTGCTGCAAGGCGCTCATCCGCTACGGCGGCTCTGGCGCACACACCACCTCGAAGGCCGCCGCGAAGATCCCCCTCTACCTCTCAGACGATTTCCTGGAACCGCTCCTCCAGAAGACGTGATTGCACAGGGGACGGTTCTGTGTGTCCTTTCTTGCCACCCTTCCTTACCTGACCGCAGGCGGGCGGCATGCATTTCGCCTCATCGCGTCGTCGGTTCGAACTGACTTCGTCGAAGAGCGCGGCGAAGTGGATTTCTCACCTCCTTTGGCTCAATTCGGCTCAACGCACGCCGCCCGCCTGCTCCATGCATGTGCAAAAGGGACGTCCCAAATTGCACATAGGAAAAGCCTCCCAGTGCGCATGAACTTCTGCTATGTGCAATTTGGAACGTCCCTTTTGCACATGCCGAGCGCACTGGGTTGTCACTTTTGTCTCTGGCGCACGGCCGCCGGCACCCCCGTGCCGGACGCGGCCCTGCGGGCGCGCCTGGCACGGGGGTGCGCACCGGCCGTGCGCGCTTCGCGTGTGCCAGCTGGCCGCCCGCGGGGCGGCCAGCTGTCGCGGCCCTTGATGTGCGAAAGGGACGTCCCAAATTGCACATAGGATCAGTCTTTCTGTGCAGACCGTCCATCCCTATGTGCAATTTGGAACGTCCCTTTCGCACATCAAGGGCCGCTGCATTCATAAGCGGGCTTCAGCGCGCTTCGCGCCCATCGCCCTTGGGCCGGGTGGAGGCGTTGCCTTTGGGTGCTGCTGGGTTCGGGTTGTTGCGTTGGTGCGCCGCGTGCGCGGGAGGCCTTCGGCCCCCGCGCGGCAACGCGGCGGCGCTTCG
>CANSWY010000036.1 GCA_947650915.1 uncultured Eggerthellaceae bacterium | reverse complement strand
ACGTCCCAAATCGCACCCGCAAGGTTGCCTGATGTGCAAAAGGGACGTCCCAAATTGCACATAGGAGCAGTCTTTCAGTGCATATGGTCTTTTCCTATGTGCAATTTGGAACGTCCCTTTTGCACATCCGTGAGGCGGACCCCCGTGCAATTTGGAGCGTCCCTTTTGCACATCACTGGAGGAAGGATTCGGCAATGACCTGGCCCAGGCGGCGGATGCCGTCGCGGATGGTCTCCGCGTCTGCGTTCGTGAAGTTCAGGCGCAGGGTGTTGCGCGTGCCCGGCTGCGCGTAGAACGGATCCCCCGGCACGAACGCCACGCCGCGTTCAAGCGCCTTCGGGAACAGCTCCATGGAAAACATTCCCTCTGGAAGCGTCACCCAGAGGAACATCCCGCCTTCGGGCTTCGTGAACGTCACGCCGTCCGGGAAGAACTCCTCCATGGCATCCGTCATCGCTTTCGCCTGTTCGCGGTACAGGTTCCGGATCTTGATCAGGTGCTCATCCAGGTCATGGTGGGTCAAGTAGTCAAGGATGGCGAACTGCCCGAAGACGTTCGTGTGGAGGTCTGCTGCTTCTTTCGCGGTGTTCATCGCGTGCAGGAGCTCGTGGTCCTTCGTGATGGCGTAGCCCATGCGGAAGCCCGGCGTCACCGTCTTCGAGAACGACCCCATCACCAGTCCGTGGGGCAGCGCCGCGCCTCCGATATAAGGCAGCGAATCGCCTTCGAAACGCAGTTCCCCATACGGGTCGTCCTCGACCACCACCACGTTGCGGCCTGAAAGCGCCTCGCGCACCTGGCACCGCGCATCGGCGGTGTAGGTGAGGCCGGTGGGATTCTGGAAGTTCGGGATGAGATACACCATCTTCGCGCCCGCATCAAGCGCGCGCTCAAGTCCTTCGATGTCCAGCCCCTCGCTGGTGAGCTCCACCTCATGGAAGCGCGGCCGCTGCAACGCGAACGCCTGGATGGCGGCCAGGTACGTGGGCTTTTCCACGATGACGCCGTCGCCTTCGTTCAGGAGCACCTTGCCCAGCAGATCCAGGACTTGCTGCGAACCGGTGGTGATGAGCACGTCATCAGCTGTGTAGTTCGTGCCGAAACGCTGGTTGATGCGCGCGGCGACCCATTGGCGCAGCTCCTCGATCCCCGCGGTGGCAGAGTACTGGAACGCATCCGCGCCCCGTTCGGCCACCACGCGCTGCATGGATTCCAGCAGCTGCTCTTGCGGGAATGAGATGGGATTCGGCAGGCCGCCTGCGAAGGAGGTGATGCTCGGATCGGATGCCGCCTTCAGGATGCTGCGAACGAATGAGGGCGGCGTGGAGGTGATGCCGTCGGAGAGCAGGGCGGCAGTGGACAGGTCAGCGGCTGGCAAGGCGTTCATCTCCGTTCGAGTCTTGGGGTCGCGGGCAACTATAGCAAAGGAGTTCCGGGTAGGACAAAGGCCTGTGGCGCAGGCTTCAGCCTGCGACGACGAAGGCCGGAGGTCACACTCCTCCGTCCCTTTGTGATCCTTTTGTTAGGAACCTTGCAAATTGTGGCGGCGGGCGTTAGAGTGCAATAAGCAAGGTTCCTAACTATTTGAATGAACATTCTCTGAGAAGGAGACACCATGGAAAACGCATTGCAAGGCAAGTTCTGCGACTGCTGTGGGCGCAAGTGCCCGCTTTCGAACCCCGGCTGCGGCATCGGTGAGGACGAGGCGCAGCGCGTGTTGGCAGGTGAAGCGCCCGCTGCTGAACAGTCGAGCGAAGGCCAGCGCCATGAGCATCGCTCCCATCATGGTCGCCATGGCCATCACGGCCACCATCATGACGCGCCGCGCGGCCGCGCTGGTCACGGCTCGCACGGTCGCGGAGTCCCTCAGGGAGGCGGCCAGCCGCTCTCGGAAGACGAACGCCTGTCCCGCGTGCTGCATCATTGTGCGCGCATGCTGGTGCATCGCGAACGGCATCAAGGCGGCCAGGCGGGCATGCTGGCGGTGCTCGCCAGCCATGGTGAAATGAGCCAGGCGCGCTTGGCGGACAAGCTGGGGGTGCGTTCGGCATCGGCCAGCGAGCTGCTCTCCAAGATGGAAGCAGAAGGGCTCGTATGCCGCGCTCCTGATGAAGAGGATGGCCGTGCCTACAAGGTGGTGCTCACTGAAGAGGGACGCGCCGCAGCTCAGGAGGTGCTGGCAGAACGACGTGCGCGTGATGCGCATCTGTTCGAAGCGCTCACCGAAGACGAGAGGGAGCAGCTGACCCAGCTGCTGGGCAAGCTGGCGCACTCCTGGCACTGATCGTTTGCGGATGCGTCCCAAATCGCACCCGCGAGTTCGTCTGATGTGCAAAAGGGACGTCCCAAATTGCACATAGGAGCAGTCTTTCAGTGCATATGGTCTTTTCCTATGTGCAATTTGGAACGTCCCTTTTGCACATCCGTGAGGCTGACCCCCCCTGTGCAATTTGGAACGTCCCTTTTGCACATCTTTCGGGTGTTGCGTGACGGTCCGGGTGCAAACCGCGCATCTGCCCACGTCCAGCTGCGCCAACGCGTAAGGTGGCAAGCGGATGAAAGGAGCGCATCATGGCGAACGGTCCTCTGGATGGCAAGCGGGTGGTGGTGGCCCTGGGCGGCAACGCGCTGGGCACCACGCCGCAAGAACAGCTGAAGCTGCTGGACGGCGCGGCGGCGCACCTCACGCGCATGGTCAAAGAAGGCATCAACGTCGTCATCACCCACGGCAACGGCCCGCAAGTGGGCATCATCGACGAAGCCTTCGCAGCCGCCAGCAAGGATCCGGCGAACCAGGTGCCGTTCATGCCGCTTGCGGATTGCAACGCCATGAGCCAGGGCTACATCGGCGCGCAGCTCACCTGCGCGCTCATGAACCAGTTTCGCGCCCAAGACGTC
Source organism: uncultured Eggerthellaceae bacterium (assembly GCA_947650915.1). Lineage (GTDB taxonomy): Bacteria > Actinomycetota > Coriobacteriia > Coriobacteriales > Eggerthellaceae > MGBC163016. The sequence continues at coordinate 7,594 of CANSWY010000036.1, read as the reverse complement.
ATGCGCAACGTGGCGGACGTGCCCACTCATGTGGTGGTGGACGCGGACGACCCGGCGTTCAAGGACCTGGAAAAGCCCATCGGCGCGTTCATGAGCGAACAGGAGGCGAAGGCGTTCGCGAAGGCCACGGGGTGTCAGGTGCGCGAAGACGCGGGCCGCGGCTGGCGGCGCGTGGTGGCAAGCCCCATGCCGCAGGACATCGTGGAGCTGGACACCATCCGGAACCTGGTGGACGACGGCTGTGTGGCAGTGGCTGCGGGCGGGGGCGGCGTGCCGGTGGTCATGGAGGACGGCGCGTATCGGGCAGTGGACGCCATCATCGACAAGGACCTGGTGAGCGCCATCCTGGCGTGGAAGATGCACGCGGACGCGCTGGTCATCCTCACGGCGGTGGATCAGGTCTGCGTTGACTTCAACAAGCCCACCCAGAAAGCGCTCGCGCACCTGACGGCGGCGGAGGCGCGCATGTACATGGCGCAGGGCCAGTTCGCGCCAGGAAGCATGCTGCCGAAGGTGGAGGCGTGCGTGAGGTTCGTGGAGGCGCACCCGGGCGGCGTGGCCGTCATCACGTCGTTGGGACATGCCGTGGAAGGCCTGCGCGGGGAGATGGGCACCTTGATCACGGCAGCCTAGTGTGACAATGGGGTCACGCGCGTGGCAGAGGGTGATGCTGATGTGCAGAAGGGATGTCCCAAATTGCACCCGCAAGGTTGCCTGATGTGCAAAAGGGACGTCCCAAATCGCACATAGAAAAAGAGAGTGAGCACTGAAAGGCTCTTCCTATGTGCAATTTGGGACGTCCCTTTTGCACATCCTTCAGGTTGCATTCAGAAAGCGTTCGTATTCTCTTCGGCGTCCGAAAGGGGAGGAACGCGATGGGCAAGAGCACCTTCAATCGCAAGGAGACGAAATACCAGCTGGATGCCGGCCAGCTGCGGGCGATGCGCGCTGCCGTGGCGGCGCAGCTGCCGCAGGCTGAGTACGGCACCGGACGCGTGAGCAGCGTTTACCTGGACACGGCTTCGCGCAGCGTCATCGCACGATCGCTGGAAAAGCCGTTGTACAAGGAGAAGCTGCGCGTGCGCTGGTACGGAGCCTCTCGGCTGGATGATGCGGAAGCGGCGTTCGTGGAGCTCAAGAAGAAATTCCAAGGCATCGTCTACAAGCGCCGTCTGTCCGTGACCCCGGCCGAAGCGCAGGCCTTCTTGGAAGGCGCGTCCTGCATGGACCTCTGCGCGCAGCAGGCCGTGGCCGCAGCCGGTGCGTCGCCCTATCAGCGCTACCAGATCGCCCATGAGCTTGACCTGGCGCGCGCCCGTGCAGGGGCGCTGCAGCCATCCGTGCTCATCTCTTGCGTGCGCACCTCCTTCGGATCCGACGACGAGGGCGCCTTGCGCATCACCTTCGATGAGCGCCTGGCCGCCCATGACCTCTTCACCCAAGCGGGGCCGCTCCCCCTCATGACCAGCGGCTGCGCCATCATGGAGGTCAAATGCCTGGGCGCCTACCCCTCCTGGCTCATCGACGCGCTGAACCGCGTCAAGGCGTACCCCTCGTCGTTCTCCAAGTACGGAACGTTCTACGAGGCGTCCCGCGCGAAGCGGACGGCGCCCGCAAAGGAGGCTGCGCATGCTTGATGGCGCGTTCGCATCCATCTTCGGCACGTCGGATTCGCTGGTGGCAGGGGTCACCAGCGTGGAGTTCCTCATCTGTTGCGCAGCGTCATTGGTGCTGGGCGCGGTGGCGGCGGCCGTCTATATGTACCGGCACGATTGCTCCAAGAACTTCGTGGTGACGTTGGCTCTTCTGCCGCTGATCGTGCAGGCGGTCATCACACTGGTGAACGGGAACCTGGGCGCAGGCGTGGCTGTCATGGGCGTGTTCAACCTGGTGCGCTTCCGCTCCATTCCGGGCAGCGCGAAGGACATCGGCAGCGTCTTCTTCGCCATGGCCATCGGGCTGGCCACCGGCATGGGCTTCCTCACGTTGGCGGTTCTGTTCACGGCCATCGTGTCCGTGGCGAACGTGGCCTATGCGTTCTCCCCGTTCGGGCGTCAGAGCGAATCGGCGAAGACGCTCACGGTGACCGTGCCGGAAGACCTGGAGTTCGACGGCATGTTCGACGAAGTGCTGGCCCGCTTCACGGAGCGCCACGAACTGACCGAGGTCAGCACCACCAACATGGGCAGCCTGTACCAGCTGCGCTACCGCGTGCGCATGAAGCGCGCCGGCGAGGAGAAGCAGATGATCGACGAGCTGCGCTGCCTGAACGGCAACCTGAAGATCACGTTGGGCCTCATGCCGAACGTGCAAACGACTTTGTGAGCAGGTGCTGCGATGTGCAGAAGGCTCCCGTGTGCAGGTGAGATATCCCAAATCGCACAGAGGGAAAGGATGACGTGGATGTGCAAAAGGGACGTCCCAAATTGCACATAGGGAGAGTCTTTCTGTGCTCATTCTCTTTTTCTATGTGCGATTTGGAACGTCCCTTTTGCACATCCGGAGCGTTGGTCCTTTGCGCAATTTGGGATATCCCTTTTGCACATTCGGACAAGGAGGACTCATGAAACAGAGTGGGATGCGGGTGATGGTCGGATGCGTCTTGGCCGGTGCGCTGGCCATTTTGCTGGCGGGGTGCACGGGCGCGCAGCAGGCGGACGGAAGCGCCCCCGATGCGACCCAGGAAACCGCGAACGTCGGCGTGGACGTGGACGAGCTGGACCTGGATTTCACCGATCGCGAACTGGACGCCAGCTATGACGAAGCCTCCGCCACGAAGGCGACGCTGGCTGACAGCGGCATCCAGATGCAAGGCTCGGGCGCGGCTGCCGAAGGCAGCACGCTCACGCTTTCCGCGGCGGGCACCTATCTTCTGAGCGGCCAGCTTTCGAACGGGAGCATTGTGGTGGCGGCTGGAGACCAGGACAAGCTGCAGGTGGTGTTCAGCAACGTCACCGTGCACAACGAAAGCGGTCCCGCGCTGTACGTGGAAAACGCGGACAAGGTGTTCCTCACGCTGGCGGAAGGTTCTGAGAACGCGCTCTCTGACGGCGCGGAGTACCAGCTGGACGGCGAAGACGACACGCGTGACGCCACCCTGTTCAGCCGCGATGACTTCGCCATCAACGGCACCGGCGCGCTCAGCGTGACCGGCAACTACAAGCACGCCATCTGCTTCAACGATGACCTGGTCATCACCGGCGGCACGTTCGCCGTGACCTCGGTGGAGGACGCGCTGCGCGGCAAGGACTGCCTGAAGGTGGCGGACGGCACGTTCACGGTGAACGCGGGCGACGATGCGTTCCACACGGATGCCTGCCTTTATATGAAGGGCGGCACGGTGGACGTGCAGGCGTGCTACGAAGGCTATGAGGGCGAACAGGTGCTGATCGATGGCGGCACGCACACCATCACGGCCAGCGACGACGCGCTGAACGCGGCGCTGTCGGATTCTGAAGAGACATCGCAGGAAGCCATGCAACCGCAGGAAGACCAGATGCCCCAGATGCAGGACGGCGCGCCGAAGATGGAAGATGGCCAACAACCGCCGGATGGCCAGATGCCGGAGATGCCGCAAGGCGCACAGGACGGCCAGATGCCTGAGGGCGACCAGCCGCCTGCAGACGCGCCAGGTGGTCAAGGCGGCCAGCAGCCTGCGGACGGCCAGATGCCGCAAGGCGGCCCGTTCGGCCAAGGCGGGCAGATGGCCCAGTCCAGCAGCAGCTGCCTCATCCGCATCAACGGGGGCGCGCTCACGCTGACGGCTGGCAACGACGGCATCGACAGCAACGGCAACGTTGAGATCAACGGCGGCACCGTGCTGGTGTCCGGTCCGGACGCGGGCATGGACGGTTCGCTGGACTATGATCTCAGCGCCCAGATCAACGGCGGCACCGTGCTCATGGTGGGTTCCGTGGGCAGCACCCAGGGCCTCAGCGGATCCGCCCAGGCGGTCACCTGCGGCAGCGTGCGCGGCACCCAGGGCCAGGCGGTGGCGCTGACGGACGCCAGCGGGTCGGTGCTGGCCACGTTCCAGGCGGGCACGGATTTCTCGCAGGTGCTGGCATCCAGCCCTGAGATCAGCAGCGGCCAGACGTTCAGCATCCTGGTGGACGGGCAAGCCACCGAACTCACCGCTGGCGAAGGCTTGGATATGGGGCAGAATGGCGGCATGGGCCCGGGCATGAAGGGAGGCGGCATGAGAGAGGCCGCAACGGCATGAGGGCGCTCATCGTGGAGGATGACGCGAAACTGGCGGACATCCTCGCGCATATCCTGGAGCGCGACGGTTACGAAGCCGAAGCCGTGGCCGATGGCGCTGCGGGCGTGGAATACGCGGCCAGCGGGCTGTACGACGTGGTGGTGCTGGACGTGATGTTGCCGCAGGTGGACGGGTTCGAAGCCGTCCGCAGGCTGCGCGCCCAAGGCGTTGCCACGCCGGTGCTGATGCTCACGGCCTTGGGCACCGTGCCTGACAAAATAGAGGGGCTGGATGGCGGCGCGGACGCGTATATGACGAAACCTTTCTCCCCGCAGGAGCTGCTGGCGCGCATCCGTGCGCTCACGCGGCGGCAAGCCGCGGAAGCGCCGGAGGTCATCAGCGCGGGGGACTTGACGTTGGATGCGGGCAGCTACCAGCTGGCCTGCGGCAAGGAATCCATCCCGCTCTCCGGCCAGGAATTCGCGGTGGCGCAGCTCTTCTTGCGCAACCCTGGCCGCACGCTCACGCGGGCGCAGATCGCCTCCGGTGCGTGGGGGCCGGAGGTGCCGGTGGAGGACAACAGCATCGACGCGTACGTTTCCATGCTGCGGAAGAAGCTGCGCTTCCTGGGTTCGAGCGCGCAGATCCAGAACGAGCGCGGCGTGGGCTACCATCTCGTCCAAGCTCTCCCGTAGCGCAGCTCTTCAGAGTTGCCCAGGACAAGCCGAGCGAACCCGTAGCGCAGCTCTTCAGAGCTGCCTCCGCGCAGAAAGGAGCCGCCGGTGTTCAAGAAGCTGCAGGTCAAATTCGTGGCGCTGGTCATGGGCGTGGCGACGCTCATCCTGTGCGCGGTGTTCGTGAGCATCGGTGCCATGACCTGCCAGCAGGCGGCCCAGCAACTGGCTGCTGACCTGGAGACCTCCATCGATGTTTCGGCGAACGCGTTCGAGCGCCCGGAGGCGCGGGCGCCCCTGCCGCAGGCACCGGACGCGGATGCGGCCGGGGAGGGGCAGGGCCAGCTGGCTCCTCCGCAGCTGGGGCAGCGGCCCGAAGAGCGGCTGGCGTCCCCGGTGGCCGTGTACGTGCTGGAAGACGGTGCGCTCACGCTGGCGTCCCGTTCGAGCGCGGCGCTGGATGACGCCGTGCGCACCGAAGCCGTGGAGGCCTGCTCGGATGCCCCGGAAGATGAAGTGGTGCCCGGCCCGCACGGGCTGGTGCTGCTGAAACGCCAGGTGCGCGGCACCACCTACGTGGCGTTCGCGGACGACAGCGCGCGGGTCGCCCTGCGCGGGCTGCTGCCCACGTTCGCAGTGGTGGGCGCAGGAGCGCTGGCGGTGTTCTTCGCCATCAGCATCCTCTTCGCGCGCTGGGCGCTGCGCCCGGTGCGGCAGGCGTGGGACCAGCAGCGAGCCTTCGTGTCCAACGCGTCGCATGAGCTGAAAACGCCGCTGGCCATCATCAAGGCCAACACGGAGATCCTGCTGGATGAACCGGACGCGGATGCGGCTGCGCGCGCGAAGTGGCTGGCCAGCACGCAGGAATCAGCCGAGGGCATGGAAGCGCTGGTGAACGACATGCTGGCGCTGGCCAGCTTGGATGAGCTGGCCGAACAGGGCAGCGTGCGCATCGCGGCGCACGTGGCGGGGCCGTTCGATCTGTCCCGGCAGCTGGAAGGGTTGGCGCTCCAGTTCGAATCGCGCGCGTTCGAGGGCGGCTTCGCGCTGGAAGCTGACATCGTGGAAGGCGTGCAGGCGCGCGCGGATGCGGACGCGGTGGCGCGCCTGATGCAGATCCTGCTGGACAACGCGTGCAAGTACGTGGGTGCGGGCGGCACCGTCACGGTGCGCCTGGAATGCGCGGACGGCGCGGCTCGCGTCAGCGTGGCGAACACCGGTCCCCTGATCCCGCCGGAGCAGCAGGAGCGCATCTTCCAGCGCTTCTACCGGGCGGACGAGGCCCATGCCGGTGCTGGCCACGGCTTGGGGCTTTCCATCGCGAAGGCGTTGTCAGACCAGCTGGGGGCCGGGCTTTCCGTCACCAGCACGGACGCCGTCACCACCTTCGCGTTCCGCCTTTCCCGCGCCTAGATGTGCAAAAGGGACGTCCCAAATTGCACATAGGAAGAGTCTTTCAGTGCTCACTCTCTATTTCTATGTGCAATTTGGAACGTCCCTTCTGCACATCCAGGGACTCTCCCGCTCTGTGCAATTTGGAACGTCCCTTTTGCACATCTTCTGCTGATTCTCTGTCATCCGCTATCATTGGACGATGACGAACAACCCCACCACAGCGGAGCCCATCATGGATCAGAACATCATCAAGATCATCAACAAGGCCCTGGACGGCACTTTGCTCACCCACGCAGAGATCGTGGACCTGCTGTCCGTGCAGAACCTTTCTCCGGAAGCGTTCGCCATATGGGAGGCGGGCCGCCGGTTCACATCCCAGCTGAACGACGGCTTCGCGGAGGTGCACGCCCATATCGGCCTGGACGCGGCGCCGTGCCCCATGAACTGCCAGTACTGTTCCTTCGCGGAGGTCAACGGCGTCTTTACGGAGAAGGTCACCTACCCGCTGGAAAAGGTGATCCAGGACGCGCTGGACCTGGAGGCGGCTGGCGCGAACGCGTTGTATCTGGTGACCACGGTGCTCTACGGGCGCCGCGCGTTCCTGGAGACGGCCGCTCAGGTGAAGGCCGCGCTCAAGACGGACATCCCGCTGGTGGCGAACATCCCGGATTTCGGGCCGGATTACGCGAAGGAGCTGGCGGCCATCGGCATCGGCGGCGTGTACCACGTCATCCGCCTGGGTGAAGGCACGTACACCAACTGCAAGCCGGAGATGCGCATCAAGACCATCGAAGCGGCGCTGGATGCGGGCATCCCGGTGGGCAACTGCATCGAACCCATCGGGCCGGAACATGACCCGAAAGAGATCGCGGACCTGGTCATCACGGCGCGCGACCTGGGCGTGGCGTTCAGCGGCGCCATGCGGCGCACCACCGTTCCCGGCAGCGTGTTCGAAGAGTTCGGGGACATTTCGTACGGGCGGCTGGCCACCTACGCGGCGGCCATCGCGTTGGGCACCGGGCCGGACGTGTCGGGCAACTGTTCGCACGAGCCCAGTCAGCTCTGCGCGCAGGCGGGCGCGAACATCATGTGGGCCTCTCGCGGGACGGATCCCCGTGACACCACGGCAGAGACCACGCGCGGCTATTCTGTGGCGCAGGTGCGGGACATCTGGTGGGAGACGGACTGGAAAGCCTGGGAAGGGCCTTCGCGCTATTACGCGTGACGCACGGAAGAAACGCCACGAATCGGATGTGCAGAAGGGATGTGCGCAAGGGCCGTTACCAAATGGACCAAAGGACACGCACGACCTTTAGAGCGGAGA
>CANSWY010000035.1 GCA_947650915.1 uncultured Eggerthellaceae bacterium | reverse complement strand
CTCCGATCGTGCATGAGCTCGATAGCCTTCACGATGTCCGACCCGTCGTGCCGGGTGCCGCTGCGATCCATGATAGCCGCGATGGCGCACCCCGACGGAATCCTCACCGTGCCCTCTCGCAAACGCGCCTCGATGGGCGCTCCGCACAGCCTATCGCAGCCCGCACGCCCGAGGGCGCTACGCTGCCGCGCACCGCATCCGCGTCCGAAGGGTGCGCCGCCCACGCGGGTCGCATCGAATGACACCTCTTGCATGCTCACCTTCTTTCACATTCAACCGAAAGAAGGTTATCGTGCGTATGTTTCACGTTCGTGTCGTCTTTGTTGCATCCTTGCATCCAGCGCGCTTCGAAATGCCCGGTGCGAGAAAACAGGCGCTCAGCATGCTTGAAGCGAATCATTGCCCTAATGCAAGACAGGTAGCATCGTGGACACAGGGGACGGTTCCCTGTGTTGCCCCCCCCCAACGCTGGGCGATCAACACATAGAGCCGTCCCCTGTGTTAGTTGGCGTATCATGGCTGCTGAAGCGTGCGGAAAGAGGGGGCATGCATTTCGCTGAGGAGCCGCATCGGCTGGGATTCGAACGCGCATCCGCGCTGCTCCAAGTGCAGATCGGATGCACTTGGGGACGTTGCGCCTACTGCGCGGTGTGTGCACGGCATCCCGGCCCGGCAGAGGTCACCCCGCTTGAAGAGGTGACGGAGGACCTGAACGAACTGGCGCAGGGCTGGCGTGCCCACAGCCGTGTGTTCCTGTATGGGTCCAACCCTTTCGGTATCCCGCATGAGCAGCTCGTTGCACGGATGGAGCTCATTCATGAGAAGCTGCCCAGCGTGAAGTCCATCGGCGGATTCGCATGCATCTCTGACATCAAGGCGCGCTCGGACAAGGAGCTGGCCGAATGGGCCGCGCTGGGAGCAGACGGATTGTCCTTGGGCGCGGAATCCGGCTATGCTCCGGCGCTCGCGCTCATGCGCAAGCCGCAGCGGCCCGCTGACATCGAAGAGCAGTGTGCGCGCCTGGATGCCGCGGGCATCACATACACGCTGTTCTATCTGGTAGGCATGGCGGGCAGGGGCCACGGTGCCGAAAGCGCTAAGGCGTCAGCCGAGGTGTTCAATCGCATCGACCCGTACCGCATCAACGTGATGACCCTGTCGGTCTTCGAGGGCACGCCGCTCTACGAGATGGTGCAGCGCGGCGAATTCGAACCCGCCTCCGAACGTGAGAACTTCCTGGAGATGCGCGATTTCGTGAACGGCCTCACCGATTGCAGAACGTTCATCGACACCGGTCATGACGTGAACCTGGTGCATTTCGACGGCGTGCTGCCACGTGACCGAGAGGGCATGGTCAAGCTGCTCAGCCTGCGCGCCGAACGCGCCAACGAACGCATGCTGTCAGACTACCGGTCCCGCATGCGCCGTTTCTGAATGTGCAGAAAGGCTGTCTCAAGTGCATCTGTTGAGAGGGCGATGTGCAAAAGGGACGTTCCAAATCGCACATAGGAAATGTCTACCAACACTGGCTCTCTTTTCCTATGTGCAATTTGGGACGTCCCTTTTGCACATCTTTTGCGCGGCTACAGTTGCCAATGGCGTTTGAAGACGTTCAGCAAGTCCTCTTGGCGCCGCCGTACCACCTTCGGCGTCCATGACTTTTCTGCCAACACCTGAGTGGTGAGCGCATATGACGACGCGTTGTCCTTGCCCTTGAAGTACTTCTCCAGCTTTGTGCGGAAGTCGTAGTTCTGCGCTGCGGAGTTGCGCCGGCGGTTCAACGGCACCAGGTTCGCGATGCGGTTCGTCCAAAGCGCGCGTTCTGCCGGATCAGGCCAGGTGCCAAGCCAAGGGCTCTTCGGCCCTACCGTTTGCGGCAGCACGTGTTCCACCGTGAACATGGACGGCTCATAGGACGCCGCCCCGTCCGACACGAACGAATCCAGCCGTAAGATGATGTACCTGCGCACTGCGCTGGATTTCGTGTACACCTCATCATCAAGCGCTTCAACGAATTCTTGCCGCTCTTCCGGCGTGAGCTCAACGGATTCCAGAACGGCTGAGCGGCTGGACTCCGGCTTCGCATCCATCTCCTCCATCACTTCCGCGAAGCGCGCGATGCGCTTGTTGATGCTCTTCGACGTGATGAGCAGATATGCCGCCAGCCGCTCCAACCTGCTCATGAACCACGCCACGTAGGCCGAATCGTTCCCATGGCGCATCAGGAACATCATGGCAGGCGGCAACCAATCCGAATTATTGATGCGGTTCAACCAAGTGAGGCTGCGGTTCACGTCATCGGCGTTCGCCAGCGATTCGTAGCTGCTGTTCTTGACGGTGATGTAGGCGATGGTCATGGGGTCGATGACATCATCGATCAGCCGCTTCGCCGCAGCAGCATCATCTGGCGAGCTTTCGAACAGCGGCTGGATGACGAACTGCTTGAACTCCTCGTTCAGTGTACGCTTGGGCTTGCGCTTCGCGAACGTCATGCGGGTGTGCGCGAAAACGTCCTCGAATCCGTCGCGTCCGGCCAAGCCTTCCAGCTCCTCCCAGCGCTTGGCGTAGGCGTCGCGTTCCGCTGCCGGGATCTTCGCGATGATGTCCGCCTTGATGATGTCCGTGGGCAACAGGTCCAGCCCACGACTGTTCATGACAGAGAACACGCGGTATGCAGAGGGCTGGTTCGGCGTGGAGACCACCACCAAGTAGCACCGCGTGATCAGGAAGGCGGCGAACGCGGCCAGTTTCGCTTCGTCACCCGCAAAGGCATCTCCCACGCGTTGGCGCAACACCTTGCAGTTTTCCCAGATGCGCTGCTGGGATTCGGTGGCCAGCTGCGCCGGATCAAGACTGAGCAGCTCGCTGATATGCAGGGACTGGACGTATTCTTCAAAGAATGGCTGATCCGCCTCGCGCAGCATGAGGCGCGGTTTCGATGTCAGGCCTTCGATCAGACTGCCTTTTTCGATGAGATAGCCGCGGCAGTCCTCGCGCATGTCCCCGGAAAGCGCATCGGCGATGACCGCGAGCAGGATGGTGAGCGTGGTGAGGCGCTGCTGGCCGTCGATCACCTCTGAGAGCGGCTGATCTTCCTGCTTGATGAGTACTGCGCTCCCCAGGAAGTAGTTGTCCTCCTCTTCGGTGGAGAAGAATTCGAAGAGGTCGTCGAACAGGATGCCCGCTTCTTCTTCCGTCCAGGCGTAAGGCCGCTGGTATTGGGGGATGTGGTATTCGAAATCGGAGCTGAAGATCTTGCTCAAGGGACGTTCTGTGCCCGTGATGGTCTTGCCCATGGAGTGGCTCCTTGCTGCACGATCGTTTCTCGCAGGGTAACACAGCGCCCTCGTGCGCAACACGGCAACGCAGGACAACACAGGGGACGGTTCCCTGTGTTGTCCCCCTCCAGCGCTCGGCGATCAACACATAGAACCGTCCTCTGTGTCCTTCGTCAGCAAGAGCATGCGGCCGCATTCTCTGCAGGTGATGAGATAGTACGCGCCCAGCAGCACGACTGTGACCCCCACGACCCCCGCCACGATGACGGGAAACTGCGAACTGCCCAGCGTATAAGCCAGAAACGCCACCAGCGCAAGGCCGAAGACGTCATGGACGAGCGCGAAAGCCAGCGGCAGCGCAAAGCAGGTGCCGACCTGGGACCGGATGCTCCTCCGCATCATGGACGCGTCGCAGCCCAGGTTCCCGAGCATGCGGTAGGCCTGCCGGTCATCGGCCGCACCTGCAAGCTGCTGCAGAGCCAGCACGGCGGCAGCCGCAACCAGGAACGTGATCCCATAGAAGATGCCGACATAGCCGATGGGAGCCAGCGTCTGGTCGTTCAGCAGCCCGGATTCGTCTCGCATGCCGACGCTGAACGCAAGGCCTGCGACCATCATGCAGACTGCCACGGCGATGAGGACGCAGGTGCATGCCATCGCGTTCGCATTGAGGGACATGCGAGCCTGAAGCTGGCGCAAGTCGAAAACGCGCAGCCCCGACAGAAGGCGCTCGGGCCGGCGGTGCGCCCGTTCCGGCCGCCTGACGGCCCAGACCCGGAAGAACATTCCGGTAGCCAGCACGGCGGCGACGCCCATGGGCAGGATCCACACGATGAACTGCACCGGCTGGAACAGGCATGAGCCCCAAACAACGATGAGCAGGACCGCTGCCAGCAACGTCTGGAGGCCCACGGAAAGCCGGGCGGCTCCCTTCGGTTGCTCGGGCGTGCTGTCAGCTTCCAACAGCTCAAGCAACGAGTGCTTGCGCAAGCTTCGGATTTCCAGAACAAGGGCGAGCACCATGATGCCGGCGAAGCATTCGGCGGTCCAGAGGGCGGCATTGGCGGAGAACACGAGGAGAGGCTGCCAGGGGGCATCGAAGACGAAGGCGGCGATGGCCCCGAAAAGAGGGGAGGCGAGCACCCCGGCGAGCATTCCGACCGCAAGCGCAGCCACGGCGGCGACGCATCCCTCGTAGGCCAGGATGCGCGCCATGGTCGTCGGCTCCATCCCCATGATTCCGTAGGTGGCGAACTCCCTGGAGCGACGGCGCAGGATGAAGCGGTTGGCATACGTCACCAGGAACGCGAAAACGAGCGCCGAGAACACCGAGAACGCCTGGGTGACCATCGAGGCGGATTCGTAAATGCCGCGTTGGTCTGCGGTAAGGTCGAGTGACAGGAGGTATTCGCCTGAGGCTGTGAAGGAATAGAGCAGGCAGGCCGCGAAGGCCAGCGTGGCGAAGTATACCGAGTAGTCATGCGCTGAGCGCAACACGTTGCGCATGGCAAGCTTCAAAAGCATGGGCGGCTCCAATCCGAGACTGAAGCCAACGTAAGGGACGTGCTGTCCTGCCGCCATTGATTCGCCTTACGCACGCCTAACATTTTTGCAAGGTTTCCAGCAACGCTGGACAACACAGGGGACGGTTCCCTGTGTTGTCCCCCTGTGTCAAGGGTTACTTCTTGCGCTTGTCCAGCATGTCGCGGACTTCGTCGCGGCCTTCGTCGTGCAGGGCCTTCTCGTCGGGAGCCAGGCGCTCCAGCAGCTCAAGAAGCTCGCCCATGTGTTCGCGCTCTTCGTCGCGGATGTCAGAGAGCACCTTCTTGGCGTCCTTGTTGTCCGTGGCCAAGATGTGCGCGTCGTACTCGTGGATGGCTTCAAGTTCTCCCACGAGATCCTGACGAATGGCGTTCACAAGCTCTTCATCGGTCAGCTTGCGCGGGACCTCCATTACGAACGGATTGGACAGGATGGCCATGGCGATCACTCCTTTGCTCGTCTTTGCTTGCACGCGGCAAGCGCTCTTGGTCGAAACATGCGCATCACGATATCCGCTCGAAGAGATGGCAAAGGCCACACGGCCGTGTCTTGAACGGCCCGTTCGCGTGTTGTTACCGCGCGTATACCTTGGGAGAGGCGGTCCTCTGCGGCGCTGCCCGCAGGGCTGCATGGGGGAGGCGCAGTCGGATGCCTATTCTTCGACGATGATGCCGAGGCATCGCGCGAGGGGGCTGTTCGGTGGACGCTCAGCTCCGCGCTGGAGAGCTTGGTCATGGAATCAGAGAAAGCCATGTTCTCCTGCAGCGCTTCGTGAGGCTGCATCCTGCATAGCGGCAATGGTTGGATCGCGTAGCCTCGCCCTCAAGCTCCGTGAAGCTCTCTTCTAGAACCCCCACTGGTGGACTTCGGGCTCCAGGGTGACGCCTGTGTGTGCGCGAACAGCGTGCTGCACATCAGCGATCACCTGTCGCACGTCGGCTGCGGTGGCGTCGCCGCAGTTCACGACGAACCCCGCATGTTTGGGGGACACCTGCGCGCCTCCGACGCGGTGCCCTTGCATCCCGGCATCTTGGATGAGCTGCCCTGCGTAATGGCCTTCGGGACGCTTGAAGGTGGACCCTGCGGAAGGCATGTCCAGCGGTTGCTTCGCCTTACGGCGCTGCCGAAGACCATCCATGCGCTCGCGGATGTTCGCGGGGTCGTCGGGGGTCAATCGCAGTCCCACTGCCAACACGATGTATCCTTTCTCCATCATGGAGCTTTTGCGGTATCCCCAGCAGGCCTCCTCAGCTGAAAGCTTGATGACGCAGCCGTCGGGGGTCAGACAGCGCACCCATTCGGCAATATCGGAAAGTTGGCCCTCGTAGGCGCCGGCGTTCATGATCGCTGCCCCGCCGATGGTGCCGGGGATGTCAGCAGCGAATTCGAATCCAGTCAGCCCGGCATCGCAAGCTGCGGCAGCGATGACATCATTCGACGCACCAGCTTGGGCCGTGATGCGCCCTTCATCTTCCAGGGCAACGCCCGTGAAGCGTTCAGCCAGCTTGAGCACTATGCCGCGAACTCCCTCATCGGCAGCCAGCACGTTGGAGCCCAGGCCCAAGACGTGCAGCGGAGTTGAGGTTTCCCGGCACAGTGCATTGATGGCGACGATCTCTGGCTCTTTGCACGGCAGCACGAGCCACTGTGCCGGGCCACCTATCTGGAAGGTGGTGTGCCGGCAGAGCGGCTCCTGTTCAAAGACGTTGTCGCGTCCGACCGCATTCTGCAAACGGTGCGTCAGAAAATCTCCAGCATCCAAGGCGCGTCCTTTCGATCGAACAGCGAACAACACAGAGAACCGTCCCCTGTGTTGTGTTGTCAGCTTGTCAGGTTTTCGTAGGCGTCTCCGGTGGTGTCTATCACCATGTTCTGGAAGCGCTCTGACATGAAGGCATTGCTGAAGTTGTCGTCCACCCACTGTTCGAACGCATTCGCCGGAGGGATGCCTGCATCGCGTTCGGCGCGGCGATCGAAGCACATGATGGTCATGAAGATGTCCAGGATCAGATAGATGGAGAGCAACGTCACGAACACCGCTTTCCGCTTCGTTGTCGGCGTGCCCAAGCCCCACAGCAGATCGGGCATGACGAGCTTGTACCACAGATATCCGAGCAGTCCCCAGAAAAAGAGGAAAGGCACGGCCACCCATTTGGTGATGGCTCCCGGAACGCCGCCGGCGATGTAATCCCACGAGACCGCGCCCATGAACGTCTCCATGCTCCAGCCGGTGATCTGCTCGAGCAGGCCGCCGACGAGCATGGAGACCAGGAACACGATCCAGCCTTTCGCGTGCGCGCGCCGCAGCTGGAAGGTGACGAGGGTCAGCAGGACTGCGCCTGCGCCGTAGAGCGGGCTGAACGGCCCCCAGACGAGCCCCACGCGACTCTCCGTCACGCCTGCCGTGATGAACATCCAGACCTCCTCAAGGAGAAGGCCGAGCACAGAACCGATGAAGAAGATCATGACAAGCTGATACCAGCCGATATGCAGATGGTCAAGGAAGCTCTCACGGATCTGCCTCTCTGCTTTGCGCACCTCGGCAAGCTGTTGACGGTCAAGATGGAGCCGCTTCTCCTTCTTGCCGCCCTTGAGCTTCTGGGCAGCGCGAACGGCTTCTATCTGATCGATCATCCGCCGTGTTGCTGGCGTGATCGCATCGGTGTCAGCGGCGTTGCGCAAGCGCTTGCCACGACCGAGCCAGGCCCAGAATATGCCGATGGCCCAGATGACCAGGGTGATGAACAGGGCAGTCAGCACGAGGCTGATGATGGAGAGGAGCATGCGGCCTCCCGTTGCGCGAGGATCGATCGGACCAGTTGGTGAGCCTGGCCATTCTATCGGATGTGAAAGCGGCTTTCCGTCTCAAGTGGGCCCCCGCCCCCGGAGGGTCTTGAGGTCCACTTGGTAGAATACGTGGTCGCACTGAGGTCAAGCGAGATGCGCGGAGGGGCCATGGCGACGGTCTACTACGTCGAAGACGACGAGAACATCAGAGAGCTCACGCTCTATGCGCTCAGGCATTCCGACCTTGAGGCGCGTGGATTCTCCAGTGTTGCCGGTTTTTTCGAGGCATGCAGCGAACAGCGCCCGGATATCATCCTGCTGGACATCATGCTCCCCGACACCGATGGGCTGCAGATCCTCGATCGCATTCGCCACGACGAGGGGTTGCAGGACATTCCCGTCATGATGCTCACGGCGAAGGACACGGAGCTGGACATCGTGACCGCGTTGGATCGTGGCGCTGACGATCATCTGGCGAAGCCCTTCGGGATGATGGAGCTCGTCTCTCGGGTGAAAGCGCTCCTGCGCCGTGCGCAGCGGCCCACGTCCGGGGAGCAGCGTCCTTCGATCGCCCACGGCGACATCCTCATCGATGAGGGAGCGCATCAGGCCAGCATCGGTGGCATGCCGCTCGATCTGACGCTCAAGGAATTCGAACTCTTGCGCGTGCTCATGCGCCATGCGGGGAATGTGCTCACGCGCGCCCAGCTCTTCGAGGCGGTGTGGGGTTCTGCATTTTTGGGCACCACGCGCACCGTGGATGTTCACATGCAGACGCTGCGCCAGAAGATGGAGGCTGCACAGCCCGGCGCGAGCGCCGTCATCCAAACCGTCCGCGGCGTTGGCTATCGGTTCGGGGATGCGAGGTCGCACGCATGAGGCCCGTTGCGAGGCACGTGAACGCAGCGCGCGCTCCCAGCCTTGCGCGCACGGTGTTCTTTGCTGTGCTCGCCTTCGCCATCACCGCGGTCGCCATCACCGCGGTCGCGTTGGTGAGCATCTCTTACCACGCTGAAGAGCAGCGGTCAGAACAGGCTCTCGTGAGCCAAGCGCGCCTCTGCGCGAATGCGCTTGAAGGCAAGTCGGAAGCGCAGCAGATAAAGCTCCTCACTGAACAGATATCCAGCACGGTCCGCTTTACGTTCGTGAGGACTGACGGTTCCGTTGCCTATGACTCCGCCGTTCCGAACGGCGGCTTCGACGACCATCTGAGCCGCCCCGAGGTGCTGGCTGCCAAGGACCAGGGTGAGAGCACCATCATCCGTCGTTCGAGCACGCTGCATCAGGACACGCTCTACGTGGCCGAACGGCTTGATGGAGGCGCGTTCCTGCGCTTGAGCGAGGAGCGCATGTCCTTGGTGGCCTTCCTCGGATCCATGGCGCTTCCCGTCTGCGTCGCGCTCGGCTCAGCGGTCATCCTCGTGGTCCTGCTGTCCCGGCTGCTCACACGGCGCATCATGAAGCCGCTCGACCAGCTAGACCTGAGCGACCCACTGGCGGGGGACGCCTATGAGGAGATGCGCCCGCTCCTTGCGCGCATGCAAGATCAGCAGCGGCAGCTGCGAAGCCAGAACGAGGAACTCAAGCGCGCGGAGGATGCGCGGCGGGAATTCTCGTCGAACGTGTCCCATGAGATGAAGACGCCGTTGCAGGTCATATCCGGCTATTCGGAGATGATCGGGAGCGGCATGGCTGCTCCCGAGGATGTGCCTGCGTTCGCGGGCAAGATCAACGACGAGGCGCGGCGATTGCGTTCGCTCATCAACGACATTCTGACGCTCTCCCGTCTTGACGAGCCTTCTCTGAGCGATGGGCCCACCACTCCCGTGGAGCTGCTTTCGGTGGTCGAGCGCATCCGTGACAGGCTTGCGCCGCTGGCGGAGGAGGCGGGCATCACGCTCACGGCCACAGGAGAGCCGCTAGCGATCGAGGGAAGCGAGCCGCTGCTGGAGCACGCGGTGGCGAATCTCATGGAGAATGCCCTGCGGTACAACGAGCCCGGCGGCACGGTGCATGTGTCGGTGCAGTCCACGGACGATGGCTGCGCTCTCGTGCGCGTGGCGGATACCGGCATCGGGATTCCCGAGGAGGACCAGCCCAAGGTGTTCGAACGTTTCTACCGCGCCGACAAGAGCCGTTCGAAGGAGACCGGCGGCACGGGGCTTGGGCTTGCCATCGTCAAGCACGCTGCGCTGCGCCACGGTGGAGAGGTGCAGCTTGAGAGCTCGCTCGGCGAAGGGAGCTGCTTCACGCTGCGCATTCCGCGTCAAGCGGCGGGGCAGGATGCGGCGAACGCGAAGGCCGATCAGGCAGGATAGCGGTCACGAGCTTCGCCATGAGCGGGACCAGCGGCAGCCAGATCAGCGTCATGATGAGGTTGAAGGCCGTGTGCGCATTCGCTATCTGGCGAGCGATCACGTCCACTTCGGCTCCAGTGGGCGGGATGGCTGCGATGAGCGCTGCGAAGGGGCCGATCAGCCCGATGAAGAGCAGGCAGCCTGAGAGGTTGAAGATGCAGTGGGAGAGCGCCAGCCGTTTCGCGTCACGCGACTGGCCGATGGAGGCCAAGAGCGCGGTGATGGTGGTTCCCAGATTGTCGCCCAAGAGGATGGGGAGGGCGCCGTCAAGGCCAAGGATGCTGGTGCCATCCGCCCCTGGTTGCGAGGCGAAGCTTTGCAGCACGGCGATGGTCGCGCTGGAGCTTTGGACCACCAGCGTCATGAGCGTTCCCACGAGCAATCCGAGGACGGGAACGTTCGCCACCTGAGCGATCAGGTCAGTGAAGAAGGGGCTTCCCGCAAGCGGCTTCATCACCGAGCCCATGGTCTCGATCCCCACGAACAGCATGCCGAATCCGAAGAGGGCACGCCCGCTCAGCTTGAGCTTCTCGCGCTTGGCGAGGGACATGATGGCGAAGCCCACCACTACGAAGGCGAGGATGAAGTCCGAGAGCTTGAAGGCGATGATCTGCGCGGTGATGGTGGTGCCGATGTTGGCGCCCATGATGATGGGGATGGCCTGGGGAAGCCGCATGAGGCCAGCGCTCACGAAGCCGATGGCCATCACGGTCGTTGCGCTGGAGCTTTGGAGGACGGCGGTGGCAAGCGCACCTGCCAACACGCCGACCATGGGATTCTTGGTGACAGCAGCAAGGATGGAGCGCATCCGCTCCCCTGCCGCTTCCTGGAGGCTGGAGCTCATGGTGTTCATTCCGAACAGGAAGATGGCCAAGCCTCCGAGAAGCCCCAGCCCTACGTTCATGATCCCTTCCATTGCCGTTCCCTTCGCTCATCGCCTCATCCGCAAGCAGTGCGGTCCTTGCCGCGCATGATGATAGGGAGCGGACATCTGGGCCGTGTCAGGCGTTGGTAAAGTCCGTGTAAAGCCTCTCAGCGGGAGCGTCTGATGTTACGGCGGTCTGGAAGAGCGGCCGCGCGCGAAGAGACAGGGTCCCTTGGAGAGGCGGAACGAGGGCCTCCGTGCAGCCGTCTGCGTCGTCGTGGCATGCCTGGGAGCAGCTGTCGCTTTCTTCGCATGGCGGCGATCGGGCGATACGCTGTGGATCGGGGCGTGCCAACGGGCTTCCACGCCTTCAGAGATCAGCTGATCTGGATTCCGCATGAGATTCCCGCCCGGTTCCATTGTCTTGGACGTCTCGAATCGCACAGGACAGATGTGCAGAAGGTGCAGAAGGGACGTCCCAAATTGCACATAGGAACAGTCTCCCAGTGCGCAAAATCTATTT
>CANSWY010000034.1 GCA_947650915.1 uncultured Eggerthellaceae bacterium | reverse complement strand
TTCGCACATCAGGCAGCTTCGCGGGTGCGATTCGGGGCGGACCGTTCGCACATCAGGCAGCTTCGCGGGTGCGATTCGGGGCGGACCGTTCGCACATCAAGCAACCTTTCGGGTGCAATTTGAGACGTCCCTTTTGCACATCCGAGAGGCTTCCGCGCTGACGCCCGCGTGCTATCATCCTGCGCCATGGAAGACTTCCTGGACGAGATATTCCTGCTGGCCATCTGCGCGCTGATGCTGGCCGTGCCTGTGGGCGACCCGTTCGCCATAGCTGGGTTCTTGGGCGCTCTCATCGTGGTCTGCGCCGGTTGCGCACGGACAGCTGCCCGCTGGGCGCTGCTGCTGGCGTTCCTTGCGTGCGCCTGCACGCATCCGGCGTTCTTCGCATTCCTTCCCGTTGCGGCTTATCGGGCCATGCTCGAACGCCCGTGGGCGCTGAAACTCTGCTGGCTGGCGCCGCTGGCAGTGCAAGGGGGCTTGATGGATGCCAGCATGGCATGGATGCAGACGATAGGGTTCTGTCTGGCCGCCGGAGCGCTGGCCGTGCGCGCCAGCCGAATGGCGTCTGAGCGGCGCGGGCTCACGCGCGCCTACGACAGCCTGCGGGAACGCATGTTCGCGCAGGCACCAGAGGATGCACCGGATGCTGTTGTCGAATCGCAGGAGCCAGCGCTCTTCGAAGGCCTGACGCAGCGCGAGATAGCCGTGGCTCAACTGGTGGCCGAAGGCATGGACAACCGGGAGATATCCCAGCGGCTGTTCCTGTCAGAAGGCACCGTGCGCAACCACATCAGCGCCATCCTGGCCAAGAAAGACCTCACGAACCGCACCCAAATAGCCGTCCACTACTACCGCCCCTGACCGCACGAAGATGATCGCTCAGCGAAAGATCTCTTCATGGGTGCCAGTACGTTGGAAATAGGCCACGCCGCCAGTTTCGCGCCATACCAACAACCAGTCTCCCGCATTGCAGACATGACATTCATTCGAGCCCGCCCATGCCCCGGACAACGTATGCATCCCATGGCGGCGGATGAGCTCATCGCGCGATGCAGGGGTGTTCTCAAGGATGAGCGAGATGGCTTCTTCCAAAGGTTCATCGCTCACGTGCTTCTTGGCCAACTTCTTCAAGTCCCGCGCAAAAGCGCTTTCGAATTTACCTTCAAGCCTGCTCATGAGGCCATCGCCGCATCCAACAGCTCACGTGCCGTCTTGTAACGCTCACCGCTGCCGGTTGCGATCATCTCTTCCGTTTCACGGATGGCCTCCAGGCTCTCTTCGTTCGGTTCCTCATCCGTGAAGTCCAAAGGAATGCGCCTGGTGCGTGCGATCTGGGTCCAAAGCGCCCGCGTGACACTGGCCAGGTCAAGCCCGTAGAACCGCGCCACCTCGGCCGCCTGGTTCTTGATGTCCTCGTCAACCCGCACTGCATAGGTGGTGGTCATGGCCGCTCCTTCGCTGTTTGCGTATGTTATGCATTATATAACACTTGCAAACGGCATACGACACTTGAAACATGGATGTGCAAAAGGGACGTTCCAAATTGCACATAGCAGAGGGGGTATCCGGATGTGCAAAAGGGACGTTCCAAATTGCACATAGCAAAAGAGAATCTGTAAAGAAAGACTGTTCCTATGTGCAATTTGGGACGTCCCTTTTGCACATCAGCATCAAGCGGGGTGGATGGCACCGGCTTCGATGAAGACGCGGTACAGCTCCAGACGGGATTCGATGACCTCCGCCAGACGCCGGATGGCCTCCGTGATGTTCTCCGGACTTTCGTAGCTGAAGTTGATGCGCATGCTGTTCTTGCCCGCGCGGCCTTCCGGATAGAACGAATCCCCCGGCACGTAGGTGACGCCCGCTTCCAGCGCTTCCGCCAGCATGCTGCCCGTGTCCACGTAATCCGGCAGGGTGACCCAGATGAACAAGCCGCCTTCCGGATGCGTCCATGTAGCCTCTTCCGGGAAGAATTCCTCCAACGCTGCCAGCATGGCGTTGCGCCGTTCTGTGTAGGTGGCGATGAATGAATGCAGCGTGCGCTGCCACGGAATGTCCTTGAAATAGTGTTCCACGATGGCCTGGTCCAGAGAGCTGCCGCAAAGGTCCGCTCCTTGCTTCGCCAGCAACACCTTGGAGAGCACGTGCCGCGGTGCCACGATCCAACCCACGCGCAAGCCTGGCGCGAAGATCTTGGAGATGGTGCCCAGGTAGATCACCTGGTCATCCAACGCTTTCAGCGGGATCTGATGACCGCCGTCGAATCGGATGCGGCCGTACGGGTCATCTTCGATGACCAGGAAATCGTATTCGTGGGAAAGCTCTATGAGGCGCCGACGGCGCTCCGGCGACATGGTGACGCCGCTGGGATTCTGGAAGTTCGGGATGACGTAGGCGAACTTGAGGCGCGGGTTGCCCTTCCCGATGCGCTTGAGCTCCTCTTCCAGCAGGTCCATCCGCATGCCGTTCTCGTCCATCTCAACGGCATGGATGTCCGGCTGATAGGCAGAGAACGCCTGAAGGGCACCCAGGTACGTGGGGCCTTCGGTGATGATGATGTCACCGGGATCGATGAACGTCTTGCCCAGAAGGTCCAGCGCCTCCTGCGCTCCGCTGGTGAGCACCACGTTCTCCGGCTTCGCGCGCACGCCGATGTCCCGCAACAGCTGGGTGACCACGCCACGCGCCCCGGGACGGCCGTCCGTGGGGCCGTACTGATAGGCCACGGACATGGCATGGACGTCACCCACGGCCGCCATCATGACGCGATCGATGTCCTCTTTCGGCAGCAGACGCACGTCCGGCATGCCACCGGACAGGGAGATGACGTCGTCGCGCGTGGCGGCGGAGAACAGATCGCGCACCGGAGATGACCGCATATGATGGATGCGGGAAGCAACCTTCTTGTTGGAGGTGTCGAATTCGAGATGCGCTGTTCCGCTCACGTGTGCTCCTTCGCCTGTTTCGGAACGATTGTACGCGAACCGCGTCATTCGAACGTGCAGAAGGGACGTTCCAAATCGTACAGAATGGGAAAGTCCCTGGATGTGCAAAAGGGACGTTCCAAATTGCACCTGTCTGGGTGGCTGATGTGCAAAAGGGACGTTCCAAATTGCACATAGAAAATAGTCTTTCAGTGCTCAATCTCTATTCCTATGTGCAATTTGGGACGTCCCTTTTGCACATCAGGGGGGTCAGGGGGCGATGCGTTCGATGTGGGCTTCTCCGGAGGTGATGGCGCACAGGGTGCCGTCTGCCTGGCGCAGCAACAGGCGCCCGTGTTCGTCAACGCCTGCGCACACACCTTCGGTCACGTCTGCGCCTTCTCGCACGGACACCATGCGCCCCACAAGAGCGCTCACGTCATCGAACTCAGAACGGAACGCGGCGAATGGCTGCACCAGCCACGCTTCATACATCTCCGCGAACGCGTCCAGCACGCTTGCGGCAACGTCCCGTACGCTCACGCCAGCGCCTCCCGGCAGCTGCTGCACGCACGCCAGCGCCGGCCCCGCATCCGCCACGTTCACGCCCACGCCCAGGCAGAGGCCCTCAGGCATTCCCTCCAAGGAGATGCCGCAGAGCTTCGCGAAGCCTCCACCCCGCGCCACCAGCACGTCATTCGGCCACTTGACCTTCACCTGCGCCGCTGCTTCAGGCGCCAGGACCCGACACACCCCGCGCCGCACTGCCAAGCCCGCTACCAGACTGAGCGTGGGCACCTTCGCCGCCAGCTCCGCTTGGGCACCAGCGGGCACCCGCGCGCCCGGCCGCAGCAGCACCGAACAATACAGGCCGCCTTCCGGGCTTTCCCACGCGTGGCCGCGACGCCCGTAGCCGCCCACTTGGCGACGCGCCACGACCACGGCCCCTTCAGCCTCGTCGGCGGCCAACAGCTCCTTTACGCGGTTGTTGGTGGAATCGGTCTGATCCAGCTGGGTGGTGCGGTAAGCGATCACAGGCGCTCCGCTGCGCCCAGGCGCTTCTCCGCCGGCAGTTCCGCCATGCGGCGGCCATTCGCCAACACGTGCCCCGGCAGGATGTCCTCAGAGGGACGCACCACGAAATCCCGTTCGGTGGCGCGCGGGTGCGGCAGCACCAGATCATCCGTGGCGTAAGAGTACATCTGATAATCCACGATGTCTATGTCCAACGTGCGCGGCCCGTTGGGTTCCGTGCGCACGCGGCCCAGCATGTCCTCGATGGCGTGCAGACATTGGAGCAGCTCCCGCGGCGGCAGGCCGGTGCGCAGAAGCACCGCTGTGTTCACGAAATCATCCTGGTCTTCCTTGTAAGCAGCGCGGCTCAGATAGAACGGCGCCACGTCTATCAGCAGCGAATCCGGCAGCTGGCAGAGCTTGCCGATGGCCAGATTGATCTGCGCCTCTTTCGCTTCCGTTTCCTCACCGGGCTCTGCCACCAGCGCCACGTTCGAACCCAAGCTCAGCAGCACATAAGGCTTGAGCGCCTTGAGCGCCTGGGCCGTGGCCTCCACGTTGTGCGTGCGGATGACGGACGCGCCCAGCTCCGCTGCCAGCAGCGCCTCGTTCGCCGAAGCGGCGTCCCGCGCCAGCAGGTCTTCCGGATCCAGCTGGTAAGCACCGGTGATGAAGCTCTTGCGCGAAACGGCGCACATGACGGGATAGCCCAGGTGGCGCACCTCATGCAGGTTCCGCATCAGCTCCACCGTCTGGCTTTGCGTCTTGCCGAACCCCGGACCCGGATCCACGCAGATGCGGCTGCGGGCAACGCCTGCCGCCTCCAGCATGGCCGCCTGTTCGCCCAGGTATGCGCACACTTCCGCCACCACGTCATCGTAGTGCGGATCGTCCTGCATGGTGGCCGGTTCGCCCTGCATGTGCATGACCACCACGCCCACGTCCGCGCCAGCTGCCACGCGCACCATGGCCGGGTCACGGAAGCCGGACACATCATTCACGATGGACGCGCCCGCCTCCACCGCGCGCGCCGCCACCTCCGCATGGCGCGTGTCCACGGAGACGCACACGTCCTCTGCCGCCAACTGGCGGATGACCGCACCCACCCGATTCCATTCCTCATCCGGCGTGACCGGCTCTGCGCCCGGACGCGTGGATTCCCCACCCACGTCGATGATGCGCGCACCTTGGGCCACCATCTGGCGCGCGTGCCCCAACGCTGTTTCCGTGTCAGGATGCAGGCCGCCGTCGCTGAATGAATCCGGCGTCATATTCAACACCCCCATGATGGTGGGGGTGTGAGTGTCGAACTGGTATGTTCCGCAGGTCCAGATCATGGCTACTGCTTCTTTTTCGTGCCGTACGGGTCTTCGTAAGGGTCATCCAGGTTCGGGATGTTCACATACGGCGTCTTCAGCATGATGTCTTCCCGACGGATCTCATCGTCCACCTCTTCTTGGGTGGGTTCGTCTGAGACGTCCGCGTTCTCAGCGGGTTCACGGTAGGGGCCGTTCGGGTCCTGGTCGCCCGGCTCCACCCGTTCGCTGCGCCAGTTCGGATCTGCCAGCGTCTCACCCGCATCTGTGCCAGCCTCAGAAGCAGGTGCCTCCGGTGCGCTGTCTGCAGCATCATCTGCGGGAGCAGCTGCCGGCACAGCCGGGTCTCCGCTGGGGGCCGCAGGAGCCGGAGCCTCTGCCGCTTCCGTTGCTGGAGCCGCTTCCGCTGCAGGTGCAGCCTCGGCAGGCACCGCTTCCACCAATTCCGGATGCGCTTCAGCGTCCTTCGCACGCGCCGCCGCCTCTTCCTGGCGATGCTTCTCCTGGATCTCACCTTCGTGCGCCAGGTATTCCGGCCACTTGTTGTCCAGCAGCGCCTCGCAGGCTTCGCCTTCCACGGTCTCCCGCTCCAGCAGCACGCTGGCCATGAGGTCCATCTGCTGCGCGTGGGCCTCCAGGATGGCATGCGCCCGGTCGTGCGCTTCCTTCATGATGATGGAGACTTCCTCGTCTATCTTGCGGGCCGTCTCCTCCGAATAATCCTGCGTGTTGCCGTAGTCACGGCCCAGGAACACTTCATGGTTCGGCTGGCCGAACACCTGCGTGCCCAAGGGGCTCATGCCGTACTGCGTGACGATGGCCCGCGCCATCTTGGACGCGCGCTCCAGGTCATTCGAAGCACCCGTGGTGATGTCGTCACAGAAGATCTCTTCCGCTACGCGTCCGCCCATGAACACGGCCAGCTCATCCTTCATCTCAGAGAGCGAATTCAACACCTTGTCCTCGTCTGGGATGGACAGCGTGTAGCCCAGCGCGCGACCGCGGCTGATGATGCTGATCTTGTGCACCGGATCAGCGTGGTCCAGCAGGTGCCCCACCAGGGCGTGGCCGCTCTCGTGGTAGGCGATGGTGCGCTTCGTCTGTTCGTTCATGACGCGGCCCTTGCGTTCCGGGCCGGCGATCACGCGCTCCAGCGATTCATTCACTTCGCGCATGGTGATGATCTTCTTGGATTTGCGCGCGGTGAGCAATGCGGCTTCGTTCATGAGATTCGCCAGGTCAGCACCCGTGAAGCCCGGCGTGATCTTCGCGATGGCCTCCAAGTCAACATCAGAACCCAGCGGCTTGTCCTTCGAATGCACGTCCAGGATCTTCTGGCGCCCGCGCACATCCGGCGTGTCCACCACGATCTGCCGATCGAACCGGCCCGGGCGCAGCAGCGCCGGGTCCAGCACATCCGCGCGGTTCGTGGCCGCGATGAGCACCACGGAATCGTTCGCCTCGAAGCCGTCCATCTCCACCAGCAGCTGGTTCAGCGTCTGCTCGCGTTCGTCATGGCCACCGCCCAAGCCGGTGCCGCGCTGGCGGCCCACGGCGTCGATCTCATCGATGAAGATGATGGAGGGCGCCGCTTCCTTCGCGTCCTTGAACAGGTCGCGCACCCGCGACGCGCCCACGCCCACGAACATCTCAACGAAATCAGAGCCGGAGATGCTGAAGAACGGCACGCCCGCCTCCCCCGCCACGGCGCGCGCCAGCAGCGTCTTGCCCGTGCCTGGAGGGCCCACCAACAGACAGCCGCGCGGAATCTTCGCCCCGATGGCCTGGTACTTCTCCGGGTTCGCCAGGAAGTCCTTGACCTCCTGCATCTCTTCGACAGCTTCATCCACGCCCGCCACGTCTTCGAACTTGACATCGGGGCGTTCCTCCACCGTCTTCTTCGCCTTGTTCTTGCCGAAGCTCATCTGGGAGTTGTTCGCCTTCTGCATCTGGCTGAAGAAGAAGAACAGCAGCGCCGCGATGAGCAGGAACGGCAGGATGGAGATCAGGATGGACATCCAACCGGACGGCAGCGTGATCTCATACTGCACCTCCGGATGCGCCGCCAGCATATCCCCCAATGAATCCGCGCCCACATACACGCTGGTGTAATCCCGTTCGGTGCCCAGCGGCAGCGTGTCCAGCGTCTTGGTGGTGAGGCCGCCCAGGCGGTTGCCGGAACGGTCCGTCTGCTGCGACATGAGGGCGTTCATGGCATCCAACCCGGTGTTGAACGCGTCCACCATGGTGGCGCCCGGCGTGGAGGCCGGGTAGTACGTGCCATTCACCGTATAGTCACTGGCGGCATACACCACGCTGGTCACGCGGTCCTGCTCCACCGCCTGCACGAATTCGCCCGTGTCCAGCTTGTCCACCGTGTTGCCTTGGCCCATGGTGAGGAACTGGCTGCCCAGGAAGAACCCGATGAGGCACAAGATCACCACCCACACCGCGATGGTGCGCGTGTTGCGCTGCGGCTGCCCCGGCTTCTGGTTGTTCTGCTTGTTCGGCTTGTCAGACATTCAATGCACCTTTACCTATTCATATACTTCTGGCTTCAGCACGCCGATGGAGGAGAGATTGCGGTACCGCTCCGCGAAATCAAGGCCGTAGCCCACCACGAATTCATCCGGGCATTCGAACCCCAGATACTTGCATTCCACATCCTGTTCGCGCGGGATGTCCTTGCGCAGCATGGCCGCCACTTCGATGGACAGCGGATTGCGCGACGCCAGGTTCTTGCGCAGGTAGTTCAGTGTGAGGCCCGAATCTATGATGTCCTCCGCGATGATCAGATGCTTGCCCTGAATGCTGCCGGACAGGTCCTTGTTGATGCGAACGATGCCGGAGCTCTTCGCAGCGGCACCGTAGGACGACACGGCCATGTAATCCATCTCCAACGGCAAGCGCACCGCACGCGCCAGATCCGCCATGAAGATGGCCGCCCCGCGCAGCACGCACATCATGACCACGCCTTCGCCCGCTTCCACGCGGGGTGCGTAATCGCGCGTGATGGCTTCGCCCATCTGGGCCACGCGTTCTGAGATCTGCTCAGGAGTGAACAGCACCTCTTGGATGTCAGTGAGCAATCTTTGTCTTCCCGTCCCGCGAATGAGTATCCGTGCAAGTGTACCATTCGCACGCCCGTTCCCAGACAACAGCACGGTAGCAGCCACGAATGCACAAAGGTCACGAATCCTCCGTCCCTTCGTGGCATTCAAATTGCACATAGCAGAGGGGCACCTGGGTGTGCAGAAGGGACGTTCCAAATCGCACATAGAAATAGAGAATGAGCACTGAAAGACTGTTCCTATGTGCAATTTGGGACGTCCCTTCTGCACACCCGAAAGACTATCCCTCTGTGCGATTTGGGACGCCCCTTCTGCACACCCGAGAGACTTTTCCTATGTGCAATTTGGAACGTCCCTTCTGCACACCCGAAAGACTATCCCTCTGTGCGATTTGGGACGTCCCTTCTGCACATCTTGGAGGGTCAGGAGCGCAGTTCGGGATATTCGGTGAGGAGGCGTTCCACAGGCAGGCCGATGATGGTGTCCAGCGCGCCTTCGAAACGCTCCACCAGTTCGCGCCCTTCACCTTGGATGGCGTAGGCGCCCGCCTTGTCGAAGGATTCACCCTTGCGCAGGTACTCCACAATCTGGTCATCCGTCAGTTCCTTGAACGTGACGGCGGACGCATCCGCGAAGGTGCGGTACCCCAAGGACACCTCATCCCCTTCGCCCACCAGGAGCATCCACAGCGACACGCCCGTGATCACCTGGTGCGTGCAGCCAGAAAGTTCGCGCAACATGCGCTTGGCGTCCTCCAGGTTGCGCGGCTTGCCGAAGACCTCCGCATCCTTCACCACCATGGTGTCCGCCCCGATGACGGCGAACATGCCCTGCTCACCGGTGGCCAGCAGCTCCTGCACGGCCGCGCCGGCCTTCTTCTCCGCCAGCTTCTTCGCGGCTTCTGCGGGAATGGCCAGCTCATCTGGCGAAAGGGCCTCGTCCACCTTCTCCGCCGGGACCAGCACGCGCGCCTTCACGCCCGCATCCGCCAACAGCTGCTTGCGCCGCGGGCTGGCGCTGGCCAGCACCACCTGCATCCGAGGCGCTTCCGACGCGTTCGCGCCGCTTGCTGCATCCGCCATTCAGTCCCTCTTCCTGCGCGCACGGAACGCCGCCATGGGCTCCACGCGCACGCCCAGCTTGTTCGCACTGACGGCGATGTTCCCCTGGATGTTGTCCACATGTCCGCTGACCGGCGCTCCCCCGGCGAACGCCTCCAGCACGCGTTCCACGCTGACCGCGCTGATGCGCTCTTCCGCGCCCAGCATGCCCTTCAGCACCTTGTGGATGCAACGGCGCTGGATGGGCCGCGCGAGCGTTGCGAACGCTGGCTGCAGCACGCAACCCGCCTCCGGCGCCTCCGCGTCCACCGGCACCGCATCCCGCGCCAGCGCGTCTTCGGCCAGCGCGTCCAGCATGTCATCCTCATCCGCGATGAGGTTCATGGAACGGATCAGATTCTCCGTTGACTTCACATCCCAATCGCGCGCCTTCGGCACGATGTTCTGTCGAACGTAGGCGCGGAACCGGTCCGTGTGCGCGTTGGTGGCGTCTTCGCGCCAAAGCCGGCGCCCGCCGTCCCGCACCACCTGGGGCGCCCCGGCTTCCGCCAAGTCCCGCACGAACGTGCGCAGCTCTGCGCGGGTGCAATCCAGAAGCGGCCGCACCACGTTGCCGTTCTTGTACAGCATGCTGCGGAATCCGCCCGGTCCCGTGCCCACGATGGAGCGCATGTAGAAGTTCTCCACCCGGTCGTCCGCCGTGTGCGCCGTGACGATGCGCCCTTCCGCCAGCGGCACCGCCTCATGCATGCAGAGCGAATCCAGCGCCTCCCGCGCGGCCGCGTACCGTTCGCGGCGTCCCTGGGCCTCCACGTTCTCATGGGCCAGCGCCGCTTCGGCCGCCACGTCCACTTCGCAGCAGAAGAACGGGAACGTGAGCGCTTCGGCCAGCTGACGGCAGAACTCCGCGTCGTCTTCGGCATCCTGTCCGCGCAGCTTGTGGTTCACGTGCAGCATGGCCACCGGCCCCACTTGGCCCGCGTCCTGCACCTCGCGCATGGCATAGGCCAGCGCCGTGGAATCAGAACCGCCGGACACCATGAGCAGGCACGCGGACTCCGGCCCGAATAGGCCCCGCTCCTGCGCCGTTGCCAGCGCTGCATCAACGATATGTCTGCTCTGCTTCGCCATGGTGTAATCTGCTGGCAGCAACTCTACCAGATGAGGAGCCCCTCCATGGCGCACGAACGCAAGCCGCGCATCCTGTATGTGGCGAAGATCCTGTTCGAAGAGACGGACCCGGAACACGGCCTCACGCTGCCCCAGATCCAGGAGCGGCTGGAGGGCTACGGCATCTCGTCCGAACGCAAGGCGCTCTACCGGGACCTGGCGGGGCTGCGCCAGATCGGGCTGGACGTGCAGAAGACGCCCACGCGCCCGGTGGGCTACTGCCTGGGCACGCGTCTGTTCACGCCCGCGCAGATGGCGCTTCTGCTGGATGCCGTGCGCACCTCCCGCAGCCTCACGGCCGAAAGCTCCGCTGAGCTGATGGAGCGCCTGCACCGGCTGCAATCCGCCCACGACCCGCTGCGCACCAGCGGGCGGGTGCTGGTGACGGGCCGCGCCAAGACGCGCAACGCCGCCGTGCTGAACACCGTGGCGCTCATCCAGCGCGCCCTGGCGGAGCGGCGGGACATATCGTTCCAGTACCAGCGCTACGACGCCTCGCTCAAGCTGACGAAGGCCACCGCCCATGACGGTGCCGAACGTGTGAAGACGCCGCTGTTCCTGGTGTATCAGGATGACAACTACTACCTGCTGGTGTTCGACGAGGACGCGCCGGACAACCTGCGCAGCTACCGGGTGGACCGCATGGCGAACGTGATGCTCCGGGAGGCATCGGACCCAGCGCACAAGCCGGATGCCGCTTTCGATGTGGCGCGCTTCGAACGGGAGCGCGTGGGGATGTACAACGTGGAGGCGGTGCGCCTCACGCTGGAAGTGGCCGAAAGGCTGATGGACAGCATCGTGGATCTGTTCGACGTGGACGGGATGGAGGCCACGCCTTCAGCGGTGCGGCCCGGATGGGCGAACGTGCACGTGACGGCGTCACCCTCGCCGGTGCTGTTCGGGAAGCTGGCGCAGTTCGGCGGCCAGGTGCGCGTGAAGGGCCCCGCCCGCGTGGCAGAGGCCTACCGCGCGCACCTGCAAGCCTGCCTGGACGCGCAAGAGTGATCTTCCTGATGTGCAGAAGGGACGTCCCAAATCGCACATAGGATTGCCCGGTGCGGGATG
>CANSWY010000033.1 GCA_947650915.1 uncultured Eggerthellaceae bacterium | reverse complement strand
ACGGTACCTTTCGGCACAACAGTTTTCAAGACTGCCGCCTTCAACCACTCGGCCATTCCTCCGCGGCGGAGGTCAGGATAGCACAGACAGGGCGTCAGCGCGGGCAGCGCGGGCTCACATCAAGCTGTTGATGTCGAACTCCACGCCGTCGCGTTCGCACTGCAGCTGTTTGCGCAGGCGCATGCACACGCTGGCAATACCGCCTTCAGGCTTCAGATAGTTGCTCTTGAAACCGCAATTGCCATACCCGCTGCACGAGCGGCACTTGATGTCGTTCATGCTGAACCCGTCCAGAACGGACGCATCCAAGATGCGCAGGCTCTTCGCCACGGGCCGCTTCGGCGCATCTGCCATTGGTCCCCCCTCCCCACGACGCTTCGTGCGCCCATCTTAGCGGGTGGACGCGCTCCTTCGCAAGACGTCAGCGCGCCTCCCGAGGGAGGCATTCACGCACGCCCGTGAGCGTGTTCTTGTAGGCCGGTCGGATGATGCGCTTGCCGGAGACGATCTCTTCGAAGCGGTGCGCCGCCCAGCCCGCCATGCGCGCGCAGGCGAAGAGCGGCGTGTACAGGTCCTCCGGGATGCCCATCATGGAGTACACGAAACCCGAATACATGTCCACGTTCGCGCAGAGCGTCTTGGAGACGCCGCGCTCTGAAGCCACCACCTCCGGCGCGATGCGCTCCACCGTCTGCAGCAGCTGGAACTCCGGTTCGTATCCGGTGCCTTCTGCCAGGTGCGCCGCGAAGCGCTTGCACACCACCGCGCGCGGATCGGACAAGGTGTACACCGCGTGCCCCATGCCATAGACCAGGCCTGTGCGGTCATAGGCCTCCCTGCGGACGACGCGACGCAGGTAATCCGCCACCGCGCCCTCATCCGCCCACTTCTCAGGCGGCACGTGTTCTTTCAGATCGGTCTGCATGGCGCGCACCTTCAAGTTCGCGCCGCCGTGCCGATACCCCTTGAGCGCGCCGATGGCCGCCGCATAAGCCGAATACGGATCCGTGTCCGCCGAGGACAGCACGCGCGTGGTGAACGTGGAGTTGTTGCCGCCACCGTGTTCGGCGTGCAGGCACAGCATGGTGTCCAGCATGGCGGCCTCATCAGCCGTGTAGGAGCGATCAGGACGCAACATGGAGAGCACCGTCTCCGCCGTGGTCTCGCCTTCGCGGAAACGGTGCATGATCATGGATTCGTGGAAGAACCGCGCGCGCTTGCTGTGATAGGACAGCACCATGATGCGCGGCAGGCGGCTGATGAGCGAAAGGGCCGTGTGGATCTCATGTTCGGGCGTGCGCTCTTCAGCGTGGTCGTCATAGGCGTAGAGCTGCAGCACGCTGCGCGCCAGCACGTTCATGATGGAGGGTGCCGCGTTGCGCATGAGCATGGAGGCGGTGAAGCCGTCCGGCAGCTCCCGGTTGGAATCCACCACGGACACGAAACGCGCCAGGTCCGCTTCGGTGGGAAGGCTGCCCATGAGCAGAAGGTACGTCAGCTCTTCGAAACGGTAGCGTCGGGCCTCAGACGGGTCCCCTAAAAGGTCATACAGGTCATAGCCCCGCAGGCGCAACCTGCCCTCCTCCGGCACCTTGACGCCGTCTTCCATGCGATAGCCGTGCACGTCGGAGATGTTGGTGACGCCCGCCACGACGCCCGACCCGTCCGCGTTGCGCAGGCCG
The DNA here is from genome assembly GCA_947650915.1 of uncultured Eggerthellaceae bacterium. Classification (GTDB taxonomy): domain Bacteria; phylum Actinomycetota; class Coriobacteriia; order Coriobacteriales; family Eggerthellaceae; genus MGBC163016. Next base: position 10,522 of record CANSWY010000033.1, on the reverse strand, counting down.
CGCTTGACGTCACGGTCAGCGAAAAAGCACGCGGGGATCTGATTGATGTCCGTGAACGTCCCATACAGATCCACACCCTCGGCTTCCGCCTTGCTGATCCGCACCGTTTCCGCCGTGCCCACCTTGATGGCGCCATCATCAGTGCGGATGAGGTCTCTGTCTATCTCTTGGGGCATGCTGCGCTCCTGCTCCTTGATGTGAAGACGGTATTCTACTTGATTGGCTCCGCGTTGCCGGATCGGGAGCGCGCGGACGCTTTGGACTTTTCTGCGAAATGCCGCTTGACACACGGATGAGGCTTTGCGAGAATTGCTTTCGCTGATTCAGCACGTGCGCCATTACCTCAGCTGGATAGAGGAGCTGACTACGAATCAGACCGTCGGGGGTTCGAATCCCTCATGGCGCACCACTTGAACGCGAAGCCCCGCTGGTCGGGGCTTTTTCGTGCCTTGAATCGTCCCCAGTGCCGCGCGAGGCGGCTCGACTGTGGTACCATCAATCGGTTCGCGCGCATCGTGCAGCGCGACAGCAAGGACCCCTCTTGGAAGGATACGTGCTTGAAGGTTCGAAAACCGAAACCTCACAGTATGTAGCACCTGGCTTCTGCGCGCTGACGTCGGAGTCGGGTGATGACTGCGACGAAGGACAGCGCTCATGCTCTATCTCTCTGAAATGCTGGGCAGACCTGTCGTGGATGCCTCAGGCGAGAAGATCGGAACGATCTCTGACCTGGCCATCTCCACGGGCGAGGTCTTCCCCCGGATCACCAGCCTTGCATTCAAAGGCCCTGGCCGCGTGCCGTTCATGATCTCATGGCGCAAGTATGTGGACGAGTTCAACGACGACGGCATCACCCTTTCCGTGGCCGCACCGGACATCCGTTTCAGCTACCTGCAGCCCGACGAGGTGCTGCTGGCGCGGGATCTGATGAACCGCCAGATCGTGGACACCCAAGGCCTCAAGGTGGTCCGCGTGAACGATCTGAAGCTCTCCCAATCCGGCAGCCAGCTGCGCCTGTTGGGCGCGGAAACGGGCGTGCGCGGCATCCTGCGCGGGCTGCATCCGTGCATAGAGCGCGCCATCGTGGCCGTGGCGAAGCTCTTCAAGCGGGACGTGAACGAGCAGATCATCGCGTGGAACTACATGGACCTGCTGGACCGCGACCTATCAGAAGTGCAGCTCTCCGTCACGCACAAGCGCCTGGATGAACTGCACCCGGCGGACGTGGCGGACATCCTGGAACAGTTGGATCCGAAGCAGCGCGCCAGCGTCTTCGAGCACCTGGACGAAGCGCAGGCGTCAGACGCGGTGTCGGAGATGATGGACGACGTGCAGGCGGAATTCCTGGATGACCTGGATGACGCCACTGCCGCTCAGCTCATCGGCAACATGGATCCAGACGACGCGGCGGACATCGTGCGCGACCTGCCCTACGAGAAGGCTGAGACGCTCTTGCGCCTGATGGGCGTGGAGGACGCCGTTGAGATCCAGCGCCTTCTGGGCTACAAGGACGGCACCGCGGGCGGCATGATGACCACCCAGTACGTGGCGGTGCCCGAAGGCGCCACCGTGCGCGAGACCATCGAAGTGCTGCGCGGCTTGGATGAGGACCACCCCACTGTCCACTATGTGTACGCCACGGACGAGAACGGCCGCTTGACCGGCGTCCTTTCCATGCGCACGCTGGTGCTCTGCTCTGATGAGGCGCGCATCGGGGACATCATGTACCGCGACGTCATCTCCGTCTCCCCTGAAGAAGAAGAGGACGACGTGGTGGCGGACATCTTCAAATACGACATCCCCGCCATGCCCGTGGTGGACGAACGCGGGCTGATACTGGGCATCGTCACCACCGAGGATGCGTGGGACGCGATCGAAGAGGAAGCCGCCGCGGACAAGCGCCAGATGAGCATCCTGAAGGCCATAGGCATCACCGCTGGCGCGCTCATCGTGCTGTTCGTCTACACCATGATCTTGCTGCAGATCCTGCGGCAGACGGGCATTCCGTCCTTCTAGAAGGAGGTGACCGGTGGCCTCCACGAACACGCTGCAGGAACAAGACGCGCAACCGAAAAAGACGCGCCCCCGCGCGCTTCTGGTGCTGGCCGCCATGGGGCCGGGCATCGTGACGGCCATGGCCGGCAACGACGCGGGCGGCATCTCCACCTACTCCACCGCCGGTGCCAGCTTCGGTTTCAGAACGCTCTGGGTGATCCCCATCATGTGCATCATGCTGGCCCTGGTAGAGCTCACGGCCGCGAAGATGGGCGCGGTCACCGGCAAGGGATTCGCCGCCCTCATCCGCGAACGCTTCGGCATCCGCGCGGCCGCCTTCGCCATGGCGGCGCTCCTGATCGGCAACATCGCCACCACATTCTCAGAATTCGCCGGCATCGCTTCGGGCATGGAGATGTTCGGCGTGTCACGGTTCTTCTCCGTGCCGGTGGCCGCGGTGGCCGTCTGGCTGCTCATCGTGGGCGGTTCTTACAAGCGCGTGCAGAACGTGTTCATGACGCTCTCTCTGGTGTTCCTCACCTATGTGGTGGCTGCGTTCATGGCCGGACCCGATTGGGAGGAAGCCGCCCTGGCCACCTTCGTGCCGCAGATGGAGGGCAGCGCCGCCTATCTTTCGTTGGTCATCGCCATGATCGGCACCACCATCGCGCCCTGGATGATGTTCTTCAACCAGTCCAACGTGGTGGAGAAGGGCATGGATCCCTCTGACCTTCCGCTGCAACGGGTGGACGTCATATCCGGCACCGTGGCCGCCTGCGCCGTGGCCTGGTTCATCATCGTGACCACCGGATCCGTCTTGTTCCCACAGGGCATCCAGATAGACAGCGCTGCGGACGCGGCCCAAGCCCTGGAGCCGTTCGCGGGGCATTATGCGAAAGCGCTCTTCGCCATCGGGCTGATATCGGCGTCTTTCTTGGCAGCGTGCGTGCTGCCGCTCACCACGGCGTTCGTCATCTGCGAGGCGTTCGGCTGGGAAGCGGGCGTGTCTTTCAAGTGGCGTGAGGCGCCGCTGTTCAAGGGCATCTTCACAGCCGTCATCGTGGGCGGCGCGGTGGTGGTGCTGGTGCCGAACCTGAACCTGCTTCAGATGATGCTCACATCCCAGTTCGTGAACGGCGTGATCCTGCCCATCTTGCTGGCGTTCATGGCGCTGATAGCGTCAGATGCGCGCATCATGGGGTCATACCGTCTGAAGCGCGTGGGACAGATCCTCATGTGGGCGCTGGTGGGCGCTGTTGCCGTGTTGACCATTGCCCTGTTCGTCATGCAGCTCCTGGGACTTGCCTGAACGGAACACTTCGAACGCGGCCACCGTGTCCGCCTGCGGGTAAAAGCCGTCGCGTTCGACGGTTTGCGCCTCCAGGCGCTCCCCTTCTGCGAACACGCCGTCTTGCAGGTGATCCTTCGCGTGTTCGGCATCCTTCGCACAGGCGGCCAGCATGTCCACGGTGATGCTGTCAAGGTAGGCATCGAAGCTGCTGGATGCCACTTCCAGCGCGGCGCGCAAACCGTGCACCACCGGTGCGTCTTCCGGCTTGGCAGGAGTCTCCTCAGAAAAATCCGCCCCCTTGGCGGGGCGGACCGAATCATCGATGGCGTTGACCACATCAAGGAAGGACACCTGCGACGGATCCTTCGCCAGGACGTAGCCGCCGTTCTTTCCCGCACGCGCTTCGATGATGCCCGCGTTGCGCAAGAGCTGCGAGAGCTGGATCAGGTAGTCACGGGGAACAGCGATGTCTTCGGCTATCTTCTTGGACGAGACCACGCCGCCTTCCATGGCAAGATAGATGACAGCCCGCAGAGCATAGTCAGTTGATGCTTTCAGTTGCATGGCTGCCTCCAAACGGCGTGTCTCAAGAGTGCATGGTGATCCTTATCGGTCAGGTGCGCTGAATGCACTATATCCGCACACGAGGCGCGCAAGACGGCACTGCGCCCCTACCGTTGCCGAGATGTCACAGGCCCGTAGCCGGACAAAGGCCGCTCTCCCATGTGCAAAAGGGACGTTCCAAATTGCACATAGGAAGTGGTTTTCTGCGCTGATCCGCTTCTGCTATGTGCAATTTGGGACGTCCCTTTTGCACATGGGAGAAAAGAATGAGCACTGAAAGGTCATTCCTATGTGCGATTTGGGGCGTCCCCTTTGCATAGGGAGCTTGCAAGAACGAGCGCCCCGCGGAATACACGGGGCGCTCGCAGGACCACGTTGCAGGGCCGAGGATCAGGCAGTCTCTTTCTTCGCATTCGCTCTTTTGCGATAAGAGATCTTGTGCAGCACGAACGTGCCCACGACCACCAGGATGATCCCTACGATCAGCGACGCCCACGGCGTCTTGGTGATGCCCGCGATGACGTAACCCACGAAGCAGCACACCATGACCAGCGTGGCGTAGGGAATCTGCGTGGCCACATGGCGCAGGTGGTTGCATTTCGCGCCCGCGGACGACAGGATGGTGGTGTCTGAAATGGGAGAGATGTGATCGCCGTACACAGCACCGGCCAGCGTTGCTCCCACGGCCACCAGGAAGAGCGGGTCAGCCGCTTCGAACACGCCGATCACGATGGGCAGGATGAGCGCCACGGTGCCCCAGGACGTGCCCATGGCGAAGCCGATGAAGGCCGCTACCACGAAGATGATGCACGGCAGGAAATCAAGCCCCACGCCCAGGTTGTTCAGGAAGCCGGAGACGAATTCGCCGGTGCCCAGGAGGTAGCGGCACACACCGCCCAAGCTCCAGGCCAGCACCAAGATCATGATGGCGCCCACCATGGAGCGCACGCCTTCGCTCATGGCGTCCACGAAACCGCCCAGAGTGGCCAACTTGCGCGGCAAGAACTGAACGGCCGCCCACACCAGTGCCACACAGGCGCCGATGCAGAGCCCCATGACCGGGTTCTCGCCCACAGCGGTGGCGAAATCCACGCCTTCGAAGAAGCCGCCCATGTAGAGCATGCCCAGAATGGAGAAGATGATGAGCACCACGATGGGAAGCACCAGGTCCATCACGCGGCCCTTCTCAGAGATGTTGAGGCCTTTGTACTCTTCGATGGCGCCCACGGCTGCTTCATCAATGTCTGCGCGCTCGGTCACTTTCGGCGGCAGGTTCACGTCCAGCGCCTTCTTCACGCTCTCAGCCTGAGAAACGTTCCCAGCCGCGTTCACGTCCAGCGCCGCTTCCGCCCGAGCCGCCTCCTCTTCGATCTTCTCTTCTTCCAGAGCGTCCTCAGCGGGCACCTTGTTGTGGTCCGCCGCCAGCTGGGCGGCCTCCATGGTGCCGAAATCCCAGTTCGTGGCCAGCATGAAGAACACGAAGAAGATGGTGAGCAACGCATAGAAGTTGTACGGGATGGAAGCCACGAAGGTGTTGAAGCCGCCTTCGCCCAGGTATCCGCCCACGGCCACTGCCCACGAGGACACCGGTGCGATGATGCAGACCGGCGCGGCCGTTGAATCGATGATCCAGGCAAGCTTCTCGTGGCTGATGTGGAAGCGGTCCGTCACCGGGCGCATGACCGCACCCACCGTGAGGCAATTGAAATAATCATCCACGAAGATGATGATGCCCAGGATGGCCGTCAGGATCTGCGCCATCTTCGCGTTCTTGATGTGCTGGGACACCCATTCCGCATAGGCGCGCGAACCGCCGCTGACCGCGATGACCACGGTCAAGGCGCCCAACAGCGCAAGGAAGAGCAGCAAAGCCCCGTTCCCGGCAATTTGTTCGGCCATCATCTGCGGGACCATGGTGAACGATGCGATCAGCTGTTCACCGCCCGCGCCGTTCAGCGTGAACTGGTAGATGATCATGCCAACGAACACGCCGATGGTGAGGGAGGAATACACCTCCTTCGTGATGAGCGCCAATGCCAGCGCCAACAGTGGCGGCACGATGGACCATGCGCCGCTTGCGATGAGCTCGAAGCCTTCCATTCGCCTTTCAGCTCCCCTCGTCGTTCAGGCGCGCACGGCGCCCGTGGGCAGACAGATGGGGATACTTTATGGCAACCAGCCCGCGCAAGCGGCGGGAAATGCGGGTTTTTTAGGCGCGCGCACCCACGCTTCGGGCGTAGGCCACCGGCGCCAATGCGTTCGCCATGCCCGCGGCGAGCACGATCTTCACCAGGTCAGGAATGATGAAGGGGATCACGCACGTGGCCAGGGCCGCTTCCACGCCCACGTTCGACATCTGCATGAACCAGAGCACGCCGAACGCGTAAGAGATGACCGTGAACACGATGCCGCAGATGAAGAACACGCCGGAAGCGCGCACGGCGCGGCCGATGCGCGCGGCCCAGCTTGCTGCCGGCGCCAGCGGATCGGGCGCATTCACGGCAGGCACCAGGCCGGCCTTGCGCGCGAAGTGCAACAGGAGGCAGGCTGCCGGCACGGCCAGCAGGTAGCCGATCAAAAAGCCGCCCGTGGGTCCCAAGAGCACGCCGATGCCGCCGCGCATCCCGGAAAACACCGGCACGCCCAAGGCGCCCAGAAGCTCATAGCCGTAGATGGCAGAGATGGCCACGGTGGGGCGCAGCACGCAGATGGCCAGCGGTATGGCGAACATCTGCATGGTGACGGGCACCGGCCCTATGGGCACGGTGATCCATGCGCTGACCGCGATGAGCGCTATGAAGAGCCCGGTGAAGGCGACATCTTTCGCACGGCTTCTGACAAGGGAGGTGTTCTGCATGGGGTCACGCCTTTCTCGCGCGGCCGCGCAGGGCACGGGCCGATGAACATCCGGGGCATTATACCTGAGCCCCCGGTCATTGACGCCTGCGCGCCAGCACCACTGGTCAACGCGCGGGCCAGGTGAGGCGCAACGTGAAGATGCCGTCTTCTGCCTGAGCGGTGGCCTGGATGCCCATGGCGTTGCAGAGGTTCGCCACCGTGGCCAGGCCCAGCCCGGCATTGCCGCAGGTGCGGGAAGCGTCCGCCTGGTAGAAGCGATCGAACACGCGGGCGCCATCCACTTGGTCGCCCGGCTTGAGGCCGTTCGCGAAGATGAGCGCGCGCCCCTCTTGCGCGATGCGCAGCGTGCCCGCACCATGCTCCGCCGCGTTGCGCACCACGTTCTCCAGCACGCGGCGGAGCGCCTCCGCATCCGCCGGCATGCGCATGCCCTCATCCAAGAGCGCCGAACCGATCGCCATGCCGTGCGCGTCGAAGAGCGGACGGGTTCCCGTCAGCACCTGTTCCAGCAAAGCCGCCACGTCCACGTCCTGCTGCTCCCCTGCGCTTTCGGCATCCAGCGAACGCGTATAGGCGAAGAGCTGATCCAGCAGCGCTTGCATGGCGTCCAGCCGCTCCGCCGCCCGCGTCAGGCATTCCCGCTGCTCCGCCGGGTCCGCCTCTTCGGCCGCCAGCTGCACGTAGCCCTTGGCCCCCGCCAGCGGCGTGCGGATGTCATGGGAGAGCGCCACCAGGTCCTGCTGGAACCGCCGCTCTTCTTGGATGCGTTCGCGGATGTGCGCCTTGTCGGACTCCAGACGCGCATCCATCGCCTGCGCCAGCTGCGCGCAGCCGGGCAGCGAGGATGCCACGTCCACCCGTTCGTTGCTGTTCGGGCTGCTGTCGGCCAGGAAGAGCGCCAGCCGCTTCAGTTCGCGGGCATACCCGGCCACCACTGCCATCAACAGGGCGCCCAGGATGATGAGAACGATGCAGGCGAGCACGCTTCCTCCCCTTTCCGCGTCAGGCCGTCAGGCCACGTTGCGCTTGCGGCAGACGGCGAACGCCAGCACGCAGGCGATGATGACATACAGAGCGTCCGCCAGCAGGATCTGCCACCACGGAGCGATCAAGGCCTCCCCCCAGGGATAGTGCGCTGCTATGACGGCAGCCCCCTCTTGCGCGAAGAGCGCGTCAGCCCCTTGGGTGAGCATGGAGATGCCGCCCACGATGGTCCAGTACTGGAGCGACTCGAACACCGGGAACGCGTTCGCCAAGAGGAGCGACAGCTGCACCAGAAACGCGCCGACCACGCATGAACAGACGATGACCGCGAACGCGATGGAAACGGCTTCCGAACGCGAAAGCCACACCACGCACGCCACCAGGCAGCTGTACGCGAACATGGCCAGCCACGCCAAGAACAGCCAGAGCGCCACCGCGCCCGCGCTTTCCGCCACTTGGAACGTGAACCCGAAGGAAGCGAAGGCGGCCACCGAAAAGACCGAGCAGAGCGCTAGGAAGAATGCGTCCAAGAGCGCCACGATCACCAGCTTCTCCGCATAGTAGCGCACGCGCCCCGCCCGGCTCATGTTCAGGTTCTTGATGAAGCCGCTCTTGAAATCCCGCGCAAGGAACAAGGCCACGAATATCGCCGTGACGATCCCCAGGAACCCGCCGTTCAAGTAAGTGTTCGCCCACATGGTGGTGACGCTGTGCATCTCCTTGCCATTCAGCAGCTCCACCTCCGCCATGTCCTGGCGCGCTTCATCCAATTCCGCTTGCGCTTCCACGCGCTCTTCCACGGTGAGGTCCGCCTGGTTCGCCAGGTTTTCATGTACCATCATGCTGAACTCAGGTGAGGCGAAATAGGCCATCATGCCCGCCACGGCCACCATCATCAGCGCGCAGAGCGCCGAGAACACCCAGAAATCCGCCCGGCGCACGATCCGGTACAGGTCAGATTTGAGCAGATTCAACATCGTGCGCACCTCCTTCCATCAGCTCCACGAAGTAGTCTTCCAGATCCCGCTTCACTTCCGTGAACTCCAAGAGCGGCTCATCGAAGCCATGGAGCGCATCCGCCACCGCACCCGTCTCGAACGCGCCGCGGATCTGGATGGCGCCGCCCGGCAGCGCCGTGAACGCGGCCTGCGGGAATGCGCGCTCCAGCTGCGCCAGCGAACGGGCCGGGTCAGCGGTGCGCACCAACAGGCTGTCGCCGCATTCGGCCTGTACCTCATCAGCGGTCATCTCACGCACCATGCGCCCGTGCGCGATCACGCCGTAGCGCGTGGCGATGCGGTCCAGCTGATCCAGCACATGGGAGCTGATGACCATGGTGATGCCGAAGTTCGCATTCAGGCGCTCCAAAAGGGTGCGCATGTCGCGCGTGCCCTCCGGATCCAACCCGTTGAACGGTTCGTCCAAAAGCAGCAGGTCAGGGGATCCGATGAGCGCCAGGCCCAGCCCCAGCCGCTGCTTCATGCCCTGGGAGAACTTCTTCGCGCGCTTCTTCCCCACAGAATCAAGGCCCACCATGCGCAGCGTTTCGCGCACGCGCACCTTCGCGTCCACCAGGCCCAGCGCCAGGGCCTTCGCCATGAGGTTGTCCTTGGCCGACAGGTTCGGCAGCAAGCCCGGCGCTTCGATGAGCACGCCGATGCGGCGCAGTTGCCGCGCGCCCTCCTCCGGCGCCTCCGCGCCCCCGTCCACGCTGGTGGCGCCGAACAGGCTGATGCTGCCGGATGTGGGCTCCACCAGGCCGTCGATCATCTTCATGACCGTTGATTTGCCCGCGCCGTTCTTGCCCACGAAGCCGTAGATGTCCCCTTCGCAGACGTTCATGTCGAACCCGTCCACCACGCGTCGTCCGCCATAGACGCGGGTCAATCCGCGCGTCTGGATGATGTGCATCCTTCCTCCTTCAGTCCGCGTGCCGTTGATGGAGCCATGATGGCGGGCAAGCTTTGGGGCGGCGTTGGCAAACCTTCAAGAAAGCTTGAAGCCCACGCCCCAGACCGTTTGGATGAGCGCGTCCGCGCCCTGCGGCTTGAGCTTGGCGCGCAGGTTGGAGATGTGCGCGGCCACCGTGCTCTCCTGGGCCGCGTAGGGTTCTCCCCAGGCGCTTTCGTAGAGCTCTTGCTTGGTGAAGACGCGGCCCGGATGCGCGGCCATGAGCGCCAGCATGTCGAACTCCGTTTTCGTGAGGGAGACGGGCTGGCCACCCGCGGTGACGGTGCGCGCTGTGGGGTTGATGCGGAGGGGGCCGTGGCTGAGGACGCCTTCGTCGGCTGCGGGCGCAGGCGTGATGGCTTGGGTCGCGCGGCGCAGCTGCACCTGGATGCGCGCTAGAAGCTCATCCAGATCGAACGGCTTGGTGAGATAGTCATCCGCGCCCATCTGGAGGACGGACACTTTATCCACGGTGTCAGCCTTCGCCGAGGTCACGATGATGGGCACCGCAGCGTCCCGTGTGCGGATCTGGGCGATGAGGTCTTCGCCGGACAGGCCCGGCAGCATGAGATCAGTGATGATCAGACCGAACGCGCCGGGCGCCTCAGCTTCCAGAAGCAGGCGCGCCTCCGTGCCGGAATAAGCGCTGATAGGCTCGAACGAGGACTTGCGCAGCTTCTTGCACACCACGTCGTTGATGGCGGCGTCATCCTCCACCACCAGCACGCGCATCTGTTCCCCGTTCTCCATGGCCGTCATTCTACCGGGAACCCTTCCCCCATGCGCGAAAGGGATATTCCAAACACAAAGCTGATGTGCAGAAGGGACGTTCCAAATTGCACAGAGGGCAGCTTCCGGATGTGCAGAAGGGACGTTCCA
>CANSWY010000032.1 GCA_947650915.1 uncultured Eggerthellaceae bacterium | reverse complement strand
CGCCGCCGCCGTGGCGGCCCATGCCGCCGTAGGTGTCCACGATGATCTTGCGGCCGGTGAGGCCCGCATCCCCCATGGGGCCGCCGATGACGAAGCGCCCGGTGGGGTTCACGAAGATCTGCACGTCTTCGGTGAGCTTGATGTCCTCCGCATCGAAAACGGGCTCGATGACGTTGCGGATGATGGCGTCGCGCAGCATCTCCTGGTCCACGTCTTCAGCATGTTGGGTGGAGACCACCACCTTCTCCACGGCCACCGGGACATCGTCCACGTAGCGCACGGAGACCTGCGTCTTGCCATCCGGCCTCAGGAAGTCCAGCGTGCCGTTCTTGCGCACCTCCGTCAGGCGCTCAGCAAGGCGATGCGCCAGATAGATGGGCATGGGCATGAGGGTGGAGGTCTCCCGGCAGGCATAGCCGAACATCATGCCCTGGTCCCCCGCGCCCACAGCGTCCACGGCATCCAGCGCATCTCCCGCACCTTCCGCCACCTGCGCTTCCTGGGATTCATCCACGCCCCGGGCGATGTCCGGGGATTGCTCATGGATGGAGCTCATGACCGCGCAGGTGTTGCCGTCGAAGCCGTACTTCGCCCGGTCGTACCCGATGCCCGTGACCACGTCGCGCACGATCTGCTGCACGTCAACATAGGCCTGCGTGCGGATCTCTCCGGTGACAAACACGGTGCCGGTGGTGGTGAGCGTCTCGCAAGCGCAGCGGACGTCATCCACGTTGGCGGGCGCGCCATTGGGCGCGATGTAGCCTTCCTTTTGAAGCTCTATCTCCTTCGCCAGGATGGCGTCCAGGATGGCGTCCGATATCTGGTCGCAGATCTTGTCCGGATGCCCTTCAGTGACGGATTCGCTGGTGAAAAGGTACGTGCGCTGGCCATCGGTCATGGAATTCCTCCTTCATCGATGATGGCTGGACCACCTTGGCAGCATGCATGCCAGGTTGGTGCCGGGGTCAACGAGCCAACTCTCTCGCCCGGCTCTTGATAATGGACAAATGCATACGGCGGGTGATTATACGCCTAGCTCGATGGCCCGCGCACGAGATGCCCAGCTCCTCAGACGAATGCCGGTGCGGACAGAGGCGCCATGGGGACTGGCGCTGCGGGGGCGGCAGGTGCCGCCCGGAACCCCGCCAGCGCGGAACGGAGCTGGTCCACATCCTTGAACGGGATGGGATCGTCCGGCGCGGACGCGAACGCCACTTCGCCTTCCCACGCTTCACCTTGGCGCTTGAACTCAACAGTGCGGATGATGGCCGTCACCTGCGGCTTCAGATGCCCCGACATCTCTTGGGCCTTGAAGCCGTATTCCAGCTCCTGCAGCATGCCGCGCGCAGCCTCCACCGCGTCCGCCCCCTGCAGCTCCCGCATGCCGCTCTCCGGGTTGAAGAGCGCGCCCGGCGCTGCATAGATGGTGCGGATGCGCTCCCGGCGGCGCTTCTCCACGCGACAGACCAGATAGATGCAGCCCGCGATGGTGAGCCACCAGATGATGGAGATCACCAGGTCCAGCGGCGCATCCACCCAGACGTAGCCCAACACGAACCAGAGCGTGAGCAGCACCACGGATATGACGCCTGCCAGAGCCGCTCCCACGATGTTCAGCTTCTTCATGTTCCCATTCCTTTCTTTGAAGCGCTCACGTCAAGCGCGCGGCGTGCCCTGAAAGCGGTCCCGCACCTCATCTTCCATGCCGTCCAGCGAACGGATGTGCTTGCGGCGGTGCAAAAGCGACCCGGCCGCGCAGATGAGGGTGACCAGGATTCCCAACAGCATCCACCAGTGGATCCAGCAGGAGTGGTCGTGCGGATCGAAGCGAGAGGTCAGCGGCGTCAGCGCGTCCTCGATGAAGCTGCCCGCGCCGGTCACGCCCTCCACGACGACGCTGTTCGGGGAGATGTCCATGGTGCCCAGGCTCACCGCCACCTGATAGTTCGGATTGCTCTGGTAGGCGGCGTCGATCACCTGCGGGTAGGTGCCCACGGCCTCGTCATCGTTGGTGCGGTGGTAGGTGATCTGTCCCAGGTCGTCCTTGCGCACCAGGTTCTTCACTTCACCGGAGAACTCCGGGTCAGTCTCGCCATACTCCTTCGTGGCATCGAAGGCGCGGATGGTCACGAGGCGCGGCACGATGGCCATGTCCACGGCGATGGGATCGGTGTCCGCGTAGGACGGATTCGTGGCCTTGATGTAGACGGTGTGCGAACCCACTTCGGTGAAGGCAGGATTGGCATCCGTCCAGCCTTGAGGCTCGTCCACCGCGTAGAGCAGCGTGGAGCCCGGCTTCTCTGCCACGGCGTTGGCCTGCATCTCGTGGCCGTCGTAGGTCTTCTTCCATCCTTCGCCGTCATGGTCGTTGGCGTCTTCCACCGGGATGCCGTCCACGTCGATGAGGATGACCGCGTTGTCCGCCGGCTCTTCCGGACCAGCCGGGTCTCCAGGACCGGCAGGCTCTTCCGGGTCCTCCGTTTCGCCCGGACCTTCAGGATCGGCCGTGCCCGGGACGTCAGGACGCTCAGGCCCCTCTTCGGCATCCGTGATGGTGAAGGTGCCGTTCACCACCACATAGGTGTAGTTGCGGTTCTGATCCTCCACCTCAGCTGTCAGCACGTCCGGATAGACGCCCACCTCTTCCACGTCAGCGTTCGTGCGCAGGTAGGTGATGGCGCCCAGTTCGTCGTCTCCCAGAAGCCCTTCGATGATGCCGCCGAACACGCGCCCGGCCTCTTCGTCCTCATCGGGCTGGCCTGCGGCCTTCCGAGCGTCCTGCACGTAGATGACCACGCGCACCGGCTTGATGGTGAAGTGCGCCGGCGTGGCCGTCACCTCATAATCCGCCGTCTCGTTCCAAACCGGATCGAGCACTTCCCGGTAAGCCACCACGTTGCCATGTTCGCTGATGCGCACGTCCTCCTCATCACCGTCGCGCACGGTGCGCGGGTCAAGGTCGTCGCCTTCGATGATGGCAGGGAAGCCGTCCTCAGGAGAGAGCAGCTTCACCTCCGGCGTCGAGAAGGCGGGGTCGGGCTGGCCGTAGGTCTTAATCGCATCCTCAGCCACCAGCTCGATGCGCCGCGGCATCACCTCAACGGTGCCCAGCTCCGCCTCGAAGGAGAACGCGGTCTTGATGTCAGCGGGCTGGCCCTCCTTGTAGATGTGCACGCGCGTCCAGTCCAGCTCCGGCTCGGTGATGCCCGCATGGACACGCTCACCTGAGACCGCACCGGGATCCAACACGCAGGTGAAGCCGTCCGGCAGCGTCACCTGTGCCGGTGCAGGTGCCAAAGGCTTGCCGTCATAGACCTTGCATACCGGATCAGAGCCCACCAGCGCCGTCAGCGGGATCGGACTGAAGTACAGGTCCAGCACGTTGCCGTCCAGGATGCGCGCAGACGGATCCGCCGCATAGCAGCCCGCGTAGGCCACAGGCAACCCCAGGCTCACCTCTTGGACCACGTTCTGGCCGTGGTAGGGCAGATCGGTCACCACGTCGATGGCATCCGCAATCTCATAGCCGGACGCCTCCCAGTCATAGGGGTCGGACCCGGCCACGCGCAGGCTGATGTCATCCAGCTCCACCGCATCATCCGGCTGACCGCCCCAGTAGCGCACTGTGATGCCATGGTCGCTGGGGAGCGCGCGCACCATGATGCCCACGACGAACAAGCCCTGATGGTACTGGGTGCAGCTTTGCGCTGCCGTCTGGGCGGAACCGCCATGCATGGGGTGCTCCACATGCTCGGCCGCGTTCTCATAGCGTGTGCACGCCGTCTCGGGCAGGTTGATGGTGAAGGCGTGCTCCGCCTCCGCGTTCGAGAGGCTCTCGAAGCGCTCAGGGATCCGGAAACCAGGGCAGGTCTGGTGATACGTCTTCCCATAGCAGATGTATTCCTGATACGCGTCCCAACTCACCTTCGCGATCTCATACTTGCCTGTCAGCCGCTCGGACAAGGAGACCGTGATGTCCTGCGCATTGGTGTGGCTGTAGTAGTACGCCTCCGTGGCCGGGATGTTCTCGATGATGGCACCGGATTCGTCATAGAGCTGATACAACAAGCAGACCGCGTCCTTGTTGTTGCGCGCCCAAGAAGTGGGATCCTGCCACATCTCCGGCGTCAGGTAATGGTTGTCATTGGACAGGCTCACGTTCTCATCCAGGTCAGCGGTCTTCTGGTAATAGAACACCAGCTGCTGGGCGTGCGCGCCCACCTGGATGGCCATCCACGCAGCACCTGCCTCGCGTGGAAGGACCTCCCAGCTTTCTGCGCGCGCGTTGTAGCGGATGCGCGAGACCGTCACGCCCTCCGCTGTGGCGTTGGCGTTCGTCTCCAGCGTCTGGCACTCGCCAGCCGCGATGTCCAGCAGGTTCGTTTTCCAGTACGCATACTGGCCCTCGGTCGACTCCACGATGGTGCTGGCGACGATGGAAGAGACCGCCACGCCCTCTTCGGCCGCGAAGTCATGGCCGCCCAGCGGCGTTCCGTAAGCGATGATCGTGGGCAGGCCCAACAGATGGGACGTGCACGCCTGCATCACCGGATAGGCGGAAGCGATCGAACCCGCCGGCTTGAACGCGGCGTTGCTCACCGTGAGCGGGATGGCTTCGCCAGCGGCCGGACGCAGCCACTCATCGGTCTGCCCCTCTTCTTCTGCCTGCGCAACCAGGTCCGCTTCCAGATCATCC
Organism: uncultured Eggerthellaceae bacterium; assembly: GCA_947650915.1. Taxonomy (GTDB): domain Bacteria; phylum Actinomycetota; class Coriobacteriia; order Coriobacteriales; family Eggerthellaceae; genus MGBC163016. The sequence continues at coordinate 7,844 of CANSWY010000032.1, read as the reverse complement.
TCAAGAGCCTCCTCGCCTTCTTCCGGCTCAAGCGCGTCTGTGGAAGGCTCTTGGGGATCATCATCGGTGCGGCCGTCCTCTGGCGCGCCCGCACCGTCCTCTGTCTTTTGGACGTCATCCATAACAGGCGCGGACGGCTCCTGCAGGTCCTCTTCGTTCGCAGTGCTCCCTTCGGTGAGCGCGCCCAGCGCACCCTCCTCATCCGCCAGCGGCGACAACGCCGCTGCGGGCATGGCCGAGAAGGCCATCGTGCACGCGAGCGCCGCGGCCGTGATGCGCCTCACCAGCGCGGATGGGCGCCCGCGGTCCTTGTTCTCGTTCTTCTTCATCATCCATTCCCCCTTGGCATGGCGGCATCTCCCCTGCCGTCATGCATCGTTCGATCCGCATGTTCCATCTGTCGCACCTGTGCCGCCCTCCTTCGCAGCGCAGGCGATCACGCATCCCTCAACCGGTAGAGCGTCGATCGGCCTCCTCCTTCCGCAGCGATGAGGCCGCTCTCCACCAGATCGCCCACGATGGCCTTCGCCTTCGTGGAACCGATGCCCAAAAGCTCCTCCACCTCAGCGCGCTTGATGCGGCGCTTGGTGCGGAACAGCTCCAAGGCCGCGCGCGCATCCGGGTCATGGACGCGGGCGAGCGCGCGGGAAAGGGCTGCTCCGTCCTCCCCTAACTGACCGCGCGGGGCGGCAGCGTGATGCACCGGACCGGGAGCCGGCGGCTGCACTTCATCCGTTGCCCCTTCCTCCACGAACAGGGGCACGGTGGATGGAGCGACGGCCGGAGCGTCGGCGGACGTGCGCGGGCCGTCCTCGGTCCCAGGCGACGACAGAACGTCTCCGCCCTCTCGTTCCGCGCCACCCGACGCCGGCGCATCGGGCAAGAAGACCGTCAATTGGGTGCGCGCGGGATCCGCGCATTCGGTGAGCACGGGCGCAGGCACGCCGACGCTCTCGCTGGCGGCGGCGATCAGCTCCAGACCCTCCCCCGCGTTCGAGCACGCGCCGATGAGCGCGAATATCTTCGCCAGCTCCGGATTGCGCGGATCGGCCACGCCGCCGTCGAAGGCGCGCCCCCGCCCGACGCGCAAGCTGCCCGGATTCGCGAACGTGATGCGGTCGGAGGCCTGCTCCACCACCACATGGCGCCGTCCGGGATATTCGGCATGGATGAGCGCGTTCAGAAGGGCCGCTTCCATGGCATCGGAGAGCGTCGGGTGCTTGCGCCGGCCGCCAGCCCCCGCAGCGGCTTTCGTGACGATCGGCTGGACCTTCTGCCAGAAATCGAAGATGCAGCCGCTCCACGTGCCGTCCAAGGACACGATCCGCTCCACAGAAGCGCCCGCCTTCGAAACGCGCCGATAATCCAGGACATAGCCCGGGAAGACGGAGCAGATGTCGTGCTCATAGCCGAACATCAAAAGGCCCCCCTTGGTGGGGCGCAGTTCAGATGAATCGGGCATGCGCGTGGCCGCGTTCAACCTGAGGAGGAAATCCTCGTCAGGAAGATGCGTCCAGGGATGGCCTTCCGTCCGATCGTCGAACAGCGACCGATAGCGCTTGAGCGCGCCGAACGAGAGCGCTTCCAAGGAGAGCGCATGGGCGGTGCGCATCCCATCGGGGGGGTGGGGCAGCTGATCTGGCCGTTCCATCGGCAGGTATGTGTTTTCTCCCATAGTTCTTCCAACCTCTTCGCAGGGAAAAGCTTGGAAGCAGTGAATCATATATTCGGTCGCGAGTGCAATATATTCGGTCGCATTCGGACGATTTCTTCACATTATTCGGACGAAACGGACACAAACAGAAGATATTCGGACTATATTTGGTCCCTATTCGGACATATTCAGTCTTAATCGGTCTCATTCGGGTTTATTCGGACGCGCTCCTGAATCGGGCCATATCCTCTTCGTAGACGACCAACGTGGAGTGCGGCTCTTCCAAATAGAACGCGCGCCCAGCAAGTCGAGGACTGTTCACCAGCGCCGCGAGCGTCTCGAAGCCGATCTTTCCCTCCCCTATGCGCTCATGCCGGTCCACGCGGCTGCCGCACTCTTCCTTGGAGTCGTTCAGGTGCACGCAACGCAGCTTCTCAAGGCCTATCTTCCGGTCGAATTCGTCCAGCACGCCGTCCAAGTCCCCTTTGATGTCGTAACCTGCTGCCCACACGGCCGCGCAATCCAAGCAGACGCCCACCTTCTCAGGCATGTCCACACCTTCGATCATCTTGGCCATCTGGTCGAACGTCCAGCCGATCTGCTCCCCCTCCCCTGACATGGTGTCCAGGAGCACCAGGGTGGTCTGAGAGGCCGTGATGGTCTTGTTGAGCGCGTCGGACACGTTCCTGATGGCCTCATCCTCTGAGATGCCGGGAGCGCTGCCCGGACGCACCAGATAGTATTCGCCGGGCGCCTCTTCCAAGCGCGCCAGATCCTCCGACATGACCATGAGAGTGAAATCGCGCTTGGACGCATCCGGATTCGCCGGCTCCACGTCATAGGGCGCATAGCCGCACACCTGCGTGATGCCATGCTCCTTCGCGTAGGCGTCATAGGCCTCCAGGTCCTTTTGGTCAAGTTTCGCCACGGCACCGCCGCGGGGGTTGCGCGTGAAATACTGGAAGGTGTTCGCCTTGATGGAGACGGCCTCTTTCGCCATGAAGAGGTATCCCTCGCGCTTTGACAGATGGCATCCCAAAGTGAGCATGATGGGGCTTCCTTTCTCGAACCGGCTTTGATGAGAAAGGTACGCTCCCTGCCAGCGGCCATCCGCGCACGTCCGCAACCGTTACCAGAGGGATTCCGCTCCGTCATCCCCTCCAGATGTGCAGAAGGGACGTTCCAAATTGCACATAGGAATAGAGCATGAGCACTGAAAGACAGTTCCTATGTGCAATTTGGGACGTCCCTTCTGCACATCAGACGATCTCACGGGTGCAATTTGGGACGTCCCTTTTGCACATCAGCATCGGCATTCCTCTGTGCGATTTGGGGCATCCCTTTTGCACATCCAGGGGGCGCATCATTGATTCTTCATCATGGACTGGAGGTTCTTGAGATCGGCCATGCTCATGCCGCCCAGGCCTGGCACGCCGCCGCGCTTGCGTTTGCCCTTCTTCCCCTTCTTGCCGCGCGACTGCTGCTGAGACAGCCCTGCGGTCATCTTCTTCACCATCTTCTTCGTTTCGTGGTACTTCTTCATGAGGTTGTTGACATCCGTCACCGTAACGCCCGCGCCGGCCGCGATGCGCTTGCGCCGACCCGCATTCAGCACGTCCGGACGTTCACGCTCTTCCTTGGTCATGGAGTTGATGATGACCTCCATGTCGTCCAGCGCGTGCTCGTCCACCTGCCCCTCCCCCAGCATCTTGTCGCCGCCGGGGAGCGCGGACACCAGCTTCGCGATGCCGCCCATCTTCTTCACCTGGCGGTTCATGGTGAGGAAATCGTTCAGCGTGAGGTTGCCCCGGGCAAGCTCTTCAGCCTCCATCTGCTCGTCTTCGGCCTGCTGGATGCGCACCGCGTTCTCGATAAGGGAGACCACGTCCCCCATCCCCAAGATGCGCTTGGCCATGCGGTCAGGATGGAATGCCTCCAGCGAATCCGGCTTCTCGCCGGCGGAGATGAACTTGATGGGCTTGCCCGTCACTTCCCGCACAGACAGAGCGCCGCCGCCGCGCGCGTCACCGTCCATCTTGGACATGATGACGCCATCGAAATCCACCTTGTCCGCGAACGCCTGCACCACGCCCACCACATCCTGGCCGGTCATGGCGTCCACCACCATCAAGATCTCATCCGGCTGCACGGCCTCCTTGATGGCCGCGGCCTCATCCATCATGGCATCATCCACATGCAAGCGCCCGGCCGTGTCCACGATGACCACGTCGCGCAGATTGCTGATGGCGTCCTGGATGCCGTCCGAGGCGATCTTCACCGGGTCTTCCCCGTCTTCACGGAAGACGCGCACCCCTATCTCAGAGCCCAGCGTCTCCAGCTGGTCGGCCGCAGCCGGGCGGTACACGTCGCAGGCCACCAGCAGCGGCGAATGGCCTTCCTGCTTCAAACGGTAGGCCAGCTTCGCACAGGCCGTGGTCTTGCCGGAGCCCTGCAGGCCCACCAGCATGATGACGCTGGGCATCTTGCCGGAAAGCGCCAGCTTCGCATCCGTCCGGCCCAGCAGATCCGTCAGCTCATCCAGCACGATCTTGACGACGTTCTGGGCCGGGGTGAGCGAATCCATCACCTCAGCGGTGAGGCAGCGTTCCTTGGTGCGCGCGATGAACGCCTTCACCACCTTGAAGTTGACATCCGCCTCAAGAAGCGCCAAACGGATCTCGCGCATGGCGGCGTTGATGTCCTCTTCGGTCAGACGCCCCTTGCCTTTGAGTCCAGAGAATATGCCTTGGAGGCGTTGTGAGAGGTTCTCAAGCATGGGTTTCGCTCCTTCGCTGTCTTTTCTCAGAAGTGTAACCCATCAGAGACGGGGACAGGGTCCATCCGAAAACAAGGTCACGAAGGAACGGAGGATCAGTGACCTTTTGTGACGTCGCGCGGTTTGCGATCCTGCGGGATGTGCAAAAGGGACGTTCCAAATTGCACATAGGAATAGAGCATGAGCACTGAAAGACTGCACCTATGTGCGATTTGGGACGTCCCTTTTGCACATCCTTCGTCGTTACCACTTGTCCCAGAAGTGCTTCACAATCATAAAACGCCAGTTCAGATGGCATTTTCTCATGCTCTCTGACCGAATGCTGACCGAATGGTCGCGCTCCGGTCACGCATGCGCGTGACTACAAGTCCAGAAAATCCCTCGCGAAATGGTGTCTCAATCTTACCCTGAAGCCAACCTAATGAGCACCCTCACACAAGCAGCCCCACTCTTAGATTCGGATCAGATAATCGTCCGGCTCTGGCTTGCCCGTGGGCTTGCCGACTGCCACGTATCGCTTGAGGCCGGATTCGATGCCGGTGTAGCGGCCCCAGATGTAGCCGTCGTGAGACTGGTACCAGTCGTCCAGGACGACCTCATCGCCTTTGTCATAGCTGACATTGGGGACGATGTTGTCTTTTCGGATGTAGGGACTGGTGCGGATCCTCAGGCCGTCCACGGTGCAGCGGTAGGTGCCTCCGAAGCCTTTGGTGGCGACAGGTACCGGAGTGGGAGACGGCGCAATCGAGGGAGCCTGCGTAAGCCCGAAGGATGCGAGGATGGTGGTAGCGATCTCGTCCATCCTGGAATTGAAGATGGCTCGGTCCTCGGCGTTGGAGATGAAGCCGCATTCCACGAGGCGGTAGTTAATGCCGCGTGCGGCGGCGCGGTTGACGTTGGCGAGGTTCGACCGCTTGATGATCTTCTCGGCACGACCGGGAAGGATGCGCGCGATGTCATCAGCGAGCGCCTTGTCGTAGGCGTCCGGCTCATACCCGCTTTTGATGATGACGTGGCCGCCACGCGCGGTTTCAACAGCGCCGTCCATGTGAAGCTCAAGGAGCGCCGCGTCCTTCGGGATGGTGAGGCGATTGATGCCAGCGTCGGCGTACCAGTTGCGCGATGTGTCCAGGACCTCGACATCGGAACCGCCAAGGGCCTTGATGCGCGAAGCGAGGGCGCGGACGTTAGCCGCCTCGGTTTGGCCCCCGCCGCACGCGCCGGGGTCCCCAGCACCATGTCCTGCGATGAGGTAGAGCTTAGCCATCAGATGACCTCCATTCTGTCCAGTACTCTTCGGGTAGGCTTGCGTTGACGTAGTAGGTGCCATCGAATGTGTAGCAGCCCACGTTCGTGCGCCTCGCCTCTTCCCGCTCCTCTGGTGTGAGGAGCATCTTGTCGCACACAGGCAGCACTGGTCGTTCCTGTGCCGTCAGAGCAGGCACCATCGCCAGGCAGATGAGCTTCACCGCCATGGCGATGGCCACCATCAAAAGAGCCAGCGCAGCTCCTATGAGCATCACGCGCTGCTCTTCGCTCTTATTCATGGCCGGCTGCGTCCTCAGCGTGATCCTTGAGGCTTTGCTGTTGCGCGACATACAAAGGGTCTTCCACCTGTGTGGCCGCTGGCGGCGTGATGTTCGCCAGCGCATCCAACCACCGGGACGTGATGCCCACGCTCTTGTACGCCGCATACGCCACCTGCACGCCTCCGATGGCCGCGAAGATGCACGTGACCCATCCGGCCACGGTCTCAGGCACGCCCGCGACAAAGCCGGCGCAGATGCCAGCCAGCAGCGAGACGCCGATGGCCACCCAGCGGGCTGCGTTGCCCGTGATGGCCTGTTGATTGATCAGCTGCACCACGTACGGCACCACCAGCGCCGTGACGATGAGCGCGATCGCTTCCATGATTGTCATGTTGTTCCTTTCTCTCAGATCTCCTTCGCGTAGATGAGATCCACTTTCTGCTTGACGTCCTTCATGTCAGACTGCATCTGCTGGCTGCCAGCCTGGGACGCTTTGAGGTCCTCATGGAGCACCTCGTTGGATGCCACCACCGACTCCATGAGCGTCTTCAGCGCCGACATGAGCACGTTCGCTTCATGCATCTGCTCGGCCATCTGGCCTTTTATCTCCGCCATTTCCCTGTCATGCTCAATGCGCGCCAGAGCCTCTTCCCGCTTCCGTTTTTCACGTTCAGCTTCGTTCTTGATCTGCGCTTCGACCTTGGAGGCGTAGATCTCCATCAGCTTCGTGCCGAAATGCCAGAGCAGGAAAACCGCCGCGAAAACGAGCAGCCAAAGCGGACCGAACTCAGCCGCAGCGGTCAGCAACCCCTCCATCCGCATCACCTCCTCTCGAAAACAGCCATATGGATATGACAAACTCCGGCGTCCATCCAAGACGTCCGAAGGAGTTGCTGTGTTTTCCGATGCCGCCCAGACCATGACCATCACAGAAATCTGCAACGACCACTACTTGCCCGAGATCCGCAGCCGTAGGAAGCCAGATACGGTTTACGGATATGAGAGCAGCATCAACCTGCACGTGCTGCCGCGATGGGGCCATCTGCGCGTCTCAGAGATCACGCGCAAGGATGTGCAGGCATGGGTCGATGCGCTCGTCGCAGAGTGCGGACCAGGAGGTGCGAAGAAAGCTTATAAGTGCCTGCGCCAGATCATCCGTTGGGCCATCGACGAAGGACTGGAGGCTGCGGACCCCACGCGGCGCATCGAGATCGCGCAGCCGCCACAAGAGCCGCTCAACACGCTCACGCAAAGGAGACTCAAGAAACTCATCCGAGGAAGCGTGGGGCACGCATTCGAGCCCACCCTCATCCTGCAAGCCGCCCTCGGTTTGAGACCGTCGGAAAACTACTACCTCCACTGGCGGCACATCGACTGGCGCACTGGTGCCGTCACCATCGAGGGCGCGCTGCTGCAGGTCCCCGGGCTGGTGTACGAGAGCACCACCAAGACACGCAAGAGCACCCGCACCCTGTACCTGCCGCAATGGGCGTTGGACCGGCTGCACGCCATCTGGGCGGAGCGCGACCGTCCGAAGGGCCGCATCATCGGCGATGCTAAGCCTCTGCAGGTGGCGTGGGCCCTGAAGCTGCACGCTCTGCGCAACCGCCTGCCATGGGTCGGGATGCGCAACCTCCGGCACACGTGGGCAACGCTGGCAATCAAAGCAGGAGCCGCCATCGAGCACGTGGCAGAGATGATGGGCCACGCGAACATCAACACCTGCTACCGCTACTACATGGAGATCACCGCCGCGACCAAACGGCGTGTCCAGCGTAGACTAGCGCGTTTGGTGCTCGGCAAGACCTGTGACGACATGTACCGCGGCATCATCCCAACGCCTCCACAAGAGCTGCCCCTAGCCGCTTAGTGATTCCCTATCCCA
>CANSWY010000031.1 GCA_947650915.1 uncultured Eggerthellaceae bacterium | reverse complement strand
GTCCTTTTGCCACATCCGGCACCTTGGGGGGTGCTTTTGGGCACGTCCCTTTTGCACATGCGTCAGAGCCGCGTCAGGTGACCGGTCGAGAGGCCGGTCACCTGACCGGAGGGCGCATCAGGCGTCAGGAGCGGGCATGCCTGCGACGGTTCTTGTCTTCCTTGCGGCGGCGGGTGAGGAAGGCCATGAACAGCGCCAGCACCGCGATGCCCAAGAGCCCTGCGATCAGCGGCGCCGTCAGGTCACCCGTCTGGGCCAGCGCTTGCAGCGTGCGCAGGTACCGCGTCAGCGTGTCGTTCGCGCCCGGGTGCGAGACGGAATCGAAGCCCACCTTGATGTAGCCGTCACCATCGATGGGGCCGTAGGAGTATTCCTCCTTGCCGCCCACGCTGTCACTCTCATAGTGGTCCACCTGGCCGCCGCGGCTCACCTCAAGGTAGCGCACCGCGTAGCCGTCATCCGGGAAGAAGTTGAACGTGATGTATTCGCCGTCATACCCGGTGCCCACCATCGGGTCCACCGTGCCGCCTTCGCCGATCACCTCCACCGTGACCGTGCGCAATTCCTTCTTCACCACGTCGTCCTCGTGCGTCCAAGTGGCCATGACCGCGGTGTCGTTCATGATGGGCACCGTCTGGCCGCCGTAGGCGAAGTTGAAGTTCTTGAGAGCAGGTGCCGCACTGGAAGGCGCCAGCGGCGCGTCAACATACACGTTGCTCCCGGCCGTCTCCGCCTGGACCACCGGTTCAGCCCCGCGCTTGTTCTCTTCTTCGGACACCATGCCCACGACGCCCATGCCCTCTTGGGTGTGCTTGACCGTGAAACCCTCATTCCCCGGCATGGCCAATAGCTGCTGGGTGGTGGCTTCGCTCATGCGCAGCGTGCCCGTGACGTCGGTCTCATCCGCGCCCATGGTCTCCATCACGCTTTTCACGTCGAAGCCCTCGTACGGCGCCACGATGAACGGAACGCTCTGGCCCACTTCGATCTTCAGCGCTTCGCCGTTCATGGTGTTCGGCGTGACGTAGCCGTCGTCGCCGTTCGTCCAGCCCAGCTCCAGGTTGACGAAGCGGACGAACGCCACAGTGATGCGGTGATCCCGGTCCATGCCCTCAAGGAGGTAGTACCCGTTCGCCAGGTCGGCCGCGCTGATCTTGTGCGCAGTGGCTTCTTCGGCACCGTCCTCCTTGTACCAGTCATAGCAGTTCTCCGTATCAAGCATCCACCCTTCGGCCGGCTGGAAGCCCACCTTCTGGGAAGAACCCTTGCCCACGGGAAGCTTGATGGACGGACTGACCGTGCCTTGGCCGGACGTAACCTCCGCGGACAGGTAGACCATGTCCGGGATGATCAGCTCGTGCCCCTCCTCCAGTTCGCGGAATACCACGTCGATGGTGCCGCCCGCGGTGGTGGGCACGCGCGTGTACTGCGAATCCGGGTACGTCAGCGGGATCTGCTGGCCGTTCACGAAAACCTTGTCCAGCACCAGCGGTCGCCCGTTCGGACCCACGACGCCCTCATCCGGCAGGAAGCCGATCAGCACGCCGTCGCCGGTGCCGTCCGTGTCGCGGACGAAATCGGTGGGCACGCCGTTCACGGACAGCGGCGGCGTGGTGTTGATCTGTCCAGTGTAAACCAGGTCGTTCCCAAGCGGATCGGTAGCGCTGCCCAGTTCGAAGTGCACGTAGGAGGATTCCCCCACCGGCGTGAACTTCGCGTGGATGTGCATATCCTGCGTGCCCATGACCACCTGCAGGCTGTTGCCCACCACGCGGTTCGTCATGTCCACCGTGGTGCCGTCACCATAGGTGCAGATGACGGACTCCAGGTAGTACCCGGTGAACGCAGCCAGGCGGATGGTCTCCGAATACCCTTCAGGCAGGAAGCCCTTGCCCACGGGGTTGACGGTGCCGCCACCCTCGGACGTGATCTCCAGCGTGTGCTCATTGCACCAATAGAAGTAGTAGTCCTTCGTGGGGTTCACCTTGGCGATGGGCTGCAACGTCACATTAGCCGTGACGTCGCGCGTGACGTTCGGGATGTTGAACTGGTACACCTCGAAGAACTCATCTCGCTCCTCCAGGTCTCCCGCAGCCTGGGCTGCCGGATCGCCAGCCGCGCGCGACTGCTTGTCCCACGGCGCCTGGCCGTTGGCGTAGTGCTCCTTCTGGTCCGTCACGATGCCCTCGAACGGCACCGGCTGCGGATCGTTCACGCCGTCATCCCAGGTGACATCGGTGATGGTGTAGCCCAGCTCTGGCTTCACGAAGAACGAAGCGGACGAACCGTAGGGCACCGTGCGCGAACCCGGCCAGATCTCCGCCGTGCCCTCGCTGGCCGAATAGTCCACCTTCGCGGTGACCGTGACGTCGGACACCTCCGCCCGCGTGTCGCGGTACGCCACCACCAGCGTGTTCGGCTTGGCCGGGTCGGTGGAATCCACGATCATGGGGTAGCTGCGGATGTTCGCGTCAACGTAGACCACCCGCTGATCCACCAGCAAGAACGCCACCTCGAACCCGTCGTTCGGGAAGAAGTTGAACACCTGCTGGCAGCCCTTGGGCACGGTGGCCTTCTGCGGGCTGATGCGGCCGCCGGACTCGTCGAACACGATGCCGTCCGTGACCACGCCCAGGCCGGCCTGCGCACCGTCCCACAGCTCCCGGTTCAGCACGTGCCCCTCAACATAGGCGTCCGTGGTGGTCCAGGTGGTCTCGTCCGGGCCCAGCGGCTCGAAGTGCGCCGTGACCAGCGTGTCACCGGTGATGCCCGTGACGGTGTACTCCGGCAGGTTGTGCGCGAACGTGACCTCGTTCACGTCATTGCCGTTCTTCATGGACACCGTGAGCCCCGTGAGCTTGGAGCCCTTCTCCGGCCAGAAGTACAGCGACGCGCTGCCGCCGGCGAACACCTCCACCTCGGGCACTGAAGCGTGGCCGGAGGCGCCATCCGTGCCGTCGGTGGCCGTGCGCACGAAATACGTGACGCCCGCGTCCGGCGCGACCAGCTGACCGAACGTGGCCTCAATGGACTGGTCGCGGGTGCCGGGCGTGAAAGTGAAGCTGCGGCCCTGCATCTGATTCATGGCGTCATTGCCATCGATGCGCAGCGAGGACAGCTCGTAGCCCGCCTCCGGGATCATGGAGAACCGGATGCTGGCGCCCGTGGCCACCTTGATCATGCCGTGCGGATTGATGGAGCCGCGTCCGAACGCCATAGCGCTGATGGTGCGGTACGACGCCGGCTTGAACTTCCCTTCCTCTATCTCTTTCTTTTCTTCATCCGTCTGCTTGCGGAACGTGACAGTGATGGCGACCTCGTAGTTCACCTGGCCGGCGCTGAGCGAAAGGTAGCCCAAACGCCAGATGTCCTTCAGCTTCTGCGCCACCGCCGGATCCGCTGCATCCGTCAGGTCCAAGTCCTCCCCGTTGGCGGCCTTGACATGCAGGCTGCCGATGGCGTATCCCTCGTTCGGAATGAGGGACACGTCCAGTTTCTCAGTGTCCTTCAGCGCTTCGATCACCGTGGTTCCGTTGCGGAAAGAGGTGGAACCCGCGCCGGTGGCATCCATGGTGACGTGCGCGTATTCCATGGGTTCGGTGCCAGGCGCGCTGCTGGACTGCCGGAACAGCGCCACGATGCCCGTGTCCACCTGCACGTTCTTCAGCGTGAGCGTGGAATTCGCCCAGCTGACCTGCGCGTTGTTCACTGGGATCACGTTCTTCGTGCCGTCCGGGCCGTCAGCGAAGATGCTCTTGCCGTTCAACTGGATGTCCGCCAGCGTGTATCCGTAGTAGGGCGAAACGGTGAACTGTGCGTTGGAGCCGCGGAACACCAGCTGCGCGCCCGCGGGCGATATGGTGCCGCCCGAAGGCCGCCCGGCGTTGATGGTGACGAAATCGGCCGCTTCCTCGTCAGCCTTGCAGAACACCGCGTGGATGGTGTGGTCTTCCTGCACGCCCAGGAACGAATACTGGCCGCGCACCACCTCGGATGCAGGGGTGTCCTTGCCGTCCACCACCAGATAGCTCAAGCGGTAGCCGTCGTGCGGCTGGAAGGAGAACATGGCCATGCCGCCCTCGGCCACCTTGACGGTGCCGGACGGGGAAATGGTGCCGTTGATGCTGGCAGTGGCCAGCACCTCATGGATGACCGGACGCTGGATGACCTCGCCATCCGCCAGCGGCACGAACTTGACCGTGATGGTGGTGTCCGCCTCAACGTCGAACAGCGTGTACTTGAAGCCGCTGAAATCCTTCACCTGGGACGTGACGCCGTTGATCTCGCGTTCGATGGATCCCACCTTGTAGCCCTCGTCCGGGATCATGGTGAACGGAACGCTGCCGCCATGCGGCACGCTGACCAGGCCCGCCGGCGACACTTGGCCGTGCGGTTGGCCGTCATCTCCGTTCGCCACCTGCAAGATGACATCATGTTTGTTGCCCTCAGGGTTGCTGCTGGCGTTGGACGTGAACAGCGCGTGGATGCTGGCATTGCCCGTCACCTTGAAGGTGTAGATGCCGTCCTTCACCTGATCCGTCACATCAACGCCGTTCGACGTGACCTCCAGCAGCTCATAGCCGCGCACCGGGATGAACGTGAACGTGGCCATGGCGCCCGGCATGGCTTCAATGCGCATCGGCGTGACCAGGCCGCCCGCGCCCGCTGTGGCCTCCAGGACGCAGGAGTTGCTGGGGACGTTCGGATCGTCCGGCCCCACCTGACGGAAGTTGGCCCACACGTCAACCGATTCGGTGATGTTCCGAACGGTGTAGGACATGGTGACCGGATCCAGATCCGCGGAAACCTCTTCGCTCTCATTGGTGCCGCGCGTGACCCACACCTTGTCCACGATGTAGCCGTCGTTCGCCAAGAACGTGAACGTCATGTCAGTGCCGGTGACCACCGACATGGTGCCCTCCGGGGAGATGCGGCCATTGCTGCCTGCGTAGGCCGTGACCGTCTGGTAACTGGCCGTCTGCGTGAGCGGGGTGAACGCCACCGCGTATTCGCGGTTCTCCCGGATGTCCGTCAGCCGCAGCGTGCCGTTGCGCAGCTGATCCGTTATATCAGTGCGGGTGCCGCCGTTCACGCGGTACACCTTGGTGGCGTAGCCGGAATCGGGTTTGAATGTGATGGACAGCTGGCCTGGGATGACCACTTCGGCCCGGTTGACGGAAGTGAAGCCGTGCGCCTTGCCGTCATCGCCCAGATCCATGTTGACAGTGATGGTGGCCGTGTTCGGACGCGTAGTGCCCGGTTTCTCAGAGAACACCACGTGGATGCGCATGTCCTGCGTGACCGCCGGGATGGTGTAGGAAGACGTAGCCAGATCCCAGCTGACGGACACGCCGTCAACCTCCACGCGCTCCACCTTCCAGCCGTCATCCGGCACGAAGGAGAACGTCTGGCTCTCCCCCGTTTCCACGCGCACCACGCCGTTGATGATGCCGTAAGGGGACACGGTGCCGCTGCCTTCCTTCGTCACCGTGATGGTGCGCAGATCCACCACCTGCGTGGGCGGCGGCACCTGCGTGGCCGTGATCTTCAGCAGCATCTGGGAGGTTATGTCTTCTTTGGGCACCACGAACGTGTACACGCCTTCGGCGACCTCCGTCACCGGTAGCGTCTTGCCGTTCACCGTCACCTCGCCCAGCGCGTAGCCCGCGGCCACCTGGATGGTGAAGTTCTGGTTGATGTTCGCGTGGTCCGTGCCCTCTTCCTTATAGAAAGTGAGGCCGGGCACCTGCGGGCTGAGCGTGACGCCGGGATGGATGTCGGCGTTCTGCGTGCCCAGGCGGATGAGGTTGTTCAGATCGGTGCTGGGCTGGTTCGGGTCTTCACCTTCCTTGAACGTGATGTCTATGACCAGATCGGCCTGCACGTCCATCTGCGTGTACACGCCGTTCACCAGAGACGTCGCGAAGTCTATGGCCGAATCCGCGCTGCCATCAGCGAAGCGCACCAAGATCTTGTCAACGGAGTAGTTCTTGTTCGGCAACACGGTGATGGGCAGATCCGTGCCGCGCGCCACCGCGATGGTGCCCAAGGGGCTGGCGGTGCCGTTCTCACCGGCGTTGACCTGCACATTGAACGTGCCGCGGTCGGTCGCCGCTCCGCTGGTCTTCTTGAACGTGAACATCAGGTTGTGATCGGCGGTCACCTTCAGCAGCTTGTAGGCGGTGACGCCTTCCATGGACTCCTTGTCCGGGTCAAGGCCGTCCGGGTACACCGGCAGGCCGTCACGCTTGATGGCGGACAGCTCATAGCCGGTGGACGCCAACGGCGAGAACAGCTGATCTTGGCCATCGTAGACCAGCACATCAGGCGTGGGCGTGACCGAGCCGCCTGTGCCGGCAGTGGCGCGCACCGTATGGCGTACGAACTTCGAAGGCCAGTACGGGGATTCGCCATCTTCGAAGGAGACCACCACTTCGTGATCGACCGTCACATTGCTGAGCACCAGCTTGACGCCGTCTTCGCTCTCATGGTCATCCAGATCCAGCAACAGGTTCTTCACGCTCTTGCCGTCCAGCGTGACATCCTTCACCTTCTTACCCTCGTCCGGGAACGCATACACCACCACGGCAGAGCCGGATGGCACGCGCTGGGTAGGCGTGACGTTGCCGCCGCCCCCGTCAACGCTGGTGAGGACGGTGACGTAGCTTTCCGCAGGAGGGGTGGCCCCATCGAAGCTGATGACCAGCGTCGAATTCGGATTCGTGAAGGAAAGCACCTTGTCCACGGTGCCGTCCGGGTTCTTCTCGAAATTGGACGCGCTCTGGTCGGACATCACGATGTTGAACGTGTAGTATTCGCCGCCATTGCGTTCGGTCAGGTAATCAGCAATGGGAATGGGCATGCCGTTCAGCTTGATCTGGCCAATCGTGTAGGGGTCGCCCTGGCTGTCCTTGTCCGGCGTGATGCGCACGGTGACGGCCTTGTCCGCCATCATCTGCACCGGCCCTACCGGGCTGACCGTGCCGCCCACGTTCCCCTCAACGGAAATGGTGATAGTGCCGCTGGCCTTCACGAACGTGACCTCCAGCACCATGTCATCAAGGACGTTGCGGATCTGCAAGTTGGAGACGCTGCCATCTTGCGTCAGGTGGTCCGCCATGTTGATGCCGTCCGTTGCGCCGGCCTTCTTCAGGATGGCGGATTCCACCGCCCAGCCATCCTCAGGCACCACCGTGACCGTGCCGGTGCCGCCGTAATGCGTTTCGATGGTGGCCGTGGTCTGCGGCTTGCCTTCGGAATCCATGACATTGCCGCCTTCGGGGTTCATGACGGTGGCGGTGATGGTACGCTTGACCGTGGGATCGGGCAAGCCTTCGCTGTAGTGGGCCACGATCTCTGTGTTGCCGGTCAGCGTGCTGATGAAGTAGCTGGTGCCCGCCACGACGAACGGCATGCCGTTGACGGTGAGCCACTCCACCCTATAGCCGGAACCGGGACTGAACTCAAGGTACACGCCGTCTTTCGCAGGCATGGACACCGCAGCCATGGTGTCGCCCATGTTCACGGTGTTCGGCTGCGCGCCGGCCGCCCCGGAAAGGACGGTCATGGTGCCGCTGCCCTGGCCTTCCAAGCGAGCGGTGACCGGATACTCGTCAAGCGCGGGCGCAGCCTCCTCGAATTGCGCCTCAACCTCCCACGCATCACCCTTCGCCATGTTGTAGATGCCAGCGTCCAGCGTGAAGACGTTGCCGTTGATGCTGGCAGGCGCCATGGTGACGGAGCTGCTGCCGCGCCACAGGCGGACGGTGTCCAGCTCATAGCCGGCCTGCGCGTTCATGACGAACTGCGGAGACGTTCCCACGGGGTAGGTGCGCTGGCCCGCCGGGGAGATGCTGCCGCCCGCCGTGGCGCTGGCGTCCACGGTGAAGGAGCCCTTGTTGTCACCGTTCTCGTCCGTGTTCTCGTAGCCCACGGCGAACGTGCCCAGCGCGGCGCCCGTGCCCCGCAGCGGGAATTCGATGGAGAGCACCGGCACGTCCGTGCCGTCAGGCCCGGGGACCATGACCGGGTTGCCGTTGCGGTCCGTCTGCTGGACCACGGTGCCGGTGACCTCTTCCACCTGGCCGGTCTCCTGGTCATAGCGGTACACCGGGACGGTGTCGCCCACTTCCAGCGTGCCGGGGTAGTCCTTCGGCACCTCCAGGTGCGTGTTGAGCGTCAGCTGGTAGGGCGGCGTGCCGTCAGGCAGGTCCTCCAGACCGGTGAGCACCAGCTGCGTGGGAGCGGTGATGGCCTGCGTGGGGCTCTTGCTGGCCGCCGCGTCCGTCATGAGCGAATGCACCGGCGAGGTTTCGGGCACTTCCTGGCCCTTGAGGATGGGCATCACCGGGGGCGTCACGCTCGTGTACAGGAAGCCCTCCACGCTGGTGCCGCTCTGCTCGTTCTGATCCAGGAAGATCTTCAGGTTGTCATAGTTCTCCAGCGTGCCCACCAGGATCTCCGCCTTGATGACGTTCTTGTTGCTGGGATTCTTGATGAACAGCGTGTAGCGGTACACCTTGTTCAGCTCAAGGCTGTCATCCTGCGAGATGCTGTAGTCGAAGCGGAAGCCGTTGTCCGGATCGCCGAACTTGGCCGGGACCCAGGTGCCGGTGGGATTGCCGTCGGCGTCGATGGTGCCCAGGGTGCCGCTGCCGCCGGTGAGGGCCGTCTCAGAAGGGCCGGTGAACGTGGGCGGGGTGCCGGTGAAGGTGTGCGGGGTGTACACATAGGAGCCGTCCGCGTCAGCGGTGACCTCGTCCAGCGCCCACGTGTATTCGTAGTTGCCGTTCGCGCCGCCGAAGATGGCGTACAGCGGACCGGGCGTGGCGCCCGGCTGCGTGTTGTTGACGGCGTCCTCCACGCTGGTGAAATTCACGTCCGGGCTCTGCTTGATGAACGAGAAGTTCTCGTCCTGGATGACGCCGAAGACCGAGGTGGACCCCGTGGCTTCGCCGTTGGCCAACTGTTCGGCGTTGGCCGCGAAGTCACCGTTGACGTTGCCGTTGATGTCGTTGCCGTACCGGTTGCCCTCATCCGTGGACGGGCTGGAGCCCGCCTGATCGATGAACTCCTGGTCCGTGGTGTTGGTGGCGATGGGTGCAGCCACCGCTTGCGCGGGCACCATGGAGGTGCAGAGGCAGACCGCCATCAAGACCGAGACTATCTTGCGAATGCTCTTTTTCATCGCAAACACCGGATTCCTTCTTGCTCCCCAGCAATCGTTCGCTTCAGGCTGAGAACTGGTGTTCGCGCGCGTGCACGAACGCAACGGTACGAAAACGCCTTTCTGCAGCTGGCCCCGGCGTGCGCACGGGGTTCAACTGCAGAGATGCATGGTATGTACCAGAGCCGGCCCGCGCGCCTCCCGGTGAGGAGGGGTCGCGCACCAGCGCGTCAGTTCTTCTGCCTCAGTTCTCAACTACGATGGTCACGTTGGCCGCGGCTTGTCCCACCACTTCCCGGGACTCCATGTCAACCGCATAGAACGTGGCCGTGCACGGGTAGGTGCCAGCGGGCAGATCAGTGTTCAACCGGCCATATTGAATGTGATAGTTCGGTTCAATGGTGTCCGATGAGTAGATGATCTCTCCGTTGTCATCCCGCGATATGTCAACTTGCATCAAGTAATGGTTCGAGGGCGAATTCTCAATGCGCAGCTCCCCCTCCGCATTGCCGTCCTCGAAACGTACCAAACTGGCGATGGAGATGTTCAGCATGCCCTCTTCCACGTACTGGTCAAGAGCGGCCTGGATCTCCTCCATGGTCTTGCCGTCAAGCTGACCCAGCACACCGCCGTCTTCATACTGCGTTGAATCCATGAAGAAATACAGGGCTGCCAAGAGTGCCAAGATCACTGCAATAGAGGCAATGACGATCCAGACGACGAAGCCCTTCTTGTGCTTTCCCGAATTGCCTTCATCTTGAAACTCGTAGGGTGCATTTTCGTTTGGCATTTCTTCGTTCCAATCAGTCAAGGCAAGCACCTGCTTGCGCTGGCACATACGATGCGTATTCTAGCAAGAGTTCTGCGAATCTGCGGAAATCCGCTGCCCTTTCACACCGTCTGCCCATTTGCTGCGCGGCGCTTCCCTTGGCGCAATGAATAGCCCTGCATTCCTTTATGAAAAAGGGGCGGTCTTGCGGCCGCCCCTTTCTTCCGAACCGGATCGATGCCGACCCTGTGCGGCTGTGCTGCTCGGCTTCTGGTCAGTGCGCGGTGGCGCCGGCCGGAAGATCGGCATCAGCTCTTAGCTGTTCGTCGTCCCGATGCCGATGGTGTACTCGATCTCCATGACAGCGGAGGTCAGGTTGGCAGCGGTCAGCACGTCAGGGTTGCTGCCGGTGTGCTTCGGGTAGTAGTTGCCAGCCAGCTGCAGGGGGAGATCAGAATTGGAGGCGATCTCCGGCACAGAGCCCGTGGTCTTCGAGGTGCCATCCAGGTCGAACGTCTGGCTGCCAGTGTTCAGCGTCAGCGCGAAGACATGCGCGTTGGTGGGCTGAGTGCTGGTGGTGTTCGAAGCAGCCAGGCTGAAGACGCCGCCCGCAGCAGGCTTGGAATTGATGCTGATCAGCTTGATGGCGTTGGTGGTGGTGTTGTTGTGGATCTTGTAAGCCGTGCTGGAGGGAGCCGTGATGGCGCCGCCCTGGCCCGGGATCACGATGGCGACCTTGGTGGGGATGGTGGCATCCAGGTACTTGTTGATCAGCTCAGCATAGACCTCAGTGGTCTGGGAAGCCTGATTGGCGTTGAAGGGCTCCGTGGGATAGAACTGATCTTCGTTCGTCGCCCCGGGAGCAGCGAAAGCCGGCACAGCAGCCATGGCCATCGCAGCGGTCAGCGCGAAAGCACCTGCCATTTTCGTGAGCTTCATGGTCATTTCCTCCTTTTGAAATTTCGACCATTCTTAACAACCGCGCTCTTTTATACACGCATGGAATCGGTTTGTATACACTTGCATGACGAATCCATGATTTCCTTCAAAAGTCCCCCACATTTCGCATGCAACTGCTCCACAACTTCTCCATATCCCCCGCCAGATGCGCAGATGTGCAAAAGGGACGTCCCAAATTGCACATAGGAGTGGGTGTCCTGATGTGCAAAAGGGACGTTCCAAATCGCACATAGGAGTGGTCTTTCAGCACAGTCTCACTTTTCCTATGTGCAATTTGGGACGTCCCTTTTGCACATCAGGCGAACCTCGCAGGTGCAATTTGGGGTGTCCCCTCCGCACTCTGGGCAAAGAGCCCACATCACAGATACCGGAAATAGGCGGCGCAGGAGCCTTCGCTGGACACCATGCAGGGACCGACCGGGTTCTCCGGCGTGCACACGGTGCGGAACAGCGGGCATTCGTCCGGCTGCATCACGCCGCGCAGCACGTCCCCGCAGCGGCAGCCGGCGTGTTCCACCGTCTCCTCCACGTTCGGCGAGAACTTTCGCATGGCGTCGAACGCCGCGAATTCGTCGCGGATCTCATACCCGCTGTTCGGTATCTCCCCGATGCCACGCCAGACTGCGCTGCACGTGCGGAACACGTCGTTGATGGCGGCCAGCGCCACCGGGTTGCCCTCCGGCATGACGCCGCGGGCGTAAGCTATTTCGATGTCCGCGCGGCCGTCGTGCAGCTGGCGCATGATCATGGCGATGCCCTGCAGGATGTCGTTCGGCTCGAAGCCGGTGATCACGCCCGGGATGCCGTAACGTTCGGCCAGGAAGCGGTAGGGTTCCGCGCCGATGATGGTGCTGACGTGGCCCGGCAGGATGAGCGCGTCCACCGTGAGCTGCGGGTCGTTCACGATGACCTCCAGCGCGCCCGGCATGTTCTTGTGGGCGGCGAACACGCTGAAGTTCGTGAGGCCGGCTTCCTGCGCACGCTTGATGGCCATGGCCACCAGCGGGGTGGTGGTCTCGAAGCCCACGCCCACGAAGATGACCTCGCGGCCGGGGTTCTCTTGCGCCGTGCGCAGCGCGTCCAGCGGGGAATACACGATGCGCACGTCCGCGCCGGCCGCCTGTTCGCGCAGGAGGCTGGAGGTGGAGCCGGGGACGCGCGTCATGTCGCCGAACGTGGTGATGATGGCGTTCGGCAGCTTCGCCAGGGCGATGACCTTGTCGATATCATGGTTGGACGTCACGCAGACCGGGCAGCCGGGGCCGGACGCCAGCACCACGTTGTCCGGCATGAGCGAACGGATGCCGTTGCGCGCGATGGAAACGGTGTGCGTGCCGCAGACTTCCATGAGCGTGACCGGGCGGTCCGCCGGGGTGAGCGCGCGGATGCTGGCGGCCAGGCCGCGGGCGAGTTCCGCGTCCTTGAAGGCGGCCAGTTCCGCGCGAAGGGCGTCCGCGCCGCCGGAGATTGCTAGGGACATGGTTCCCCTCTACTGTTCGCGTTTCCGCCCATGATAGCCGATATGCGAAAGGGCCTGTCGCCCGGATGTGCAAAAGGGACGTCCCAAATCGCACCCGTGAGGTTGCCTGATGTGCAAAAGGGACGTTCCAAATCGCACCTGCGAGGTCGCCTGATGTGCAAAAGGGACGCTCCAAATTGCACATAGGAATAGAACATGCGCGCAGAAAGAGCGATCCTATGTGCAATTTGGGACGTCCCTTTTGCACATCCTTCAAGTTGCACGCGAAGTGTGCGATTTGGGGTGCCCCCTCTGCACAGCAAGAGGAGAAGCCGCACGACAGGCCGATCTCACGCGGCGCGCCAGCGCCGCGTAGGCCGTTCGCGCGAGAGCGCGTAAGGCCGTTCCTTGTCGGGCGTTCCGCGCTCTTTGCGGAACGCGCACTTTCCAGATGTGCAAAAGGGACGTTCCAAATCGCACATAGGAAAAGAGAGACTGTGCTGAGAGACTTCTCCTATGTGCAATTTGGGACGTCCCTTTTGCACATCAGGCGGGGGCGGTGTTCGCGGGCAGGTCCTCCCCTGCCAGTTCCGGGAATTCGCGGATGAGCTGGATGGTCTCTTGAGCGAAGGCTTCGTCCACCACCTCGATGGCGAATCCGGCGTGGACCAGGACGTAATCGCCGGGCTGGGCTTGGGGCGTGAGGTCGACGGAGATCTGGCGCGTGACGCCCAGGACGTCCACCTCCGCCAGACCGTCCGGCTCAAGACGCGCAATGCGCGCGGGAATGGCTAAGCACATGGCTCCCCCTGCTGTTCGCGTTTCCGCCCATGATAGCCGATGTGCAAAAGGGCCTGTCGCCCGGATGTGCGAAAGGGGCGCGCCCAAATGGCCCTAGGAGAAGTCGCCCACTGCAGGGTCTAGATACCTAATTGCGCTTTTGGGCGTCCCTTTCGCACATCCGGGCGGCAGGCCCTTTCGCACATCAACGGGAGGGGGCCTTTTGCACCCGGTATAATCCCCTCACCAGCAACGAAAGGAGCCCCATGCCGCGCCGCGCCATCACGCCGGGCACGTTCGACCCCATCACCAACGGCCACCTGGACATCATCTGCCGCGCCGCCTCCATGATGGACGAGGTCATCGTGGCCGTGGCCGCGTCGGCCGGCAAGCGCCCGCTGTTCACGCTGGAGGAGCGCACGGAACTGGTGCGCCAAGCCACCGCGCACCTGCCGAACGTCACCGTGGAGCCGTTCGACAACCTGCTGGTGGAATTCGCGCAGCAGCGCCAGGCGCACGTGATCGTGAAGGGGCTGCGCGCCATCACTGATTTCGAATACGAGTTCCAGATGAACGCGCTGAACCACCAGCTGGATTACGACCTGGAGACCACGTTCATCATGAGTCCGCCGGAATTCATGTACCTGTCGTCGTCCATCGTGCGCGAACTGGCCAGCTTGCACGCGGATTTCAGCCAGTTCGTGCCGCCCTGCGTGACGCCGGCCCTGCAGGCGAAGTTCGCCTGATGTGCGAAAGGGACGTTCCAAATTGCACAGTTGGTCAACGTTCCGGGATGTGCAAAAGGGACGTTCCAAATCGCACATAGGAAAAGAGAGACTGTGCTGA
>CANSWY010000030.1 GCA_947650915.1 uncultured Eggerthellaceae bacterium | reverse complement strand
GAACGTAATTTAGCCAGCAACCCCTCCGCCCGCCTGCGGTCAGCTGAGGAAGAGCAACAAGCCAGAGTGCACAGAGAACCGCCCCCTGTGCAGTCGTGCGAAGGATCAGCCTACCAGGAACACCACCAGAGGGATGGTGGCGATGCTGGCCACCAAGGTGACCACCGTGATGCCGGTGGCGTACTCCGCTTCGCGGCCGTTCGCAGACACCACCAGCGGCACCACGGTCATGACCGGCAACGCCATGATGATGGCCAGCGCCCGCACCATGTCCGGAGGGAACCAACCGGTCAGGAGCAGCAGCTTCGCCACCAGCACGGGCAGCACCACCATCTTCACCAGGATGCCCACGTACGCGTCCGGGCGCCGCAGCACGCCAGCAAGGCGCGAGAAGCTGGCCAACGCGCCCAGATACAGCATGCACATGCCGGTAGTGGCGGAGCTGATGGTACCCATGCCCGACAGGATGACCTCCGGCACCGGCACGGGGACCATAACGAACATCACCGCCACTACGATGGCGACGGTGTTCGGCGTGATGAGCTGCTTCAGCCGGACGTGCTCAGAAGCCGGGTGATGGTGCCCACGTTCGGTGGACAGCCACACGCCGTAGGTCCAGAACACCGCTTGATCCACCAAGGAGAACATCATCATGTACACCAGGCCCGCGTCCGGGAACACTGCCGCCAGCAACGGGATGCCCACGAAGCCGGTGTTGCCGAAGATGAAGCAGAGCTGGAACACGCGATCCTTGTCATGGGGGATCCGCAGCGCCTTCGCCAGCAGGAACGTCACCAGGCTGATCAGCGCGTAGAAGAGCGCCGCCAAGAGCACCATCTGCCAGTTCTCCAGGATGGTCTGGCGCGTGCAGTTCGCATAGGTGGAGTAGAAGATCATCACCGGCAACAGCACCTTGGTGATGAGCTGCGCTAGATGCGGGAGCGCGTCTTGCGGGATGGCGCGTGCGCGCGCCGCGGCGAACCCCACCGCGAACACCAGGAAGAACACGATCATATGGGACAACGTCAGTTCGAAGATCATGGGGGCACCTGCCTTTTGAGATGGTTCCAGCGGAATCATAGGCAGGCGCGCTGCGCGAAATCGTACGAAACGATAGGATATGTTCAGTCTGGATGCCTCAAGATGAGAGCAAGAAAGCGAAAGGACGGCCATGGAACGCACGCAGCCGGGCAAGCGGCGCATCGAGGACGCGCTGATGGCGCTTCTGAGCACTGAGCGGGCACGGGACATCACCGTGTCGGAGCTCTGCCGCGCGGCGCACGTGAGCCGCTCCACGTTCTACGCGCACTTCGCGAACGTGGATGAGGCCTACCGCGAACTGGTGCGCCGGTTCATCTTCGGCACCAGCGCCATGCGCACGCAGCTGAGAGCGGCTGCCAGCGTTGAGGGCACGGTGCGCCCGCCGCTCTGCACGCTCCTGCGCGATGGCGGCCCGTGCCAGGGGCTGGTGGATGACGACGCGTTCGTGGAAACGTACATGGAACTCTGCGAGACGGAGTTCCAGGAACAGACGTTGGGCATCTGGCTTGAAGTGTGCCCAGATGTGGAAGTGGCACGGACGCTCTGCCGATTCCAGCTGATGGGATGCATCGCCGCGGCGAAGGCGGCGGGCGCGCAGGCGGATTGGGAGCGTTCGAAGACGGCATTGGACGCGTTCATCCGCGGCGGCCTGAATGCCGTCCGCCAGATGAACGCGTGAGAGCGCCCTCAGTCCCCGAAGAGCTTTCGTTCTGACACCAAGCCCGTGAGCTTGCCCTTCGCCCAATCCACGTGCACCTTGTTCTCGTGGCTGTCCAGATGCTCCGCGAACTGCGCACAAAACGCGTTCACGCTTGCCAGCAGGTCCTCCAGCGGCTGTTCTGGATGCGCCAGCACGTGGCGCTTGAACGCGCCGTACAGCTCTGAGCGGTCCTGGATGTCCAGCCCGTCTGCGTTCTGCTCCAGCCACGCGTGCAGCGCGGCGTCCATGAGCAGATCCGGCGCGTCCGCGTTGTCCGCGAACATGCCCTCGATAGGCTGCCAGAGCTGCTCATACAGGCGCTGCTGATCCTCGCATCCGAAGCGCGCGAGCAGGAGGTTCCGGATCAGATCCGCGCTGGTGAGGCCCTTGCCCTTGGAGTTCAGGCTCTCGAAGACGGATTGCGGTTCATCCCCCGCCTCCAACTGCGCGCTGATCAGCGTCAGATGTCGGAGCCCGCTGAGCGCCTGCCGGACGTCCGCCGCGCTGGCCAGGCGTTCGCGGAAGAAGCGGCAGTTGTCCGCCAGGTTCGCAGAAAGCCCATCCCCTTCCGGGAGCGCCTCTTCGCGCAGGAGGGCGCTGAACGTGGGCTGATCCGCTGGGGCCAACTCCATCTTCGTCAGCACGTCCGAACCCGTGAGCACCGATGTGCAAAAGGGACGTTCCAAATTGCACATAGAACTAGATGATGCGCACTGAGAGGCTTCCTCTATGTGCAATTTGGGACGTCCCTTTTGCACATCACCATCGCTCTCTGCCATGTGCAATTTGGGACGTCCCTTTTGCACATCGGTCACTTCTGCATATCTGTCATCCGCGCGCACGAACAGGCAGCGTTCCGCCAGGTCGGCCGCCTGCGCCCGCAGCTGTTCGTCATCCGTGCCTGCCAAGGCGCTGCAGAGCGCGGACAGCAGCAACGTGAGCGTGACCATGCGCTGCTGACCGTCCACCAGGTCCACCGCGCGCACGCCTGCATCCGCGCAGAGCGCGCAGGCTGCGTCGGCAGCCGCGTCCACCCCCGCGTCCGGCGCTCCGGAAAGCACGGTGCCCATGAAGTGGTCTTCGTCAGCCGCAGCCGCCTGCATAAGGTCAGCCCAGAGCTCTTCGCACTGGGGCCGCGTCCAAGAATACACGCGCTGATAGACGGGGATCCGGAAGCGCACGCCCGGCTCTCCCAGGAAGTCCAGCGCGCGGGTCAGTTCAGTTCGCATGGGGCCTCCTACCAGTCCGCGTTCACGCGCTTGAGCTCTTCGCGAACGCGGTTCGCATACGCTTCGTCGTTCGCCTTCTTCAGCGGATAGCCCGCGGTCAGCGTGGGTGCGCCGTTCACCGCCCAGTCGAACGCGGACTTGAACTTCTTGACGGCGTGATAGCGGTAATTCTCCGCCCAGACCAGGCAGAACCCGCGCATCTCGCGCAGCAGGTCCTCCTTCGTGCCCGTGTATTCGTCCTCAACGTACTGCTTGAAACCGCTGTAGACGGATTCCGTGGAACGCAGCCGGACGCCGCGGAAGCGCACGGAGAGCCAGCCTTTGACGGCGCTGTTGAGCCGGAGCGAGCCGGGATCCGGCGCGAAGAGCTCTTCCATCTGCTGCCAGTATTCCCGGTAGAGGCGCATCTGCTCTGCGCGCGATTCGGAGAGCAGGAGGTAATTGCGGGACAGGTCCGCGATGTTCAGCGCGCGGCCCTTGGAGTTCAGGCTCTCGAACACCGTTTGGGCTTGGATGCTGTCCTCCATGCGCGCCTCGATGGCGAAGAGCAGCTGGATGCCGCGCCAGATGTCGCTTGTGGGCGTTCTGCCTTCTGCGAAAGCTTGCCGGAAGAAGGCGAACGCGTCCGTGACGGTGGAGGCAGCGCTTTCCGTGGTGGCGTTCGGCGCGGCTTCGCCCGCAGCCTGCGCGATGACCACCTGCAGCGCTTGCGCGTCAGCGCTCCGCAGCATGAGCTTGAGAGCGACGCCCTCCAGGAGGAAGCGTTCAGCCAGCGCGCGAACGTCTTGCCCGTCAACGGCGCCGCCCGTCTCCCGCAGGTGGACGCACAGAGCGCAGATGAGCAGCGTCAGCGTGGTCAGGCGCTGCTGGCCGTCCACCACCTGCGCCGGTGCGCCTTCCGCGATGAGCAGCGTGCCCGTGAAATGGCGCATGCCCTTGCGCGCCGCCCGCTTGATGTCCAGCCAGAGCTCCCGGCACTGTTCGCCGCCCCAGGCGTATGCCCGCTGGTACGGCGGAATGGCGAACTGCGCCCCCGGCTCGCCCAGAAGATCCACCAGCGATGTCTGTCTGACGTCCACGATGCCCTCCTCCCCCTGTTTGCCATGCATTCTAGGAGGCCACGCTCGGCGAAACCGCACAAATCCCCCGAACCTGTCCACCCAAAAGGTCACGAAGGGACGGAGGATTCGTGACCTCCCTTCGTGGCCTCTGAGGCAGGACCTGGGCTGTCACGGCGTGAGCAAACGGAGTTTGCTCACCCACACTCAACCGGTGGGGTGATCTTCGTGGATGCGCAAACTTGCTTTGCGCACCATTCCCGAGGCGCGCAGCTGCCACGAAAAGGTCACAAGATCGCTGCGCCTGAGAACGCCCCTTGCCGCGGTGATGCGGTGCAAAGCACTGCGAACCGCCGCCGCGTTGCCGCGCGGGGGCCGAAGGCCTCCCGCGCACGCGGCGCCCAACACAACAAGCCGCACCCATCAACACCCCCGAACCCAGCAACACCCGGCCCAAGGGCGATGGGCGCGAAGCGCCCTAGAGCCCGCCAATGAATGCAGCGGCCCGAAGGGCCGCGACAGCTGGACGCCCTGCGGGCGGCCAGCTGGCACACGCGAAGCGCGCACGGTATCCAGAACACGGCTGCACCCGGGTCAAGGGCGCTACGCGCGCAGCGCGTTGAAGCCCGCGAATCAAACTGCGCCCCGCGAGACCTCCGCGGGGCGCACATACGCGAAGCGCGCATGGCCGGTGCGCGCCCCGCAGGGGTGCCGCCGGCCGTGCGCCAGAGACAAAAGCGACAACCCAGGCGATCAGCATGTGCGAAAGGGACGTTCCAAATTGCACATAGGAAAAGAAAGCCAACACTGAAAGACTGTTCCTATGTGCAATTTGGGACGTCCCTTTTGCACATGCATGGAGCAGGCGGGCGGAGGGGTTGAGGGCGATTCTGCAGGGCAAGAAAAATATGGTAATCCACCATATTTTTCGCAGGCCGAAGCCAAGCCCGATGCCCCTCCGCCCGCCTGCGGCCGGGTGAGGAAAAGCGGCGAGGGGGGATGTGTGAGAAAGCGCGTTCCGGGTCGGTCGAAGGCTGAAGCCTTCGCTACGAGCCTTTGCTACGAGGCTTTGTTGCGCAGCGTTTGGACAGATGCAGCATCAGGCGAAGATGAACATCACCAGGAAGGCCGCAGCCGCCAACCACATGAGGGGCTTCACCTGTTTCGCCTTGCCGCGCGCCAGCATCAGCAGCACGTAAGCGATGAACCCGATCCCGATGCCGTTCGTGATGGAATAGGTGAACGGGATGCCCACGATGATGAGGAACGCCGGGAACGCCACGTCGGCCCGGTGCCAAGAGATGGAGCCGACTTCCGACATGATGAGGAAGCCCACCACCACCAGCACGCCGCAGGTGGCCGCGCCCGTCACCATGCCGAACAGCGGCGCGAAGAACGCGCACACCACGAAGAGCGCGCCCACCACCAGGTTCGAAAAACCGGTGCGCGCGCCGGCCGCCACGCCGGACGCGGACTCCAGGAAGCACGTCACGGAGCTGGCGCCGAAGAAGCCGCCAATGATGGCTGCGGAGGAGTCAACTGTGAGAATTGCCTTGATGTCCTGCACGTCCCCGTTCTCGTCCAGAAAATCGCCCTCCTTCGCGATGGCGACCGCCGTGCCCAACGTGTCGAAGAAATCGCTCATGAGCAAGCTGAAGACGAACAGCAGGAGCGCCGGCTGCAGGAACACCTGCACGATGGCCAGCTGCCCGTCCACCATCTGGAAGGGCGCTGCGAACGCGGAGAAATCAAGTCCGAAGCTCCACGAATCCGGCAGCGGCGTGACGCCCAGCGGCAACCCGATGAGCACCGCCACCACGATGGAGATCAGCAGCGCGCCGGGCACTTTCATGAGCGTGAGGATGATGGCCACCGCCAAGGACACGAACGCCACGATGGAGGTGGGTTCCGTGACGGGGCCCAATGCCACCAGCGTGGAATCGTCCGGCAGGATGATGCCCGCGCCCTTGAGGCCGATGAGCGTGATCAAAAGACCGATGCCGATGCCGATGGCCTGGCGCAAGTCGAGCGGGATGGCATCCATCACGGCCTTGCGCAAGCCGCCCAGCACCAGGCCTAAGATGACCACGCCTTCCAGGAACACCACGGCCATGGCCACGCGCCAGTCGATGCCAAGAGAGCCGCACATCCCATAGGCCACCACAGCATTGATGCCCATGCCGGACGCCAACGCGATGGGCCGGTTCGCGAACAACCCCATGGCCACGGTGGCCAGCGCAGCGGAAAGGCACGTGGCGGTGAGCGCAGCGCTGAACGGCACGCCCGCGTCAGAGAGGATGGCCGGGTTCACGGCCACGATGTAGGCCATGGCCAGGAAGGTGGTGAGGCCGCCCACGACCTCCGTCCGGACGCTGGAACCCCGTTCCTTGATCTTGAAGAACCCCTCCATGAGCGCTCCTTTCGCCAGCCGCACAAGCCTTGGGCCGATTATCGCAAACCAGCGTGCCCTGCACGGCGTGAACCGTAAAAGATGGCGCCTGCACCCTGGCTGCGCGGCCAGAACGCCCGGGAACGCACGCGCGGTTTGCTAAGATGGCTGCCATGGGCATGGAGCAGCAGACACCGGATTACCAACGCGCGCGTTCGCCGGAACAGAAGGCCGAACGCATGACCGCCATCATGGATGCAGCCGAAGCGCTGTCACGCCAGCTTCCCTACCATGAGATCAACATGGGGCTCATCGCGAAAGAGCTGGGATGGTCCCGTTCGAACCTGTACAAATACGCCTCCACCCAGGAAGACGTGTTCCTGTCCCTCCACAGCCGCGCCCACGCGCGGTACGTGGCGGACCTTTTGCGCACGCTGGCCGGGGCACCGCTGCCCGGAGCTGAGTTCGCGCGCCTCTGGGCGGAGGTGACGGCGCGCCATGAGGACTTGCTGCGGTACCAGGACATCCTGATATCCATCATCGAATCGAACGCATCCCTGGAGCGCCTGGTGCAGTTCAAGCGCACGTTCGCTGAGGTGGTGGCACCGCTGGACCAGCTGCTTTCCGTGCAAACGGGCGCATGTGCACATGACGCACGAGAGCTGTACCTGCGGCTGCTGTATCAGGCACCGGGGCTGTACAACCACTACCATTGCGCGGAGAAGACGGCCGAAGCCATGCGGCTGGCCGGCATGCCGCCCATCACGGGCACGTTCGAAGACGCCTACGCTGATTTTGCGGAAATGTGCCTGGCCGCCGCCACCCGTCGCCCGTGAGCGCCGGGGGGGCGTTCACCCGGGTTGCAGCGTTGCGTGGTTCGCGGCATTGCAGGCCGCATCACCGCGGCTCGCGGCATTTTCAGGTCGCGGCATTGCGTATAAGGCGGGCAACAGAAGGAGGAACCCATGGCTGACATCATCGTGGACGCTTGGATGCAAGAATTGGAATCGAAGCTCACGGAAGCCTTCGGCAGCCGTTTGGCCCTGGTGGGCCTGCAAGGCAGCAGGTCGCGCAACGAAGCGCGGCCGGACAGCGACATCGATTCCGTCGTGTTGATAGACAGCCTGTCCACAACGGATCTGGAAACCTGCCGCAGCATCATCGCGGGCATGCCGCATGCCGATCTTGCCTGCGGGTTCATCGGCTCGCCGGAAACCGTGGCCGCTTGGCCGCGTCACGACGTCTTCAACTTGGTGATGGACACGCGCACGATCAGGGGCAGCTTCGCATTCATGGACACAGCCTTCACCGCTGAGGACGCGCTGCTGTCCGCGCGCGTGGGCGCGTCGGAGATCCATCATGCGCTCTGCCACACGCTGGCGTTCGAACCTGAAGCGCTCGACGCCGTCCTGGCCGCATGCGTGAAGAATGCGTTCTTCGTCATGCGCGCTCTCACGTTTGCGCGGACGGGCGAATACCCCGAAAGCCGTGCCCGCATGCGCCAGCTTGCAAACGATGCCGAACGCGCTCTGCTGGATGCCCATGACGCGCCCGCGAATGTGGATGCGGACGCGCTCCTCGCCTGGACTGCCGGCATCATCCAAGGGTCACACTCCTCCGCCCCTTCGTGACCTTTGAGTGCACTAGAATGGCAGCATGACTGCTGACGGTTCGGACAACTTCCCATATCTTCCCGCTTCGGAGCACGGCTCAGAGGCTGATCGCAGGCACTATTGGGCCGTTGCCATCGGGCTGCAGGACGTGGATGGCTTGGAGGTGTCTCCCTATCTGAGGGGCGCAGCGCAGGCCTACATCAGCGGCGATCGCACGCTTGAAGAGACGGGCGCGCTGGTGAGGCGCCATCATGAGAACGGACACGATGCCGCATCGCGCGAAGCTGACCTGGTGAGCCAGCGCATCGCCGAATTGCTTTCGGCATCGCCGTTCTTCCTTGCACCTGAGATGCTCAACCAGATCCATCGCTACCTGTTCCAAGACCTGGACCCGGATGTCTACCATCCCGGCGAATTCAAGACCGAGCGCATGGTGAAGCAGGAGGACATCCTCAACGGAGACAGCGTGCTGTACGCTGATCCGCTGGCCTACGAGATGGCCTTGCGCGGGGCATTCGCCAGCGAACAGGCGCGCGACTACCGTTCGATGGGGCCGGATGAGCTTGCCGCGTTCAGCCACGGCGTGGCCTTTCTCTGGCAGATCCATCCATTCCACGAGGGGAACACGCGCACCATCGCCGTCTTCTCAGAACTGTACCTGAACCATCTGGGCTTCAACGTCACGAACGAGCCGTTCGAAGAACACGCCCGTTATTTCCGCGATGCGCTGGTGCGGGCGATGTACCGCAACGCCGCTGCGGACATCATGCCGGATGAGTCCTATCTGACTGCTTTCTATGAGAACGTCCTGGGGCAAGCTGCGAATCCGCTCGACCGTGAAAACCTCGTCTGCACGCGCCTTTTCGAGGAGCCACAGCTCATCCGCAACGTCGATCCAGCCGAGGCCCTCCGTCCCCGCTGAACATCCGTTCCGAAGGTCACACTCCTCCGTCCCTTCGTGACCCCCCCCCACGGGAAGATGTGCAAAAGGGACGTTCCAAATTGCACATAGGAATTGATGATGCGTGCTGGAAGGCTATCCCTATGTGCAATTTGGGACGTCCCTTTTGCACATCCGGTCGCACCCGGGTCAAGGGCGCTACGCGCGAAGCGCGTTGAAGCCCGCGAATGAGTCTGCGGTGCGGCGGTCTTCCGCACCGCGCACTCGCGAAGCGCGCACGGCCGGTGCGCGCCCCGAAGGGGCGCCGCCGGCCGTGCGCCAGAGATAAAAGTCACACCTCAGGCAGTGAGAAGCAGGCGGGCGGAGGGGTTGAGGGCGGTTCGTGGAGTTCCTCGGAAAATGTGGTACCCCACCACATTTTCCGAGGAACGTAATTTAGCCAGCAACCCCTCCGCCCGCCTGCGGTCAGGTGAGGAAGAGCGTTCCGGGTGTTCGAAGGCTGAAGCCTTCGCTACGAGCCTCTGCTGCGGGGTCATGCGCACAGGAGGCGGTCAGGCGATCACGTCGGCCAGGGTGCGGCTCTCCAGGTAGTCCGTGATGGCGCGCTGCATGCCGCCCCAGACGTTGCGCGTGATGCATTCGGGTTCGCGTTCGCAGACGCCCGTGCACCCCAGGCAATCCATCAGGTTGATGCCCTCTTCACTGGCTGACACCACCTCCGCCAGCGTGATCTGCTCAGGTGCCCGCGCCAGCTGGTAGCCGCCGCGGTTCCCCCGCTTGATCTCAAGAAGCCCTACGTCCGCCAGCGGCGCCACCACCTGCTCCAGATACTTCTTGGAGATGCCCTGGCGCTCAGCCACGTCCTTCAGCGCGACGCATCCGCCGCCCCAGCACTGCGCCAGATCCACCATGAACCTGAGTCCGTACCGCGTTTTCGTGGAAACCTTCATGCACGACCAATCGTTCGATTCTCGTCATCTTTCCCTGCTTGACATCTTGTCAGCAACCGTTATATTAAGTCTACCGTTTTACTAGACATTGCACAAGGAGGCATCGCATCAGATGAAGCAGATCTATCTGGACAACGCATCCACCACACCGCTGCGCCCGGAGGTGCTGGACGTCATGCTTCCCTACTTCACCGGGGAGTTCGGCAACCCCTCCTCCATCTATCCGCTGGGCCAGCACGCATCCGACGCCGTGGCCGCGGCGCGCGAGCAGCTGGCCGGGTTCATCGGCGCGAAATCAAAGGAAGTGTACTTCACCTCCGGCGGCACCGAATCGGACAACTGGGCCATCAAGGGCTACGCCCACGCGAATGCCGCGCGCGGCAAGCACCTGATCACCAGCGCCATCGAACACCATGCCGTGCTGCACGCCTTCCAGGCGCTGGAGCGCGACGGGTTCGAAGTCACCTACCTGCCCGTTGACGCTGAGGGGCTCATCTCCCCCGCCGGCTTCGAAGCAGCCATCCGCGAAGACACCATCTTGGCGTCCATCATGTTCGCGAACAACGAAATAGGCACCATCGAACCCATCGCGGAGCTGGCGGCCATCGCGAAGGCCCACGGCGTGGCATTCCACACCGACGCCGTGCAGGCGTTCGCGCATGTGCCCATCAACGTTGACGAGCTTGGCATCGACATGCTGTCCGCCAGCGCGCACAAGCTGAACGGCCCGAAGGGCGTCGGGCTGCTCTATCTGCGCCGCGGCATCAAGGTGGACAATCTCATGGACGGCGGCCAGCAAGAACGCGGGCGCCGCGCCACCACGGAAAACGTGCCCGGCATCGTCGGGTTCGCGAAGGCGGCCGAGCTGGCGTTCGCGGAGCTTGACACCGAAGTGCCGCGCCTGCGCGGCCTGCGCGACCATGCCATCAAGCGCATCCTGGTAGAGATCCCGTTCGCGAAACTGAACGGCAGTTGGAAGGACCGCCTGGCGAACAACGTCAATTGCTCGTTCGAGTTCATCGAAGGCGAGGGCATGCTGTTGCAACTGGCAGCGCGCGGCATCTGCGTGTCGTCCGGCAGCGCCTGCACCTCCGGATCATTGGACCCGAGCCACGTGCTCCTGGCCATCGGGCTGCCGCACGAGATCGCCCACGGTTCGCTGCGTCTGACGCTCGGGCACGACACCACGCAGGAAGACATCGATTTCGCCGTGGATTCGCTGAAGGCCACCCTGGAGAACCTGCGCATGATGAGCCCGCTCTACGAGGACTACCAGCGCGGGAATTACGCCAGCATCATCGAGACCCGTTTCAGCACGCCCCCGGATGCGAACTGACGGGCTGACGAATAGACACCCCGAACACCCTGAGAAACTGAACGAACAGGAGACCTGACATGGCAATGGATTATTCCGAAAAGGTGATGGACCACTTCACCAACCCGCGCAACGTGGGCGAGATCGAAGACGCCAGCGGCGAAGGCACCGTGGGCAACGCCGTCTGCGGCGACATCATGCGCATCTACCTGGACATCGATGACGACAACGTCATCCAGGACGCCAAGTTCAAGACCTTCGGCTGCGGCGCCGCCATCGCCACCAGCTCCATGGCAACGGAGCTGGTGAAAGGCAAGACGGTGCAGGAAGCGCTGGAAGTCACGAACAAGGCCGTCATGGAGGCGCTGGACGGGCTGCCGGCCGTGAAGGTGCACTGCTCTCTGCTGGCTGAGGAGGCCATCCATGCCGCGCTCTGGGATTACGCTGAAAAGAACGGCATCCAGATCGAAGGCCTGGAAAAGCCCGTGTCAGACATCGGCGAACACGACCACCATCACCAGGTTGAACTGGTGGAAGACGAGGAAGACCTCTAGGCGGACGCGCCGCCCGCCGCACGCGCACCAGATGGGATAATGGCCGCATGACGCTCCAACAACTCAGATACCTGTTAGCCATCGCCAAGTGCGGCTCCATCTGTTCGGCCGCCCATGAGCTGTACGTGTCCCAATCCAGCCTGTCCGTGGCCGTGAAGGACATCGAACGCGAATGCGGCATCAAGATCTTCGAACGCTCCAGCAAAGGCACCACCATCACCAACGACGGCATCGAACTTCTGAGCTACGCGCGCCAGATCGTAGAGCAGGCGGACCTCATGGAGTCCCGCTACTCCAAGGATAAGAAGCCGCCCTCCCAGCGCCTGGCCATCGCATCCCAGCACTACGCGTTCCCCGTGGAAGCGTTCCTGGAATTCGTGGAGGAATACGAAGGCGAAGGCTACACGTTCAGCTTGCGGGAAACGCGCACGCAGGAGGTCATCGAAGACGTGCGCGAATTCCGCGCGGACGTGGGCATCATGTACACGTCCTCTTTCAACGAACAGGTGATCACCCGCGCGCTGGACGAGGCAGGCCTGGTGTTCACGGAACTGTTCACCGCCCAGCCGCACATCTTCGTGGGCAGCCACCACCCGCTCTCGGGCCACAAGCTGCTGAAGATCGAAGACTTGAACGACTACCCGCGCTATGAATTCGAACAGGGTTCCGCGAATTCGTTCTACTACGCCGAGGAGCCCTTCGCGGAACTGCCGCACGAAAAGCGCGTCATCATGTCGGACCGCGGCACGCTTTCGAACCTGCTCACGCACCACAACGGCTACACGGTGTCCACGGGCGTGCTCTCGTCTGAGATGCACTCCGGCATCACGGCCATCCCACTGGACACGAAAGAACGCATGCGCGTGGGTTACGTGGTGCACCAGGAACGGCAGCTGTCTGATCTGGCGCAGCGCTACATTGAGATCCTGCGCCTGTTCATCGAAGAGTACAACAAGGGCTTCGCCACCCTCTGACGCGCTCTCTGACACACTCTCGCGTTCGGCATTCCCTATGGCCTCCTTCGGGTTTTCCTATGCCTGAATCCCTTGTCTGAACGGGGCGAACGCCTAGACTTTTCCCCATCATCAACGCACATCCACGAACGCAGAGGAGGCCCCATGACCATCCATCGGAACGTCTTCGAACTGGTGGGCAGCACGCCGCTGGTGGAGCTCACGCACTATGAGGAGAACCATGGGCTGCACGCCAAACTGATCGGCAAGGTGGAGTATTTCAATCCGGCCGGGTCCATCAAGGACCGCATCGCGAAAGCCATGATCGAAGAGGCTGTGGCCGCTGGCAAAGTGGACGCGGACACCGTCATCATCGAACCCACCTCCGGCAACACCGGCATCGCGCTGGCCGCCATCGCCGCCGCCCGCGGCAACCGCATCATCATCACCATGCCGGACACCATGTCCGCCGAACGCCGCAACCTCATGAAGGCCTACGGCGCTGAGCTGGTGCTCACCGAAGGCGCGAAGGGCATGAAGGGCGCCATCGCGAAGGCCGAAGAACTGGCGGAACAGATCCCGAATTCGTTCATCCCCTCCCAGTTCGAGAACCCCGCGAACCCGGCCATCCATGAGAGGACCACCGGCCCTGAGATCTGGGAGGCCACCGGTGGCAACGTGGACATCCTGGTGGGCGGCGTGGGCACCGGCGGCACCGTCACCGGCACCGGGCGCTACCTGAAATCCAAGAACCCGGACATCCGCGTGGTGGCTGTGGAGCCAGCCGATTCGCCGGTGCTCTCTGAAGGCCGCGCCGGTTCCCACAAGATCCAAGGCATCGGTGCCGGGTTCATCCCGGATACGCTGGATGTGGGCATCTATGACGAGGTCATCACCATCCAGAACGAAGAGGCTTTCGAAGCAGGTCGCGAACTGGCTGCCCACGACGGCCTTCTGGTGGGAATCTCGTCCGGCGCTGCCGTGGCCGCCGCCGCGAAGCTGGCGCAGCGCCCGGAGAACGCAGGCAAGAACATCGTGGTCATCCTGCCAGACACCGGTGAGCGCTACCTCACCACCGCCTTGTTCGACTTCTCGGATTGATCCGTTGCCACGCAGAGCCGCACAGAAAAAAATCCAGGATTCTCCTAGACAAACGGATTTCTTCTCTGCTATAGTTCTCCTTGTTAGACGAAGTTAACTTCTCTGATCAAGAAGATGACTGAGTTGTGACACCTCCTCTCTTTTGCGAAAAGACGGCTCCTCCAAGCCGTCTTTTCAACTTTCTGGAACGAGCGCGCAAGCTCCCCCTC
This sequence comes from uncultured Eggerthellaceae bacterium, assembly GCA_947650915.1. Lineage (GTDB taxonomy): Bacteria > Actinomycetota > Coriobacteriia > Coriobacteriales > Eggerthellaceae > MGBC163016. Next base: position 1,078 of record CANSWY010000030.1, on the reverse strand, counting down.
CAGATGTGCAAAAGGGACGTTCCAAATTGCACATAGGAAAAGAGAGTGAGGACTGAAAGGCTCATCCTATGTGCAATTTGGGACGTCCCTTTTGCACATCAGCCTACCGTTCAGGGCAGGATGCCGTATTCCTCATCCGTCACCGGTTCGCACCATTCATTGCTCATGCCTTCGCCGCAGGCCTCGAACGCCACGTGGGAGAACCAGCTGTCCTTCGCCGCGCCATGCCAATGCTTGACGCCGGCCGGGATGAACACCACGTCCCCCGGATGCAGTTCGCGCGCCTCCTCGCCTTCGAACTGGCACCAGCCGCGGCCATCCGTGCACAACAGGATCTGGCCGCCGCCCTTGTCAGCGTGGTGGACATGCCAGTTGTTGCGGCACCCCGGTTCGAACGTGACGTTCGCCACGAATTGCGTCTCTTGCGGATCCGTCAGCGGATTCAAGTACGAATTGCCCGTGAAATACTGCGCGAACGTATCGTTCGCCGCGCCCTGTCCGAACAAGCAGCTTTCCGGTTCCATGACAGCCTCCCCTCCTAAGCGACACTATGTCCCCTTATTGTATCTCTGGATGTGCAAAAGGGACGTTCCAAATTGCACATAGGAAAAGAGAGTGCGGACTGAAAGACTGATCCTATGTGCAATTTGGGACGTCCCTTTTGCACATCCGCATGACAATAGGGTCAGGCGCACCCGTCCGCGCGCAGCACCGCCGCGTTGCCGCGCGGGGGCCGCAGGCCTCCCGCGCACGCGGCGCCCCCCCGCAGCAAGCCGAACCCAGCAACAGCCCCGAACCCGGATGCACCCGGCCCAAGCGCGCTGAACCCCGTCAGTGAATGCAGCGGCCCAAAGGGCCGCGACAGCTGGACGCCCGCAGGGCGGTCAGCTGGCACACGCGGAGCGCGCACGGCCGGTGCGCACCCCCGTAACAAGCGCGCCCGCAGGGCCGCGCTTGTTACGGGGGTGCCGGCGGCCGTGCGCCAAAGACAGAAGTCATAGCCCAGTGCGCTCGGCATGTGCGAAAGGGACGTTCCAAATTGCACATAGCAGAAGTTCATGCGCACTGGGAGGCTTTT
>CANSWY010000029.1 GCA_947650915.1 uncultured Eggerthellaceae bacterium | reverse complement strand
TGCGCAAAATCTATTCCTATGTGCAATTTGGAACGTCCCTTCTGCACCTTCTGCACATCCAGGAGGGCATGCGTAACGGGAGGGCATCAAGTCGGCGCGGGGCGGGCAACGGACGCGCGCATGCGTTCGGCGCACCGGGGCGGACGGCCTACCATCAATGCAACCTATCAATGAAGGAGGCCCTCATGACTGAAGTTGCTGTGCCCGCGAACACCGGGACCCAGAACCTGACAGATTCCCCTCACTACTTGGCTGAGATGCTGCTCAAGAACGGCGTCAAGCACATGTACGGCGTGGTGGGGATTCCCGTGACGGATTTTGCGCGCATCGCGCAGGCCATGGGCATCCGCTACGTGGGCATGCGCCACGAAGAGGACGCGGTGAACGCTGCGGCTGCCGAAGGCTTCCTGACCGGACGCCCGGGCGTGGCCCTCACCGTGTCTGCGCCTGGCTTCCTGAACGGCTTGGCACCGCTGCTTGAGGCCACGAACAACGGGTGGCCGGTCATCATGATCGGCGGCAGTTCCACGCGCCACGTGGTGGACCTGAAAGAAGGCGAATACGAAGGCCTTGACCAGCGTGCCTACGCGGAGCCGTTCGCCAAGGAATCCCTGCGGATAGACCGCATCGAGGACATCCCGCTGGCCGTGGCGCGCGCCATCCAGATCTCAACCTCCGGTCGCCCCGGCGGCGTGTACCTGGACTTCCCGGATGACGCCGTGGGCCAGACGCTGGACAAGGCGCAGGCTGCGGCGGAGCTGTGGACGGCGAACGTCCCGCAGCCGCCTCGCCCGGCCCAGGCCAGCATAGATGAGGCGCTGAAGCTTTTGGCATCCGCGAAGAACCCGCTCATGGTGGTGGGCAAGGGCGCTGCCATCGCGCGCGCCGAAGCTGAGCTGCAAGAGTTCGTCAAGAAGACGGACATCCCGTACCAGCCCATGAGCATGGCGAAGGGCCTCATTCCAGATACAGATCCGCACTGCACCGCCAGCGCACGTGGCTTGGCGCTGCGCACGGCTGATGTGGTGCTCTTGGTGGGCGCGCGTCTGAACTGGATGCTGAACTTCGGCCGCGGCAAGGAATGGAACCCGGACGTCAAGTTCATCCAGCTGGAGATAGATCCGCACGAATTCGAGAACTCCCGCCCCATCGCTTGCCCCGTGCTGGGCGATCTCAAGGAATCCCTCAAGCTGCTGATCGCCGGGCTGGAGAAGACGCCCGTGCATGCCAGCAAGGAATGGCTGGACGCGCTGCAAGCCGACACGCAGAAGAACGACGCGCGTTTCGACCCGCGCGAGGATTCCGACACGGTGCCCCTGGGCCACTTCAACGCGCTGGGTGCCATCAAGAAGGTATATGACAAGAATCCGGACCTGTACCTCTGCAACGAAGGTGCGAACACCCTTGATGACTGCCGCGACATCATCCAGATGCAGCAGCCGCGCCATCGTCTTGATTGCGGCACCTGGGGCGTCATGGGCTGCGGCACCGGCTACGCTATCGGCGCGGCCATCACCACGGGCGGCAAGGTGCTCTACATCGGCGGCGATTCCGCGTTCGGCTTCGACGGCATGGAAGTGGAGACGGCCTGCCGGTTCAATCTGCCCATCACGTTCGTCGTCCTGAACAACGGCGGCATCTACCGCGGTGACTTCGAGAACCTGGGAGATGACGGGGACCCGTCCCCGCTCACGCTGACCTACGACGCGCGCTACGACAAGATGATCGAAGCGTTCGGCGGCACGGGCTACTACGCCACCACGCCTGCGGAAGTGGAGCAGATGGTGGGGCAGGCTGTGGCATCCGGCAAGCCCAGCATGGTGCACGTGCAGCTGGCTGAGTACGCTGGCAAGGAATCCGGCAATATCGGCAGCCTGAACCCGAAGCCGGTGGTGGGGCCGCTGGCCACGTCGGAATGCACGAAGTATCCGTACAAGCAGGGCGCCCACATGTAGGAGGCCGGGGAGGCTATCATGGAGAAAATACTGGTTGAAGACATCATCCCCATCATCGTCATCATGGCGTTGGGGTACGTTTGCGGCAAACTGCGCTACTTCGACGACGATCAGCGCCAAGGCCTGAACAAAGTGGTGTTGAACATCGCGTTGCCTGCGGCGCTGTTCGTGTCCATCGTGAAAGCATCCCGCGAGATGCTGGCGGCGGACGTGGTGCTCACGCTGATCAGTTTGATCGGCGTGGTGGGCATGTTCATGCTCAGCTACTTCTTGTGCCGGCTCATCTTCAAGCACAGCATCCAGGAAGCGGCCATCTGTGCGTTGATCGCCGGTTCGCCTACCATCGGCTTTTTGGGCTTCGCGGTGCTGGACCCCATCTATGGCAACACCGTGGACACCAATCTGGTGATCGCCATCGTGTCCATCGTGGTGAACGCCGTCACCATCCCCATCGGCATGTACCTGATCAACCTGGGGCAGGCGAAGGCGCATGAAAAAGCGGCGCTGGCTGTGGCGAACGGCGCTTCGAAGGCGGCCACCGTGCCCACCGAACACGAGGTGGCTGCGGCGAAGACCACGCATCTGGCCACCACGCCCGCTGAAGAGAAGAAGAACCCGAAGGCGGAGGTCATGGCAGCCACGGCCGACAAGAACGGCCACGGCAAGCGCCACGGCATCAAGAACAAGAACCTGGCCGCATTCGTGAACGCCATGAAGCAGCCGGTCTGTTGGGCACCGGTGCTGGCCATCGTGCTGGTGCTGATTGGCGTTCGCGTGCCTGCCGAAGTGGACCCCACGTTCGATCTGATCGCGAAGGCGAACTCCGGCGTGGCGGTGCTGGCGGCAGGCTTGGCGCTGTCCACCGTGAAGTTCTCGCTGGGCGTTGAGACCATCTGGAACACGGTGTACCGCCTGATCCTCACGCCGGCGGTGTTCCTGGCAGTGGCCCTGCTCTGCGGCATGGGCGGCGACGTGGACAAGCTGGGCATGCTGGTCATGGCCGTGGCGCTGCCTCCGGCGTTCTCCGGTGTGATCATGTCCAGCCGCTACAACATATATGTGAAAGAAGGGATGTCCACCACGGCGGTGTCCACGGTGGCGTTCGCAGCCACCTGCATCCTGTGGGTGTGGCTGGTTCCCGTTGCTGCGCACCTGTTCTAGCGGCGGCAGAGGGAGATGGACGGCATGGCTGCTGCATCGCACAAGAACATCACGGCCGCGGAAGTGCGCGCAGCCGTCAACAACGCCTACGAAGAGGTGCGGAACGCCTCGGGCGGCACGAACGCCAGTTACATCCCGTATCTGGCGCAGGTTGATCCGAACCTCTTCGGCATCACGGTGTGCCTGCTCGACGGCACGCTGATATCCGTGGGTGACAGCGCGCACACGTTCGGCATCGAATCCGTTTCCAAGGTGCCCACGGCCATCTTGGCCATGCGCGAATACGGTGCTGTGGACATCCTGGAAAAGGTGGGTGCGGACGCCACCGGCCTGCCGTTCAACTCCATCATGGCGCTCCTGTTGGAGAAGGATCGCCCCTCATCCCCGCTGGTGAACGCGGGCGCCATCGCAGCCTGTTCGCTGGTGGAGCCGGTGGGGGATGCGGATGCGAAATGGAAGGCCATCACCAGCAACATCCGCGAGCTCACGGGCACCGAACCGGAGGTCATCCAGGAGCTGTACCAGTCCGAATCCGGGTGCGACTACAACAACCGCTCCATCGCGTGGCTGCTCAAGAGCTATGGGCGCATCTACGATGACCCGGACCTTTCCCTTGATCTATACACGCGCCAGTGTTCGCTGGGCACCACCACCGAACAGCTGGCCATCATGGGCGCCACCATTGCGAACGACGGGTTCAACCCGGTCACGAACACGCAGGTGTTCGATCCTGATCTGGCACCGAAGGTGACGTCCATGATCACCACCGTGGGGTTCTACGAACGCACCGGGGACTGGCTGTACCGGTCCGGCATTCCAGCGAAGTCCGGCGTGGGTGGCGGCGTCCTGGGCGTCATGCCGGGCATGTTCGGCATTGCGGCTTTTTCGCCGCCGCTGGATGAGGCGGGCAACTCCGTGAAGGCGCAGCTGGCCATCCGGCACATCATGCACGAACTGGGTCTCAACATCTTCGCAGCCAGCCGCCTCTGCGTCTGCCAATGCACCCCCACCCGCGAACGCTGATGTGCAAAAGGGACGTCCCAAATTGCACATAGAAAAAGTCATTCAGTGCGCATCGTCCTTTCCTATGTGCAATTTGGAACGTCCCTTCTGCACATGCCGAACGCCTGGGTTGTGGCTTTTGTCTCTGGCGCACGGCCGGCGGCACCCTTGTGCCAGGCGCTCCCTGCGGGTGCGCCTGTCGCGGTGCTTGCGCACCGCTGTTTTGAAAAGGGCGGCTTGCGCCGCCCGTTGGGAGTGTGCACCGGCCGCCCGCGCTTCGCGTGTGCCAGCTGGCCGCCCGCGGGGCGGCCAGCTGTCGCGGCCCTTGATGTGCGAAAGGGACGTCCCAAATTGCACATAGGATCAGTCTTTCTGTGCAGACCGTCCATCCCTATGTGCAATTTGGAACGTCCCTTTCGCACATCAAGGGCCGCTGCATTCACTGGCGGGCTCTAGGGCGCTTCGCGCTCATCGCCCTTGGGCCGGGTGGTGCTGGGTTCGGCTTGCTGCGGGGGAGCGCCGCGTGCGCGGGAGGCCTTCGGCCCCCGCGCGGCAACGCGGCGGCGCTTCGCGCGGCCGGGTTGCCTGGGGCCCGGAGAGGAGGGCGTCCGGGGCATCGGCCGGCGGCTTTCGGGAGATGCGATGTGGCGAAAGGGTCAGGGCATCTTGCCGCATGCGGGCACATCAGGCGTCAAGCCATGCCTGCCAGGCGGGGAGTTCGCGGGCGCATTGGACCAAGCCTGCGGCGTAGGCTGCCTCCAACTTCGCCGTGCTGATGGTCTTGTAGGAGACGGGCATCTCCTGCGGTCGGAAGACGTAGGCTTTTCCTGTGCGTTCCAGCTCGTCCAGCCGGTCCAGCAGTTGGTTGTATGCGCGCGGCCGCTGGATGAGCGCCTCATACACTTGCGGATGCTTCGCATAGGCCAGCTTGTACGCTGCGCGCTTGCGGGAAGGCACCTCTGGCATTCGGTAGCCTTTCGGCTGCGTGCACACCACGAACAGGCGCGTGAAACCGTCGCGCAGCGCCGCGTCCACGCAGATGCCGTGGCTGTCTCCCATGCCGCCGTCCACATAGCGCCGTCCATCCACGCAGGTGGGATCGATGAACAGGGGGTACGAACAAGAGGCGCGCACGCGTTCCATGATGTCCGTGAGCGTGCGCATGTCCGGTTTCTCCCACACCTGCGTGATGCCGTCATCCATGCTGAACGCCTCTATATGGAACCCGGCCGGATTCTCATGGAACGTACGGAAATCGAAGGTCCATTCGTTGTGTTCGGCCGCATTCTTTTCGGCCAGGCCCTCGAAAACCACCTGCAGGTCGAAGAAGCCCTGCCCTTTGAGGAACGGCCCCAGGCCGCCCGCGCCCTTGACGTGCGGCGCTTCCGTGAACGTGGCGTGAGCGCGCAGAGGGTTCCGCGACACGTAGCATGCCGCCAGCATGGCGCCGGCCGAGATGCCGTAGGCTTTCGGGAGGTTGATGTGCGCGCTGATGAGCGCCTCCACCACGGCAGCGGTGTAGGCGGCGCGCATGGCCCCGCCTTCGAAGACGAGGGCGACGTCCGGGTGCGTGATGGACATGTCGGCGTGCTTTTCCATGAATGGGATCATACGCCCGGCGCTGGGCGCGCCACGGGCCGCTTCCCAAGCGGTATCCCGATCGTTGCACGCGAGCGCCCGTTTCCCGTAAAGGAAGACGCCCACGCATCGCTTGGCGGCTTCCGGGGAGGGGCTGCACCCAAGGGCTGGGCTTCGTGCGCCGCCCTCATCCGCGAGCGGATCCCCTTCGCAGCTTCCGTAAGCCGCCGGGGCTGCGCCTCGGGCGCCTTCCGCTCCGGGCTCCAACGCTGCAAGCCGAACTCAGCAGCAGCCAATGACAACGCTTCCACCCGGCTCAAGGGCGGTGGGCGCGCATGCGCCCCAGAGCCCGCCAGTGAATGCAGCGGCCGTGCGCCAGAGACAAAAGTCATAACCCAGTGCGGTCGGCATGTGCAAAAGGGACGTTCCAAATTGCACATAGCAGAAGTTCATGCGCACTGGGAGGCTTTTCCTATGTGCAATTTGGGACGTCCCTTTTGCACATGCATGGAGCAGGCGGGCAGGCGAGGAAGAGCAACAAGGAATGACACACAGAACCGTCCCCTGTGCTGCCCGGAGGAACGTGCCCTTCGCACTGTCCCTTCGCACTGTCCCTGTGCACTGTCCACAAAAAATATCACTGGATTCGTCAGATATTCTGGCGCGCGGGGGAAGAACTGCTATATTTGAAGGAAGGGGGATTCAGAAACGTAAGGGTGACGCATGGACAAGCTCCTTTCCATCTGCGCTCAGTTCTTCGACCGATGCACCCTGCCGTTCGGCGTGGTGCACGCGCGGCCTGGTGCTTCAGGCGTGCCCGCTGACTTCACATACGCCTACCTCAACCCTGCCATGGCGGCCATGACGGACAGCACCGTTGATGACCTTCTGGGCAAGGACATCTTCGAACTGTGGCCCGAAGAGGACGACACCTGGTTCACCTATTTTTCCACCACGGCCGTGCATGGCATCCCGTGTGATTTCGAAGCGGTGTCCCCGCTGCTCTCGGAGTTCCTGCACGTTTCGCTCTTTCCTATCAAGGAAGGCTACTGCGGCTTCTTCATCCAGGATGTGACGCAATGGGTGGGCCAGGCGCAGACGTCGTTGCTGAACGCGCGCGCCGGCATCTTCTTCTACGACACGCGTTCGCGCGTGGTCATGCTCACACCGGCTGCGTGCGAGGTCACCGGCCTGCAAACGGAATACATCAGCTTCGTGGAATTCATGCAGCGCCTGTTCCGCGGCGCCGATGAGGACTACGCGCGCGAACGGATGCGTTCGTTCCGCGCGGGCGAGGAGGCCAGCCTCCTGTTCATGGGCCAGGTGCCGGACGGCCGCTGGCTGCGCATCAGTTTGGGGCACATGGGGTCCACGGACCGCTTCGCATTCGGGCTCATCGAAGACATCACGCGCCTGCATGAGGTGGAAGAGAAGAGCGCGAACCGCACGGCGCTTCTGCAGCAGCAGAAGAAGGCGCTGGAAACGGCGCTGGATTTGGCAGAACAAGGCAGCCGTGCGAAGGACGCGTTCCTGACGAACGTCTCGCACGATTTCCGCACGCCCATGAACGCCATCTCTGGGTTCGCTGGCATCGCGCTGGACAACCTGGATGATCCGGCGCGCGTGAAGGACTGTCTCCAGAAGATCCGCCGCTCCAGTGACCACTTGCTGGACCTGGTGAATGAGATCCTGGATGCCTCGCGCATCCAGAGCGGCAAGCTGGCCATCACGCGGCAGCCGTTGTCCATGGGCCAGTTGGCGGATGAAGTGGCGGGCCTGTTCGCCGGGCAGGCGGCCGAGCGTGGTTTGGCGTTCACGGTGGATGTCAGCGGCATCCAGCATGACCGCGTCATCGCGGACAAGATGCGCCTGGCGCAAGTGCTGGTGAACGTGGTGGGCAACGCGTTCAAGTTCACGCCGGATGACGGCCGCGTCACGCTCACGGTCACCGAATGCGAGCGGGCCGTCAAGGGCGTGGGCGCGTTCGTGTTCACGGTGGAGGACACCGGTTGCGGCATGTCGGATGAGCTCATGGGCCGCATTTTCGAACCCTTTGAACGCAGCACGTCCCCGTTCGTGTCGCACACGGAAGGCACCGGGCTGGGAATGACCATCACGAAGAACCTGGTGGAGCTCATGGGCGGCACCATCCAGGTGGAGAGCGAGGTGGGCGCGGGCAGCACGTTCACCATTTCCATTCCGCTGGAACTGGATGCCAATGCGGACGCGGATGCGCCTGTGGAGGCGAACGCGAACGCTGCAGGGCTGCAACAACAGCGTGCTGCCACGCTGTCGGAGAAGCCGGATTTCGCCGGTTGTCGTGCGCTGGTGGCGGATGATGATGAGCTGTCCCGCGAAGTGCTCACCGTGACGCTGGAGCGTGTCGGGTTCACGGTGGATGCCGTGGCCGACGGTCAACAGGCCGCCGATCGCTTCGCGCAGGCCGAAGAGGACAGCTACGACGTGGTGTTGTTGGACATGCGCATGCCGCGCATGGGCGGGGAAGAGGCCGCGCGCGCCATCCGTTCCATGGAGCATGCGGATTCCAGCCCCGTGTCCATCTTCGCCGTCACCGCGGATGCGTTCGATGACGTGCTGAGCCGTGTGGAGGATGCCGGCATGGACGGTCGCATCACGAAGCCGCTGAACGTGCCGGAGCTCCTCTCAACCCTGCGCACCAAACTGGGCCGCTGAGTTGCTTGATGTGCAGAAGGGACGTCCCAAATCGCACCTGCGGGATGTGCAGAAGGGACGTCCCAAATCGCACATAGGATGAGTCTTTCAGTGCTCAATCTCCTTTTCTATGTGCAATTTGGAACGTCCCTTCTGCACATCCGGAGACCTCTCCACTGCTCTTTGCACTAGGCGATCTCTGCCCGTCACAGCCACTTCTTCCACTTGAAGAACGCCAGCAGGCCGCCCGTGCACAGAAGCGCGGCCGCCACCAGCACTGCCCACATGTAGGGCCAGTCAAGCCCTGGGATCAGGGAAAGGTTCATGCCGAACCACCCCGTCACCAGCGTGAGCGGCGCGAACAGGACCGTCACGATGGTGAACACCTGCATGATGGAGTTCTGTTTCAAGTCAATGCGCGTCTGCTGCAGCTCATGCAACTGCAAGCTGTACTCCTTCAGCGTTTCCGCGCGCGTGGCCAGGCGGTCCGCCAGGCTTTCGATATGGTCGAACGCGGGGGACACTGCATCGTCCATCAGCTTGTTCTCGTTGTCTGACAGGATGCTGGCCATGGTGGCCATCTCCTGGTAATACACGTCCAGCCGCATGGTCTGGCGTCGGTAGCGCATGATGGTGCCGGAGGGGATGTCTGAATCAGCGTCCAACAGCTGCTCTTCGATGCATTCCATCTCATCCTCCAGCGTCCCCAGGGATTTGAGGTCGTTCACCAGAAGTTCCTTGAAGAACACGTACAGGCAGTGTCCGGTGGTGGCACCGGACAGCACACCGATGTCTATCACGTGTTCCAGGGCGCGCTTCGCGGATTCGCCCTCATCCACGAAGATCAGCTGGTGGCGGTCCATGTAGAACGCGTACAGGGACGGTTCTGCGCCCGTGTCCGTGCGGCTGGGCACCGCCAGCGAACCCACGATGTAGGCAGGGCAGAGGTCCACGTAATTGCTCTCCGCCGCGGTCAGCGCGTCCAGGGATTCGTGCGCACCCGGCTGTTCCAGCCCCAGCTGGACGAACTCCTGCTTGGATAGGATGGCCACGATGGGCGTGTCGGACGTCTGCGCCTCCAGCGTGTCCACGGGGATCAGGCTGGAGAGCGCCTGCGCGTCCTGGCCCTCGGACGGCCGTCCCGCTTCCTGCAGCTTGTAGCAGATGGCCATGCGCGTTCCCTCCTTCGCTCATCCGCGCGTCCCGCGTCCCGCCTTCGTTGACGGATGCGCGCGTCTGTTCCCGATCCGTTCCCGGTCACCTTCCCATTGTTGACTAGAATAGTCAGCCGAAGGGGCATCGGGTGAGACCGCTGCCGAATTGAAACCGATCGGACGAAGGGGAACCAGCAGATGCGGAACGTGCTTCGCGTCTTTGCGCGGGACGTGGTGCGCTTGGTGCACGCGCCAGCTGCGCTGGTGGTGGTGCTGGTGCTGGCCATCCTCCCTTCGGTGTACACCTGGTACAACGTGCTGGGCTTCTGGGATCCGTACGAGAACACGGGCAGCCTCAAGGTGTGCGTGGTCAACAACGACCGCGGAGGCTCCTCTGAGCTCACCGGGTCGCTCGACGTGGGCGAGAAGATCACCCAAGAGCTCAGGAAGAACCACCAGCTGGACTGGGAGTTCACCTCCCAAGAAGAATCCATGGACATGCTGTATTCGGGCCGCGCGTACGCGGTCTTCGTCATTCCGGCGGACTTCACGGAGAAGCTGTTGACGCTGTCCACCGGCGCGTTTGAAAAGCCCGAGATCCAGTATTTCGTGAACGAGAAGGCGGGTCCGGTCAGCCCGAAGATCACGGATGCGGGCGCCACCACGCTGGATGAGACGGTGAACTCCACGTTCGTGTCCACGGTGAGCGACGCGGTGGTGCGCGCGGTGGACGAGGCTGTGGACGGGGCGCAGGCGGACGCGGCGGACATGAAGAGCACCGCGGCCCAGAAGATGGCGGACGCGAAGGCATCCGTGGCCCAGGCGCGCGAGGCGCTGCAGGCGGTGTCCGCGGACGCTGCGGCCGCGCAGGCGGAGGTGCCGAACGCGCAGGCGGCGCTCACCAGTGCGGAGGCGGGCATCCGAAACGCTGCCAGCGGCCTGGATGCCATCTCCGGCTTGGCGGCTGACCTGCAACAACGCCTGACTCAGCTCACGGCAGAGGCCACGCCGCAGGTGAGCAGCGCCATCCTGGCAGTGAGCCAGGCTTCTGCGAACGCGAACGCGGCCATCGGGGCTGCGGCGGGGGACATCCAGGCCGCGCAGGGCGCTGTTGATGCCTCCATCCAGCAGGCGCGCATCGTGCTGGCGCAGAGCGAACAGCTGGCCCAGCAGGTGCGCGCATCCGCGGACGCGCTGCCGGATACGGACCCGGCGAAGCCGGCGCTCTTGGAAGCGGCGAACGTGCTGGATGCGTGCAATCAGGAGCTGTCCGGGAACCTCTCCGGCCTGGAGAGCGTGAGCGCCTCCATCGCGTCTTCGGCGGCTTCCGCGGCTGCGGCGGCTGATGCGCTCAACACGGCGGCCCAGCATGCGGCGGACGGCGCGCAAGGAACCTGGGATGCGGTCACGGAAGACCTGCTGCCCCAGGCGAACGCCCTTCTGGGCAGCGTTTCGGCGGCCTCCGCTTCGCTTTCCGCGGCGGTGACGGGCATGGAGGGCGCGGCCCATGAAGCGCGCTTGCTGCTGGACCAGCTGAGCGGCACCTTGGCCAGCACGGCGGACGCGGCCGGGCAGACCGACGCGCTTCTGGCGGACTTGGAGAGGCAGCTGGACAGCCTGTACGTGGACATCACGGCGCTGGACGTATCCAGCAGCCTGGCGAGCTATTTCGGCGTGGATGGCCTGGATGCGGACAAGATCGCCAGCTTCATGGGCTCTCCCACCGAACTGGTCACCGAAGAGCTGTACCCGTTGAACGCCTACGGATCTGCCATGGCGCCGCTGTTCATGAACCTCACGTTCTGGATCGGCGCGTTCATGCTGTTGGTCATCATGCGCCAAGAGGTGGACCGCTCCGGCATCCCGCACCTCACGGTGTGGCAGAGCTATCTGGGCCGCTTCCTCCTGCTGGCGGTCATCGCGTGCGCGCAGGCCGTCATCTGCTGCGCGGGCGTGCTGGCGCTGGGCGTGCAGGCCGCAAGCGCGCCTGCGCTCTTCGCGGCGGCCGTGGTGGCGTCGCTTTCGTATCTGTCCATCATCTACGCGCTCTCCGTCACGCTGCAGCACATCGGCAAGGGCATTTGCATCGTGCTGGTGTTCGCGCAGATTCCGGGCGCCACGGGGCTGTACCCCATCGAAATGACGTCCGGCTTCTTCCAGAGCATCTACCCGGCGTTCCCGTTCACCTATGGCATCGGCGCCATGCGGGAAGCCATCTGCGGCTTCTACGGCAGCCTGTACGCGCGGGATCTGGCCATCCTGGGCGTGTTCTTCGCGGTGTTCATGGCGCTGGGGCTGATCGTGCGCCCCTATATGGCGAACGTGAACCGGATGGTGGCCAGCCAAGTGCGCGTGAGCGGGTTGTTCAACGGCGAACGCGTGGAAGTGCCCGCGCGCCGCTACCGCATCTCTCAGATCATGCGCGCGCTGGCGGGCAAGCAGGAATACCGCGACGCCATCATGCGCCGCTACGAACGCTACACGGAGCTGTATCCGAAGCTGGTGCGCGGCATCGCCGTGGGCGGCGTGGTGGTGCCCGTGGCCATTTCCGTGGTGTTCGCGCTCACGCCGTCGGAGAAGGTGTGGGTGCTCACGTTCTGGCTGTTGTGGATCATGACCGTCATCGTGGCGCTGGTGGTGGTAGAGGCGCTGCGGTCCAGCATCATGCGCCAGGTGCGCCTGGAGGACATGAGCCAGGAAGGGTTGCTGGACCTGTACGAATCGCGCGGTAAGATGGTGGCGTCAGAAGACGCGCCGGTGCCGAATGGGGGCGCGGGGGAAGGGGGCGGCCATGCATGATATGGCGGTCATCTTCCGGGATGAGGTGCGCCGGTTGGGCATGAACGTGGTGTCGGTGGTCATCGCGCTGGGCTTGGTGGTGATGCCCTCCATCTTCGCGTGGTACAACATCATCGCCTGCTGGAACGTGTTCGACAACACGGGCAATCTCACCGTGGCCGTGGCGAACGATGACGAAGGCTACGAATCTGATCTGGTGCCTTTGCGCGTGAACGTGGGCGAACAGGTGGTCAGCGCCCTGCGCGCGAATTCCCAGATAGACTGGGTGTTCGCGGACGGCGACGACGCGGTTGACGGGGCGCGGTCCGGGCGGTACTACGCGGCGGTGGTCATCCCGGAGGAGTTCAGCCGCGACATGCTCACGTTCTACTCGGACGATTCCCAGCACGCGCGCATCATCTATTACAGCAACGAGAAGGTCAGCGCCATCGCGCCGAAGATCACCGACCGCGGTGCTGACACGGTGTCATATGAGGTGAACCAGGTGTTCGCGCAGACGCTCTCAGAGGTGTCGCTGGCGTTGGCGGAAGCGGTGGCGCGCTATGCGGACGACGCTGACGTGGGCGGGCGCATCGCGAACGTGGCCGGGCATCTGTCGGATGTGGCGGCTGAAGTGCGCCAGGCGGCGGACGTGCTGGGCGTCTACGGTGGCCTCACGGATGCGGCGGCAGGGCTCATCGGTTCGGCGGATGCGTTCGCGGATTCCACCGGGCAGCAGGTGGACGCGCTCAAAGGCGCGGCTTCGTCCGGTGCCGGGTCGCTTGAGCCGCTGGCGCAGGGATTGGCGGACACGCTCAGCCGCATCTCTGACGCGCTGGCGGGCGGCGCGGGAAGCTACGATGACGTGGCGGCTGCGGCGGACGCGGCTTTCAGCGATGCATCGGCCACCGCGCAGGAATCAGCGGCTCAGATGCGCAACACCGCCGATGGCCTCAGTGCGCGCATCACGTCCTATCAGCGGATCGCAGACCAGTTGGATGCGGCCGCGGGCTTGGTGGATCCGTCTTACGAAGCCGCCGTGCGCGCCGCTGCGCAGACGCTCCGCTTCCAGGCGCAGGCGCTCACGCAGGTGCAGCAGAGCCTGCGCGCTTCGGCGGACCGGCTGGAAGAGGGGGATGCGGACCTGCAAGAAGAGCGCGCGAAGGTGAAGGAGCAGCTAGCTCAAGCGCAAGCGGCGGCGGATGGCCTGAAGGCCTCCTTTGACGAGATGCGTCCGGGGCTCCAGCAGATCGCCGATGAGGCCGGCAGCTTGGCCCAGAACGTGATGGCGTCCCTGGATGCTCTGGGCGGCGTGAGCGGCCTTCTGGATTCGGCGTCAGGTCATGCGGTGAGCGCGCTCCAAGCGTCCACGGGCAAGCTGGCCGAAGTAGGGGAGGAGCTGCGCGGCGTGGCGGATGGCATGGACGCGCTGGCGGCTGATGTCAACGCGGCGCTGGCCAGCGGGAACCAGGAGGACATCCGCGCCATCCTCACCACGGACGTGTCCACGTTCTCCAGCGCCTTGGCGGCGCCCATCGGGATGGAGCGCGTGGCGGTGTATCCGGCCGACAACTTCGGTTCGCAGATGGCTCCGCTCTACACCACGCTGGCGTTGTTCATCGGATCTTTGCTCATCTTGGTGGTGATGAAGCCCGTGCCCTGCCGTCGCACGCTGGCGCTGGTGCCGGATGCGAAACCGCGCCAGGTCTTCTTGGGGCACTTCGGCGTGATGGCGCTCATCTCGTTCGCGCAGACCACTCTGACGGCGCTGGGGAACCTGTTCTTCCTGCATGTGCAGGTGGCGCACCCGTGGCTGTACCTGCTGGTGTTCTGGCTGGCAGGCTGGGTGTTCACGTTCATGATCTACGCGCTGGTGGTGTCGTTCGCGAACCTGGGGAAGGCCATCGCGGTGCTGCTGCTGATCATCCAGGTGACCGGTTGCGGCGGCTCGTTCCCGTTGCAGATCCTGCCGCCCTTCGTGCAGGCGCTCTCTCCGTATCTGCCCGCCACCTACGTGGTGAACGCCATGCGTGAGGCCATGATGGGCGCCTACGGCAACGTCTACTGGGAACAGCTGGGCGGCCTGCTGCTCTTCCTGGTTCCCGCAGCCCTGTTGGGCCTGGCCCTGCGAAAGCCCTTGGAACGCTTCATGCACTGGTACCTTGCCCAAGTAGAGAAATCTGACCTCATGGCCTGACCGAGAACGGGGGGACGCAGCCCGGTCCACGCTCCTCCGGGCAGCCGCCCCGTTCGCGGCCCTCTGCTCCTCTGGCCAGGCGCAGGCCACGGCCTTTCGCGCCCTCCGGCCAGCCGCACGCCCTGCGGGCGCGCGGCTGTCGCGGCCCTTGCGGGCCGCTTTTCAACTCCGGGCGCCTGTCGGCGCCCGTGGGGGCGCTGCGCTGATGTGCAAAAGGGACGTCCCAAATTGCACATAGGATAGGACTTTGCGTACTGAGAGACTTCTTCTATGTGCGATTTGGAACGTCCCTTTTGCACATCTTGTCGCATTCGATGCGGACAGGGCCAGCTATGCAGATGCGGTGCAGCTGGCCTACGATGGCGCGAGGGCTTTCCACGACGGCACGTGGATCATGTTCGAACCCACGGATGATTCGCAGTTCGATGATAATCTGAGGACGCTCGCGATCAAAAGGCGCCCCAACAGAAAGCAGCGCTGATAAAAGTGCAACGGCGCGTTCTTTCCATGCGGACCAAAGCTCAGACGCAGCGGTCAGAAAGGATGAACGATGGATGCAACAAGACGCCAAAGGCTGAGCTCGTTCGCCTTCTGCCTGACGTGTCTGGCTCTCTACGCCTACGGCATCATCTCTGCTCCGCACATACCGGTCGCTGTTGAAGGCATCATCTTGCCGCTCGACTTCATGGTCGGGATCCCGTTCGGTTTCTACCTCCTCGTCGTCAGGCCGCGAAGGCTCACGCTGCTCTTGGTCATTCCCGTCATCTGGATCGGGTATGGACTGAGCGCCTTCGCGCTCGGGGCTCCCGATGCGGGCATCCTTCCGTGCCTGCTCGCGGTGTTGCTGCCCGTTGAGCTTGGCATCGCGGTCAGGGAGTGCCTGAACGTGGTCAAGGTCTACAAGTCCGCGAAGGCGGCGAACGCGGATCCCATGGCCCGGTTCAGGGAGACGATGCTCTATCTCGTCCGGAAGGACGCGCCGGCCAGCATGGCGGCGGCCGAGCTCAGCGTCTGGCACTACGCTCTGATGTCATGGCGAAAGAAACCTTACGTGCTTCCCGGGGAGAGGGCCTTCAGCTACCACGACGCTGGCGGCTACATGAACATGATGATCGGTCTTGCGCTCGCGTTCCCGGTCGAGGTCATCGGCGTCCATGTTCTCCTGTCCCAGTGGAGCGCGGCCGCCGCATGGGCCGTCACGGCGCTTTCTATCTATGCGGCCGTCTGGCTTGGGGGAGATGCTCGGGCCCGCATGATGCGGCCTGTCGCCATCGGTGAGGATCGCATCCGTCTGGAATGCGGCGTCCAGATGGAGGCCGTGATCCCGTTCTCTGACATCGAACGGGTCTGCCTTTCCGAACGCGGGGTCAGCGGTCTTGCGAAGACGGACAAGCTCAACTGCGGCACGTTCTATCAGGCGAACGTCTGGATCGTGGCAAAGAGGCCTGTTGAGGTTCGCACGATGCTCGGCAAGAAGCGCGTGCACGCCATCGGCATGAGCCTGGACGACGCAACCGCGTTCGCGCAAGCGCTGGAACCGCTGATCGCGCCATAGAGGCTCATTCGGTCAGCTCCTATGTCTTGTCTCTTCGGATGTGCAAAAGGGACGTCCCAAATTGCACATAGAATGAGAGGATCGGCAAAGAGAGGACTGTTCCTATGTGCAATTTGGAACGTCCCTTTTGCACATCAGGCAACCCTTTTGCACATCAGGCAACCCTTTTGCACATCAGGCAACCCTTTTGCACATCA
>CANSWY010000028.1 GCA_947650915.1 uncultured Eggerthellaceae bacterium | reverse complement strand
ACCACATTTTCCGAGGAACTCCACGAACCGCCCTCAACCCCTCCGCCCGCCTGCTCCACACTGCCTGGGTTGTCACTTTTGTCTCTGGCGCACGGCCGGCGGCACCCTTGTGCCATGGCCTCCGCCTGACGGCTCCGGCCATGTCGCGGGCCTGACGGCCCGCTGTTTTCAAAAGGGACGGCTTGCGCCGCCCGTCGGGGGTGCGCACCGGCCGTGCGCGCTTCGCGTGTGCCAGCTGTCGCGGCCCTTGATGTGCGAAAGGGACGTCCCAAATTGCACATAGGATCAGTCTTTCTGTGCAGACCGTCCATCCCTATGTGCAATTTGGAACGTCCCTTTCGCACATCAAGGGCCGCTGCATTCACTGGCGGGCTTCAGCGCGCTCCGCGCGCAGCGCCCTTGACCCGGTTGCATCGTTGACGTTTGCAGCTGCGATTTGCTGCTTGCGCACGAACGCGATCGCGCTCTCTGGGGCAAAGCCTGGGCTGTCACAGAGTGAGCAAACGAGTTTGCTCACCCACGGTCAACCGGTGGCAGGTCTTCGTGGGTGCGCAAACTTGCTTTGCGCACCCTTCCCGCGGCGCGCAGCCGCCGCGGGAGGTCACGACCAGAAGGTCACAAAGGGACGGAGGAGCGTGACCTTCAAAGGCCCGCAAGGGAGATGGATCCGCAGCGTCTGAAAGCCGTGCGATTCGCGCGTAGCGCCCTTGCGGAAAAGGGTGCGGCAGAGATGTTCATGCGTTTTGCCATATAATCAATTCGTTAAAACATCCGTGGGCTTTTCCGGGCGTCTGCCATCTTTTTACCACGGCCTCTTGCTTGAGGCCGTGGTTTTTTGTTTTGGGGAAACGCCGCGATGCACAACAAGGTGAAGGGACATCGTTCAATGCGTGCAGGATTGAAAGTACAGAGGATATCCGCTCTGGAAGTGTTCGTCGGCGGGGCTTGCTACGGCGCGAATGCAACGATGTACAAGCTTGCTTATGGCGATGGTTTCACGTGGCCTCAAGTGGTCGGATGCCAGATGTGGTTCGCAGCTGCATTGTTCGGGATCGCTGTCATCGCTTCATGTTTTCTAGGAAAACCTTGGGCGTTCTTGAACGGGAGAGTCGTGTTGAGGCTCATGGGCCTTGGGGCTCTCAGCTGCATGACCGCTATTCTGTATTGCTTTGCAATGTCGCGGCTTCCGGTTGCCGTTGCGCTCACGTTGCTATTTCAATTCACATGGATAGGCTTGGTCATTCAGACCATCACGACCCGTCGCCCTCCTCGCCCCATCGAAGCGATCGCGGTCGCCGTGATCCTGATCGGGACTGTGCTGGCGAGCGGAGCATACGAAGTGGACATAGCCAGCTACGACGCGGTCGGCCTCATTGCGGCATTCATGTCGGCGGTCAGCTGCGCTCTGTTCGTTACCATGTCTGGTCGGGTGAAGGCCCTGTGCTCATCTGCTCAAAGAGGGCTCATCGTTTGTTTGGGATCATGCCTGGCTTCCTTGATCGTCTGCCCTGATTTCTTGACCTCTGGCGTCGTTTTCAGCGGGTTGGCGCCCTACGGATTGGTGGTCGGGTTCTTTGGGATGTTGTTGCCCGTTCTGCTCTTCGGATTGGGGTCGCCGAACCTGCCAGCAGGCATCTCGACTGTGTTGGCAGCATCGGAGCTTCCTTCTGGCATGCTCGTTTCCGTGATGATATTGGGAGAGAGCGTCGAACCGTTGCAATGGATAGGGGTCACAGTCATACTTCTGGGCGTAGCGGCATCGCAATCAGGGTGCTCAAAGACCGCAGCGCGCTCAGAGGCTCCTCAACATTCCTGCTAGCGCGCATCTCGATATGCGTGATAGGCATCCAGCATCTCCATTTTGGAATGCACATCGAGCTTCTGGTAGATGTTGTAGATATGGGTCTTGACGGTCCCAGGGGCAATATAAAGCTGTTCGGAGATGTAGACCGCTGTTTTGCCCTCGATCAACAACGGCAGCACATCCATCTCGCGCTTTGAGAGCTGCAGTTCTTCGCCGAATGCGCGGATGATCTCGGTTTCGATGGCCGCTGCTTCCTGCAGAACGGCTTCTCGTTCGCGTGCTGGGTCTGCATCTTTCGGTTCGCTTTCGATGAGCAAGCGCTCTTGCGTCGCTGATCTGACCGCGAAGATCTCCTTTTCCGTGAAGACCAATGTGGAGGCGATGACGACGGACGGAATCGCGATGAACGCAATGAGCGAATGTGGCGGGATCAGCGTTGCGAACTGTGGCGAAAACACTCCAAGCATCCATCCTGCCAGCATTCCCGACGTGATGCCGATGCGCATAGCGCCCAACGTCTTCACTGCGGACAATCCGTTGAGCTTCACAGCGTTGCATAAGTCATTCAGTGCCAAGATCTCAAAGAGCAGGTACCCCAGCATGATGAGCGCGCAACCGATCGTGAATGCGTTCTGGTTGGGAGCGAGAACGAACGCCACGCCGAGTGCGAGAGCGAGCGGGGCGATCTGGTAGCCGCGATAAGCCGCCTGAGCGTCCTCGGCTTTCCAAAAGACGATGGCGAGCACGACGCCGATGATCAGGCAGCATGGCGCCTCAATGGCCGGACCGGCCCAAATGATATCGATGCTGTTCGCGAGAGCGGTGCTGGTGGTCAACGCGAATATCAGCGCGTAAAGAGCGATGGCAACGCAGATGCGCTTTGTGAATGGGAACAGTCTGGACACGAGGGGGTCGGGGGCGGGAGTGGAAGCCGCAGCAGGGGTTTCGCTGGCAACGTATCTGCGATACGAGAGCCAGTACGTGATGCATGATAGAAGAGGGAGCGCGGATGTGCAGATGCAGGCCATTTCGAATGGGAGCACCGCGATGAGCAGGGTGAGGACGGCACCGAGCGAATAAGATGCAGCCAAAAAGATCGCCACTTGTCCGACTCTCTCGTTCCCGAAAAAGCACAGCCACAACATGAACATGGACGCATCTGCAGCACCCATGAGCACGACCATGGATTGATCGGCCTCCATGGGGCCGAAGATCAGCAGAAGGGATGATGCGGTCCCTGCGATGAGCGAAATGATGAGGAGCGATCGTATGGTTGCAGTGGGATCCGCTTTGGCAGCGAACAGGATGATGGCGATGATGGCGATGAGACGCACTGCCAGCTCTGCAGCTTCGAGCGGCAACCCTGAGATGAGCTGCTTTCCAAAGAGGAGCGAAGGGCTCACGCACGTGAGGAACAGCCATGCCCAATAGAATCCGAACCCGAGCAGCCTTGCCGGAAAGAGGTCGCTTCGTTCCATGTCCGCCTCACTCGCTCTGATGAACCGTGCGCTCTTATTCTGACGAATCGTGCGCTCTTGTATTCAACCTGAGAGATTGATGCGCCTAAACCAAAGGTGATAAATGCAAAGCTCAGCCTCATGGTTTATATGAGGGGTCAGCCTTTTTCTATAGCCTCCTCTCAGTTTGGAGCGGCAGCGATCGCACAAACGATGTCCAGGGCGCTGCTGCTCTCTGGAAGAGAGAAGGAGGGGTTTCATGAGCAATGGAACAAGAGGAGAAACGGTATTCAGGGGAATATCGTGGTCGGCGTTCGCATGCAGTGCCAACACGGCATGCGTTGACGTGAAAGACGGCAAGATCCTTCGCATCCGCCCGCTGCACTACGATGATGTCACGACAGTGGATCAGCGCAGGCCATGGCGCATCGAAGCACGGGGCAAGGTGTTCGAACCCGGTGAGAAGACCATGCTTCCGCCGCTCTCGCTCAGTTACAAGAAGCGGATCTATTCTCCGAATCGCATCCTGCGGCCCATGAAACGCGTCGACTGGGACCCGGAAGGCGAACGCAATCCTCAGAATCGGGGTGCTTCGAAGTTCGAGCACATCTCATGGGATGAGGCCACGGACATCATCGCTTCTGAGATCAAGCGCATCCATGATCAGTACGGTCCCTATGCGATCCTTTGTCAAGCCGATGGCCACGGGGAGACCAAGGTGGTGCACGCCCCTCACGGCGCTCAGGCATTGCTTTTGGATCTGGTGGGCGGCTACACGCTGCAATCTCGTCAGCCCGACAGCTGGGAGGGTTGGTATTGGGGCGGCAAGCATATCTGGGGCAACGAACCCGTGGGCATGCAGGTCAATCAGCGCAATCTTTACAAGGACATCGCGGAGCATGGTGATGCGGTGCTGTATTGGGGCTGCGACCTTGAGACGACTCCGTGGGGATGGGGCGGAGAACAGCCGAGCCGCATGGCGTACTTCCTTGAGGATCTGGGGCTGCGTTCGTTCTTCATCTCGCCTGATCTGAACTATACCGGTGCGGCGCACAAGGGGAAGTGGATCCCCGTTCTTCCCAATACCGATGCAGCGCTCCAGTTGGCCATCGCCTATGTGTGGCTCACCGAAGGAACCTACTACAAGGACTACATCGAAAGCCATACCATCGGCTTTGACTGGTTCGAGCGCTATGTGCTCGGTGGCGAGGACGGCGTTCCGAAGACGCCGAAGTGGGCAGAAGGCAAATGCGGCGTGCCCAGCTACACCATCAAGGCGTTCGCTCGCTATTGGGCCAAGCATGCTGTTTCCATCGCGCATGCAGATGGTGGCGGCATGATCCGGTCCCCGTTCTCGGCTGAGCCTGCGCGTTTGGAAGTGGTGCTGCTGGCCATGCAGGGCATCGGGCGCCCTGGTGTGGGACAGCTGCACCTCATCGAGTTCGGCCAGTTCGGATTCGCCGAGTGGAATCCGATGCCGCGCTCTGAAAAGTACTTCGAGGTGCCGGGCGCCTATCACGGATGGATGGAGCTGCTCGACGGGCACCCGTCCTTCATCCCCAAGACCATGATCCCGCAAGCGTTGACGCTGCAGGAAGGCGAGAAGCTCCACTGGCATGGCCACGGCGTGTGCACAGCTCCGCGCTCCGACCAGTTCATCCCCTTCGAGTGGCCTCTTGATGATGCCCCTTACATCCACATGATCATGTCCGATTCGCCAAGCTGGACCACCTGCTGGAACTGCGGAAACGCCATGCAGGACGCATTGCGCAATGAGCGCATCGAAACGATCGTCATGCAACACCCTTGGTTCGAGAATGATGCCGTGTTCGCGGATCTCATCCTGCCGGTCAACACGATGTTCGAAGAGAAGGACATCGCGGTGGACAACTGGACCGGGCAATTCAACATGATGTACATCCAGGACGACTGCATCGAACCCATCGGTGAATCGAAGTCTGACTGGGAATGCGCGATCGAGGTGGCGAAGAAGCTGGAGAAGTTCGGCGGCATCTACGCGGATCTTGTCGAGCGCTATACGCAGAACATGGATGTGGACGCATGGATCAAAGCCGGATTCGAAAGCGCGAACGTGGATCCCAGCCTCATGACCTATGAGGAGTTCGCTGAAAAGAAGATGTGCCTTGCTCCCACGGCTGTGGGATGGGAAGACGATCCGGTGGCGCTCAGCGCTTGGTATGAAGATTTCAGCGCTCAGCCGATGCAGACCCCTACCGGCAAGATAGAGATCTACTCAACGGGTCTGGCGGAGTTCTTCCCGGACGACAAGACGCGTCCTGTGGTCCCGCATTGGGTGGAAGAGTCGGACGACCTCAAAGAGCGCCTGTCCTGCGAACGCGCGAAGGACTACCCCTTCCTCATGGTCACGAACCATCCGCGCTGGAGGGTGCACTCTGAGCATGACGACATCACGTGGCTGCGTGAGATCCATACCTGCAAGGTAGCTGGTCCCGATGGATATATGTATGAGCCTGTCTGGCTGAATCCTCAGGATGCGGGCAAGCTCGGCATTCAGGATGGGGATATCGTCAGCATCTACAACGAACGCGGAAGCGTGTTGGGCGGGGCGATCGTCACCGAACGCATCATGGCGGGCTCTGTCTATCAGGATCATGGTGCACGCGTGGATGCTATCGTGCGCGGCAAGGGCGGTCTGGACAGAGGCGGTGCCAACAACCTGATCTGTCCTCTTGCGACCGCTTCAGAGAACACCGTCTCCGAAGCGACCAACGGTTTCTTGGTGAACGTCAAGAAGGTGGATGTGGAGGCGCTCGCCGCCCAGTATCCCGAGGAGTTCTCTCGTGAATATCAGCCTGAGGATGGCCTGCGGGTTTCCGCTTGGATCGTCGATGAGGATCAGTAAAGGAGATATCCATGAAGGTGTTCGTGTATGACCTTGAGAAATGCAACGGTTGCCACAATTGCCAGATCGTCTGCAAAGACGAGCATGTGGACAATGAATGGCTTCCCTATGCCATGCCGCAGCCGGACACGGGGCAATTCTGGAGCAAGGTGGAAGAGGAGGTGTGCGGAAGGGTGCCGCATGTGCGCGTGAACTACCTCCCCGTTCAATGCAATCACTGTGATGATGCGCCCTGCATGAAAGGCAACCCGGCTGTGAAGAAGCGCGATGACGGCTTGGTCATCATCGACCCGGTGGAATCAAAAGGCGAACGCGGGATCGTTGATGCGTGCCCATACGGGCATATCTATTGGAACGAGGAGCTGGAGATTCCTCAGAAGTGCACCGGGTGCGCCCATCTTCTTGATGACGGATGGGAGGTGCCACGTTGCGTGGATGCGTGCTGCACAGGGGCGCTCCGCTTCGGCGAAGAAGCGGATTTCGCTGATGAGCTCAAGGATGCAGTGGTTCTGGGAGAGGAGTTCGGAACTGCGCCGCGAGTGTACTACCTCAACAAGCCTGAGCGCTTCGTGGCTGCCACGGTGGTGGACGTGTACGCAGACGAAGTGGTGGAAGGCGCAACGGCCATGCTCCAGCGTGCAGCTGATGAGGAAGTGGTGTCCACAGGGGAGACTGATGAGTTCGGTGACATCTGGTTCGAGGATGTCAGACCCGACGTCTACCGACTGTGGCTGAAGAAGGACGGGTATCTCGACCAGGCGGTAGATGTCGATCTCACGCAAAAGGACTGCTCGATTCCTGAGCTCCAGTTCTTCAAGCAGCCGGTCAAAGCCTGAATCTCCGTTCCCAATGAACGGTCCGTTTCGATCAAAAGGAAGAATCATGGAAGAAAGCAAAGCGAAGACACAGAAGCTTGAACGCGGCTACGGCATGAATCAGGTCCCTAAGACCCCGCAGCTGCTCGCGTTCGGTTTGCAGCACGCGCTCATCATCTTGTTCCAGACGCTCCCTGCTCCGCTGCTCATCTCTGCCAGCATCGGACTTGATGCGATCCAGACGGCACTGCTGGTGGCTTCGGCCTTGTTCGTGAGCGGCATCTGCACATTCGTCCAGAGCTTCGGCGTCGGGCCGGTCGGTGCGAAGATTCCCATGGTCATGGTGGGCAGCTTCGTGTTCATCGCTCCTGCGGCTCTCATCATTCCCCAGGCGGGCTTCGGCGGATACATGGGCGCATGCATCGTGGCCGCGATCGTCTGCGGCATCATCTTCGTGCTGTTCTCGGGATGGCTGAAGGTCATATTCCCCTCGTTCATCTCGGGCGCGGTGCTGCTCGTGCTCGGAACGGGTCTGATCGGCAACGCTCTCAACAACTGCGCAGGTGGAGCCGGGGTCGAGAATTACGGGGACCCGATGTTCTTGGCACTGGCGGGCATCACGTTCCTCATCACGCTCGTGCTCAGCGTGTTCGGGCGCGGGTTCATCCAGGGTGCTGCACCACTGATCGCTCTCATCGTCGGCTTCATCATCAGCATCTGCCTTGGCATGGTGGACTTCTCCTCCGTGGAGGAGGCTGCGTGGTTCGGATTCCCGCAACCCTTGGCGTGGGGCATATCGTTTCCCATTGATGCCTGCGTGGTCATGACGCTGGTGGCTGTGTGCGGCGTCGTGGAGATCCTTGGAACGACTTCTGCCACCGTTGACACTGCTGCGAACAGGGCTGCAACCCAAGAGGAGACCAGAAAGACCGTTCTCACTCAGGCCGTCACCAGCGTGTTCGCAGGCATCTTCAATGCGGTGCCCACCATTTCCGGTTCGGCGAACATCGGTCTGATGGGCATCACGAAGGTGTTCTCGCGCTATGCGGTGTCCTGCGCTGGTGTGATCGTGCTCATCATGGGCCTGTGCCCCAAGTTCTCTGCGGTCTTCTCGGTCATCCCGAACCCGGTCTTTGGCGGCGCTGTCCTCATGATGTTCGGCACCATTCTCGTCAACGGAATGAAGATCATCATGGAGAGCGAGCAAACGGGACGCACGCAAACCATTCTGGCCGTGGCCTTGGCTGTGGGCATCGGATTCAATTCGTTCCCCGACGCTTTGGCGCAGTTCCCGTTCTGGGTGTCCACCATGCTCTGCGGTGTTCCGGGCACGGCGTTCGTGGCAGTGATCCTGAACGTGCTGCTGCCGGGCAGGAATCTGAAGAAGCAGCCTGTTGAAGCGAAGGCGATCGAGGAGGCGGATCCTGACCACCGAGAGAATCTCATGGGCGTCGAGGTGGACGTGAGCAAGCTTGAGGCTCCCGAAGCCGGGGAAGCGGTCTCGCCCATCGATTTCGAAGCAGAGAAGAAGCCGCTCAACGAGAAGTGACGCGAGGGACAACATCGGTGCTTCAGTTCAAAGGATGAGATTATGAGATCTGAAGGTTATGGCATCAACGACAAGCCTCCGATTCATGAATTGATCCCGTTCGGCATCCAGCATTCTCTCTTGATCGCATTCCAAGCCTTGCCGTATCCGCTTTTGGTTGCGGCAGGGCTGGGATTCGACCCGGTCCAAACAGCCGTGTTGGTTTCGTGTGCGTTCTTCGTCGCAGGCGTGGCCACCATTTTGCAGACCATTGGCGTGGGGCCTGTGGGTGGACGTGTGCCCATAGCGATGACGGTGAGCGTGGTGTTCGTTTCTCCAGCTCTGCTCATAGCGCCGCAAGTGGGCTATGCGGGCTATGTTGGCGCATGCTTGGTGGGCAGCTTGATCTGCGGACTGGTGTTCTTCGCCTTTTCTGAGAAGCTGCGCCACATCTTTCCACCGTTCGTGTCGGGTTCCGTGGTGTTCGTCCTTGGGGCTACTCTGATCGGCGTGGCTCTTGGATATTGTGCTGGTGGAAGTGGCAGTGAAGGGTTCGGGGATCCGATCAACTTCTGTTTGTCAGGCGTGACGCTCGTGACCGTGCTCGCGTTCCATGTGCTTGGAAAGGGCTTCTTGCACGGTGCGGCGCCTTTGTTGGGGCTCATCGTTGGATTTGCGGTGGCGGTAGCCATGGGCAGGGTTGATTTCGCTCCAGTGGTCGAAGCTCCTTGGTTCGGGTTTCCACAACCGCTCTATTTTGGCATTGAGTTCCCCATAGACGCGTGCATCACCATTGGTTTCCTGGCAATCTGTGGAGTGGCAGAACTGCTGGGCGACGTGTCTGCGACCACCAAGATCGCTGCTGACAGGATGCCGACGAAACGTGAGACCCGAGGAGTCATCTTCACTCAAGCGATCACGAGCGGCCTGTCTGGATTGTTCAATTGCGGACCGACGATCTCAGCCAGTGCCGATGTGGGGCTTTTGGGATTCACGAAGGTCTGTAGCCGTTACGTGGTGGCATTGGCTGGATCGATCATGATCCTTGCAGGCATCTGTCCGAAAGTGAGCGCGCTTTGCTCGGTGATTCCCACCGCCGTCTTCGGAGGTGCGGTGCTGCTCATGTTCGGTGTCATCTTGGTCAACGGCGTCAAGATCATCATGGATTCGCGGCCCAATGATCGCGTCGTGACCATCGTGGCGGTATCTGTTGCTATCGGTCTTGGGTTCAATGCGTTTCCCGAAGCGCTCTCGCAGTTCCCATTCTGGGTGTCGATGTTCTTGTGTGGGATTCCGGGCACCGCATTCACGGCGGTGATTCTCAATCTGATATTGCCAGGGCGCAAGGAATCCGCTCAATGGGACTTGGAGGAAGAAGCTGTGGCTGAATCCATCGAAACCAAGGATGAGATGCTGTTTGAGAGCGATGGTCCAAGACGCTGACCGATCAAGCATCGATCAGTTTGCACTGAAAGGCGGCAGCCCACGAAAACGAGCTGCCGCCTTTGGTTTTTGAGGTCACAAAGGGACGGATGTGCAAAAGGGACGTCCCAAATTGCACATAGAAGAGGGGGTGACGTGGATGTGCGAAAGGGACGTCCCAAATTGCACATAGAAAAGATCCTTCAGTGCTCACTCCCTCATCCTATGTGCAATTTGGAACGTCCCTTTCGCACATCCGGAACGTTGACCCTATGTGCGATTTGGAACGTCCCTTTTGCACATCCCTTCTGCGCTTGTGGAGACGTCAGGGGAGGAAGTCGTAGGGCATCTGGCGGGCGATCAGGTAGAACAGCGCCAGTATGGGTATGGCATAGGGCGGGAGCGCGAACACTGCGATCAGCACGGCGCTGCGCACGGCGTAGAACAGCGCGCGATGCCAGCCAGTGCGCGGGCGCGTTTCGCACGACATGCGCACGAACAGGCCGCCCAGCGTGCTTCCATCGTGCAGCCATGGGATGGCCACCTCCAGCACTGCGAATGCCACCAGCAGCCCTGCGCCGCAGAGCAGCGTTTCGGTGTCCGAAGATCCCAAGCTGCCCAGCGTGAGAGGCGCGTCGAAGAACGCTTCGCAGGCCAACGCCGGGGCCAGCCAGGGCAGGAATCCCAGCACCGCCACCATCATCGCGTCCAGCCAGAGCGCCACGCAGCGGCGCAAGAACCCGGGCTGGTGCGTGATGGGCGGCGCTTCCTCAGGCCTCTTCGGCAGCGCCTTCGTGAACAGCGCGCCCAACAGCCAGCCCAGCATGCCGCCCAGTGCGTTGCAGATGATGTCGTCCACCTCGAACGTGCGGTAAGCGTACGGGTACATGCCGAAGAGCCCGGTGAGCTGTGCCGTTTCGATCAGGCAGGTGGCTGTCAACGAGACTGCGAGCGCGGGAAGCCAGCCCATGCGGTACAGCACCTTCGCCAGGAAGCCCAGCGGCACGAACAGTGCCACGTTGAACAACAGTTGCAGGATAGCGCGCAGGCCGTCCTTCTGGATATCGAAGATGAAGTTCAGCGGGTTGAACTGCGGCGGGATACCGTAAGTGATGCCCGGGCCCGAATCCCCGGAGGGTAGCGGGTAGAGCGTGAAGCATGCCAAGCCCGCCACGTACAGCACGCTCAGGTACGCGGCCAGCGCGGTGAGCGGGCGCAGGCGGCCGTCGCGGTGGTAGAGGTAGGCCAGAATGGGCAGCGTCAGCGCGAAGGAGAGCACCGGCCACAGGAGCAGCGCCGCCTTGAAGCTGTCAGAGAAACTGGCCAGATATGAGCTGATGGCTCCCACACGCGCCTCCTTTCGCCATTCCATTGAACGGTGGTTGCGGCCAACATACCGGATTGAAGAGCCGTTGTGCGGTTTGTGACAAGAATGTAAGCGCTGATGTGCAGAAGGGATGTCCAGCAGAAGGGTGACGCTGATGTGCAGAAGGGACGTCCCAAATTGCACATAGAAATTGTCTTTCAGCGCTCATTCTCTTTTCCTATGTGCAATTTGGAACGTCCCTTCTGCACATCCGACAGACCTCTCCTCTGTGCAATTTGGAACGTCCCTTTCGCACATCAGGCAACCTCTCAAGTGCAATTTGGGACGTTCCTTTTGTACATCGCCCATTCGGACAGGCGCGATTCGGGACGTCCTTTTCGCACATCCTTTCGTGGGCAGGGCGGGATACAATGGGGCGAAGGAGGTGCGCCATGTTTCCGATGACAGACGAAGAATTCGAAGGGGCCGTGCAGGAAGCGCTGGACGGAATGCCCGACCAGTTCATGGACGCGCTGGAGAACGTGGCCATCATGGTGCAGGATGAACCGGAGCCTTATCAGCTGGAAGAGCTGGGCACCGAAGGTGAGCCTGGAGAGCTGCTGGGGCTCTACGAAGGCGTCAACCTGCTAGAGCGCGCCGACGGCTACGACATGGACCTGCCGGATGTCATCACCATCTTCAAGGGGCCGCACGAGCGGCTGTTCTCAAGCCGGGACGAAGTGGTCAGCCAAGCGCGCAAGACCGTCATCCACGAGATTGGCCACTACTTCGGCTTGGACGATGACCGCCTGCACGAGATGGGCTACTGACGCGCTGATCAGCGCTCGGCTTCGTAGGCCTCCAGCAGCTTCTGCAGCTCCTCGGCATGGGAATGCCGCTTATCCGTGGCTGTGCCCACGATGGCGATGGAACCATAGGTGCCGTATTTCTTGAAGAAATCAGGGATGGCACCGCGCTCCTTCAGCTCCGCTGCATACTTTTGGAAGTATTCCTCGTACGGCATGGCGTGATCAAGGTAAGCATCCAAGAGCGTCTTCGACGGCGAATACTCCACGTCATGCGCGTAGTCAGCGTGCGCAATGACGTGCGTGAAATACTCCAGGTCCTCCTGCTTGGTGAACCCAGCCAGCTGGTTCGTGTTCTTGAGGCGCACATCCAGCACCAGATCAGCCTTCCAGTTGATGATCTTGGTGAAGAATTCCTCCGCCGTGGTCTGATAGGCGCTCAAAACGTTGATCTTCATGGTGCGCTCCTTGCTGCGTTCCGTTCGTTCACACCCCATCATGGCGCGCATGCGGCGAACGGACGCGGCGCAACAGCCCTTTGTCATGCCGCCGTTACAGCAACGGCGGCACGGATGTGCAAAAGGGCGTTCCAAATTGCACATAGGAAGAGGGGGTGACGTGGATGTGCAGAAGGGACGTCCCAAATTGCACATAGGAATTGTCTTTCAGTGCTGGCTCTCTTTTCCTATGTGCAATTTGGGACGTCCCTTTTGCACATCCGGAAGACTCATCCTATGTGCAATTTGGAACGTCCCTTCTGCACATCCTGGCCAGGACCGTTTCCGCTATGAGGCGGATGCGGTTCTCCCGATTGAGCGCGGAGGCTTCCGGGTCGTAGTCCAGCACGGTCACCGGCATGTCCGGGAAACGTTCGCGGAACGTGTAGTGCGAACCGCGCGCGTGCACATGCCCCTTCACGCACCCGAAGCTCTTCAGGTAGATGACGTGCTTCACGCCCGCTGCTGCGAACCGCTCCAGCTGATCCAGATACTGGACGTCATCAGTGTAGAGCGCCTCTTCCTCCGGCAGCACTGCTTCGCAGCCCAGTTCCTCCAGAAGCTGCACAACGCCATCGTTCATGAACGGGCTGAACACCAGGAGCGGGTTCCCGATGACGCCGATCTTGGGCCGCCCCTCTTCCGCGAGCACAGCCTCAGCCAGCTCCGGCGAATCCGTCGCACCCACCGCACCTGCGCCCCGCTCCCACACGAAGCGCGGCGTGCGCCCCGTGGCGCGTTCGGCCATGCGCGCAACCGCCTCGTTCAGACATGCTACGCACGCTTCGGGCACCACCAGCTCCGCCACCTCCGGCTGCTCTTCCAGCACGCGGATGGCGCGCGCTGCCAGCACGTTCGCAGAGAAGCACGCGTCCTTCACAGTGCTGCGCCGCGCACAGGCCAGATCGCGTTCGTCCAGCGGCTCATCCAGCAGGCGAACGCGGCAAGGCGCATCCTCGTCAGCCGTCTGCGCGCCAAGGTCCGCAGCCTCCTTCGGCACCTGCGGACCCTTCGCCTGCGCGATCCCCTCCGAACGTCGCGCCTCCAAGGATTCCGCCAGCGTGCGCAAGCGGATGCGGATGTGCGCCGTTTCCACCATCTCGTCCACCTTGAGCGCCGTGAACGGGCGTCCGTGCGCTTCCAGCAGTTCGCGCACCTCTTCCAGCGAAGCGGCATCGTAGCCGCATCCGAACGATTGCAGGCACACCAGTTCCAGCTGCGGATGTTGCACCACGAAACGCGCCGCCTGCAGCAGGCGCTTCGCCGGGCGCCATTCCGGCAACCCGCCCGCCCGCCTGTTCGCGTGTGAGGCGGATGTGCAAAAGGGACGTCCCAAATTGCACTGGGCGGAAGATGACGTTGATGTGCAAAAGGGACGTCCCAAATTGCACATAGGATCAGTTTTCCAGCGCTCATTCTCTTTTCCTATGTGCAATTTGGAACGTCCCTTTTGCACATCTGGCATATCCGCATGTGTGAGCCCCGTCATGCCGAACACCGTGAATCCCAGCTGCCCCAGCATCTGGTCCACGCCGTGCATGACCTCAGGATCCACGTGATATGGCCTCCCCACCAGCAGGATGCCGCGCGCATCCGGATCCGCTTCAAGCGCCGCCAGCGCCTCGTCAGTGCACGCCGCCAGCTCCGTCTCGTAGCGCTCATGGGCAGCGAACGCCTCTTCCAAAGCGTGCGCCACCTCATCCGGCTCCAGCGGACAGCCTGCCTGGACGCAGAGCGGCTCCAGCGCGTGCGCCAGTAACTCAGCGTCTGCCGCGCTCTCAACCAGAGCGCCCGGTCGAACGGAAGACAGCACCGGCGCCAGCAACGGCATCGTGCCTTCCCGAAGCCACGCCACGCTGTCGCGCAGCGCGTGGGCGTATCCGCTGGCCACCGCGCAGTGGTTGTTGCGATCGGCCTGTGGGAACAGGATGGCATCCGCCCCTGCCTCCTTCAGCGCGAACGCTTTCGCGTGCACCAGCTTCGCCGGGTAGCACGCACTCTCCGCTGGCACTGTCTCCCATGCGCGGGCGCGCAGCTGGGCGTCAGCGGTGGAACCGGGCATGAGGGGCGTGAATCCCAACGTGCGCACGAACCCATGCCAGAACGGCGCGAAGCGGTACGTCTCCAGTCCGGCCAGCACGCCCACGCGCACATCCGCGCGCCGCGCGTCCGCAGCCGGAGCGGACGGGAGCGCGGCGATCAGCTCCTGTTCGTGCGCGATCAGGTTCGGCAGCGCGCCGGCCTGCGAAGCGCCCTTCG
Organism: uncultured Eggerthellaceae bacterium; assembly: GCA_947650915.1. Classification (GTDB taxonomy): domain Bacteria; phylum Actinomycetota; class Coriobacteriia; order Coriobacteriales; family Eggerthellaceae; genus MGBC163016. Next base: position 2,168 of record CANSWY010000028.1, on the reverse strand, counting down.
AAGGGCCCGAAACGCGCATCTCGCCTGACGAACTGCCCTCCGGCTGCTCTGCGCCCTCCGACTCCGGCAGCCGCCATCGTTCACAGCGGTTGCCGGACACGATCTGTCGCCCGCGTCCCAGATCCAGCACCGTCAGCCGGCACGCGTTCGCGCACTCTTCGCACGCCTGCACGCGCCGCTGCGGCTGCAACGCCTCCAATTCCTCAGCCGTGGCCACGCCGCTCACCGGCGTGCCGCCTGCCTCCTGGGCGCGGCTGCGGGCCACCAGCGCCGCACCGATGGCGCCCATCAGATGCGCCCGGTCCGGCCGGATGGCCTCCACGCCCGCAGTCAGTTCGAACGCGCGCAGCACTGCGTCTGATTTGAACGTACCGCCCTGCACCACCACGCGCTTTCCCATGGCGGCCACGCGTTCTGCACCGATGATGCGGAACAGTGCGTTCTGGACCACCGAATACGCCGCACCCGCTGCGATGTCCGCCATCGTGGTGCCCGCTTTCTGCGCATGCTTCACGCGGGAGGACATGAACACGGTGCAGCGCGTTCCCAGGTCCACCGGCGCTTCCGCCTCCAGCGCAGCCGCTGCGAACGACGAAGGCGATGAATGCAGCGCATGTGCCGTTCCTTCGATGAACGCACCGCACCCGCTGGAGCACGCCTCGTTCAGCACGGCGTCCCGCACATGCGCGCCGTCCAGCCAGAGCGCTTTCATGTCCTGGCCGCCGATGTCCAGCACGAACGTGGCATCCGGACAGAACTGGCGGGCTGCCCGCACGTGCGCCGTGGTCTCCACCACGCCGGAATCCGCGCCGAAGCCGCGCGTCAGCAGTTCCTCCCCGTAGCCCGTGGCCGTGACGTGCGCCAAATACGGCAGCGCGTGGCCCTTGAGCGCGCTCTTCGGCAGCGCGCGGTAGACGGAGAGCAGCATCTCGCGGATGGTCTCCAGCGCATCCCCGCGGCTGGGACGATAATCGCTGTGCAAGAGGTTCCCGTCCGCGTCCAAGAGCGCCAGCTTGACCGTGGTGGACCCAGCGTCCACCCCCAGGTAGAGCGGCCCTTCGGCTTCGAACGCGCGTGCCGTGGGGTATGTCGCCTGCGCGTGGCGCGCGCGGAACGCGTCCCGTTCGGCATCTGTGGTGAACAGCGGCGCCAAACGCGGCAGCCCTTCGGCATCCAGCTCTTCCGGGGCGTTCGCCAGCTGCTCTTCCAGCTGGGTGAGCAGCACCGCCTCCGCATCCTCGGCGGCCGAAAGGGCTGCGCCCAGGGCCGGGTAGAGGTGCGCGTCCGCTGGCTTCACGCCGTCGCGCTGATCCAGATCCAGCGCCTTGCGGAAACGGCTCACCAGTTCCGGGATGTGCTGGAGCGGGCCGCCCAGGAACACCACCTTGCCCTGCAAGGGGCGGCCGCAGGCCAGGCCGCCCAGCGTCTGGCGCACTACCGCGTCAAGCGCGCTGGCCGCGATGTCCGCCTTCGACGCGCCTTCGTTCAGCAGTGGCCGCACGTCCGTCTGCGCGAACACCGCGCACCGGCTTGCAATGGGGTAGGTGCGTTGCGCGCCCAGCGCCAGGCGGCTCATCTCAGAGGTGCGCACGCCCAGCATGAAGGCGATGGTGTCGATGAAACCGCCCGTGCCGCCCGCGCACGTGGCGTTCATGCGCTGCTCCACGCCGCCGGTGAGATACACCACCTTCGCGTCCTCGCCGCCCAGCTCCACCACCGCATCCGCGTCCGGGATGGTGCGCCGCACGGCTTCGGTGGTGGCCACCACTTCCTGCACGAACGGCAGCCCCAGCAGCTTCGCCACGCTGATGCCGGCCGAACCGGTGACGCTCACCTGCGCGCGCACGTCCCCGTGCATCCAGATGGCGTCATGCAGCAGCGAACGCAGGGTGTCCCGGATGTTGGACCGATGGCGCCGGTAGGCGGAATGCACGATGGAGCCGCTGTCGTCCAAGACCACCAGTTTGATGGTCTTGGAACCGGCGTCGATTCCCACGCGCCGTATCTGCCCAGCCGCGCCTTTCATGATGCGCCCATCCTACTTGATTCCGGGGACTGCATACGTTTTTGCCACAAGCTGCACAACACCTTTTCAGATGTGCAAAAGGGAGTTCCAAATCGCACCCGCAAGGTTGCCTGATGTGCAAAAGGGACGTCCCAAATCGCAC
>CANSWY010000027.1 GCA_947650915.1 uncultured Eggerthellaceae bacterium | reverse complement strand
AGCACGGCCACCTTGCGCAGCATCTGGCGCGCGATGACCTCGATGTGCTTGTCGTTGATGTCCACGCCCTGAGAGACGTACACGCCCTGGACCTGGCCCACGATGTAGCGCAGCGTGGTGTTCGGATCAGTCAGGCGCAGCAGGTCATGCGGGTTCACGGAGCCCTTCGTCAGCTGCTGGCCGACGCTCACCTGGCAGCCATCCACCACGCCCGGCATCATGGTGACGCGCGGGGACACCACGTATTCGCGGATGTTGCCTTCCTGGTCATGGATGGTCAGCGTCTTGGACGTCTTGTCGCCGCCGACCTGCAGCGTGCCGGAGATCTCTGCCAGCACCGCCTGGCCCTTCGGCTTGCGCGCCTCGAACAGCTCTTGCACGCGGGGCAGGCCGTGGGTGATGTCCTCGCCCGCAACGCCGCCGGTATGGAACGTGCGCATGGTCAGCTGCGTGCCCGGTTCGCCGATGGACTGGGCGGCGATGATGCCCACCGCCGTGCCGATGTTCACCGGACGGCCCGTGGCCAGATCCCAGCCATAGCACTTCTGGCAGACGCCTCGTTCGGCATGGCAGGTCATGATGGTGCGGATGACCACCTCTTCCACGCCCGCGCGCATCATGGATTCGATCTGCGCCACGGATGTGATGTACTCGCCCGCATCCATGAGCACTTCGCCGTTCGCGTCCGCCACCGGCTCCAGGAGGCAACGGCCCACCAGGTTCTCGTCCGGCGCGCCCTTTTCGTTCTCCAGCGGGTACGGAACGCCCTCGTGGGTGCCGCAATCGATCTCACGCACGATGACGTCCTGGGCCACGTCCACCAGACGGCGGGTGAGGTAACCGGAGTCAGCGGTGCGGAGCGCCGTGTCGGCCAAGCCCTTGCGCGCACCGTGGGTGGAGATGAAGTACTCCAACACGGAGAGGCCTTCGCGGAAGTTCGCCTTGATGGGGCGGTCGATGATCTCACCTTTCGGATCCGACATGAGGCCGCGCATGCCGGCCAGCTGGCGGATCTGCTTGATGTTGCCGCGGGCGCCGGAGAACGCCATCATGTAGATGGGGTTGAACCGGTCGAAGTTGTCCGCCATGGCGTCGCCGACCTCTTCGTTGGCCTCGTTCCAGACGTCCACCACCTGCTTGTGGCGCTCTTCGTCGGACATCATGCCCAGTTCGTAATCTTCGTCGATGGCGGCCACCTTCGCATCCGCCGCAGCCAGGATCTCACCTTTGTTCGGCGGGATGGTGGCGTCGTAGACGGACACGGTGACGCCAGCGCGGGTGGCGTAGTGGAAGCCCGCGTCCTTGAGGCCGTCCAGGATGGGCGGGATCTCAGACATGGTGTAGCGGTTGCAGACCTCCTGCACCAAGCGGCTGATCTCCGTCTTGTTCATCTCGTAGTTGAGGAACGGGAAGTCCGGCGGCAGCACGTCGTTGAAGATGATGCGGCCCACCGTGGTTTCGATGCGCTCCCCAGCCTTGTGGTCCTCGAAGACGTTGTAAGCCGTGGCCACCTGGCAATCCACGCGCAGGCGCACCCAGATCTTCGCCTGAAGGTCAAGGTCAGCGCGGGCATCGTAGGCGTTCATGGCGTCATCGATGTCAGTGAAGACGCGGCCTTCGCCAGGGAAGCCGTCGCGGGCGGCCGTGAGGTAGTACAGGCCGATGATCATGTCCTGGGTGGGCACCGTGAGCGGGCGGCCGTGGGCCGGAGACTTGATGTTGTTGGAGGACAGCATGAGCACGCGCGCCTCAGCCTGGGCTTCCGCGCCCAGCGGCACATGCACTGCCATCTGGTCGCCGTCGAAGTCGGCGTTGAACGCGGTGCAGACCAGCGGATGCAGGCGGATGGCCTTGCCTTCCACCAGCACCGGTTCGAAGGCCTGGATGCCCAAACGGTGCAGCGTTGGGGCGCGGTTCAAGAGCACCGGGTGGTCAGCGATGACCTCCTCCAGCACGTCCCACACGTAGCTGGCGCCGCGCTCCACTGCGCGCTTCGCAGACTTGATGTTGCCGGCGTATTCCAGCTCCACCAGGCGCTTCATGACGAACGGCTTGAACAGCTCCAGCGCCATCTGGGACGGCAGGCCGCACTGGTGCAGCTTCAGCTGCGGGCCTACCACGATGACCGAACGGCCGGAGTAGTCCACGCGCTTGCCCAGCAGGTTCTGGCGGAAGCGGCCCTGCTTGCCCTTCAGCATGTCAGAGATGGACTTGAGCGGGCGGTTGCCCGGGCCCGTGACAGGGCGGCCGCGGCGGCCGTTGTCGAACAGGCTGTCCACCGCCTCCTGCAGCATGCGCTTCTCGTTGTTGACGATGATCTCAGGCGCGCCCAGATCCAGCAGGCGCTTCAGGCGATTGTTGCGGTTGATGACGCGGCGGTACAGATCGTTCAGGTCTGACGTGGCGAAACGGCCGCCGTCCAGCTGCACCATGGGGCGCAGATCCGGCGGGATGACCGGGATGACGTCCAAGATCATGTCACCCGGGCGGTTGTCGGACTTCAGGAACGCGTCCACCACCTTCAGGCGCTTCACGGCCTTGGCGCGTTTCTGGCCCTTGCCGTTGGCGATGATGTCGCGCAACTCCTCAGAGGCCGCTTCCAGGTCCATGTCATCCAGCAGATCGCGCACGGCTTCAGCGCCCATGCCGCCCGTGAAATAATCACGGTAGTTCGCGCGCATTTCGCGGTACAGGGCCTCGTCCGGCACCAGCTGCTTGGGTTCGATCTTCATGAATTCGTCCAGCGCGTCCTGGCGAAGGGCCTTGCGTTCGTTGAACTCTTCGTAGATGTCCGCGATCTCCTGTTCCACCTCTTCGGCGGACAGGCGGTCATCAGCGTCATCCTCGTCCACGAATTCGTCGTCTTCGGGGACGTAGTCGACGGACAGGCGGCGCGTGGCCTCGATCAGGCGGTCGCGTTCGGCGTCCAGTTCCTCCAGGTCAGCGGCCAGTTCGTCGCGCAGTTCGTCCGCATCCTCTTCGCGGGCTTCGTGATCCACGCTGGTGATGATGGAGCTGGCGTAGTACAGGACCTTCTCCAGCTCCTTCGGCGGGATGTCCAGAAGGTAGCCCAAGCGGGACGGGCTGCCTTTGAAGTACCAGATGTGAGACACCGGCGCGGCCAGTTCGATATGGCCCATGCGTTCGCGGCGCACCTTGGAGCGGGTGACCTCAACGCCGCAGCGTTCGCACACGATGCCCTTGAAACGGACGCGCTTGTACTTGCCGCAGGCGCATTCCCAATCCCGCGTGGGACCGAAGATCTTTTCACAGTACAGGCCGTCTTTTTCCGGCTTCAGGGTGCGGTAGTTGATGGTCTCCGGCTTCTTCACCTCGCCGCGGGACCAGTTGCGCACATCCTCTGCGCTGGCCAAAGAGATGCGGAGCGCATCGAAGTTGCGCACGTCGAATTCGGTGGTGTTCGGCATCTTTATTCCTCCTCTCCCTGGCCAAGCAGGTCAGCAAGGTCGCGGGCCACATCCTCAAGCGCGTCCCCCACCGGGGCCTTCGCGCGCTTCGTGTCAGCAGCCGCTGGTTCGTCATCAATGAGCAGGTCATCCGTTGAGGTGCGGTCGATGTCCTGGATCAGTTCGCCCAGCTCAGCGGCCAAGCCCTCCAGTTCGTTGCCGTCTTCCTCTTCCGTCTTCTTGGCATCGGCCGCCAGCGCTTCGAACAGCGCACGGTCCTCGTCGCCTTCATCCGTGTCCATGTTGGCATCCACCGTGCCACCGCGGCCTTCCAGCTCCACGTTCAGGCAGAGGGACTTCATCTCCTTCACCAGCACCTTGAAGGATTCCGGAACCTCCGGTGCCGGGATGTTCTCACCCTTGACGATGGATTCATAGGACTTCACGCGGCCAGCGGTGTCGTCCGACTTCACGGTGAGGATCTCTTGCAGCACGTTGGACGCGCCGTAAGCGTAGAGCGCCCAGACTTCCATCTCGCCGAAGCGTTGGCCGCCGAACTGCGCCTTGCCGCCCAGCGGCTGCTGGGTGATGAGGCTGTAAGGGCCGGTTGAGCGGGCGTGGATCTTGTCGTCCACCATGTGGCCCAGCTTCAGGATGTACGTGGCACCCACGGTGATGGGTTCGCGGAACTTTTCGCCGGTGCGGCCGTCATAGAGCCAAGTCTTGCCGGTGGGCGTCAGCTGCGGCACGAATTCGTCGCGCGCCTTGTCACCGTACTTCTTATGGTTGATGTTGATGAGGTTGCGGTTCGCCTTGATGATGGCGTCGGAGATCTCATCTTCGGTGGCACCGTCGAACACCGGCGTGGAGACGAACAGGGGGCCTTCCACCACCTCGTCCGTGTCCTCCGCGTCCGACCAGCCCCACTTCGCGGCCCAGCCCAGGTGGTTCTCCAGCAGCTGGCCCACATTCATACGGGAGGGAACGCCCAGCGGGTTCAGGATGACGTCGATGGGCGTGCCGTCTGCCAGGTAGGGCATGTCCTCCACGGGCAGCACGCGGGAGATGACGCCCTTGTTGCCGTGGCGACCGGACAGCTTGTCGCCCTGCTGCACCTTGCGCTTCTGGGCCACGTACACGCGCACCAGCTCGTTCACCTGGGGCGGAAGGTCATCCCCGGCGTCGCGCGAGAAGCGCAGCACGCCGATGACGCGGCCGCCGGAGCCGTGGGGCACGCGCAGGGACGTGTCGCGCACCTCGTGGGCCTTCGCGCCGAAGATGGCGCGCAGCAGGCGCTCTTCGGAGGTGGGCTCCGTTTCGCCCTTCGGCGTGACCTTGCCCACCAGGATGTCCCCGGGGAACACTTCCGCGCCGATGCGGATGATGCCGTCCGCATCCAGATCCGTGATCATGTCATCTGATATGTTCGGGATCTCACGGGTGATCTCTTCGTTGCCCAGCTTGATGGAGCGCGCGTCCACCTCGTATTCCGCGATGTGGATGGACGTCAGCAAGTCTTCGGCCACCACGCGTTCGGACACGATGATGGCGTCCTCGTAGTTGTAGCCTTCCCAGGGCATGTAGGCCACCATGAGGTTGGCGCCCAGGGCCAGTTCGCCGTGGTCGCAGCTGGGGCCGTCCGCCAGCACATCCCCCGCCTGCACCTTGTCACCGGGGCGCACGATGGGCCGGTGGTTGATGGAACCGGACTGGTTGGAGCGCTGGAACTTGGGGATCAGGTATTCGTCGTATTCGCCTTCGGTGGTCTCCACGATGATGGTCTGGCCGTCCACGTAGTCCACCACGCCCGGGTTCTGGGCCACCAGGATCTCACCGGAGTCCACCGCGATGCGGTGTTCGATGCCCGTGCCCACGTACGGCGCTTCCGTGCGCAGCAGCGGCACGGCCTGGCGCTGCATGTTGGAACCCATGAGCGCGCGGTTCGCGTCGTCATGCTCAAGGAACGGGATGAGGGACGTTGCCACGCTGGTCATCTGGCGCGGGGACACGTCCATGTAGTCCACCTGCTCCGGCGGCACTTCGCCGGGTTCGCCGAATTCGCCGGCCGCGTTCTTCATGCGGCAGAGCACGCGTTTGGCGGGCACGAACTTGCCGTCCTTGTCGAACGTGCCGAACTGGCGGGTTTCCGGGTCGAACGAATCGTTCGCCTGAGCGATGACGTAGTTCTCTTCTTCGTCGGCGGTGAGGTAGTCAACGTCGTCCGTGACCTTGCCGTCCACCACGCGGCGGTACGGGCTTTCGATGAAGCCGAACGCGTTCACGCGGGCGTAGGCCGCCAGCGAGCCGATCAGGCCGATGTTCGGGCCTTCAGGCGTTTCGATGGGGCACATGCGGCCGTAGTGGGAGGTGTGGACGTCGCGGACTTCGAAGCCGGCGCGTTCGCGGGACAGACCGCCCGGACCCAGCGCTGACAGACGGCGCTTGTGCGTGATGCCGGAGGCCGGATTCGTCTGGTCCATGAACTGGGACAGCTGGGAGGAGCCGAAGAACTCCTTCACGGCCGCCACGATGGGACGGATGTTCACCAGCGCGTTCGGGTTCACCTCGTCGGTGTCTTGCATGCTCATGCGTTCGCGCACCACGCGCTCCATGCGGGAAATGCCGATGCGGAACTGGTTCTGGATCAGTTCGCCCACCGTGCGGATGCGGCGGTTGCCGAAGTGGTCGATGTCGTCGGTGTGGTAGCCCTCCACGCCATCATGCAGGTTGATGATGTAGCGCATGGTGCGGGCGATGTCTTCACGGGTGAGCGTGGAGGACTGGTTCTCCTCCGGGTCCTCGTCCAGCTTCTTGTCCATCTTGTAGCGGCCGACCTTCGCCAGGTCGTAGCGCTGCGGGTTGAAGAAGAGGCCGTCCAAGAGCGTGCGCGCGGAATCAACCGTGGGCGGCTCGCCGGGGCGGAAGCGCTTGTACAGTTCGATCAAGCTTTCTTCGCGGGTGGTGGCAGGATCGCGCTCCAGCGTGCGGCGAACCATGTCAGAGTCCCCCAGCAGCTCCACGATCTCTTCGCTGGTCTCCGCCATGCCCAGCGCGCGCACGAGCAGCGTGGCCGGCTGCTTGCGCTTGCGGTCGATGCGGACGGAGAGGATGTCGCGCTTGTCCGTTTCGAATTCAAGCCAGGCGCCGCGGCTGGGGATCACCTTCGCGTTGTAGATGATCTTGTCGGACGTCTTGTCGCGTTCGCTGCCGAAGTACACGCCGGGCGAACGGACCAGCTGGGAGACGACGACGCGTTCCGTGCCATTGATGATGAATGTGCCGCGGTTCGTCATGAGCGGGTAATCCCCCAAGAAGATGGGGATCTCTGCCTGCACGCCGGTGTTGCGGTTGGTGTAGTTGAACACCACCGTGAGCGGCGCCTGATAGGTGACGTCCTTCTCCTTGCATTCGTCGACGTTGTACTGCGGCTCATCGAAGTGATGGCTGAGGTACTCCAACGACATGTCCTTGGAGTTGGATTCAATGGGCCCGATGTCCTCGAACGCCTGGCGGATGCCTTCATCCTTGAACCATTCGAAGCTGTCCGTTTGGATGCCGATCAGGTTCGGGAGATCCATGACGTCCTGGATCTTCGCGAAGCTCCTTCGTTCGCGATAGAGCTCAGATGAGGTGGATTTCTTGAGCTTGGCCACGAAGCTTCTCCTCCTTTGTTGTTCCGGGTTTTCTGCAAAATGCAGCAATCGTCCAAATTAGGGATTCGTTACCGGAGCGTCAAGGAAGTTTTCTATGAAGTGTGGAGTTTTTATGGATTCGCGGCCTGCCGCTCTTTCCCGCGGATGCGCAAAAGGGACGTTCCAAATTGCACATAGGATAGGTCTATGCGCACTGAAAGACTGTCCCTATGTGCAATTTGGGACGTCCCTTTTGCACATCATGAGATGCTCGCTCTATGTGCGATCCGGGTATCCCCTCCGCACATCAGGGAAGAAGCTGCACGACTGGCAGGTTGGTCTCACACGGTGCGCCAGCGCCGCGCAGGCCGTTCCATATCAGGCTTTCCGCGCTCTTTGCGGAACGCACACTTTCCGGATGTGCAAAAGGGACGTTCCAAATTGCACATAGGATAAGTGTATGCGCACTGAAAGACTGTCCCTATGTGCAATTTGGGACGTCCCTTTTGCACATCGATGGATCAGATGCCGAGGGCTTTTTTCAGGGCGGAGACGCGACGACGGCTGACGGGGATCTTCTCGTCCACGCCGTTCAGCGTGAGGGACAGCGTGCCGCCCTTGATGGTCTCCACCTCTTCGATCATGGAGAGGTTCACCAAGTAAGCGCGGTGCACGCGGAAGAACCCGTGGCCGTCCAGACGCTTCTCCAGCTGCGCCAGGCTAACCGTGGAGAAATAGCGGTCCGCGTCCGTCTGCAGGTAAGCGTAATCATCGCGCGCCTTCACGAACCGGATGCTGTCGATCCCGATGAGGATCTTCTTGCCACCCTTTTCCACCGGGATGCGTTCGCTCTTCTGCGCCTGCACGTGCAAGGCAACGTGTTCGCGAACGCGCTGTATTGCCTGTGCAAGACGATCCGTTTCCACCGGTTTCACCAGGTAGTCCAGCGCGTTCACCTGGAACGCGTCCAGCGCGTGTTCGCTGTAGGCCGTGACGAACACCACCTCCGGCGGGAACTTCAGGTGCTGCAGCGCCTCTGCCAGCTGCAGGCCCGTGGCCTCCGGCATGTTGATGTCAAGGAACATGACATCGCACGGGTATTCCTTCAGCTTCTCGATGGCTTCACGGACGCCCGCCGCCTCAGCCACCACTTCGACGCCGCCGACCTCACCCAACAGATAGGCGAGCTCTGACCGCGCGGGCGCTTCGTCGTCAACGATGATGGCTTTCAGCACAGTATCCTCCAAGCATCAACGCGCACGAATCCAGTACGCGAACATCATTCATGGATTGTTCTCTTTTGGGAGAGCATTATAGACTAGATTGCTGCCGTTCACCGAGAAAACGAAACACCCACCCGTCGCGATCGAACCCGCGCTCCATGGCACAGGGGATGAATCCCAGTTGGAACAGCCCACACGCAACGATTGCGAAGACGATCAGCAGCAAGCAAAGCTAGCGAGAAGGCGCAGAGTGCTTGAGGTTGGCGTGAAAGCACGCCTGAGCGTACTTCGTACGCGAAGAAGAAGTGCTTGGAGCGCCAAGATCAAGTGCACTGCGTCTTCGCAGCGGCAGCCCGAAGTGGTGCCCGGGGTGGGATTTGAACCCACACGTTCTTGCGAACGGCGGATTTTGAGTCCGCTGCGTCTGCCGTTCCGCCACCCGGGCGCTCAGGTGCGCTGGTGATTATATACCAGCGGACGCCTCCTGCGGGCGCGCCACTTCCACGGCGATCTTGTCCACGCGCAGGCGGTCCATGGACACCACAGTGAACGTGGCCTTCGCCTGGCTGATGCCGTCAACGTCTTCGATGGTGATGGAATCCCCCTCATCAGGGATCTTGTCCAGCAGCATGAGCAAAAGCCCCGCCGCCGTTTCCACGTCCCCCATGCCCGGAGGCGCGAAGCCGATGTGCTCTTCCACTTCGTCGATGGCCATGCTGCCGTCGATCACCAGCGTGCCGTCCGGCAGCTGCACCACTTCGTCATCCGCGTCGTGGCGGTATTCGTCGTCGATCCGCCCGACGATCTGTTCCATGATGTCCGCCAGCGTGACGATGCCCGCCGTGCCGCCGTGCTCATCCACCACCAGGCAGATCTCTGTGCGCTCCTCCTGCAGGACGTCGATCAGGCGCGCGATGGGCACGCTTTCCGGAATGGGCGGCAGTTCGCGGATCTTCCATTCGCTCATGGGGGTTTCCAGCGGGAGGCCGTACAGGTCCTTGATGTGCACGAACCCGATCACGTGGTCACGGCTGCCGCGGCACACCGGGTAGCGCGTGTATTTGTGCTGTTTGATGGCCTCCAGGTTCTCCGCCAGCGGATCTTCGATGTCAAGGAACACCACGTCCGTGCGCGGCGTCATGATGGATTCCGCGTCCTTGCCCCCCAGGTCCAGCACGTTGTCCACGAATTCGTTCTGTTCTGGGTTGATGAGGCCGCTTTCGGTGGATTCGTCCACCAGCAGCTTGATCTCATCGCCGGTGTACACCTCATGTTCATTCGCCGGATCATGGCCCAACAGTCGCACGAAACCGTTGGTGAGCGAATTGAACAGCCACATGATGGGATACGTGACCTTGTAGAAGACGAGCAGCGGCGTGGCTGTGTGCAGCGCGTATTTCTCCGTGGAGAAGATGGCCAGCGATTTCGGGATGAGTTCGCCCACCACCACATGCAGGCTGGTCATGATGAAATAGCCGATGGCCACGGCGCACACTTCGATGAGGGCTTCCGGCGCGTGGAACAGTTCGAACACGGGACGGATGAGCGCGGCGAACACGGGTTCGCCCAGCCAGCCCAAGGCCAGGGACGCCAGCGTGATGCCCAGCTGGCAGGCGGACAGGTACGCGTTCACGTCGTTCGCGATGAGCAGCGCGTTCTTGGACCCCTTCACGCCTTTCGCGGCGGCCAGTTCGAGCTGGGACTTGCGCACGCGCACCAGCGCGAATTCAGCGATCACGAAGAACGCGTTCATCAACAGGAATAGCACCACCAGGATGAGGCTGATGGCAATGGATACGCCCTCAGGCACGCAGATCACTCTCTCTTGTCAGGTTTGCCGTACGCGCCATATCCTACGGCAAAGGCGAACCACGCGCGAACGCGATGCGCGTTTGTCACAGGAACGTGCAAAAGGAACGTCTTCCGGATGCGCAAAGGCTCTGCGTTCCGGGATGTGCAGAAGGGACGTTCCAAATTGCACATAGGGTCAACGTTTCGAAATGTGCAGAAGGGACGTTCCAAATTGCACATAGGAAAAGCGAATCAGTGCAGAAGGTCGTTTCCTATGTGCAATTTGGGACGTCCCTTCTGCACATCAGGCGATTTGGGACGTCCCTTCTGCACATCTGTCACGCGTTCGCGGTGATGGCGGCGATGGACTCTTCGACGGTCCACTCTCCCAGCAGCAAGAAGAAGATGGGTCGGGACAGCTGCTTCAGGAGGCTAGGGCAGAACATGGTGAGGTAATCCGCCGTCTCCAAAGGCGCAAGACCGAACACGTTGTAGTCGATGGCTGTGGTCATGGTGATGTCGAACTGGTCATCTTCGGTCAGGTAGAACCGCGGCGTGAACAGGCCGTGCGGCTGATACAAGCGGTTGCCGAACCCGTCTGCGGCGCGCGGGAACACGCGAGCGTTGATGAAGTTCAGCAGCCAGTAGAGCTCTGGACGATGGGGGCTTTCGCGGCAGAACTCCGCGCCTGCTTCTGAATAATAGACGCGCGCCTCCATGCCTTCAGGATAGAACCAGACGCAGCCCTCCACCACGCCGCCCGGACAGAGCTCTGCCGGGAACACCATGGTCACGAGCGGCGCCCGCGCCCCATCGTCGAGCGGCTCCGTGCCCAGGACATGGGGCAGATTGTGCGACTTGAGGTATTTCTCGAACGATTCGTACGCTTGCTTTTGATCCATAGGCCCTCACTTCCGGGATGTGCAGAAGGGACGTTCCAAATTGCACATAGGATAGGTCTATGCGCACTGAATGATTCTTTCTATGTGCAATTTGGGACGTCCCTTCTGCACATCAGGATCTGTGGGCTTTATGCCAGGTGAGCGCGGCACCCAGGGCGGCACCGAGGGTGTCCGTGAGCCAGTCCAGCGGGTCGCAAACGCGGCCGTCGACGAAGAGCTGATGGAATTCGTCCGTGGCACCGTACATGCTGGCCAGCACGATGGCAACGGCCAGCGCCGTGCGGGGGCGTTCGAAATGGCGCGAAAGGGCCAGGAAGAGGAGGACGCCCAGCACCAGAAATTCCAGGAAGTGGGCCGCCGTTGAGATGACGTCCGCGTCCGGGCCGAATGCGGCAGTCTGCCACGCGTCCAGCGTCAGGCGGATGCGCGAGAGAAGATCATCCCCCGCGTCCAGGTCAGCGCCGGTATGCGCGGAGGCGAAGAAGATGAAGGCGCACCAGGCCGCCACCAGCGCCCAGACGCAAACCGTTTTGACCGTGTTCGCATGCATGCCGTCATGGTAGCGGATGTGCAAAAGGGACGTTCCAAATTGCTCAGGGGGGCAATGTTCCGGGATGTGCAAAAGGGACGTTCCAAATTGCACATAGGAATAGAGAGCCAGCACTGAAAGATTGCTCCTATGTGCAATTTGGGACGTCCCTTCTGCACATCAGGGATCAGCGGGTGGAGAGGTAGGACTCCATGGAATATTGGGTGATGTCGGAGCGGTTGATGATGCCGACGATGCGGTCGTCTTCGATGACGGGCACCTTCTTCAGGTGGTTGTTCGCCAGCACCCGGCAGACCTCCTCCAGGTCCGCATGGATGTTCACGCCGATGGTGCCCTTCGCGCCCACGGCGCTGACCGGCAGCTCCATGATGTGCGCCAGTTTCTCGTCATAGGAAGTGGTGTCCGTGGCGGACATGGCGATCAGCACGATGGGATCCGTATAGGAACCGCTTTGGCGCGACAGCTGCTTCAGGATATCCCCATCCGAAATGAAACCCACCGGTTCACCGTGCTCATCCACGATGGGACACGCGCTGATCTTCTTGCTGATGAACAGCTCCATGGCGTCATGCACCGTGGCCGTGGGCAGAAGCGAATACACGTCCGTCTTCATGATGCGGCGCAGCAGCTGCTTGTTCTGGGCGCTGTTGCCCTCGTCCGCCGCCGTTGCCGGCACAGCGCCTTCGCGCGCTTCGCGGCCCACCGCTTCGGTGGTGCCCGGCTTGTCCTTCACGAAGATGACCGTCAGCACCAACCCCACCAGCACCATGGCCGCGCACACCATGAACGCCACATCGATGCCCAGCATGGTGGCATCCGTCTGGCCCATGCTGGCCGTGCCGGCGTTCTGCACGCCCGCTGACACGGACACCACAATGGCCGTGCCAAGAGACCCGGCCACCTGGCGCAGCGTGTTGTTCACGCTGGTGCCGTGATTCATGAGCTTCGTGTCAAGGGCGTTCATGCCCCAGGTGGTGATGGGCATGTTCACCAGCGCCATGGAGAACATGCGCACGATGTAGAGCACCACCAGGTACCACAGGGGCGAATCCAGCGTGAGGATGCCGAACCCCAGCGACGTGACGAACAACAGCCCCATGCCGACGATGCCCAGCGTGCGCGGGCCGTGCTTGTCGAAGAGCTTGCCCGCCACCGGATTCATGATGCCCATGATGATGGCGCCCGGCATGAGCACCAGGCCGGAGATAGTGGCCGGGAAGCCCAACAGCGTCTGGATGTAGATGGGCATGAGGATGGCCGCCGCTAAAAGGGACCCTTGCACCAGCATGCCGATGATGGTAGCCACCAGGAACTTGCGGTTGTACAGCACCTTCACGCGCAGCATGGGCACTTCCAGATGCGTCTGGCGGATGAAGAACCACACCACGCAAACGGCGCCCACCGCCATGGCTGCGCCGGAGATGACGCTGAGTCCCGTGCTGCCCACGGCGGAGAAGCCGTACAGCAGGCCGCCGAAGCCCAGCGTGGAGAGCGTCACGGAAAGGGCGTCGAACGCGGCATCGCCCTTGTGGCCGCCCGCTTCCTTCTTCTCCATGAGGATGGCCGCCAGCACCAGCACCACCGCGGTGAGCGCGCTGATCCCCAAGAACATGATGTGCCAGTCCGCCGTGTCCACCACGATGCCGCCCACCGTGGGGCCGATGGCCGGTGCGAACGCGATGACCAGGCCGAAGATGCCCATGGCCGCGCCGCGCTTCTCCACCGGGAAGCTGACCAGGAGCACCGTCATGGACATGGGCATGAGGATGCCCGCGCCCATGGCCTGCACCAGACGGCCCGCCAGGAGCACGGGGAAGTTCGGCGTGAGGCCGCACATGAGCGCGCCCGCCAGGAACAGCGCCATGGAGAACAAGAACAGCCGCTTGGTGGAGAACCGGTCCTGCAGGTAAGCCGTGATGGGGATCATGATGGCGTTCACCAGCGTGAAGCCGGTGGTGAGCCACTGCGCCATGGCCGCGTCCACGTGCGTGTCCTCCATGATGGAGGGCAGCGCGGGCGCCACCAGCGTCTGGTTCAAGACGGTGACGAACGTGCCGAAGACGATGACGGATATGGCGAACCATTGCCTGCGCGAAAGACCCATGTGTGCGTTCTCCTGACGTGTGTTGCTCTTTGTTATACCGCAACTTCGTCATCCGTGGCGTAAAAGACCCCCCGCCCCGAAATGCAGATGTGCAAAAGGGACGTTCCAAATTGCACATAGGAATAGAGAGCCAGCACTGAAAGATTGCTCCTATGTGCAATTTGGGACGTCCCTTTTGCACATCAGGCGATTTCGCAGGTGCGATTTGGGACGTCCCTTTTGCACATCAGGGGATGATGCACGGGGGGCAAGGGCGCTACGCGCGGAGCGCGTTGAAGCCCGCTCTTGAATACAGCGGCCGCAAGGCCGCGATATGGCCGGAGCCGAAGGCGGAGGCCATGGCATAAGAGCATGGCAAACCAGGCGCAACCCCCTGCCATGTGCGAAAGGGACGTTCCAAATTGCACATAGGAATAGAGAGCCAGCACTGAAAGATTGCTCCTATGTGCAATTTGGGACGTCCCTTTTGCACATCAGGCGATTTCGCAGGTGCGATTTGGGACGTCCCTTTTGCACATCAGGGGATGAGCTTGTGGGCCATGAAGGCGTTCGCGGCGCGTTCGGGGGCGTCATCCAGCGGGGCAAGGCTGGGCGAAGGCGCGCCCGTGCGCACGGCGCGCCGTTCCAGCGCGCGGGCCAGCAGCCAGTCGGCCACGTCCGGATTCTTCGCCAGCAACGGGCCGTGCAGATACGTGCCCACCACGTTGCGGAAGCGCACGCCGTCAGCCGCCGGGCCGCCCTCCGCAGGCGCCCCGTTGCCGCTCCCGGTGCGCGACACCACGCGCCCGAACGGCTGCACGCCCGCGTCCAGCACGGTGCGCCCAGCATGGTTCTCGTACCCGATGACCGGCAGCTCAGCCAGGTCCGTTTCCAGCGCGATGTCGTCCACCAGGCGGTCGGCCGACGTGCCCGGCCGCCGCGTCTCGATGGGCAGGATGCCAAGACCCGGCACCTCTTCGCCGTCCAGAAGCCACGTGCGGCCCAGCATCTGATACCCGCCGCAGATGGCCAGCACCGGACCGTCCGCCTCCACGTAGGCCGCCAGCTCGTCCCGCATCTGTCCCAGCTGCTGGCTGGCCAGGCGCTGTTCGCGGTCGGGCGAACCGCCGATGAACACCAGGTCAGCGTCCTCCAGGTGCGCGTCTTCGCCGTAGCGCACCTCCCGCACCTCCACCGGCACGCCGCGCCACGCCAGGCGGTTCGCCAGGATGCGCACGTTGCCGCCGTCGCCGTAGAGGTTCAGCAGGTCGGGCAGCATGTGCACGATGCGGACGGCGTGCGCACAGGGAACCGCCCCCTGTGTTCCAGGATCGACACAGGGAACCGTCCCCTGTGTCAACTGTGTCAACTGTGGGAGCGGGCAAGTGGGCTCAGCGGCGGCCATCCGGTCCAGCGCGGCGTGCACCGGCGGCAGCGCCGTGTAGTTCGCAATGGCGTACACCGCCGCATCCGGTGCCACGTTCGGCATCTCCCTCACCCGCGCGAACACGTCTTGGATGCCGTCCGTCAGCTGCGCCTCCACGCCCGCGTGCTTGAGGCGCACCTGCAGGTCGTTGCGGCGTTCGCCCCCGGCGAAGACCGCCTGGATGTTCGGCTGGGCCAGCAGCTCTTCGAAATCTATGTCCCAGATCCAGGAGATGTCGTGGCCGTCCACGTCGCGGCTGTTGATGAAGAACGCCACCACGCGCGGCCCCCCGTCCGCGCCCACGATGCGCAGGTTCTGGTTGAAGCCGGTGGGGTTCTTCGCCAGGTTCAGCAGCGTGCGGCGGCCGTCCACGCAGTATTCCTGCAGCCGGCCGTTCTTCGGGTTGAACGCGGCCACCGCCTCTTGCACCTCATCCGGCGTGCAGCCGCAGCTCACGCAGGCGGCGAACACGGCCGTCAGGTTGTACACCATGTAGGATCCGGCCAGCTTCGCCGAAATTCGTGACATCTGGACCGTCCCCGTGTCATGGATGGTGAAGGTGAGCGAACGGGCGTCCAAGCGCACGTCTTCCGCCTGGAACGCCAGCGGCGAGCGCGTGAAGCCGCAGTGCGGGCAGGCGTACGCGCCCAGCTGGCCGTACTGGCGGTATTCGTAGTCCAGCATGTGCGAACAGGCCTGGCACATGGTGGCATCCGCTACCACGTTCTGGACCAGGTTCATGCAGCCGGACACGCCGAACGGCACGCTGGCCGGGCCGGGCGTTCCCCCTTCGCCGCCCTCGGCGCGCCCGGCGGCCACGCGACGCGCCACCATTTCGCACAGCGGATCGTCCGCGTTGTAGATGAGCGCCGTTTCCGGCGAAGCCACCAGCCCCGCCACGATGGCGTCCTGGATACGGTCGATCTCACCGCAGCGGTCCAGCTGGTCGCGGAAGAGGTTCAGCAACACCATATAGGTGGGCCGCAAGTCAGGCAGCACCTTCGCCGACCACAGCTCGTCGCATTCGATGACGCCCCAGTCCGCACCGCGCGTGTGCAGCAGCGCAGAAGCCACGCCGCTCTTCAGGTTCGCGCCGGTGCGGTTGCAGACCACGCTGCGCCCCGCGCGCTCCATCACGTCCGCGATGAGGTTCGTGACCGTGGTCTTGCCGTTGGTGCCCACCACCACCACCGACCCTTCACGGATGCGTTCGCGCAGGTCGGCGATGAGGCGGGGGTCCAGCGCCAGCCCCACGATGCCGGGCAGGTTCGCCGCCGGGCGGCGCGCGATGTGGCGCAGACCCCAGGTCAGGACGCCGCTGGCTGCTTGCGCGAGGTGTGCCCGAACGGTCATCTGCTCTCCTTTGCATCCATGCCTTGCATCCGTCAGCCCCGTATGGCCGTGCCCCCATATGGCCGTCAAGTTTACATTCGCTAGAATGGCTTGCCAAGCGATCAAGGAGCATCCCATGGACTTAGCGCAACTGGCATCCGTCGCCATTTTCGTGATCGCGCTGGCGGTCATCATCTCTGAAAAGGTGCACCGCGCCGTGGTGGCGCTGGCGGGTGCCGCACTGGTGATGATGCTGGGGATCATGCCGTTCAACGAAGCCCTGGAACACGTGGATTTCAACACGCTGGGCGTGCTGTTCGGCATGATGCTCTTCGTGGGCGTGGTCAAGCTCTCCGGGCTGTTCGAATACCTGGCGGTCAAATGCGCGCACCTGGCGAAAGGGGACCCGTGGCGCATCATGCTCCTGTTCGTGCTGCTCACGGCGCTGCTGTCCGCATTCTTGGACAACGTGACCACGGTGCTGCTCATGGGCCCCATGACGCTCAACATCTGCAAGCTGCTGAAAGTGGATCCGGTGCCGTTCTTCCTGACGGAGATCATGGCGTCGAACATCGGCGGGACGGCCACGCTCATCGGGGATCCGCCGAACATCATGATCGGGTCCGCCGCGGGCTACGGGTTCGCGGACTTCATCATGGTGGACGCGCCGGCCGTGATCGTCATCCTGGCGGTGGTGTGCGCGGTGTTCTACTTCCTGTACGGGCGAAAGCTGTCCGCACCGGCTTCTGAGATCAGCGCCGTGCTGGCGCTGGATCCGGTGGACTATGTGAAGGACCACCGGCTTCTGCGCGTATCCGTGGTCATGATCTGCCTGGTGGTGGCAGGGTTCATGGGCCATGGCGCGCTGGGCTGGGAATCCAGCGTCGTCGCGCTGGCGGCAGCTGCCCTCATCCTGCTGGTGTCGCGCGCGGACATCGACACGGCGCTGGCGCAGGTGGAATGGACCACGCTGGTGTTCTTCGCGGGGCTGTTCGTCATCGTGGGCGCCATGACGGCCACGGGCGTGATCGACATGCTGGCCGCATGGCTTGTGGGCGTGACCGGCGGCAACGTGTTCCTCACCATGCTGGTGCTGGTGTTCGGCTCCGCCCTGGTGTCCTCGTTCTTGGACAACATCCCGTTCGTGGCCACCATGATCCCCATCTTGGGATCCATGCAGGCAACGGGCATGGACGTGACGCCGCTGTGGTGGGCGGTGTCCCTGGGCGCGTGCCTGGGCGGGAACGGCACGCTCATCGGCGCGTCGGCGAACGTGGTGCTGTCTGACATATCCCGCAAGAACGGGCACACCATCACGTTCGTGCAGTATCTGAAGGTGGGTTTCCCGCTCATGCTGCTGACCGTGGCCATTGCCGCCGGATATCTGGCGCTGCGCTTCCCGCCGATGTAGCGGACGGCCGCTTGCGGGATGCCGAACTGGCGCTGGACGCCAGAGCGCGTGGACGCTTGCGCCGCCTTCACGGGTTCGATATACTTCCCCGAAGCTGCGCCACGCGGTGCGGCTCACGTTGAAGCCAACGTGGCTCAGTTGGTAGAGCAACGCACTCGTAATGCGTAGGTCAGCGGTTCGAGTCCGCTCGTTGGCTCCAGGGTTTTCGCAGCCCGGCAGGCACCCGCCCGCCGGGCTGCTTCGCTTTGGATGCGCACAAATGGTCATCGTTCCGGGATGTGCAAAAGGGACGTTCCAAATTGCACATAGCAGATGTTCATGCGCACTGGGAGACTTTTTCTATGTGCAATTTGGGACGTCCCTTTTGCACATCAGGCAACCTTGCAGGTGCGATTTGGGGCAACCTTGCCTATCACTTTTACGCATTCGTCACAAACGTGGGGGCGGTGCGTTCGGCGTGCTCGCGAGGGCTACCATGGGGCGAAACACGCCGCGTTGCGGCTCTGGTGCCTCCAGGAAAGGGACGCTCATGGTGGACAAGACGGCATTCCACACGCTCAGTTACGGACTGTATCTGATCACGGCAGTGGACGCGTCCGGCAAGAAGATGGGGTGCGTGGCGAACACGTTCCAACAGGTGGCGGCCGAACCGCCCATGGCCAGCGTGTCGCTCAACAAGGAGAACGCCACCACGCAGGCCATCCTTGAGACGGGCATGTTCGCCGTCAGCGTGCTGGGACAGTCCGCCACCATGGAGCTGATTGGGCTGTTCGGATTCAAGTCGTCCCGCGATGTGGACAAGTTCAGCACCATCGAACACTCCCTGTGCGGTGACGATCTGCCACAGGTGCTGGATTCATGCGTGGCGAAGTTCGTGGTCAGCGTGCGCGACCAGGTGGACGTGGGCACGCATGTGATGCTCATCGGGCCGGTGGAGGCCGCGGACATGATCGGCGAAGAGACGCCGCTCACCTACACGTACTACCACGAAGTGCTGCGCGGCAAGACGCCGCCGAAGGCTGCAACCTATACAGAAGAGGAGACCGAGATGAACGAACCCGTGAGCACATCGAATGCATCTGAGGAGAGCGCGCCGAAGATCGGCTGGCGCTGCAAGGTGTGCGGTTACATCGAAATGGTGGATGAGCTGCCGGATGATTTCGTCTGCCCCGTTTGCGGTGTAGGCAAAGACATGTTCGAACGCATAGAGCTCTGAGCTGCCTGCTGAGGTGCGAAAGGCTCGCCCGAATTGCACCTGAGAGGTTGCCTGATGTGCAAAAGGGACGTTCCGAATCGCACCTGCGAGGTTGCCTGATGTGCGAAAGGGACGTTCCAAATCGCACATAGGAAATGGCTGAACGCGCTGAAAGACTGTTCCTATGTGCAATTTGGGACGTCCCTTTTGCACATCAAGAGCCGCGCCCCCGGGCCCCCCCGCGGGCGGCCCGCAGGCACCACCGCAGCGCGCCCCCAAACCACCACACCGGTGCGCCCCGGGCCAAGG
>CANSWY010000026.1 GCA_947650915.1 uncultured Eggerthellaceae bacterium | reverse complement strand
GAATGATCCTCCGGATGTGCAGAAGGGACGTCCCAAATCGCACATAGGAATGATCTTTCATTGCTGATGATCTTGTTCTATGTGCAATTTGGAACGTCCCTTCTGCACATCAGCATCCCTAGCTTCTATGTGCAATTTGGAACGTCTCTTCTGCACCTTCTGCACATCCGGAACGGACCCTCTGCTGCATCCGCATGCAAGCAATGTTCCCGTGTTCATTCACCGCGTCATTTCCCCCGCAAGCGGCTCCTGCATCCCCTGCGCCACCTCAGCTGCAGAATGCCCGCGCCCGAACAGATGCATCATCTTCGTGAGCGCCGCTTCGCACGTCATGTCGTATCCGGACACCACGCCCGCGCGCGCCAACGCATCCCCGGTGGCATAGCGCTTCTCCTCCACGCCGCCGGCCGGGCACTGGGTCACGTTCACCAACACCTTGCCGGCGTGTGCGGCATCCTCCAGCGCCTCCAAGAACCACGGCTCCGTGGGCGCATTCCCGGCACCGAACGTGCGCAGCACCGCCCCCTTCATCCCTGGCACGGAAAGCTGCGCGTGCAGCACGGCTTCGGTGATGCCGGGATAGAGGAACACCACGCCCACGGCACTGTCCATCTCGTACTGAGGCGCGAACGCAGCGTCGACGGCAGCGCGCAAGAGCTTGTCCTCGTTGAAGGTGAAATGCAGGTCCATCTCAGCCAAGGGCGCAAAGTTGAATGATCTGAACGCGCCGAAATCAGTGGAGCTCGCTTTGGTGGAGCGGTTCCCGCGCAAAAGGAAGCGTCCGAAGGAGATGGCCACCTCCTGCACTTGGGGTTCACCATCAGCGCCCTTCGCCGCGGCCATCTGCAGCGCGGTGATGAGGTTCTGCGTACCGTCCTCGCGCACTTCCCCGATGGGCAGCTGCGACCCGGTCAGGATCACTGGCTTTCTCAGATTCGGCAACATGAACGAGAGCGCGGAGGCGGTGTAGGCCATGGTGTCCGTGCCGTGCAGCACCACGAAGCCGTCATAGCGGTCATATCCTTGCGCGATGATCTGTGCGATCCGCTTCCAATGGGCCGGATCCATGTTGGATGAATCGATGGGCGGCGTGAACGTCATGTGGTCAAGCTGGCAGCCCAGCCGTCCTATCTTCGGCGCGTTCTCCATGAGGTGCTCGAAGTCGAACGGCACCAGTGCGTGCGTGGCAGGGTCTTCCACCATGCCGATGGTGCCGCCGGTGTAGATGATCAGCAAGTTCGGTTCCGTGCCGGTTCCAGCGGCCATGGGGCGCTCCTTCGCAACTCGTCCGCATCCGTGTCCGTCAATTATCAGCGCTCAATGGCTCTCATCTGCGCGCCTTCGCCATCTTGTCAGGGAACGGACACCGCGCGCGGCTCTGCTTTCAGCTACCATCAGCGAAAGCGATGAAAGAGGAGGAGACGGCCATGGCGCGTGCGCGCATCGGCGTGATCAGTGACACTCACGGGGCGCTGCCGGACGCGGCATTCCGGCTGTTCCAGGGCGCATGGAGCTCAGATGAACTGGAAGGCGCCATCTTCCGCACGGCGCGCGTGGAATGTGCGCCGGATGGCGGCGCTGTGCTTTCGGAGGAGCAGGCGGACAGCGTGGCGCCCAAGGCGTGCGGCCTGATCCTGCATGCGGGAGACATCGGTCCGCAAAGCGTGCTGGATGAGCTGGGCGCCATCGCGCGCACGGTGGCGGTGCTGGGCAACAACGACCACGCCCTTTTCATGGATTCGGACGGCACGGTGCGGCCCTATGCCAGTCTCACGTTCGAAGGCGTGGGCATCTTCATGCAGCATATTCCGGCGGAGATGGAAGCGTCCCTGCGCGGGCGCGGCCCGCTGCAACCGGTGCTCGTGCGCACGCAGCCGGCGTTGGCGGTGCACGGGCACACCCATGTGCCGCGCTTGGAAGCGCACGGCAGGCGCGTGACGCTCTGCCCGGGTTCCCCTTCGCGCGCCCGCAACGGCAGCGGCCATGCGGCGGCGTTGGTGGATGTGGAGAACGGCCGTTTGGCGCAGGTGTCCTTGGTGAGGCTCCCTTGATGCGCGGCATCGTCTTGGCGAACACGGGCAGCCCTGAAGCCCCTGAACCACAGGCCGTGCGCGCCTATCTCAGCACGTTCCTGGCTGACCCGCGCATCTGTCCCATGGATCCGCGGTTGTGGCATCTCATCCTGCATGCGTTCGTCCTGCCGAAGCGCTGCGTGTCCTCTGCTGAGAAGTACCGGCTCATCTGGACGGATGAGGGTTCTCCCCTGAGCGTGCACATGGCCTCTCTTGCGGCAGGCCTTGAAGCGGCGGGGGAGGGCGTGCGCGTTCGCCATGTCATGAGCTACGGTGCGCCTCTGATGGCCCATGCGTTGGCCGAATTGCGCGCCGAAGGGTGCGCGGACATCACGGTGGTGCCGCTGTACCCGCAAAGCGCGCATTCCACCACCGGCGTGGTGGCAGACCAGCTGGCATCCGCTTTGGCGGAGCTGGCGTGGCAGCCGCGGGTGCGCGTCATCGAACGGTATGCGGATGAGCCGGCGTATCTGGACGCCATCGCGGAATCCGTGCGCGCGGCCGGTTTCGGGGAGGCGGGGGACGGCCTTCTGTTCGCGTTCCACTCCATCCCGTTGGCGGATGTCCGCGCGGGCGACACCTATGGCGAACAAGCGGCAGCCACCGCGCAGGCGGTGGCCGAGCGGTTGGGCCTCACGCCAGGCCAGTGGCAGCTGGGATTCCAATCCCGGTTCGACAAGCACCGCCGCTGGCTCAGCCCGTTCACGAAAGAGGTGCTGCCGAAGCTTGACGCGTGCGAGCGCCTCTTCGTGGTGGCGCCGAACTTCTCCGTGGACTGCCTGGAGACGCTCTACGATATCGACATCGTCCTGCGCCAGCACTGCCAACAGCAGCGCCCAACGCGCCCCTTCGTCTACGTGCCCAGCCTCAACGCCACCCCCGCCCACATCTCCCTCCTCCGCGCTCTCATCTGATGTGCAAAAGGGACGTCCCAAATCGCACCCGCAGCACGCCCCTGCGCGAAAGCTTTCCCCATGTGCAAAAGGGACGTCCCAAATTGCACATAGGGACAGTCTTTCTTGTGCGCATGCCTTTTCCTATGTGCGATTTGGAACGCCCCTTTTGCACATCAGAGACGCATTCGTCTGGCGCGCGCCTTCCGGTCAGGCAGCCGCCCCTGCGGGTCGACTGCCTGTCGCGGTCCTTCGGACCGCTTTTTCATTCCGGGCACCTGATGGTGCCCGGGGTGGCGCTCTGTGAGCTGGTCTATCCTCCACTCCTCGCTTGACCACCGCTGGACAATGGATTCGCCCCTCCCGCAAATCTCCTCTGGATGTGCAAAAGGGACGTCCCAAATTGCACATAGGGACAGTCTTTCTTGTGCGCATGCCTTTTCCTATGTGCGATTTGGAACGTCCCTTTTGCACATGGGGAAAGCTTTCGCGCACTTGTGCTCGTGCGGTTCAAAACGCCCCTTGACCCCGCTCCGGGAACGGGGTTTAGACTTCTCGCAAAGGCGGATCGAGGACAGGAAACGCTATGGCGAGAGACATCAGGAAAGAGGGGCTGGAATCCATCGGCGAGGACGAGGTCCTCTCCACTGGCCAGGTGATCAAGCTCACAGGCATCTCTGAAGGCAGCATCCGCAAGTATGAGGACAAAGGCCTGCTGAGCGTGGAGCAGACGGGCAAGGACATCTCCAACAACCGGCGGCGTTGGCGCAAGGATGACATCCGCCAGCTCGGCCGCATCAAAGCGCTGCTGACCTACGGCTTCAAGCTGGATGAGATCGGTCTCATCTTCAACGGGGAAGCGGATGTGGTGGACGTGCTGCAGGGCAAGCTGGAGGACTTGCAGCGGGAAGAGGCGCGGCTGCATCGGCTGATTCTGTTCGCGAAGCATATCCAGGTCACGGACGAGGACTTGGTGGACGGGCTCCTCCATGGATCGCTCGGCATGGACGATCTGGCTGACCTGGTGCGGGATGAACCGGGCTGGGAGGCGCATCAGCACCGTGTCGAAGCGCTCACGGATGAAGATCTGGCAGCCCTGCGCGAAAGCGTGGAACCCATCGTCTGTGGTCTGTTGTCAGCCACCGTCTCTGACGGCTTCGAAGCGGTGGAGCGCCAGGTGAATGCATTCACTGAATGGTGGAAAGAAGCTGTCCTCCAAGACCCGGATGCCAGCTTCCTGGAAGTGTGGGCCTCGTTCGAAGACGACAGCCTCGTGGCCACGCAGGTGGAGAAGGCGGGCGGGGAAGACGCCTGCGCCACGGTGCAAGCGATGCTGTTCTTCGTCTTCATGAAGCGGCTCATGCTGTGCATCCAAGATGATGTCTTGCAGGTCGCCCAGCATGCGGAAGATGATGCGGCTCAAGCGCTTCCGGAAGCGCAGCAGCTGGCGAACGGCCTGACAGCCCAGTTGGGCCTGGAAGGGGCCTTGGATGCGGACGCCGTTCTCATCGCGCCGCACGTGCTCTTCTTCGCGCACGGCATCCTGCAAGACCGTGCCTTGCTCGATCTGCTGGATCCAACCCGCGAACTGCGCCTCACCTTGCCCGCCATAGAACGCACTCTGGAGACCCTCAACCTCCTCGCCTCCGACTAGGTCACAAAGGGACGGAGGATTCGTGACCTTAGACTGATGATCCTCAGCCCGATCGTGTGATCGGCCTTCGCAGACCTCCACGCCGCCATGCTATCATGGCATCAAATATGAAGCCAAAGTGATGAGCAGGACAGGAGCAAGCGTCAATGGCTATCGTCTCAGTGGTCAAATATGATGGTGATCCTGATGTGTTCGCATGGAAGTATCCAGATGACGAATTGGGCACCTGGACCCAGCTGATCGTCAATGAGTCTCAACAGGCGATCCTTTTCCAGGGTGGTCAAGCGCTCGACGTGTTCGAGGCGGGGCACCATACATTGAATACCAAGAACATCCCCTTTCTTGAAAATCTCATCAATCTCCCTTTTGGAGGGGACTCTCCGTTCAAAGCAGAGGTCTGGTTCGTCAACAAGGTGTTCAATCTTGATGTGAAATGGGGAACGCCAACGCCGGTACAGCTGATGGATCAGATTTATAGGATATTCGTCCCCGTGCGATCCAATGGGGTATTCGGTATACGCATCGATGATCCAAAGAAATTCCTGGTAAAGCTGGTCGGTACGCTTCCGGCGTTTTCCAGACAAGAGATAGCAAGATACTTCAGAGGGCTTTACATCACACGCGTCAAAGACGCCATCTCCACATACATAATCGAGCGCAAGATCAGCATCCTTGAGATCAGCATGTTCTTGGATGAGCTTTCTGGCTATCTGAAAGAGCGCATCAGCCCGATCATGGACGAATACGGGATAGAGCTCGTCAATTTCTTCGTGAATGAAGTGAGCGTTCCTGATGATGATCCTGCGGTGATCAAGCTCAGGGATTCATTCGCGCGAAAAGCCGAAATGGACATCATCGGTTTCGATTACGTCCAAGAGCGCAGCTTCGATACCTTGGAAGGCGCAGCCACCAACCCAGGATCTATGGCTGCTCCCATGATGGGCGCCGGAATGGGCATGGGCATGGGCTTCGGTATGGGGGCGGGCATGGGAGGGGCGTTCTCGGAACTCGCTCAGAATCTGAACACCAGCAAGCCAGCGCAGCGAAGCGCTGGGAGTTGCCCTGAGTGCAGTGCATCTGTTTCTGTTGAGCATAAGTTCTGTCCGAGTTGTGGCACCCGAATCCAAAGCCTGAAGCCGAGCATGTTCACAAGATCAAGATTCTGCCCGAACTGTGGGACGAGCATACCGCAAAGTGGCAATTTTTGCCCTGGATGCGGCGTCAGCATCGATCAAAGCGGCTCCAATGGGCCTGTTGGGCAGGTGCAGCGCGATGAATGAGCTTGCTGGATTCAGTGATAGGGTCATCTCGGTCGCTGGGTGCATAGTGGTCGCAGCTACGTTCGCTATCGTGTTCCTGACCGTTCCCTTGATGAGCTTTTCGGCCATCCAGGCATCAGCGGGGATCATCGCAGCGGAGGTCGGCTTCTTTGCAGGCCTGTTGCTCATAAAGCGCATCGCGGGAAACTCAGAGCGCATCATCGGCCAGCTGGGATGCATGACCATGCTCTGTCTTGGCTTCATCTCGTCTTTCGCTATTTCTCTCTGTCATCTGTTCATGCCATTGCTGGTGGCTTCTTGGTATCTCGCGGCACAGATCGCTGTCGTTGCGATAACGGTCTTGGGGATGGGTGCTTTTGCCTTGATGGGTCTGAGAGCCAGAGAAGACGATGCCCAAGCAGCCTTGCTGGTCGATGAGAGCTTAAACCGTGCGAACAAGATCGAATCCATTGCTGATGGAATAGATGAGAGCGAACTTCATGACCTGCTCTTGAGGATCTCTGAGGACATCCGCTATGAGGATGCCTCTGTTCCTACATCGGTTGACGCGCTGATCGATGAGGCCATCGAGAAGATGACCCGTTTCTCGTCGGAGAGGGGGGGTGCTAGAGAGAGGAAAGCGGATATCGAACAGCAAGCATTGTTGATGAAAGACCTTGTCAAAGAGAGGCAGCTTCAAGTCTCGGTGGCGAAAAGAGGAGGAATCTGATGACTGAAGACTACGCAAAAGGCAAAACTGCGCGAATCCTTGAATTCGTATTCGGCGGCATCCTCATCATCATAGGGGTGCTCTGCCTGCGCCAGAATCCGATGAACGGGATCACAACCGCTCTCTTGGGGGCGTTTCTGTTGATCTGCGGTTTGCAATGGACAGCCCTCTGGAAAACGGCGAAGAGCTATGTCGCGCTTTTATCCAGCAGCGAGGAGATGACGATAGATCGTTTGGCCTCAGCCGCGAAAGAAACGCCAAAGGAAGTCAAAGAGAACATCGGCCTCATGACGAAAAAGGGCGTGTTGAGCGGAATAGCGATAGACGAACACGACAGGCGTATCGTGATCAGCAAAGCGCAGGGCTCTTCTCAGGCTGCTGGTGCCCCTGTGCCTCCTTCAACAGCGCCGGTCATGCCTGTGCGGACGCAGGCAGTGAAGTGCCCCGGCTGCGGGTCGGTCAATGAGGTTCAAGCAGGTGCCACGGCTGTTTGCGAACACTGTGGCAGCACGATAAACGGCAACTAGCCCAAAGGGGAACGTGATCGAAGATGAAACTAGCAGTACTTACCCAAGCGAAGAGGATCTCCCTTATCGCGTTCGGCATTTTCTTCTTATTGTCTATCGCGGTGAACGGATGCAGCAGCTTGATGAGCGATTCTTCATACCGCTCTTCGGCTCCATATGACGCTACGGAAGATTTCTCCGACATTGAATGGCCGGATACCGATCTTGCGAAGATGCTTCCTGAGCCAGAGTCGAAATACGGAGAGATCATCACTGACTCGGCGAAATCCTTGTATGTGAATATAGGCAATGTGGATGAGCAGCAATACGATTCCTATGTGAAAGCATGCACAGAAAAGGGCTTCTCGATCGATCATGTCCGCACTTCTTTGAATTACAGTGCAGATAACGAAGAGGGATACAGCCTGAATCTCTCTTACTACAGCGACGACGGATATATGAGCATCATGCTGAATGCGCCTGTTCCGGAATCGGATTCCAGCAGCTCCGGTTCGGTTTCGAATGAAAGCGCGAATGCAGAAGCCGCTGCGCAAGCTGATGCTGAGGCTTCCTCGCAGCCAGAAGCTCAGCAACCTGGCGATGCTCCCGTGAACGGAATCCGCCCCAGTTTCAAAGAAGCGGTTGACAGCTACGAGGCATTCATCGATGAATATTGCGCGTTCATGGAGAAATACAATGAGGCTGGGAACCCTGCAACCATGCTCGTTGACTATACGAAATTCGTGACGCAATACACTGAGACCATGTCGAAGATCGACGCGCTGGCCGATGACTCGACCACACCCGAAGAGGATCAGTACTATCTGGACGCGTTGAACAGGATCAACGCGAAGCTCACAGAGACCGCAGTCTCTCTAGGGTAGAAGGTTGACGACGAGGCTGAGTTTGCGCGTGGTGAAGCGGCACCGGGGCAAGTGATCGCTCGTGCAACCTGACCCAGCTCTTCATGTGCGCCGGCTCCTTGGCTGCTGCCATTCCGGCTCGCACCCGAGGGCGACGCATGAAGAGCCGCTTCTGCGGGGACCGCTGGGCACCGCTTGTGGGGGTCAGGCTTCATATCCGGCCCTCGGCATCAACCCGGCAGCCCTCCGTGGGGGCTGGACTTTATGTCCAGCCCTCGTTCTCGATCGGAATCTCGCCTTTTGATCCGCGCGTTCCCCTTCCCCAAGCGCGTTGCTGAACCCCATATCCAGCCGTTCTGCACCCCTGTGCTACCATTCGAGCAGCTTCAGATATGAACCTTGCTTTGATGGATTCAGCTCATGGAGATGAGCGGAGAGAAGGAGCGGGCATGGAGGACAAGACCACAACGGAAGCGAAAGAAGAGACGACACCTGAGGCACCTTCGACCGAGAAGGCGGCTGCGTCTGCGGGCAATGCCTCGGACGCAGCCTCGCGCAAAGAGAGCAAGCCCAAGAAGAAGGGCGGTCTTCTCAAATCGGTGACACGGCCTGTCAAGATCGTGATCACGATCGCAGTTGCTGCCGCTGTCGTCGTTGCCGGGCTTTCCATCTATGAGATGGCGACCAGCACGGGCACCACGATCGTGAGCAAGGCATCTTTGACGAAAGCGGTCAGCATCAGCAAGCTCTCGACGGCAGAGTTCACGTACAACGGCATCGCTGAGAAACTGCGGGACTCTGACGGCGAAGACGTGGAATACCACGTGTACTACGAAGCGCGCGCTACAGCTGGCATTGACATGGAGAAGATAGATTTCCAGATCGATGAAGCGAACCACACGGTCACCCCCATTCTTCCAGAAGTGACGGTGGGAGAGCCGGTGGTGGATGAGTCCAAGCTCGCGTATCTGCCTGAAGGCGTTGATGTCAACATGAGGGAAGTGCTCATGCTCTGCAAAGAAGACGCTCAACGGGAGATGGAGTCGAATCCGCAGATCAGAGAGACCGCATATGAGAATCTGCGCTCCACGGTCGAGGCTCTGCTCATGCCCCTGCTCAAAGGGAATGGCTACACGATCAACTGGGCTGATTCCATCATCGCTGTTGATGAGGAAGGTGATGGCAATGAAGCTGCGTAGGAAGATCATCGCTGCAACGCTGTGCGCATCTTTGATGGCGGCCCCTCTGGCTGGCTGCCAGGCGCAGATGCGCTCAGAACCGGACTTCTCGGGCATCAGCGACATCGCTGAGCTGGCTTCTTTGGAGTGCTATTACCACAACGTGGTCAAGTATCACAAAGACGCCGAGGGGTTCATCGTCAACCTGTTCGGTGTCGGCCGCAAGAACCTCTGGTTCGAATACGATGGCAGCGTGAAGCTCGGATTCGACGTGGGGAAGATCTCCATTTCAGAACCAGACGCATCCGGGAACGTGACCGTGACGATCCCGCCGATAGAGGTGCTGGGGCATCCGGATGTCGACCCTGAATCCATCACTGACGGCATCGAAGACAACGGCATTTTCACCAGGCTTTCAGGCGACGACCGTTCAGAGGCGCTTGCTGAGGCGCAGAAGAGCTTGGTAGAGACCGTCAATCAGGACGAGAAGGTGAAGCTCCAAGCCAAGGAACGTGGCAAGAGCTTGCTCGAGCAATACGTCAAGAACGTCGGCGAGGGGATCGGGCAGACCTACACCGTCACCTGGAATGAACTCCCCGCTGAACCTGCTGAACAGTAGCCCTTCCATGTCCAAGCACTGATCGGAGCATCAATGGCATTCCCCAAGTTCCCGTCTCCTGATGATGTCGGCTCGTTTCTGCAAGGAGCTGCGCAGCAAGCGAAGCAGGTTGCCGAAGAAGCTGCGAAGGCAGCAACGGATGCTGCGGGGGATGCTGCTCATGCAGCTCAGGAGGCTGTCAAGGCTGCAGCAGACACCATTGGGGCTGTGGGGGCCGATCTAGGTGGAAAAGCAGGTGAGGCCGTCAAGTCCGTAGCGGAGTCAGATGCCGGTCAAGCGGCGATCCAGGCAGTGACAGAGACCGCATCCGGAATTCCTGAGAATGTGGCCAAGGTCGCTGTGGATGTGCGAGATGGCGTGGTCTCTACGGTGAGCGCTGGCGTGCAGGTGATCGTGGACAATTCCCCCGCTGCGCTTCTCAAGCGCGCCCGCATCGACGGCTTCAGAGACGGTATAAACCAAGGGGCCTATCTTGCTGGCGAAAAGCGCTTCAATTTCTACTGTGCCTTCATTGCGACGATCTGTTATTTCCTTCGGATTGAAGGGAGCTTGGATCAGGAAGAACAGGATTGGCTTGAAGGGGAACTCCGTCATTTGAGGCTGGAGGGCGGGGTCCCTGATGAGGTTCAGCGCAAGATGCGCTCCATTGCAGAAAAGGAGGACGCTTCCTTCGATGATGTTGCTGCCCATTTGGATGATGTGAGTTTGAGGTCTCTGGATTCCATTGCTGAGAGCGTTCAGATCGCTGTCGAATTCGATGATGTCATCACGGTGAAGGAAGAGGCGGCGCAACAGCAATTCATGGACTACGTGGAGAGCCGCGCTGTGAATGCTTGCGTTTCTGATGATGCTTGGACCAAGAGAGCCATCGAGGGTTCAGTCGCGGAGTACGAAGAGAACATCGACAGAATCAATGATGAGTTCAAGAACAAGACCAAACTCCAGGATAAGGACATCGCCTTCCTGATCGGTGCGACCATGCTGCAGGTCGCGCGCGTTCTGGTCATCAATGCGCTCACGGAAGTGCAGGCTGCGGGGAATGACAACAAAGCAGAGCAGAAGCTCCACGATGCCCAAGATGCGATCTTCGAGAAGTTCGACAAGAGCAGCAGCGCCTCTCATTCGGATGAGCTCTATGCCTCGAAGGCGCACATCTTGACGAATCGCGGCGTCCCTTATGATGCAACAGCGGGTGCAAAGCAGCACGGCATCTTCAAGGGAGCGAATCATAGGTTCGCAACGCTGGGTCACGATCCCGCGCTCGGTTTGATATTCGGCACAGCGAACATCATGACCAACAGCATCTCATGCGTGAGGCCATCGATCGTGGGGATCGGGATTCCAGAGACCTATCTCGTCGAGTATGATGCGTTCGGGAAGAACCCTGCTTTCGGGGACAAAGCATCAACGATGCAAATGCTCGGGAGCGCCTCCCGGAGGGTCTTCGATGAGCCGTCAGCTGCCGCTGCATCCTTGATCAAGCAACTCATCCATATCGGGACCGATCTCTATACGCCATGCGGGATCCAGCTCCCGTTCGCCAACATCATCCTTGACAACGTCCACGCCGAGAAGCTGACCGAATACGTGAGCACGGGCGACGTTCTCAAAGTCGGTGGACAAGCGGCCCTAGCGGCCTTCATCAATTGGCTCGTCGCTGCCCTTCATGGATGCTCGTTGATCTTTCAAGACAATGGCGAAGCGTTCTCCCTGGAGCTCTACCAGGCGCGTACGAAGAAGATCATCCTGTTGTCGAATGCACTGGCCACATCCAGCAGCGTGATACAAGCCGCGGTTACCAAGAATCCCAAGTGCTTTGATCTTGGCGGTGCTGCGGTTCTCGTGTACAAGCTCTTCACCGATGCGAAATTCATCTTTGATCTGAAACGCGACTTCCTGAACTCCGGTTTGGATGAGATCTACCAAAAGCGAGCTGAGGGAATCCTGTATTGATGATGCAAGGGCCGTCCTCAACATCAGGTCACAAAGGGACGGAGGAATCGTTACCTTCACCAGCGCTTGATTCTGATTTTGGCAAAGCAGCCTTGCCAAAACATTGATTTTTGGCCAAGAAACCTTGCCAAAAGGGGAGGCTCTAAAAGCTCACCAGGTCTCGGACGCGGGTGCCTAAGGCTTCTGCAATGCGGGAAAGGTCGTCTATCCCTACGCCCACGCGGCCGGTCTCTATGCGCCAGATGTGGGATTTGCTGCTGCCGATCATGAGCGCCAGCTTCTCTTGGGAGAGCGACTGCTCCTCCCGGCGCTTCCGGATGGCGCTGCCCAAGGCTGCGCGTTTCGCTTCGATGTCCATGCCCGCAAGCGTACGGGCAACCCGCCAGCAGAAGGCTTCAAAAAAGAAGCCACCACTCCATCACCGAGCACCCCGTAGCGCAGGCTCCCAGCCTGCGATCCTCCCGGATGATCGCTACGCGAACCGTATCCCGAACCGCTCTGCCAGGGCTGCGTCCCGCTCTGCTGCCGTGGCCAGCTCCGTCACTGTCTTCTGGCCGCCTTCGCGCACGGTGAGCACGCCATCCAGGTACCCCACATGCCCGCCCGGCGTGCGCAGGTTCACCACCTCGTGGTCCCGGAACAGCGTCCCTGGCTTCGAACACGCATCGCTCAACGTTGCAAAATCGATGTCCTCTACCGCCGCTGTGCACAGCTCCAGCTCCGTCTGGCGCCGCGCGGGCACGCCATCATCGTGCAGGTCGGCTCCCGCCCGGGTGATCCGGCAGATCTTCCACCACGCGTCATCGGCGCGTTCGGTGATATACGTCTCTCCGCAGATCATCTGTTCCGCTCCGTCTTCCAAGCGCAGCGCCCCCGCGGGCATCGGGCCGCCGAACCCCACGTCAGCGGAGAAGGTTCCTTCGTCAAGCGTCACCACGATGCCTCGATGGTTGATGGGCATCCGCCCGTCCCGCCCGCGCACGGCACGGGAGAGCGCCGGACGCACGCTGAACCCCAACGTTTCCAGCAGCTCTTGGAACAGCTTGTTCAGCTCGAAGCAGTACCCGCCCAGGCCTTGCTCCACCACTTTCTCGTACAGTGCGTCCGCCGAAAGATCGGGCGCGCATCCAGCCCGGTGCAGCGCCATGGTGCTGAACGGGATGCTCATCTGATGCGCGCTGATGAGCGCGTCCAGGCTTGTTTTCGTGGCCTCCGGCACCTGCTGGAAGCCCAGCTTTTCCAAATACGCATCTCTTCTCTCAGCGGTCAGCATCCAGATCCCCTTTGCGTCCGTGCTTCGGCAGCCGCCCTCAAAGCAGCACGTTCATTGGGCACGCGCTCCTCGATGACCTCCTCCAGCAGCCACGCCAGCATGTTCCCCACGCACCGCCCCTCCGGCACGCCCCATGACATCACATCGTGCCCGTTCACGGCGAGCATTTCCACGCTGAATGCGTCCTTTTCGGACAGCACCGCATCCAGTACCTGTTGGACCTCATCCATCAGTGCCGCATCCGCTGCATATTCCGGCGCATGCGCCGCCATGTCCGCTCGCTTCAGCTGCAAGAGCGCCCGCATAAGCTCAGGCCGTCCGCCCAATTTCGCCAAGAAACGCCGAACGCTTCTGCGCGTGGGCGCGATCTTCTCGCTATGCAGCTGCACCAGCAGTGCCAGGTCGGCCGCGAACGCGCTGCTCATGAGCATCCGCCGCGCCACGCCGCGCGCCAGCTCCGCGCTCACGTGGGCGTGTCCGTAGAAATGTTCCACGCCATCAGTCGCGAAGAACGCGCTGGCAGGCTTGCCCATGTCATGGCAGAGCGCCGCCCACCGCACCAGCCGGCTGCGTTCAGCGAACTGCACCGCCCAGGCCGTGTGCTCCAGCACGTCAAAGCAATGGTACTTGGTGCGCTGTTCGCACCCGTTCATGGCCGCCAGTTCCGGGATCGCGAAGGCCAGCACGTCTGCCGTGGCCATGAGCGCATCGTGCGGGAATTCCCCCATCAGCAGTTCGTCCAACTCATGGGTCACGCGTTCTTGGCTCACGTTCTGGATCAGATGCTTGTGCGTGCGCAGGGCGGATGCCGTCTCCGGTTCGATGGCGAACCCCAACTGGGACGCGAACCGGCACGCGCGCAGGATGCGCAGCGCGTCTTCCTTGAAGCGCTCATCCGGCGTGCCCACCACGCGGATCAGCCCGCGCCGGATGTCTTCCAGGCCGCCCAGCGGGTCGAACAGGCCGCACTCGGGCTGGTAGGCAAGGGCGTTCATCGTGAAGTCGCGCCGCTTGAGGTCTTCTTCGATGGATTCCACGAACGCCACGTTCTCCGGATGCCGGCCGTCAAGGTAGGCGCCATCGGTGCGGAACGTGGTCACCTCCACGGCGTGTTCGCCATCAGGCACCACGGTGAGCGTGCCGTGCTTCGTGCCCGTCTCGTGGGTGCGGAACCCGGCTGCAGCGCAGGCGGCCTGCACCTGGGGCCAGCGTGCGTCCGTGGCGATGTCCACATCGTGCGCCTGCCGTCCCAAGACAGCGTCGCGCACGTAGCCGCCCACGAACCAGGCATCGAACCCGGCCGCGCGCAGCGCCTGATGCACGGCCATCCCGTGCTCCGGCACCTCTATCTGCATGTCCACGCACTCTTCCATGTCGCCCATTCTACCCGCAACCTCAGGTCACGAAGGGACGGAGGAGCGTGACCTCTCCGGATGTGCAGAAGGGACGTCCCAAATTGCACCCGCGGGGTTGCCTGATGTGCAGAAGGGACGTCCCAAATTGCACATAGGAACAGCCTTCCATTGCTCATTCCCTCCTCCTATGTGCGATTTGGAACGTCCCTTCTGCACATCAGCAGCGTCCCATTCATGCGTGTGCACCAAAAAGCTGCCAGAAAGGTAGAATCCTGCTCATCACCTGACAGCACGGAAAGAGAGCCCCGCTCATCAGAACCTCGGACGCCCCATGCTTCTCCGCATCCTACGTCTACGAACGGAGCGCGTTCGTGCTCCTGGGGCTTCCTGAACCGACGGGCGAAACAGGCCCGCTCCAACCGCTGCTCTGCGTGGCCCGCAATCTCATCGCACGTGGCACTCCCACGCTACCGCCTGCGGCGCTGACGTGGGCGCTCGGTCCGCTCCCGCACGACGCTCCGGAGCTGCCGCGCTACGTGGATACCGCCCGCGAACCCCAGTGGGACGGCGTCATCAAAGGAGCCGCCTCCGGCTGCAATCCGGCGCTCGATCTCTGGCGCTCGCTCTGCGCGGCGCTCCCGCCTGATCTTGCGCACCTGCGCGCGCTCATCCGGCCCGAGGCGCCCCTGGGGGCCATCCTGGCGGACACGGGCCTGGACCATGAGGCAACAGATCAATGCGTCGATTTCTTCTGCCCGGCTGCACGCCTCGTCATCGAAGTGGACGGGTCCCAGCACGAAGAGGCCGCCCAGCAGATGCTGGATGCGCGCCGTGACCGGCTCCTGCGCCTCACGAACGTGCGCACGCTCCGCTTTTCCACCAAAGAGCTGGCGGACCCGGCGAAGGCCATCGCGAAGACCATGAGCGCCCTGCGGGAAGGCCTCGCCCTGCGCGCGGACGCGCCCCTGGCAGCGCTCGCTCCGGATGGGCCCGCCATCCGCGCCATCCAAGCCTACGAGCTGGCCATGCGCCTGCAAGTCGCCCTCATCGAACTTCTGCGCTGCGGCGCGCTCAGTCCCCAAAAAGCCATCTGGCGCATCCAGCTGGCAGGGGAGGCGCCGTTCGAGACCCTGCGCATGGCTGCCGAAGCGGCCTTCCAAGACGTCTTCGCCCTCCTCTCGGACCTGGCCATCCTCGCGAACGTGCCCTTCACGCCTCCTCAGGTCATGTTCGTGGAGGCGGCGAACGAAAGCGCGCACGCCGCTGACAACCCGGACGCCGTGCTGGATGTGTCAGCCTTCCGCACCTGGGACGGCCAGGACGCAGAACGCGCCCGCACCGCCAACAGCAAAGCAGCGCCGCCCCGCATTTGCATCCGCAGCGCGCACGATCCCGCCCGTGACGACTACCGCCTCGCCACGGCGCGTCCCATCGCCTATGACATGCGCCCCCACCGCTTCCGGACAGTGGACGACGCGCTGCGCCGCCTCCTGAAGCGCCTTTTCGGCCACGACGCGTTCCGGCCGGGCCAGCTCGGCATCATCCGCCGTGCACTCAGCCGCAAGCCCACCCTCGGCATCCTGCCCACCGGTTCAGGCAAATCCGTCTGCTATCAGCTCGCCTGCCTTCTCCAGCCCGCGGTCAGCTTCGTCGTCTGCCCCATCGTCTCCCTCATCCAAGACCAGGACCGCAGCCTGCGAGCGCATGGCATCGCGCAGGTGGCGCGCCTGGACTCCCAGATGTCCACCGTCGCCCGCGCGCGGGTGCGCAAGGGGATCGGGGAGGGGCGCTTCCAGATCATCTGGGTGTCACCAGAACGGTTCCAAGACGCGGCGTTCCGTCAAGAGCTCCTGTCCGTGGGACGCACGCTGGCGTTCGGCTGCGCGGTGATAGATGAAGTGCACTGCCTCTCCGAATGGGGGCACGATTTCCGCGTGTCCTACCTGCTGCTCAAGCGCACGTTCAGCCGCTTCTGCCCGGAGGCGTGCCTTCTGGGCCTCACGGCCACCGCCTCCCGCGACGTGCTGGCCGATCTCAAGGCGGAGCTGGGCATCACGTCGGAGAACGTCCAAACGGCCGCCGCGCTGGACCGCCCCGAACTGCATTTCCACATCCGCCGCACCACTTCAGACGCGCGCCTGCATGACTTGGACGCCGTCCTTGAAGAGGGGGCCGCGCGCCTCTCCCTGGACCGTCCCGCGCGCGAGGTCTTTCGTCCGCGCGGCCAGGCCACGGTCTGCGGCATCGTGTTCGCGAACACGCGCACGGGGCACGCGGCCAGCAAGGCGGTGGGCTGCGAAGAGATCAAAGACCACCTGCGCGCCCGCGGCATCATGGCGGAGACGTACCACAGCGGCCGGGCGGAGGAGCGCGCGCGGATCCAGAAGGGCTTCATGGACAACGAATTCCCTCTCATGGTGGCCACGAAATCCTTCGGCATGGGCATCGACAAACCGAACGTGCGCGTCACGGTGCACGCGAACCTTCCCTGGTCCATCGAATCGTTCTACCAGGAAGCGGGCCGCGCAGGCCGGGCGCGCAAGGACAACGAAGCGCACTGCTACATCCTTTACGTGCCGGATCCGGACGAAGAGCGCACGCGGCGGCTGTTCGCGCCCGCCACCACCATCGAAGAGATCCACCAGCTGCAGCCCCAGCTCCAAGGGGCCTGTCCACCATCTTCTTCCTCTGGAATCTGGGATTCGCAGACCTCGCGGATGAGCTCACGCGCATGCTCACGCTGCTCACGAAGCTGGAGGAGGCGCGCGACGCGCAGGATTTCGCCGTCATCAGCGAAGGCGCGGTGGATGACGCTGATGTGCAGGCGGACCATGCGGGCATGCAGACGGAAAAAGCGCTCTACAAGCTGGCGCTCTGCGGCGTGGTGCGGGACTGGACGCATGACTGGAACCGTCGCGCGCTCACTGTGGAGCTCAGCGCGGCGGACGGTGGCATGCTCGCCCGGGCGGAAGCGGCGGTGGAGGGATACATCGCCCGGCACAGCCCCGGCTTCTCCCTTGCGCACCCGCACGGCCAGCATGTCCCCTACGTGAGGATCGCGCGCAGCGTGGCCGAAGACGCGGACTGCCTCGCGCGCCTCGCCTCTCTCATGGGCATGCTCTTGCGCTGGACCAACGACACCATCGTCTACGCGCGCCGCAAGGCCATCGGCAACATGCTCGCGCTCTGCCAGGCCGGCCTCACCGACCAACAGATCGGCGAATACATCAACGGCTACTTCAAGCTGGACACGCGCCTTGCCGCGCGCTTGGAGCGGGCGGCGGAAAGCCCTGATGACATCACAGCGTGGCTCGATGTCTTCTACGAGTCCGCCCAGGTGGGCGACCTCGTCTACGAACGGCGACTCCGCAGCTCCGATGAGCTGGCTCACGCCGTGCCGCTCACTGACCGTTTCCGTGAAAGCTACCCTGACAGCGTCAGCTTGGAGTGGGTCTCGCTCATGGCGAAGCTTCTGGCGAACGCCTTTCTGCAGGAAGACGTGAACGACCAGTTCGCCTACGTGTTCAACTGCGCGGCCCGGGACGGTCAGCTGGATTTCGATGAGCTGCTGGATGAAACGGCCAAGCTCGTCGGGCTTTGCGCGGCGGATGCGCAGGCCGCTTATGAGCGTGCTATAGTCTCGTGGCATCCGGACTTCGGGATGTGACCTCCGCGCCCGCGGCGCGGCAGGGAAGAGATGGGGATCCTTTGGATCAGCAGCTGGCCGCAGACGCGTCGTTCTATCCTCAGTTCGAGGACGATGCCCAGCGCCTGAAGCACCTGGCCCGCACGGCCGGGGCGCTCAGCGGCAGCGCATCCGTTGAGAAGGAGACGGATGCGGCCCTTCAGAAGGCGCGCGAAGACCACCGGTTCTTCAAGGACACGGAATCCCGGATCGCAAGCCTGGTGGCTGAGGTCCAGGCGCGCACCGCGGACATCTTCACTGAAGGCGTTGGCGCGCCGGCTGATCCTGATGCTGCCGCGCTCATCCAGCAGCTCGACGATGCGAAGGGCACGCTCACGGACGCTGAGGCGTCTCTCAAGGGAAGCCTGGCCGCACAAGAGCGGCGCGTGCGCCGGATCCTCTCCGAGCACGACCACATCCAGCAGCTCTTGCGCGGCACCGGCCGTGCCACTGACCGCCAGTTCGACGTCTTGGCGTTCCCGCGCAATGCGAACGCCAAGACCAACGTGCTCCAGATCTTAGGCGGTGCCGGCACGGGGAAGACGCTCTGCATGCTGGCGAAGCTCATCCAAGACACCTGCGCCCCGCACCAGCTGGGGCTTCTGCCTGAAAGGCCGAAACGCGGGCTGTTCGTCTGCTTCAACAAGGCGTTGCACGTCCACGTGGCTGAGCTTCTGGCGGCAGTGCCGGGTGCGCGGGATGCCATCGAGGTGGTCCATTACGACCAGTTCGTGAACCAGCTCGTGCGCAACACGCCCTCTGATGAATTCGCGCACCTGGCGCCCTTTGCGGCCTCCTCGCGCTTCCCTCATGCCACGCAGGCTTCCACTGGCCGGTTCTGGCGCGTGGTCTACGAGGATGACATGGAAAAGGCCATCGCCTCTGCCATGCGTGCGGTGGGCCGCGCGCATCCCGCCCAGGCGCAGGACTACTATCTGGATGCGGAAGACCCGCAGAACCTCCAATGGATGGCGGATGAGATGGCGTGGCTCGAAGCGCGCTATGAAAGCCCTGAGGAGGCGGCTGGCCTCTACTTGGACGCGGTCCGCATGGGCCGCGGGAGGGTCCGCCAGCCCAACGCCGCCATACGCTCCATCATCCTGGAGGTGTGGACGGCCGTTAGGCGTCTTCTGGAAGAGGAGTGCTGCTACACCGTGGAACAGGCCACGAAACGCTTGTTGAAAGACCCTGACCTGCCCCGCTACGACGCCATCGCCATAGACGAGGCGCAGGACCTCACGGTCGCGTCCGTGAAGCTCCTCGTCCGCATGCGCCGGGATGAGCAGAGCCGCGTGTACATCTGCGCTGACGAGAACCAGAAGATCTACCAGCGTGATTTCACTTGGTCTGAACTGGATGAGGGCATCCATGGCCACACCATCAGGCTGGATGAGAACAAGCGCAACAGCCCCGCCATCCAATCTTTCGCCGGTCGGCTTCTGGGTGGCCCTGCGGAGAGGCCGGATGCGGCGGACATGGTGTTCGTGGGGGCGTGGGGCCCTGAAGCCGTCATGGGCCTCATCGCGAATATCCGCGAGGCGCACCCGGAGGAGACCATCGCCATCATCAGCGGGGATGTGCGACGGTGGTGGGCCAGCGCCCGCGAAAAGGGGCTCACGGTCATGAACCCGCGCGAAGAGGGCGTTCTGACGCCAGGGCTCTACATCATCGGCCAGCTGGGCGGCAAGGGCCTCGAATTCGATGACGTGATCGTGGACTGCGCGCAAATGGCCGAGCCTGATGAGGAGACGCTCAGGAACATCCTGTATGTGAACTGCACGCGCGCCCGCTGCCGCCTCTACCTGCGCTACGACGGCGAACCCCCAGCCCTCCTCCGCCGCTTCTACCCCGATTTCCTCTGACCCCTCGTGCAGAAGGAATGTCCCAAATCGCACCTGTGAGGTTGCCTGATGTGCAGAAGGGACGTTCCAAATTGCACATAGAAAAAGCCTTCCAGTGCTCATGGTCTCATCCTATGTGCAA
>CANSWY010000025.1 GCA_947650915.1 uncultured Eggerthellaceae bacterium | reverse complement strand
GGCCGCAAGATCATCGTGGACACCTACGGCGGCATGGGCCGCCACGGCGGCGGCGCCTTTTCCGGCAAGGACTGCACCAAGGTGGACCGCTCTGCGGCCTACGCGGCGCGCTGGGTGGCGAAGAACGTGGTGGCCGCGGGCCTGGCCGACCGCTGCGAGGTGCAGCTGGCCTATGCCATCGGCGTGGCGGAGCCGGTGAGCGTCATGGTGGACACCTTCGGCACGAACCACGTGCCGGAACAGGACATCGAACGCGCCATCGATGCGGTGTTCGACCTGCGCCCGGGCGCCATCATCAAGGCGCTGGATCTGCGCCGTCCCATCTATCAGAAAACGGCGGCCTATGGGCACTTCGGGCGCGAACTGCCGGAATTCACCTGGGAGCGCA
This sequence comes from uncultured Eggerthellaceae bacterium, assembly GCA_947650915.1. Taxonomy (GTDB): domain Bacteria; phylum Actinomycetota; class Coriobacteriia; order Coriobacteriales; family Eggerthellaceae; genus MGBC163016. Next base: position 21,534 of record CANSWY010000025.1, on the reverse strand, counting down.
CGGACAAGGCGGAAGCGCTGAAGGCTGCCTGTGGCCTCTGACGCGGCTTCCGCCCGTGCCTGGAGCGCGCAGGCGGAGGTGGTGCTGGACATCCCGGCGAAGGCGCTGGATGCGCCGTTCACCTACGCGGTGCCGGAGGGCATGGATGTGGAGACGGGGTGCGCGGTGCGCGTGCCCTTCGGCAATCAGCAGGCCGTGGGCTTCGTGGTGGGAATGCGCGCGCTGGATGCGCAGGAAGATGCGCGCCTGAAGCCCATCGTGGAGGTGCTCACCGCACCCTTGTTCTCGCCGGTGGCCGCAGAGACCGCTGCGCATCTGGCTGAACGCTATATCGCGCCCTTGCCCGCGTGCCTGCGCCTGTTCTTCCCGGTGGGCGCGGCGCCGAAGATCAAACGCGTGCAAGGGCAGTGGCGCGTCGACATGCCGAAGACGGGCAGCCAAGAGGAGACGTGGCTCATGGCCGGCCCTGAGGCGGACGCGTTCCGTCCGCGCAAGGGCGCGCACCGTCAAGCCGCGGTGCTGGATGCCGTGCGCCAGGCTGACATCCGCCTCTCGGAGCTCCGGTATCTGTTCGGGGAGGTGTCCTCCACGGTGAAGGCGTTGGAACGCGCGGGGGCGGTGGTGCGCGAAGAGCGCCGGCGCTTCCGCGACGCGTCCGATGCGGCCGCCAGCTATGTGAGCGCCGCGCGGCCCGATGCGCTCACGGAAAGCCAGCGCCGCGCGCTTCTGTGCGTGGAGGCCGCCATGGACGATCCGGCGAAGACGGCCGTGCTCATCGACGGCGTCACCGGCTCCGGCAAGACTGAAGTGTACCTCCAGGCCATCGAGCGCACCCTTTCCCGCGGCCAAGGCGCCATCGTGCTGGTGCCGGAGATATCCCTGACGCCCCAGACGGTGGCGCGCTTCCGGGCGCGCTTCGGTGACATGGTGGCCGTCATGCATTCGAAGATGAGCGCGGGGGAGCGCTATGACCAGTGGGATCTGCTGCGCTGCGGTGCGGCCCGCATCGTGGTGGGGGCGCGCAGCGCGCTGTTCATGCCGGTGCAGAACACGGGGCTGATCGTCATCGACGAAGAGCACGAGACCACCTATAAGCAGGAGAGCGCCCCGCGCTATGTCACGCGGGACGTGGCCTGCTGGATGGCGGCGCGCCGCGGCGCCACGGTGGTGCTGGGCTCTGCTACGCCCTCCATCGAAGCGCTGCACGCGGCCAAGCACGACCCGGCCTGGAGCTACGTGCGCCTGCCGGAGCGGGCGAACGGCCGCCCCATGCCGCAGATCGAGGTGGTGGACATGGCGGCGGAGTTCCGCGACGGGGAGAAGCGCATCTTCTCCAAGCGCCTGGCGGATGCGGTGCGCGAAGAGCTGGCGGCAGGCCACAAGGCAGTGCTCTTGCTGAACCAGCGCGGCTTCGCGAAGTTCCTGCTTTGTCGGGATTGCGGCTTCGTGCCGGAATGCCGGTTCTGCTCCACCACGCTCACGTATCACGAAGCGGGCAACAAGTTGGTGTGCCACCACTGCGGCTACACCGTGGGCGCGCCGCCGGTGTGCCCGTCCTGCGAAAGCCCGTATCTCAAGCGCTACGGCGTGGGAACGCAGCGGGTGGAGGCGGAGCTGAAGTCCCTGCTGGCTGCGGATGCGGGCCTTCTGCCCGGCATCGCTGCGCCTGATGCGCAGGCCCCGCCTCCTGAGATCATCCGGATGGACGCGGACACCACGGCGGCCAAGGGCGCGCACCAGCGGCTGCTGGAGCAGTTCGCAGCGGCGGATGCGGCGGTGCTCTTGGGCACGCAGATGATCGCCAAGGGGCTTGACTTCGACGACGTCACGCTGGTGGGGGTCATCAATGCGGACACCATGCTGCACCTGCCGGATTTCCGCGCTTCTGAGCGCACGTTCTGCCTTGTGGAGCAGGTGGCGGGCCGTGCCGGGCGGGCGGAGCTGCCGGGGCGCGTGATGGTGCAGACCTACGAGGCGGATTCCGTGGCCATCCGGGCCTCTGCCGCCTACGACCGCCAGCTCTTCTTGCGCAATGAGCTGCCGAAGCGCGAAGTGCTGCGCTTCCCGCCCTATGCCCGGATGGCGAACGTGCTCCTTTGGGGACGCGACCCCCATGCGGTGCGCCAGGCGGCGGAGCGCTACCGGAAGGACCTCGCGCGTGCCGTGGCTGAGGCGGGGGAGGAAGGCTTCGAGGTGCTGGCGGCCGCTCCCTGCGCGTTCGAGCGCATTCGGGACCTGTTCCGCTGGCACATCGTGGTGAAGTGTCCGCCTGCGGCGCCGTTGTCGCGCGTGCTTTCAAAGGTGCACCGGGCGCGGCCGAAGACGCCGGGGGTGAACACGGCGGTGGACGTGGATCCGTTGGACTTGCTCTGATCCATCCTTGCATCTTGAGCGTGCAAGGCGTATTCTATTTGTTCGCATGTTTGCTCCATGATGGAGTACATATACCCATGCTCTCTTGTTGAAAGGAAGATGCGCGTGCCCACCAGCTCGAAGTCAGCAAAAGAGACGGAAACCACCTCAAAAACGCAGAAGAAGGCCACGAAGAAGGCCGCATCGTCCAAGCAGAAGAAATCAACTTCAGATGCCGCGAAGGCGGCGCCCAAGAAAACGGCGAAGAAGCCGGCCGCGAAGGCCGCTCCCAAGAAGGCTGCTGCCAAGAAGACGGCATCCAAGCCCAAAGGAAAAGCCAAAACGGCTGAGACAGAGGTGCTGGAGCAGGCCGTCACCGATGACCAGGGCACCGTCCAGATCGTGGAAGAGATCAAGGCGAAGCTGGACCAAAAGCCGGAAGCCGCCGCAGATGACGACGTGGCCGATCTGGAGGACATGGAGGCTCCGGCCGATACTGCTATCCAGACTGACCAGGCGGACACGGAAGATTCCACGGATGAGGACGCTGACAGCATCCTGGAGAACATCCCCGAAGAAGAGCTGAAGGCCACAGTGGATGTGCAGCTGCCGAAGATCACATCCCCCCGTTCCAAAGCGAAATCGCGCAGGCGCAACGCGGATGCGAACGTCACCCTGCTCACGGGGGATCCGGTCCGCATGTATCTGAAAGAGATCGGCAAGGTGCCCCTGCTCACGGCCGCTGAAGAGATAGACCTGGCCATGAAGATCGAGGCGGGCGTGGCGGCCACCGAAGAGCTGGAAAAGGCTGAAGAGGAGGGCATCGAGCTCTCCCGCCGTGACAAGCGCCGCATGACGCGCGTCGAACAGGTGGGCCTTGACGCCAAGCAGGCGCTCATCGAAGCGAACCTGCGTTTGGTGGTGTCCATCGCGAAGCGCTACGTGGGCCGTGGCATGCTGTTCCTGGATCTCATCCAGGAGGGGAATCTGGGCCTCATCCGCGCCGTCGAGAAGTTCGACTACACGAAGGGCTTCAAGTTCTCCACCTACGCCACCTGGTGGATCCGCCAGGCCATCACCCGCGCCATCGCTGACCAGGCGCGCACCATCCGCATCCCTGTGCACATGGTGGAGACCATCAACAAGCTGGTGCGCATCCAGCGCCAGCTCTTGCAACAGCTGGGCCGCGAACCAACCCCGGAAGAGATCGGCAAGGAGATGGACCTCACTGCTGAACGCGTCCGTGAGATCCAGAAGATCTCCCAGGAGCCGGTGTCCTTGGAAACGCCCATCGGCGAAGAAGAGGATTCCCAGCTGGGCGATTTCATCGAAGACGAGGCCGCCGTGGTGCCGCCTGACGCCGCCAGCTTCTCCATGCTGCAAGAACAGTTGGGGAAGGTGCTGGACGGCTTGGCTGAACGTGAACGCAAGGTCATCAGCTTGCGCTTCGGCCTGGAGGACGGGCATCCGCGCACGCTGGAGGAAGTGGGCCGCGAATTCGGCGTCACGCGCGAACGCATCCGCCAGATTGAATCCAAGACGCTGGCGAAGCTGCGCCATCCGTCGCGCTCTTCGAAGCTGAAGGATTATCTGGAATATTAGCCTTGCGCGCACAGGCGAAATGGCTATAATGTTTCGTCGGCGCTTGCGCCAGATGCATGTTCCTCGGTAGCTCAACGGCAGAGCATCCGGCTGTTAACCGGAGGGTTGTAGGTTCGAATCCTACCCGAGGAGCCAGAAGAATATCGGAACCGGGCAAACCACCTGCCCGGTTCTTTTTTTGCGCCGCCCCCGGACTGGCTGCGCGCCTCTCGTCCGCCTTCGGTGCGCGCGTGCGCAGGGCCGTGGTATCGTTGCGGAAACCCTCGAACAGACCTTGAAGGAGCAACATGTCAGAGGATCAGAACGTGCGCGCAGCCAGTGAGACCCCCACCATGGGAGCCAAGGATGCGGCTGGCGCGGTATATGACGCCCGCACGCTGGGCGCGCCGAAGATGGCGCTGTTCGGATTGCAGCACCTCTTCGCCATGTTCGGCGCCACCATCCTGGTGCCCACACTGACCGGGCTTTCCGTGTCCGCCACGCTCCTTTTCGCAGGGCTGGGCACGCTCTTCTTCCACCTGATCACGAAAGGGCGCGTGCCGGCGTTTTTGGGCTCATCCTTCGCGTTCATCGCGGGATATGCCGCCATCGCGCCGAGCGGGGAGGCGGACCTGCTCCCGTACGCCTGCTTGGGCGTGGCCTGTTCGGGGCTTCTGTACTTCATCCTTTCCGCGCTCTTCCGCATCTTCGGGACGGACCGCGTCATGCGCTTCTTCCCGCCGGTGGTCACTGGCCCCATCGTCATCTGCATCGGGCTCATCCTGGCAAGCTCCGCCATCGCGAACTGTGAGACCAACTGGTCCATCGCCATCGTGGCCATCGCCATCATCATCGTGGCGAACATCTGGGGACGCGGCATGATCCGCATCATTCCCATCCTCCTGGGCGTGATCGGCTCATATGTGGTGGCCGCCATCGCCGGCGTGGTGGATTTCGCGCCGGTGGCTGAAGCGGCGTGGGTGGGCCTGCCCGTGGCCTGGCCGAACACCGTGTTCTCTCTGGCGGGCCCTGGCTTCGATGCGGGTCTGGCCATCACGGCCATCATCACCATCATGCCCTTGGCCTTCGCCACCATGATCGAGCATATCGGGGACATGTCGGCCATCAGTTCCACTTGCAACCGCAACTTCCTGGTGCAGCCGGGGCTGCACCGCACGCTTTTGGGGGATGGCCTTGCCACCATGGTGGCGTCGCTCTTCGGCGCGCCCGCGAACACCACCTACGGCGAGAACACGGGCGTGCTGGCGCTCACCCGCGTGTTCGACCCGCGCGTGGTGCGCATCGCCGCGGCGCTCGCCATCGTGTTCTCGTTCTGCCCGAAGTTCGCGGCGGTCATCGCGGTCATGCCTGCCTGCGTGATCGGCGGCGTGTCGCTGGTGCTCTACGGCATGATCTCCAGCGTGGGCATCAGGAATCTGGTGGAGAACCACGTGGATTTCATGCAGAGCCGTAACATCCTCATCACGGCGCTCATCCTGGTGCTCTCATTGGGCATCGCCTACAGCGCTGCGGGCGCCGTCGTCATCCCGGTGGGCGGCATCAGCATCTCGCTCTCGGGGCTGGCCATCGGGTCCATCGTGGGCATCGTGTTGAACATGATTCTGCCCGGCTACGAGGATTCCTGGGGCATGAACGCCTCTGATACGGAGGGCCCAGGAGAACCCCCGCTCCCTCTGGAAGCCGAAGTGGAGAACCTCCCCATCAACTAACGCCCCGCAACAAAGGCTTCAGCCTTCGTCCTCCCGGTACCGCGTTGCCTGATGTGCAAAAGGGACGTCCCAAATTGCACCTGCGGGATTGCCTGATGTGCAAAAGGGGCGTCCCAAATTGCACATAGGATCGCTCTTTCTGTGCGCACGTTCTATTTCTATGTGCAATTTGGAACGTCCCTTTTGCACATCCGGAGACGGTCAGGGGAGACATGAGAAAGCCCCCGTTCTCCATGAGGGCGGGGGCTTTCAGCTGCGCGGATGAAACGCGTCAGCTACTGGCCGATCTTGCCGTCGCCATCAAGATCTTTGTTGGAGATCTCTTCTGCCTTCTTCTTCGCAGCATTGAAGAGGTCGCCTGCACCGGTCTTGATGTTCTCAGCTGCGTTCTTCACGCCTTCCACGGCCTCGTCTTTGATTCCCTGCATGTCCATGATCCACAGCTCCTTCGGTCCGGCGATGCCTGTTCGCATCGCGCTCACGGATAGATGCTGGGGCCATGGTAGGCGCATGCTCGAACGTGCAAGGGGCGCCTGGAGCAATGGAAGCCGTCATGTATCCGTGCTGATCACATTCCGAAGGATATGACCGGCAGGGCCTCAGATTTCCTGCGCGTATCTGATCTCCGTGCAGTTTGTTCTATTTGTTATAGTATAGATATAACAAAACTGGAATGCGGAGAGGGGATGGCCGTGGCTGCAGCAGACAAGCCTGTGCTGGTGGTGAAGGGCGTCACGAGGACGTTCGGGGAGAAGCGCGCGTTGGACGATGTGTCGCTGGAGGTGCCTGCGGGCAGCATCTTCGGGTTCGTGGGGCCGAATGGTGCGGGCAAGACCACGCTCATCCGCTCCATCGTGGGCGTGGCGAAACCGGATGCGGGGGATATCCGGATAGCCGGACAGTCCGTGCTGACCGATGCTCTCGCATGCAAGCGCCATATCGCCTACGTGCCGGACAACCCCGATGTGTACGAGTTCCTGACGGGCATGCAGTACCTGGATTACATCGCGGACGTCTTCGAAGTGCCCGCGGCCTTGCGTCATGAGCGCATCCGCACTCACGCAGTGCGCTTGGGTATCGCGGATGACCTGGGCAGTCTCGTCTCCGCCTATTCCCATGGCATGCGCCAGAAGCTGGTGCTCATCGGCGCCTTTTTGCACGAGCCGCTGCTCATGGTTCTGGATGAACCGTTCGTGGGGCTCGATCCAGAAGCGTCCTTCCAAGTGAAGGGGATGTTGCGCGAACTGGCCGCGCGCGGGTCCGCCGTGTTCTTCTCAAGCCACGTGCTGGAAGTGGTGGAGAAGCTCTGCGATCGGGTGGCCATCATCCAGCACGGACGCATCCAAGCGTGCGGTGCCACGGAAGAGGTGCGCGGTGCGGAGGGCCTGGAAGCGGTGTTCTTGGAGATGGTGTGTGGATCCGCAGAGCTTCCAGATGGAATGCGTGCGCAGGAGGACGTGCGATGAAGCACCTCATCCTGCTCTTGAAGGTCCAGTTCCTTGGACTGTTCGATCTCAACAAGCACCTGCGAACGGACAAGCGCAAGGCAGCATCATCGGCGGCGGTGGCAGTGGTGGTGGCGGTGGCCATCGGAGCGGCCATCTGCGCGTACATGGCTTGCATCGCCCAGTCCTTGGTGGTCATGGGATCCGCCCGTTCCATCCCGCTTCTGGGGACAGTGCTCGTGAGCACAGCGGTGGTGGCCTCCACCTTCATGAAGGCGAACGGCATGCTCTTTGCGCTGACCGACTACGATGAGATCATGTCGCTGCCGGTGAGGGTGCCGGTGGTCGTGCTGTCCCGTCTGATCCCGCTCTACGCCTTGGATGTGCTCTTCAGCGCGCTGGTGCTCATCCCTATGATGGCGGTCTATGCGCAGGCGTGTCCCTTCCCGCCGGCAGCGGTGACCTGCACGGCCATGGCAGTGGCGCTGGTCCCTGCCATCCCGGCTGCTGCGGCCATCGTTCTGGCAGCAGCGGCTGCGTTCGTCAGCGCGCGCATGCCCCACGCGAACATCGTCATGAGCTGCGTGCTCATGGTGCTCATGGTTGCGCTGGTCATCGGAGCGATGGTGTTGACCTCAAGCCCTGGTGCAGAGGAAGGCATGGTCACCATGGGTGCCTCTGCCATCGATGCGCTGGGGAATGCCTATCCGTTGGCATCATGGGCTGCAGCGGGCATGACCGGACAGAGCATCGGTGCGTTCGCGCTGTTCGCGGGCATCTCCGTTGCCGTGGGCGCGCTCGTGGTGGCAGTGCTCACGCGCTTGTTCCAGCCGGTGAACCAGCGTCTGTGCTCGGCTCAGGTGCGCGCCAAGGGCGCAGCCGGGCTGGACGCGCGCCGGATGCGCGCCCGTTCGCCCTTTGCAGCGCTCCTGGCGAAGGAGGCCCGGATGCTCGTGAACACGCCCATCTACTTCATGAACGCATGCGTCGGATCCGTGCTGGCGCTGGTGGCTTCGGTGGCCATCGCTGTGGCCTCAGCGCTGGGGCAGAGCCCGCTCGCGGCGGTGCCGGAGGAGATGAGCGGGATGGTCGCGCTCTTCATCCCGTGGGTGCTGGCGTTCATGGTGGGGATGATGACCACCACGCCGGCTTCCGTATCCCTGGAAGGGAAGTGCCGCTGGCTCATGCTCACCGCTCCGGTGTCCGTGCGCGCGGCGCTGGGTGCGAAGCTGGCTTTGGGATTGGTGGCGGGCGTGCCAGCGGCGGTGGTGAGCGGCGCGCTCCTGGCCTGGGGGTTCAGCATGGACGCGCTCCAGACGGCAGTGCTTCTGCTCTGTGCGGTGGCGACCGTTGCGTTCTCGGTCGCCCTTGGGTTGATGATGGATGTGCGGCACCCTCGCTTCGATTGGACCAGTCCCTATGAGCCGGTCAAGCGCGGAGCGTCCGTGTTCGCTTCTGTGATGGGCACCGCGGTGTTCGTGGTGCTGGGGTGCGCGGTCACGTCATATGCAGGGGCTGCGGGCACGGTGGCCGTGGCGGCAGCCGGGGTGGCGGCAGCCGTGCTCTTCTGGCGGGATGCCGTCAAAGTGGAAGGCGCATGACAGCGAAAAGGAGGCACCATGGTCATCAGCATCGACCATTCATCAGTTGAGCCGCTGTATCTGCAGCTGCGCGCGCAGGTCATCAAGGCCATTGCGCGGGGAGAGCTGCAGCCCGGTCAAGCGCTTCCCAGCGTGCGGGCGTTGGCGGCTGACCTGGGCATCAACCTGCACACGGTGAACAGGGCCTACGCGGTCCTGCGCGATGAGGGCTACGTGCTCATGCGCGGCAGGTCGGGCGCGTGCATCGCGGATCCGTGCGAAGCTGACCGGACGGATGCGGCGCAGGCAGCGCTCGCGCGCATGGAGGATGACCTGTTCAGCCTGGCGTTGGCGCACCGGGCCCGGGGCGGTGCGCGCGGAGCGTTCTTGGAATGCGCGGCAGCCCAGGCGGCCCGGGCCTATGACGTGCTGGACAGGCCAGAGGCGGTGGACCGGCAGGCCCCGGCGAAGACGGGGGAGGGGGCGCCTGCGCAGGAAGAGGCTTTCGGCGGCGCTCTTCCCGCTCAGGCGTGATGGCGCCCATGGAAGCAACGCCGTTCCTCGCACTGGCTTACGTCTTCTTGATCGGGCTGCTCTTCGCGCTGGGGACGTTCTTGGCGTTCATGCCGTACCTCGCGCGCAGACAGGAATGCTTCGCGGTCACCGTGCCGGCCTCCGCTGGCGCAGACCCATGCCTTCGCCGCTTGAAGCGGCGCTTCACGGCTTCGCTGATCGCGCTCACGATCCTGCTCGGCGCGGGCGCGTGCGCGCTCTTCGTGCGGGGCATCCAGGATGATGGAGAGCTGCTGGACGTCCTGGACTGGTATCTGATCGCCTCCGATGCCGGGGTGCTCATCATCTATTACCTGCTCATGCTCTTCTTCCGCCGCAAGGTGCAGGCCCGCAAGGAACAGATGGGATGGGAAGCGCAATGCCAGAAGAGCGCTGCGTTCATCGGGGAGGAAGCCGTGCGGCGCGTGCCGCTTTCCTGGTGCTGGGTCTTCGCGGCCATCATCGCGGCCACGCTCGTCTGCGCGTTCGTCTGCTATCCGTCTTTGCCCGACCAGGTGCCCGTGCGCGTGAGCGTCGACGGCACGGTGCAGGAATGGATGGCGAAAGGCCCCGCCGTCATCGCGTTCCCGGTGATCCTGCAAGCGTTCTTGGCCGGCTGTTTCACATTCGCGCTCTGGTCAATCAACCGTTCCAAGAAGCAGGTGGACCCGGCGGCTCCGGCCGCCTCAGCGCTGGCCTACGGCCTGTATGCGCGGGCCTGGAGCCTGTATGACCTCATCTGCGGATCGGTGATGGTGGCCGTGGTGGGGGCGCTCTTCCTGCTGGCGTCGATGGAGCTGATCCCGTTGACCGTGGTGGCTGCGGTCACCATGATGCTGGCGGTGGCGGCGGTGGCCAGCGCGCTCGTGCTGTCCGTGGTGTACGGGCAGGCAGGATCGAGGGTGTTCGAGCGCATGGAGGCCACGGACGCCATGCCGGAAGACGATGACGTGCATTGGAAGGCGGGGCTGTTCTACTTCAACCCGGATGACGCGGGCTTGTTCCTGCCGGAGCGGTTCGGCATCGGGTGGACGATGAACTGGGGACGCCCTGCAGCCTGGGCCGTCTTGGGCGGCATCATCGCTGCGTTCGCAGCCTTCGCTGCTGCCGTCAATGCCCTCCTCTGATGTGCGGAAGGGATGTTCCAAGCCGCACAAAGCAGTGGATGTGCAGAAGGTGTGCAGAAGGGACGTTCCAAATTGCACATAGGGGAAGCCTTTCGATGCAGGCTCTCTTTTCCTATGTGCGATTTGGGACGTCCCTTCTGCACACCTTCTGCACATCAGAGTGAAAAAAAGTCCCCGGAACCGTTGCTCCGGGGGCTTTGCGTCAAAGCGGGTGCCTGTTCGCTACGCAGCCTCATCCAGTGAATAGGCGTCGCGGCCCAGGTGGTATTCCTTGCCTTCCTTGCGCATCTTGGCGTATTCCGCCGTGGCGGTGAACAGCACGTCGGAAGAGGAGTTCAGCGCCGTTTCGCAGGAGTCCTGGATGACGCCGATGATGAAGCCGATGGCCACCACTTCCATGGCCACCGTGGTGTCCATGCCGAAGAGCGAACAAGCCAGCGGGATGAGCAGGAGCGATCCACCCGCCACGCCGGAGGCGCCGCAGGCGCTGACTGCTGCCAGCACGCAGAGGATGACGGCTGTGATGGGGTCCACCGTGAGGCCCACCGTGTGAACGGCAGCCATGGTCATGACCGTGATGGTGATGGCCGCGCCCGCCATGTTGATGGTGGCGCCCAAGGGGATGCTCACGGAGTAGTTGTCCTTGTTCAGGCCGAGCTTCCGGCAGAGCTCCATGTTGATGGGGATGTTCGCGGCGGATGAGCGCGTGAAGAACGCGGTGAGGCCGGAGTCCTTCAGGCAGCGGAACACCAGCGGATAGGGGTTCTGGCGCGTGCAGATGAACACCATGAGCGGGTTGGTGGCCAGCGCGATGATCAGCATGACGCTCACTAGCAGCAAGATCAGCTGCCCGTACTCCACGAAGATGTCCAGGCCGCTCTCGGACACGGAGGTGTACACCAGGCCCAGGATGCCGAACGGTGCCAGATTGATGACCCAGCGCACCACCGTGGACACCGCGTCAGAGATGGCGGAGAAGACGTCCTTCACGTTCTGGCTGGTCTTGCGCAGGGCGATGCCCAGCACGATGGCCCAGGTCAGGATGCCGATGAAGTTCGCATTCGTGAGCGCATCCACCGGGTTCGACACGATGTTCATGACGATGGCGGAGAGCACCTCCCCGATGCCGGAGGGGGATTCCTGCGTCACGTCGTCGGCCACGGCCAGCGTCAGATCGATGGGGAAGAGGAAGCTGGCGATGACGGCCACCATGGCCGCCACCAGCGTGGAGATGATGTAGAGCGCGATGACCGTCTTCATGCTGCCGGCCGCTTTCGCATTCATGAGCGCGCTGATGACCAGGAAGAACACCAGGATGGGCGCAACGGCGCGCAGGGCTGACACGAACAGCGTGCCCAACAGCGATATGACCTCCCCGATCTGGAGCGCCCAATCAGGCGCGCTCTGCGGGATGGCCAGTGCCAAGATGACGCCGATGATGAGGCCTACGATGATCTTCTTGATCAGGCTCACCTTGTTGTAGGCGGCGATGATGGGATGCTTCGGCTTGGCCGCCGCCTCCGGTCTCTGGTTCTCTTCCATGAAAGATCCTCTGCTCCAAGGGACATTGCTGGGCACAGATTCTAGCGCTTCCGCTCACGGAGGCGCTGAGGAGCGAGCCGGACGGCCCTTTGAGAGGGGTGGTGCGGGCGAAAGGACTTGAACCTTCACGGGGGTTGCCCACCAGAACCTAAATCTGGCGCGTCTGCCAATTCCGCCACGCCCGCAGAGAAGCTTAGCTGCCCAGCGCCTGGGGCACCGGGGCAGATGAAGGCTTATGCTACCATACGTCCTCATGTGAACGCGTCTGATCGAAGGGAAGAAGCTCGTGGAAGCCAAGATGGAGAAGCTGGAAGACAGCAAGGTCAAAGCGCAGATCACCGCTGATGCGAAAGAGGTGGACGGCTTCGTTGACAAGACGTACAAGGCCCTCGCGCGCCAGTACTCGTTCCCGGGCTTCCGCAAGGGCAAAGCGCCCCGCCCCGTCATCGATAACGCGGTGGGCCGTGACGCGGTGCTGGCCTCTGCCACCGAAGATCTGGTGAACGCGCTGTATCCGCAGCTCATCGAAGATGAGAAGCTGTTCCCGGTGGCTTCCCCTGACTTCGGGGACCCAGGCGCGGTGAAGCCGGGCGAGCCTTTCACGTTCAGCGTCACCATCACGGTGAAGCCGGAGCTGGAGCTTTCCTCCTATGACCCGGTGGAGGTGGAGCTGCCCGTGAAGGAAGCCACGGACAAGGAAGTAGATTCCCAGATCGAAGCGCTCCTGGGCCATTACAAGACCTACGAGAACGCCGCGGCGGCCACGAAGCTCACGGAAGGCCGCGCAGCTGACCTTGACATCAAGGCCACCAAGGAGGATGGCCAGCCGGTGGCGTCCCTGACCGATGATTCCCTGCTCTACCACCTGGGGTCCGGCCTGTATTCCGAGGCGCTGGACAAGGAGTTGGAAGGCATCAAGAAGGGCGAGACGCGCACGTTCGCCATCTCCGTTCCGGAAGATGAACCCGCCATGCTCATGGCGGACGTGGCTGGTCAGACCATCTCGTTCGAGGCCACCTGCACGGTGGTCAAGAAAGAAGAGACGCCTGAGCTCACGGACGAATGGGTGAAGGAGAAGCTGGGCTTTGAGAGCGTGGACGCGCTGAAAGAAGAGATCAGCTCTTCCATCACGCAGCAGAAAGAACAGGTCATCCCGCAGATCAAGGAGAACTCCTGTGCGCTGGAACTGGTGAAGCGCGTGGAGGGGGAGGTGTCTGAATCCCTGGTGGAGCAGACCGAGGCTCAGCTGCTGCAGGATTTCTTCGGCCAGCTCCAGCGTGCGGGCATGAGCTTCGACAACTACCTGATGCAGCAGGGCATTGATAATGCTGAGTTCAAGGAAGACGTGAAGCGCCAAGCCGCCGATGACGCGAAACGCGAACTGGCGCTGGACGCCTGGGCGCGCCACAAGGGCATCGAGGCCACCGACGAGGACGTCACCATGGAATTCGTCCGCGCTGGCCTGGATGACCCGAAGAAGACGGAGCGCGAATGGCGCGAGAGCGGGCGTCTGTACCTCATCCGTGAGGGCATCATCCGCTCCAAGGCCATGGCGGACGTGCTGGACACGGCGAAGGTCACCGAAGTGGATTTCGCGGACCGCGAAGAGAAATAGCCCGCGCGCGACAGCATCCGTGACAGGGGCGTCTTCGCAGGCGCCCCTTCTTCATGGAGGTGCTGCAACGGCGCATCCATGTTTGCAAAACTGGAACAAATGTATCATAGTGGCACGAAACACATGACGGGTGCCGAGGCGCCCACCTGACGAAAGCGAGGACGCATGAGCATCGAGAGAGCATCGAACGCGCTGATTCCCTATGTCATCGAGCAGTCTCCCCGGGGGGAGCGCAGCTATGACATCTACTCCCGCTTGCTGAACGACCGCATCATCTTCCTGGGCGAACAGATCGACGACCATGTGGCGAACACCGTGGTGGCGCAGCTGCTGCACCTGGAAAGCTCTGACCCGGAAAAGGACATCTCCCTCTACATCAATTCTCCGGGCGGGTCGGTCACGGCGGGCTTGGGCATCCTGGACACCATGAACTTCATCAAGTGCGACGTGTCCACCATCTGCATCGGCGAATGCGCCTCCATGGCAGCGGTGCTGCTGTCCTCGGGCGCGAAGGGCAAGCGCTATTGCCTGCCGAATTCCATGGTGCTCATCCATCAGCCTTTGGGCGGGGCGCAGGGCCAGCAGACCGAGATCGCCATCGTTGCTGACTTCATGCTGAAGACGCGCAAGCGCCTGAACCAGATCCTGTCGGACAACACGGGCCAGTCCATCAAGAAGATCCAGGAGGACACGGAGCGCGACAACTACATGTCCGCCGAGGAGGCCAAAGCTTACGGCCTGGTGGATGAGATCATCACGCACCACTAGCGCACATCAACGCTTCTGCCTCAGATGCACCGGATGCGGCGGCCGGGCGGAAGCGCGCAATGCTATGATTCCAGGCGCCAAGGGGCCAGCCCTTGGCGTTGTTCGTATGAAGGTGAAACGCAGCAGAGGCTGTGAGAGCGAAATGACAGAAGAGAACACCACCATATCCGAAGACGTGCATTGCGCATTCTGCGGCAAGCCGTCCAGCATGGCCACCTCCATGATCCAAGGCCCGAACGACATCTACATCTGCGACCAATGCATCACCGTCTGCGCTGATGCGCTCATGCATGAGATGGTCTGGGGCGGCGCGCGCAATGGGGAGAACTTCCCGGAGCGGGCGGAATGGGGCGCCGCCGAAGATGAGGACGATTTCCCGGAGGACCAGCCTGCGGAAGGCGCTGAAGAAGAGCGCTTGTTCCAGAGCGCGGATGACCTGCCCACTCCCCATGAGATCCATGCGCGCCTGTCCGAGCACGTGGTGGGGCAGGAGGCTGCGAAACGCGCGCTCTCCGTGGCGGTCTACAACCACTACAAGCGCATCGCCATGGGCGATCACCTGAAGGGCGCAGACGGTGCCCCTGAAGTGGACGATGTGGAGATAGACAAGAGCAACATCATGCTTCTGGGCCCCACCGGCTCCGGCAAGACGCTCCTGGCGCAAACGCTGGCGCGCACGCTCAAAGTGCCGTTCGCCATCGCGGATGCCACCACGCTCACGGAAGCGGGGTATGTGGGCGAAGACGTGGAGAACATCCTGCTCAAGCTCATCACCGCAGCTGATTTCGACATCGCGAAGGCTGAGATCGGCATCATCTACATAGACGAGATAGATAAGATCGCGCGCAAGGCGGAGAACCTCTCCATCACGCGCGATGTGTCGGGTGAAGGCGTCCAGCAGGCCCTTCTAAAGATCGTGGAGGGCTGCGAGGCGTCCGTGCCGCCGCAAGGGGGCCGCAAGCACCCCGAACAAGAGCTGCTCCACATAGACACCACCAACATCCTGTTCATCCTGGGCGGCGCGTTCGTGGGCCTGCCGGAGATCATCGGCCAACGCGTGGGCAAGAACGGGCTGGGCTTCGCCTCTGAGATGCCGGACACGAAGAAACAGGCGGATGCGGAGCTTCTGGCGCAGGTTCTGCCGGAGGATCTGAACCGCTACGGCATGATCCCGGAATTCGTGGGGCGCATCCCGGTCATCACGGCGTTGGATGAGCTCACCGAAGAGGACCTGGTCCGCATCCTGGTGGAGCCGAAGAACGCGCTCATGAAGCAGTACAGGAAATCCTTCGCGTATGAGGATGCTGAACTGGTGGTGGAGGATGACGCGCTCAAAGCCATCGCCCATGAGGCCATCGAGCACGGCACCGGCGCGCGCGGCCTGCGCTCCATCTGCGAACGCGTGCTGACGGACGTGATGTACGACCTGCCGGAGACGAAGGGCCCCACGCGCGTGGTCATCCGTGCCACGGACATCACCGGGGAGACCTCGCCGGAGGTCCAGCCGCGCACGCAGAACGCTGACGCGGGCGAACGGGAAAACTGAGCGAAGAGCGAACGGAAGAGGGGAAGGGCACCGGTCATGGCAGAGGCGACGAAGGGGACGGAAAGCTACGCGGCATGGGAAGGCCCCATCTTCGAAGCATGGATGGCGCACGGGTATTTCCAGCGCTCGCAAGGGTTCGGCGACCACGGGGCTGAGCCGTACACCATCGTTATCCCGCCGCCGAATGTCACCGGCGTGCTGCACATGGGGCATGCCCTGAACGACACCATCCAGGATGCCTGCATCCGTCGCGCGCGCATGCGCGGCTTCCAGACCCGGTGGATCCTGGGCACGGACCATGCGGGCATCGCTACCCAGACGAAGGTGGACAAGCGCCTGGCCGAGCAGGGCATCAATCGCCGCGAGATCGGCCGTGAGGCGTTCGTCCAGGAATGCCAGAAGTGGCGCGATGAATACGGCACCACCATCGTGAACCAGATCAAGGCCATGGGCTGCAGCTGTGACTACGCTCACGAGCAGTTCACCATGAGCCCGGAATTCTCCTTGGCGGTGCGCCGCCTGTTCGTGGATTGGTACCACGAAGGCATCATCTACCGGGGCAAGCGCATCGTGAACTGGTGCCCGCATTGCACCACCGCCATCGCTGATGACGAAGCGGAATACGCTGATGAGGCGGGACATCTGTGGCATCTGCGCTACCCATTGGAGCACCCGCAGGAAGGGTGCGAATACGTGGTGGTGGCCACCACGCGCCCAGAGACCATGCTGGGGGACACCGGAGTGGCCGTCAGCCCCTCTGACGAGCGCTATGCTGATCTGGTGGGGCAGAACGTGATCCTGCCCTTGGTGGACCGCACCATCCCCATCTTCGCTGATTTCCACGTGGACGCGGAATACGGCACGGGCGCGGTCAAGGTGACGCCGGCCCATGACGCGAACGACCACGCCATGGGACAGCGCGCGGGGCTGGATACCATCAACATCTTCGATGAGACGGCGCATGTGGTAGAGGGCTTCGGCCGCTTCAGCGGCATGAGCCGGGATGAGGCCCGCGATGCCGTGGTGGCCGCCTTCGATGAGCTGGGGCTGCTGGACCACATCGAGGACATCAGCCACTCGGTCATGCATTGCTACCGGTGCCACAACGCGCTGGAGCCGTGGCTCTCTGAACAGTGGTTCGTTGACGTTTCCCGGTTGAAGGCTCCGGCGCGTGAAGCGGTGGAATCCGGCCAGGTGCGGTTCCATCCTGAGCGCTGGGCGCAGGTGTATCTGGATTGGCTGGAGAACCTGAAGGATTGGTGCATCTCCCGGCAGCTGTGGTGGGGCCACCGCATCCCGGTGTTCTTCTGCGACGCCTGTGGTTGGACGGACGCCCTGTTGGAAGACGTGGAGGCGTGCCCGGTCTGCGGCAAGCCCGTGCGCCAGGACGAAGACGTGCTTGACACCTGGTTCTCTTCCCAACTCTGGCCCTTCGCCACTCAAGGGTGGGGAGAGCTGGGCGCGGACGCTCCTGACCTTCAAGCCTTCTATCCCACCCAAGTGCTCTCCACGGCGCGCGACATCATGGGGCTTTGGGTGGCGCGCATGGTGATGGCATCCGAATACTGCATGGGGCAGATCCCGTTCCAAGACGTCATCATCCATCCCACGGTCATGGGCGCAGACGGCAAGCCCATGAGCAAATCCCGCGGCAACGGAATTGACCCCATGGAGCTCATGGCGGCCTTCGGCGCGGATGGCATGCGTTTCGGGTTGATCTCCCAGGTGACGGGGTCGCAGGCCATGCGGTTCGACCAGCAGCGCATCGAATCCGCGCGCAACTTCGCGAACAAGATCAAGAACGCCGCCCGCTTCGTCATGCTCAACATGGACGGCTTCACCCCCGGTCCTCCTGAGGCGAAGACGGATGCGGACCGCTGGATCTTCTCCCGCTTGGCCCGTGCGGTGCGCGCGGTGGATGCGGCCTATGACGCATTCGAGTTCAGCGCCATGGCCCAGGAGCTGTACACCTTCATCTGGAATGAGCTGTGCGATTGGTACATCGAATTCTCCAAGGCGCGCCTCAAGTCTGATGACGCGGCTGACCGCCTGGCCTGCCAGCGCAACCTGCGCTTCGTGCTGGACCAGACCTTGCGTCTGCTGCACCCGGTCATGCCGTTCATCACGGAAAGCATCTACGCTGATCTGCCCCATGAGGCTGATGATGCTGAAATGCTGATCGTGGCGCCTTGGCCGGATGCGGAAGCGTTGTCCGCTTTCGAAGACGCCCAGGCCGAACGGCGCATCCAGGCGGTCATTTCCGTGGTGGGGGCGGTGCGTTCCGCCCGTTCGCGCTACGGCTTGTCTCCCAAGCAGGAGCTGGCTGTCACGGTGAAGGCTGAAGAAGGTCTGGCGCAGCTCATCTGCGCGCAAGAGGCGCTCATCTCATCCCTTGCCGTGGCTTCTTCGGTCAGCGCAGCGCCGGATGCCGTGAAGCCCGAAGGGGCGGTGGCGGGCATCCTGTCGGATATGGAGGTCTACACGGACATGGCGGGGCTGGTGGATTTCGCAGAAGAGCGCGCGAAGCTCGCCCGCGAACAAGCCAAGGTGAAAAAGGACCTGGAGAAGCTGGAGAAGAAGCTCTCCAACCCGGGTTTCTTGGCGAAGGCCGCCCCTGAGATCATCGCCAAGGACACGGCGAAGCGCGATGATCTGGCCGGACAGCTGGAAAAGCTGGATGCCCAGCTTGCGCAGATGTGATGGAGGATGCAGCACGTGCGGGAGCTTTGACCGCCTTTGTTATAATTCGGACACTGCACTCAAGACGCACTAGGGAGCAAGGGAAATGAGCGAACTGCTTTCACAGATCTGGACACCGCAGATGCAGGCTGCTTTCACGGTGGTCGTCGTCCTGCTGGTCATCCTCTACGTCCTGTCCATCGTCTGGGTGGTGCGCGACGCATACCTGCGCGGCTCGGCCTGGTATGTGTGGGCCATCGTGGCGCTGGTGCCCATCGTCGGCATCATCGCCTATTGCCTGCTCCGTCCGCCCATGCTCCGCATAGACAAGGACGAACAGGAACTGGAAGTGGCGCTCAAGCAGCGGGAGCTCATGAAGTACGGCGAATGCGCCACTTGCGGCTATCCGGTGGAGATGACCTATGTTCTCTGCCCGAATTGCCACACGCAGCTGAAGAACCTTTGCTCGCACTGCGAAAAGGCGCTGGAGCCGGCATGGACCATCTGCCCCTATTGTGCAACGCCGGTGGGCGGCCAGAAGAGCCGTTCTGCTTCGTCCTCTTCTTCGCGCTCACGCCGCCGGACGCATTCTGAGCGTTCCCACGCATCCTCATCGGACGCGTGAGCCTTCGCGCCGGATGCGGCGCATCAGCATCCTGACGTGTGCAAGAGGTGCAGGTTTCCCTGCGCCTCTTCCTTTTGTGCGGCAGGGTGGGTATGATTCAGTGGTTTGCATGCGCCAGGGTCAGTCAACGGTCTTGGCCTCAAGACGCGCAGATGCTTTGTGTGCATCCGGCGCAGAAAGGATGGTCCTTGATGGATATCAAACTTCCTGACGGCAGCGTGAAAGAGGTGGCGGAAGGAGCCACCGTCCATGACGTGGCCGCATCCATCGGCGCAGGCTTGGCGAAGGCGGCGCTCGGCGGCAAGATCGATGGCGCGTTCGCTGATCTGACGGACATCGTGCCCGCTGGCGCTGAGGTTGAGATCATCACCGAGAAGTCCCCGGATGCGCTGGGGATCATGCGCCACTCTGCGGCGCACGTCATGGCTGAGGCCGTGCAGGAGCTCTTCCCGGGTGCGCAGATCGGGTTCGGCCCACAGACGGAAGACGGCTTCTTCTACGATTTCTCCCTGCCGCGTCCGCTCTCCACGGAGGATTTCCCGGCCATCGAGGCGAAGATGGCTGAGATCATCGCCCGTGATGAGCCGTTCGTGTGCGAGGCGGTCACGCGCGCTGAGGCCAAGGACCTCTTCAAGGACCAGCGCCTGAAGTCAGAGCACATAGACGACATCCCGGAAGACGAGCAGCTCACCATCCGCCGCCACGGCTCCTTCGTGGATCTGTGCTCCGGCCCGCACATGCCCTCGGCGGGCAAGATCGGCGCGTTCAAGCTGATGAAGACGGCTGGCGCCTACTGGAAGGGCAGCTCTGACAACGAGATGCTCACCCGCATCTACGGCACCGCCTTCTTCAAGAAGAAGGATCTGGAGGGATATCTCACGCGCCTGGAAGAGGCGGAGAAGCGCGACCACCGCAAGCTCGGGCGTGAACTGGGCATCTACATGATGGATCCCATGGCGGGAGTGGGCCTTCCCATGTACCTGCCGAAGGGCGCGCGCGTCATCCGCACGCTGCAGGAGTGGCTCAGGCGCGATCTGTACGAGCGCGGCTACGAAGAGGTCATCACGCCGCACATCTACAATGCGGATGTGTGGAAGACCTCCGGGCATTACGGCTTCTACAAGGACAACATGTACTTCTTCGAGATCAACGAAGGCACCGAAGAGGATCCGCGGCCGTCCGAATACGGCGTGAAGCCCATGAACTGCCCGGGGCACGTGATGCTCTACAAGAACGAGCTGCATTCCTATCGTGACCTGCCGCTGCGCTACTTCGAGTTCGGCACGGTCTACCGCCACGAGATGTCGGGCGTGGTGCACGGGCTTCTGCGCGCCCGCGGCTTCACCCAGGATGATGCCCACGTGTTCTGCACCAAGGAACAGGTGATCGATGAAGTGGAGGCCATCCTGGACCTGGTGGACCACATCATGACCACGTTCGGCTTCGAATACGAGGCGGAGATCTCCACGCGTCCGGACAAATCCATCGGCACGGACGAGATGTGGGAGTACGCCACCGATGCGCTCAAGGAAGCGTGCGAGAAGCATCATCTGGCCTATGACATCAACGAAGGCGACGGCGCGTTCTACGGTCCGAAGATAGACATCAAGGTGAAGGATGCCTTGCGCCGCACCTGGCAGTGCTCCACGGTGCAGGTTGACTTCAACATGCCCGAACGCTTCAATCTGACCTACCGCACCGAAGACAACACCGAAGCGCGTCCGTGGATGCTGCACCGTGCCATATTCGGTTCCATCGAACGCTTCTTGGGGATCTTGATCGAACATTACGCAGGGGCGCTGCCGCTCTGGCTCGCTCCCGTGCAGGCGGTCGTCATCCCCATCGCTGACCGTCACAAGGAAGCAGCGGCCGAATTCGCTGGAGAGCTGCGCGGCGTGGGAGGTCGGGTGGAGGTGTATGACCAGAACGAGCCCATGAAGGTGAAGATCGCCAAGGCCCAAGCGCAGAAGATCCCGTACATGGTGGTCATGGGGGACAAGGAAGTGGAGGAGCGCTCCATCTCCGTGCGTGATCGCGCCGAAGGGGATCTGGGCAGCTGGGAGCGCCAGCGCTTCATAGACCTCATCCGCGACGCTGCCCTCTGATTCCGCTACCCGGGAATTCCCACCCGGAAGGCCCCTTAGCAAAGGCTGACATCCTTTGCCCGTCCTCTTATGAACGACTGCGCCCTCCGGTCAGCCGGGCACCTGTCGGTGTCCGGCTGACGCGGTGTCCATGCACTGCTTTTCCATTTCGGGTGCCTGTTGGCACCCGTGGAGCGCAAGGTGCCTGGAAGTGGGAAATTGTCCTGCCAAAATACAAAAAGGAAAACCCCATAGGTGGGCATCAAAAAATAAAAATATAAAAATTGAAAGAACCCTTTTAAAAAAAA
>CANSWY010000024.1 GCA_947650915.1 uncultured Eggerthellaceae bacterium | reverse complement strand
AGAGACAAACGTGACGACCCAGGCGTTCGGCATGTGCAAAAGGGACGTTCCAAATTGCACATAGGAAAAGACCACACGCACAGAAAGACTGATCCTCTGTGCAATTTGGGACGTCCCTTTTGCACATGCACGGAGCGGGAGGGCAGCATGGGGAACGCGTTCGAAAATGCGTTCCAGGTCGGTCGAAGGCTAAAGCCTTCGCTACGAGCGTTTGTTGCGGAGGTTATGCGAGTGGAACGCAGGCGGCAAGGGCGCCGATGAAGAGGGCGGGAGCGAAGGGGATCTGACCAGGAACGCTTCCCGGTACGTTCGCGAACCGGGTGCGCGGCACCACGTGCGCCAACGCCAAGGCTGCAAGGCACGCCACCAGCAGACACACAAGACCGCCAGAAACGCCCAGGTAGAGGCCCAAGACGAACAGCAGCTTCACGTCGCCTCCGCCGAACGATGCACCTCCGCGCACGCGTTCGAACGCCCAGGCCAGCAACAGGGACCCACCGCCCAAAACGGTGGCACCCACCAGACCATGCACCATGAAGCCCTGCACCAAAACAGGATCGGCCGCGAGCAAGAGGACGCACAACGCGCACCAGAGCGCGGCCATGAGCGCCGTCAGCTTGTTGGGGATGCGCCGCTCCCTGAGGTCATAGACGCACGCAGAGGCCAGCGGCCCCAGCAACGCACACGCGAACGCCCCTCCCACCGGCCGCGCTACCCGAAGAGCAGTTCGCGTTCGGCACCGGTGAGCGCCTGACGGGCTTGATCGCGCAGATTGTTCACGCCGATGAAGAACTGCCGCATCATGACCACCGTGAGGTAACGCCCCTTCGGCGTGAGCGTGAGCTCATCCGCATCGTCCGTGGCGAACGCGCCCGAAGCGCGCATGAACGCCATCTCAACAGGGAGCCCGCGTTCCACGGTCATGCCGAAATCCCGTTCGAACTGGCGCTTGTCCAAGCGCAGACCGAAGAGCTGCATCATGAACCGGTAACGCATGCGATCCCGCAGGCTGAAACGCGTCTTGCCCATCATGGACATGCGCCCGCTTTCGATGGCCTGATTGTATTCCACCACGGAGAACGTGTTCACATACAGCGTATCCCCCAGATAGGTGATACCACCGGACCCGATGGCCGGGTATTCCTCGTAGTCCACCACGTACTCATCTATCATGTGCGCGTCCAGCGCGGTTTCGAATGCCAGAGCGGTCTCTGCGCCTTCGCTGGCAACAGGCCCGCGCCGGTTGAACGTCCACGCGCTTCCGAACTGGAACACGCCGGTGTCCACCAGCAATTCGCAGATGATCTCATAGAAGCGCTTCTCGCGCGCGTAGCTGACCGGACCCACCGTCTTCGCCAGCTGCTTCTGCACTGAAGGCGAGGCCATGAGCGGATAGAACGTGGTCTGGCTGGCACCGGATGCCACCACGCGTTCGATGTCCGCGATGAGGATGTCTTCCGTTTGCGCCGGGAAGTTGAAGATCATGTCCGCGTTCAAGGACACGAAATGCGGGCTGGCTTCCGCGATGCGTTCCATGATGACGTCACCGCTGCCGTATTTGTCATAGCGGTCCATCTGCTTGAGCAGACCATCATCAAAACTTTGCACGCCCACGGACAGGCGCTGCACGCGCCCTTCCAACTTCTCAAGGTAGGACGGGATCAGGTGGTTCGGGTTGGTTTCCGCTGACACCTCTTGGATGCCGGGGAACGTGGCGCGCGCCAGATCCAGTGTTTCGCACAGTTCGTCCAACATGATGGTGGGCGTTCCTCCGCCCACGTATACGCTGTCGAAGTCATAGCCCAGTTCGCGCAACATGAGCATTTCTTTGCGCATGTTGGCGAAGTACGGACGCGCGCGGTCTTCCGCGAACGGGAACCGGTTGAACGAACAGTAGGGACAGAGCCGTTCGCAGAACGGCACGTGCATGTACAGCATGTATTGCTTGCCTGGTTGCGGCCCCGGCATGCGACTTTCCGTGACCGGACCCAGTTTCAGATACGCATCCGTGGTGGCGTGCACCACCCGGGAGAGCAAACGTTCGCTGAGCATGCAGACCCTTCCTGCTCTCATTCCCAAGAAGAACGGCCGATGAGAGCCTTCAATCCGATATCACGGCGAAGCTGCTTGCCCTCGAACTGGATGGCGTTGCACGCTTCGTAGGCACGGTTGCGCGCCTCTTCGAACGTGGGCGCCTGCGCCACCACATTCAGCACGCGGCCGCCAGCCGTGACCAGTTCGCCCTCTTCGTTGCGCGCCGTGCCCGCATGGAACACCGTGATGCCTGGCATGGTTTCCGCATCTTCCACGCCCAGGATGACGCGGCCCTTCTCATACACGCCCGGGTATCCTTCGCTGGCCAGCACCACGCACACGGCCCATTCGTCCGACCATTCCATGGACACGTCTTCCGCGCGGCCATCGGCCACCGCTTCCATGACGTCCACCAGGTCAGACGCCAGGCGCGGGAGCACCACCTGCGTTTCCGGATCACCGAAACGCACGTTGAACTCCACGATCTTCGGGCCTGCCGGCGTGAGCATGAACCCGCCGTAGAGCGTGCCGCGGTATTCCGGCACAGCGGCAGCGGCCTGCTGCATGATGGCCTCCATGCGCGCCATCTCATCTTCCGTCACGATGGGGACCGGCGAATAGACGCCCATGCCGCCGGTATTGGGACCCATGTCTCCGTCATAGGCGCGCTTGTGGTCCTGCGAAGGCGCCATGGGGAAGCTCTTGCCGCCCGTGACGAACGAGAGCATGGAGCATTCCGGCCCGCGCATGCATTCTTCGATGACCACTTTCGCGCCCGCTTCGCCGAACGCGCCATCGAAGCACGCGCGCACGGCGTCTTCGGCGTCTGCCAGCGTCTCTGCCACCACCACGCCCTTGCCCGCCGCCAGGCCGTCAGCCTTGATGACGATGGGCGCGCCTTGTTCGCGCACATAGGCCAGCGCTGCGTCCGCATCAGTGAACGTTGCATAGGCGGCGGTGGGGATGGCGTTGTCATCCATGAAGCGCTTCGCGTGGTCCTTCGAACCCTCCAGTTGCGCTTCGGTCGCGTTCGGCCCGTACACCTTCAAGCCCGCTTCCCGCAGCACGTCGGCCACGCCGGCCACCAGCGGCGCTTCTGCCCCGATGACCACCAGCCCAACCCCGTTGTCCTGCGCGAAAGCGCGCACCGCTTCGGCATCCATGGGATCGAGATCCACGTTCTGGGACGTGCCGCCCGCAGCCAGCGCGATGCCATCCGTTCCGCCGTTGCCCGGTGCCACGAACAGCGCTTCGGTGCGGGGAGATTTCGCCAGCGCCCAAGCGATGGCATGTTCACGACCGCCGCTTCCAAGAACGAGGATCTTCATGCGATTCCTTCCATAAGGGAGACGATGCCGCCATTATACAAAGCAATCTCCTTCAATTGGATGCTTGATTTGTTTACGCGTAAACACTATACTGCATCCAATGGGATCAGGAGGTGGAAAATGCCAACGAAAACATTCTCCAGCAGAGCCGAAGAGAGCAGCTTGTCTTTCGCAGATGCGCTGACGCGCAAAGAATACGGCTTGTCCTTCGGGCAATACTGCGGCACCGTGCTCATAGATTCCATCACCAGCACGGGAAAGATGCCGGTCCTTGACGCCCCTGCCCCCCAGGATGGGAAGCGCCGCGCTGCTGCATTCATCAAGGGCTTTTCTGCCGTTGCGCACGATGCATCCATCGGGTGCCTCTCTGACGAAGGCGTGCGCGAACTCATTGCGGGGCGCTATGCCTAGGAAAGCGCTCGTGGACACCAATATCCTGCTGGACGCCGCCATGTCCGAACGCCCTGGATGGGCGGCAGCAACGCTGCTCATGGACGAATTCGCTTTCGGTGCCGCAGAGGGCTATGTCGCTGCATCTTCGCTGAAGGATGTGTATTACGTACTCAGCAAGTATGCTTCAGAACCGGATGCGCGCGCTTTCATCATCGCGGTGATGGACTTGTTCAAGATCGTCGCAGTGGAGGAATCCCTCTGCCGCATGTCCGCTCTGTCTGACGAACCTGATTATGAAGACGGCCTCATCCGCGCATGCGCAGAACGTATCCCTGTTGACTGCATCATTTCACGAGATGAGCGGGCATTCCTCACGTCACCCATCAGGCGGCTCTCTGCGCAAGAATACCTTGATCTGTTCTGTGAGGTTGAAACCATTGATCTCTGAAAAGCGCGCCTCCTTGCACCTAGGGGGAGTGCAAGGAGGCTCAAGAGAAAGAAGTTGAGGGTAGTATCCTCAACTTCTGGCCGAACAAGAGGCGGATGCAGAATGCGTCACCCGGGGCGCATCTTCCCGTAACGGTTCTGAAAGATGCGGGCGCGCGGCGGCCGTCAGAACCCACGCATGATGGTCTGGTCGCGGTCCGGCCCCACAGACACGATGGACATGGGAACGCCACAAAGCTCCTCCAGGTATTCAATGTAAGCGCGCGTGTTCTCCGGCAGCTCCTCATAGGTGCGACACCCCGTGATGTCCTGCCCCTTCCAGCCCGGCAGCTCTTCGTAAATGGGTTTCGCGTGGAACAGCACGGATTGCTGCATGGGGAAATAGTCATAACGCTTGCCGTCGCATTCGTAAGCCACGCATACCTTGATGGTGTCGAATTCTGAAAGCACGTCCAGCTTCGTGATGGCGATGTCCGTGAGGCCGTTCACTTCGGCTGCGTACCGCGCAATGACCGCGTCGAACCAGCCGCAGCGACGGCGGCGCCCCGTGGTCACGCCGAACTCGTGCCCCGCTTCGCAGAGAAGCGCGCCATCCACAGCGTCCTGCCCCGTGCCGCCATCTTCGGCGAA
The DNA here is from genome assembly GCA_947650915.1 of uncultured Eggerthellaceae bacterium. Taxonomy (GTDB): domain Bacteria; phylum Actinomycetota; class Coriobacteriia; order Coriobacteriales; family Eggerthellaceae; genus MGBC163016. The sequence continues at coordinate 17,294 of CANSWY010000024.1, read as the reverse complement.
CTTCAGTTCCGTGGGGAACGGGCCTTCGCCCACGCGCGTGACGTAGGCTTTGGAGATGCCCAGCACTTTGTCTATGGCGGCCGGCCCCACGCCCGCACCGGCGCACGCGCCGCCCGCGCAGCAGCTGGATGACGTCACGTAGGGATACGTGCCATGGTCGATGTCCAACATGGTGCCCTGCGCGCCTTCGAACAGGATGCTCTTGCCTGCGCGCAGCGCCTCGTTCAGCAGGTGGGCCGTTTCGTCCATGAACGGCTTCAGGATGCGCGCGTACGGCAGGTATTCGTCGCAGATCTCTTCCACAGTGAACGTCTGCAGGCCGTACACCTTGCTGAGCAGAGGGTTCTTCTGGGCCAACGCCGTTTCCACCTTCAGGCGGAAGATCTTCTCGTCCATCAAGTCTTGGATGCGGATGCCGCGGCGTGCGGCTTTGTCCTGATAGCACGGACCGATGCCGCGCTTCGTGGTGCCGATCTGGTTCTCCCCCAGACGCTTCTCCTCCGCGCCGTCCAGCACCTTGTGGTACGGCATGATCACGTGCGCGTCACAAGAGATGAGCAGACGGCTGCACGAGATGCCCTCCGCTTCCAGGAGCGCCATCTCCTTCACCAGCACGCCCGGGTCGACCACCACGCCGTTGCCGATGACCGGTGTTGCGCCTTCGTACATCACGCCGGACGGCATGAGGTGCAGCGCCAGCTTCGTGTCACCATGGATGACGGTGTGCCCGGCGTTGTTCCCGCCTTGGAACCGCACGACATAATCGTACTCAGATGCGATCAGGTCCGTGATCTTGCCTTTGCCTTCGTCGCCCCACTGCGTGCCCACGAGAACCGTTGATGGCATGATTCCGCCTTTCTGGGAATGATCAATCCGCACGCCATTATATATGTCGAGCAGCATCCGCTTCGGTCATGAGCAAAAGGCCCTCGTCAGATGTGCGAAAGGAATACGCGCGGGTGACCGATGTGCAAAAAGGACGTTCCAAATCGCACATAGGAATCGCATTCCGGTGGGATGTGCAAAAGGGACGTTCCAAATCGCACATAGAAGAAGACTCTCAGCACAGTCTCTCTTTTCCTATGTGCAATTTGGGACGTCCCTTTTGCACATCCGCAGTCTCATTTTTGCTCTGTGCAATTTGGGACGTCCCTTTTGCACATCTGACTCTGTAGGAGGATTCGTCCTTGCACGAGAACGTTCACAATGACCTGGAACGGGGTCACTTTCCAAAGGGCGGCCGGAAGAGGAGCACGATGACGGCCACGGCAAGGATCAAGCCGAATCCTACCAGCACCACGCCGAGCGCGGTGTACGACAGACTGCCGGTCACGCGGCTTTCCATGAACACCGGCACGCCCACCAAGAGCAACAGCGCGCACAAGAACGCCGACACGCCGATCTTGACGTAATAATGCGTGCGCACCCGGGATTCCTCCACGATGCGGCGCGCCAACTCCAGCACTGCAGGCTCATCCGTCTCCGCACGGGACGTTCCGATTTCCTGCTCTTCTGCGCGTTCAGGCTGATCGGCCATCAGTAATCCATTGCGTAGGAATCGTCCACCCAGTCGCCGAACTTCGTGAATTCCGGACTGAACGACAGCGTGATGTCGCGCGTGGGGCCGTTGCGGTGTTTGGCCACTTGCAGTTCCGCCTGGCCCATATCGGGGCGGGATTCTTCGTCCGCCTCTTCTTCGTTCATGGAGCGGTCGATGAACATGACGATGTCCGCATCCTGTTCGATGGAGCCGGATTCACGCAGGTCCGCCAGCATAGGGCGCTTCTTGCCGCGCATCTCGACGGAGCGGTTCAGCTGGGACAGCGCGATGACCGGCATGCCCATTTCCTTCGCCAGCACCTTGAGGCCGCGGGATATCTCACCCACTTCCACAGCGCGATTCCCGTCGCGGCGCACGGTGGGCGGCTGCATGAGCTGCAGGTAATCAATGACGATGAGGCCCTTCTTTTCCGTTCCCACCAGATGGCGCAGTTCTCGGCGAGCCTTCGCACGGGCTTCCATGATGGAAAGCCCGGGCGTGTCGTCAATGTGCATCCTCACCTGCGAAAGGCGGTTCGATGCGCTCACGATGGCCGGCCAATCGCCTTCCAAGGGCGTGCCTGAGCGTATGCGGTTCATGGACACCAGCGCTTCCGAGCAGAGTATGCGCTGAGTGAGCTGGCTGGCGCTCATTTCCAAGGAGAAGAACAGCACTTCCGTGCCCAGCTTCGCCGCATTCACGGCCATGTTCAGCGCGAATGCCGTCTTGCCCACGCCGGGGCGCGCGGCCAGGATGACCATGTCGCCGGGGCGGAATCCATGGAACAGATCGTCCACGTCTTTGAAACCGGTAGGCACGCCGATCATCTTGTCACGTTGCTGGGATATCTTTTCCAGTTCGGCGAACGCTTCTTCCACCAGTTTGTCCATGGACTGGAACGAGCTGGACACGCGCTGCTCCGTCACTTTGAAGAGCGTCTGTTCAGCCTCTTCCACCACTTCGCTCAAATCTTCCGGCGCATCGTAGGCCAGCGCGTTGATCTGAGCCGCAGCTTTGATGAGTTCTCGCTGGATGGCCGTGCGCTTCACGATCTGTATATGCTTCTGCCAGTTCGTGAGCGCGAAGGTATTGGCGTTCAAATCCGTCAGGTAGATGCGGCCGCCAGCCGTCTCCAGGTCTCCCTTTGCTGACAGTTTATCCGCCAATGAGATGACATCCGGATTCAGGCCCTCGCGCACCATGTCCGTGATAGAAGCGAAGATGGTGCGATGCCCTGGCCGGAAGAAGTTCTCCGGCTTGAGAGACACGATGGCCTCATCACACACGTCCGGACTGAGCATGCAGGCGGCCAGGACGGACTTCTCCGCTTCCACATCAGCCGGCAGCAGCGCGCGCTTCTCTGCGGAAACCTGCGTGGACCGGCCTTGATTCACTGTGCGATCGTCTGGCATGCTCACCCCTCCGTTTACGAAAAGAGCCCCTGGAAGAGGGGCTCTCATGGTAACGCTTTCTGGAAGTGCTATTCGGCGTCAGCCTCAGAACCCGCTTCCGCCACCTCAACGGCGGCTTCGGCCAGAGCCTCAGCGTCTTCCGCTGCATCGGCGACCGCTTCGGCCTCAACCGCAGCTTCCACGGCGTCGACCACAGCTTCACCAGCTGCCGCGGCTTCCGCTTCCGCCTCTTCCACAGCATCGCCCGCAACGACGACCTTCACGTTCGCCTTGATGTCACGATAGAACCCGACGGGCACTTCGTATTCGCCGACGGCCTTGATGGGCTTGCCCAGTTCGATGCGACGACGATCAACGTCCAACCCGAACTGCTCAGCGATGGCATCCGCGATCATGGGAGCGGTGACGGAGCCGAACAGCTGGCCCTCTTCGCCCACCTGCGCGATGATGGTGACAGCCACATTCTGCAACTTCTCCACCAGGGCGTTCGCATCAGCGACGCGCACCTCTTCGCGCTTTTCGATGTTCTTGCGGCGCTGCTCAAGCTGTTTCAGATTGCCCGGCGTAGCCTTCACGGCGTAACCCTGGCGCAGCAGGTAGTTGTTCGCGAAGCCACGCGCCACATTGATGACGTCGCCTTCGCCGCCACGACCCCTGAGCTCTTTGAGAAGAATGACCTCCATCTGGCACCTCCTAACGGTTGCGACGGCGATCGCCGCGCCCGCTCACAGCAGGGACAGAGTAGGGCATGAGCGCCATGGTGCGTGCGCGCTTGATGGCGTTCGCGATGTCACGCTGGTGCTGATTGCACGCACCCGTGACGCGACGCGGCTTGATCTTGCCGCGATCGGTGGTGTACTTGCGCAGCATCTGAGTATCTTTGTAATCGATGTACTCAGTGTCGTCTTTGCAGAACTGGCACTGCTTGCGACGAGGCTGCTTAGCGTAATCGGCCATGATTTACCTCGGTCTTTCTGGCTTTCTCAGAATGGTATGTCTTCGTCGTACACGGAAGACGATGCATCGACCACCGGCGTCGTGGGCGTTGACGGCGCGCTGTATGCAGCCACGTCGTTGCTGTAGCCGCCACCGCCGCCGTTGTTGCCGCCGTTGCGGTTGCCGCCGAAATCGATGTCATCCACGATGACCTCGATCTTGGACCGCTTCTGCCCATCGCGCTCCCACTGGCTCCACCTGAGCTTCCCTTCGATGGTCACCTTGGTGCCCTTGGAAAGGAAACGCTGGATGTTCTGCGCACGCGTGCCGAACATCGTGCAGTCGATGAAGTTCGCGTAGTCTTCCCACTCACCGGTCTGGTTGTTCTTGCGACGGTCATTGACCGCCACGCCCAAAGACATGATGGGCATGCCGGATGCGGTGGTGCGAAGCTCTGGGTCGCGGGTGAGGTTTCCGCTGATGACGACTCGATTGATGCTCATGGTCTCCCTTTTCGATTCCTGATTAATCCCTGTCAGTACGTGCAACGATCATGTGACGCGTGACGGCGTCAGTGATGCGCAGGACGCGATCAAGCTCTGCGATGCTTGCCGGGTCGGTGTGGAAATCGATCAGGATGTAGTCCGCGTCAGTCAAGCCATTGATCTCATAAGCCAGCTTGTGACGTCCCCAGTCATCGACGTTGTCGATCTGACCCTTCGCATCGGCGATGACACCCTGGATGCGCGTTTGCACCGCAGCACGTGCGTCTTCGTCGGTGGTGGGGGCCACGAAATACAGCAGTTCGTAAGCCTTCATCAGCTCACCTCCTCTGGTCTAAACGGCTCCGGTCAGGTGATCCCGGAGCAGGACAGCCTGCATATTCTAGCAGAACAGCCCGACCACGCAAGGAACCTGCACTGTTTCCACACCGTTGTCCTCTAAATGCTTCGGACGCCCTGCATCGCGAAGGCCGTTTGGCCGATGTTGGTTTCGCCCTGGATGCGGAGCTTCCGAAGCCATGAGACGATGATGGCGCGTCCATCTGACAGAAACATTACGGGAGCCGCTGATGCGCCTGTCAGAGAGGAGCGCACGATCTGACGCACCCGTGTGTGCCGACGTAAAAGAAAAGGGCATCGTTTCGATGCCCTTTCGTGACGTTTCTGCACGTTTTCGTACGAGATCTGCGCTATTCCTTCACCGGTTCGCCGAAATCCTTTTCAGTGTCCTGTTCCAGCTTCTCGCCGTTCTCCACTGAGTCGATCTTCTGACCGTCCTTGAGGTCCTTTTCGTCAGCCATCTTCCGCTCCTTTCGTTCGCACGTTGTTCCTGCCATGCACAGGCGATGGGTTCAGTTCGCGGGGGTTTCCAGGTACTTGTCATCGATGTCGGTGACGGCGTATTCAGTGGCATCGCGCAGGGATTCCATGAAGTTCGGCGCCTTGCCGATGTAGGACGGGCTTTCGCTGAACTGCGGCTTGCCGTCCGCGTCCAAGGTATACAGAAGCCCGATGGCATAGCCATCCGCTGCGCCCGGAACGCCACCTTCGGCGATGAGCGCATCCTTCACGCCTTCGCTGGTCTCCACGTAGCCGTCATAGCAGAACGCATAGGCGGACGCGCCGCGTGCGCCCTGCACCGTGTGCTGCGCCAAGTTGAAGCATTCCTGGGCTTCGTTGCCCGGATGCGTTTCGATGAAGACGCTCTCATGCACCACCAGTGCCGTGAACGGCGTGACCTCTTCCCCTTCGAGCATCTTCTGCTTGCCCTCGTTGATGGCATAGAGCAGAACGCGCTCCAGGATCTCCGGCATCTGGGGAACCTCGGTCCCGGGGTTCTCGACGGTGCGGTCAGCCATCTGGCCCTCCTTAGCACATGGTGGAAACTGCTGTTCCTATCCGTTGAACGTTATGTGGAGGCTAGTTTAGACCAAGTGGATTGCGCCGGTTCGTCGTTGTGGACAAACGTTTCCTTTCCACAATGAAGCGGCACGATGGTTTCCGGGCAGTTCGCTTGTGCACGCGGCCGGTTTTGGTCTATACTTCTGCGTTGCTATCGCAGCCACTGAACACGGAGAGGTGTCCGAGCTGGCCGAAGGAGCACGATTGGAAATCGTGTATGCGCCAAAAGCGTATCCAGGGTTCGAATCCCTGCCTCTCCGCCACTTTCTTTCTGATTTCCCATTCTTGATGCGCAAAAGGACCATCGCAGATCATGCTTGCAAGGTTGCCTGATGTGCAAAAGGGACGTTCCAAATTGCACATAGGAAAAGAGAGACTGTGCTGGAAGACTGTTCCTATGTGCAATTTGGGACGTCCCTTTCGCACATCCCTTTTGCGCATGCGTTGTGGCATAATTGCTTGACTGCGGAGAGGTGGCAGAGCGGTTGAATGCGGCGGTCTCGAAAACCGTTATGCCGTGTCAAGCGGTATCCAGGGTTCGAATCCCTGCCTCTCCGCCACTTTCTTTCTGATTCCCCATTCTTGATGCGCAAAAGGGCCATCGCAGATCATGCTTGCAAGGTTGCCTGATGTGCGAAAGGGACGTTCCAAATCGCACATAGGAAAAGAGAGACTGTGCTGGAAGACTGTTCCTATGTGCAATTTGGGACGTCCCTTTCGCACATCCAGCAGCGTCTTCTTCTATGTGCAATTTGGGACGTCCCTTTTGCACATCAGATCTGGCGGAGGATCTCCATGACGAAGGCGGTGTTCTGGTCCAACACCTCTTCGGAGAGGTTGTCCATCACGTCATCAGCCTGCGCCCCATAGGCCGGCTTGCCATTGCGCATGCCAGCGATATGCAACGTCTGCAGCCCATGCGCCGCGGTGCAGTACGCGCCGCTGTTGCGCCAGCGCATCTTGCCGTGGGCCAGCTTCAGCCCCAACGTTGACGACGCCTTGCTGACATATCGCTTCAGGCGCGCATTCGGCTTCTTGGTGAGCAGCGTACCGTCTTCATCGACCAGCGAAAGCGTGCCGGCTCCCAGACCGTCCAGGCATAGGACCACCGATCCCTTGAGCTCGTCCGCATGCGCGGCCAGGAACGCTTTGATCCCGGCATTATTCGCCAGCTCAGCGCCCACGGCCAGGAACCAAACCTCGCAGGAGATGGCACCGCTGTGGAACTGCTGGATGATCTCACGCTCTTCGATGGGCATGGATGTGAGCGGAATGTCACCGAACGGATTCTCGCTGCGACGGCTCCGGCGTGCGCGGGTCTCTTCTGCACCGCCGTCATCAGCACCGAAACTGCGTCCTGAACGGCCAGAGCCACGGCCGCCGCGGCCACCACGGCTGCCGCGTTCCGCGCGCCCTGCGCCCTGATCGGCGCCGTCCTCTTCGTACCCTTCATCAGCGTCTGCACCGCCGGTCACACGTCCGGCCACCGCGCGCACCTTGGAGAACGCGCCGCCGTTCCAGTCATCGTCGTCGTACGCGTCGAAACCGTCGGCGTCATCAGCCCGGAAACTCTCCCAGCCGCCGCGCTTCGCGCCCACCGAGCGGGCATCCCACTGTTCATCCAGCCCGTAGGCTTCACTGATGCTGACGTCTTCCTCCTGCTTCTTGCGGCGGAAGCGGCCGAACATGCGCGACGCACGCGACTTCGGCATCTCCACGTACCCGGCGCCCACCGGTGCCCCCGCAGGCGTGAATTCGCTGGCGTACGCGGAATCGTCCGCATCGTCCACATACGCTTCTTCCGCATCCACGTCGGCCATGAAATCGTCCCCCAACGGCTCGAACGTGGAGGTGGCACTGGGCGACACGAATGAACCGGCCAGGTTGATGGCCTGCGTCCTGTCCGCTTCCGGCAGCTCCTGCGAATCCGTGGACGGCAGGGACGACGCCAGCTTCTCCTGGCGCGCCTGGCGACGGGCCGTGCGCTTCTCCTCTAAGGGCGGCTCTTCCTCCGCCTCGCCCAGCGGGGCATCCTGCAGGCGCGCGTTCACGCCTTCGATGGCACCCGTGAGGCTGGGCAGATTGATGGTGCGCTTCTTGCGGCCGCCTGCCTGTGCCGCTGCGGCAGCAGCCGCCTCACCCGCGTTTGCGCTTGCCACCTGAGCCGCCGCCTGCTTGAGCTGCTGGTTCTCCTGCAAGATGGATTCAGTGTCGACCTGCACGGGGATGAACGACATGGTCTTGTCCGCCGCCGCGGCAGCAGCCGCTGCAGCCGCAGCCGCCTCCGCCGCCGCGCGCGCTTCCTCTTCCGGCACGGGAATGCCCGCCGTGGCAGCCGCGGACACCGGCACCGCCGCCGGTTGGGCCGCCGGTGCCGACGCGACGGTCTTCGCCTCTTCGTAGCTCTGCGATTCGGTCATGCTGGACAGGTATCCGTCCACCCCCGCGCGCGGGTGCGCCGCTGCGGCCGCCGTGGCCACGCCCGGCGCGCCGGCTTCGCCCATGATGGACGCGCGCATCTGCGCCAAGCGGCGCTCCGCCTCGGACGGCGCCGGTTCGGCTGCAGCCTCTGCCGCGGCCGCGTTCGCGTTGTCCAACGCGTCTGCGAACTTCGAACGCTGCACAGGGCCTTCGTTGTCTTCGTGCTTGGCCTTCTTCATGGCCTTGCGGTACCAATCCGGAACGTTCGGGTCCTCTTCCGGCTCCGGTTCGGGAAGGTTCTGCGAAACGGCCGCCGTATAGGCAGCGCGCTGGTCGAAGTCCAACGTTTGGCTGATGGCGGGCTGTTCTGCGCCGCCCGCAGCGGCACCGGCAACAGCCGCACCCGCAGCAACGCCCGGCGCCTCTGCGCCCGCAGCCGTGGTGGCCGCATCGCCCAGCGCGCCGGTAGCGCCTGCAGGCACCGCGACCGCGCCGTCAGCAGCCGGCAGGATGGCATCAACCCCGCGCGCCGGCGTCCCCGGCGTGACGAGCGCTTCGAAACCAGCCTGCGCCGCATCGCGTCCGTCGGCCAACTCGTCGTCTTCGTAGGTGAGCTCAGCGCCGTCCGGGATCAAACCCTGTTCGCGCAGCTGCTCTTCGCCGCTCATGAGGATGTCATCCAGCAGATCTTCTGGCTCCTCGCGCACGCGCTTCGCGCATTCCAACAGCACGGCGATGCCCGCCGCATTCACATTCGCGCCCTTGTTGTACTGGGCGGTCTGATGGATGAGGAAGCCGGTGACCGGCACCAGCGAACAGACAACGCCGATGATGATGAGCACGTTCAGCACCGTGAGCGTGGGACCGGTGGCGCTGGAGATGAGGCAGATCAACAGCGCGACGGGCACCAGGATCATGCCCACCAACTCCGCTATATATATGTAAGGGAGCAGGGAGAGCAGCGCGCCTTTCGCCTCCATGCGCACTTTGCCCGTGTCGTAATGCGAGATGACCAGCACCTTGCGCTTGCGGCCGCGCATGCCTGGATCGGCCTGCGGCGTGTAGCGCGCCAGGATGTTCTGGCTGATGCCGGAGTTGCCCAGCTTGGCGAAGGGGGAGCGGTCGAACGCGCCGGCCACGAAGAGCGCGGCGGTGATGGCCGTGATGATGATGGAAGGCACCACCATGAGCGGCAGGAAGATGGACAGGATGCCCAAGACCACCGTGGCGACGCAGCAGATCGTGCGCGGCAGCTCGTAATTGAGGTTGCAGTTGAATTCCTCGGTTTCCGTGGGGAGCCCGGCTTCGTCGCGCAAGACCTCTTCGATGAAGAACGAAGCCTGCTGCTCTTCTTCCGTGCCGGCCGGGCGCGCGCCGATGCTGTCCGCCAAACGCGCCGCGTACTCTATTGCTTCCGCCATTGGATGCCTTTCGTCGCCGATCAGGGCATAATCACTGGAAAGTATATCACTGAGGCCCGTTCAGCCGGGATGTCTGGCCTTCAGAGCGCAGGTGGGTGCCGGGAGACAAAGGCTGAAGCCTTTGCTACGAGACGTCTTGGTCCTGCGACGAACCCGTGCTCGAGATGGGTATGCGAAAGGGGAGTTTCAGATCGCGCCTGTGGGGGGATGTGCAAAAGGGACGTTCCAAATTGCACATAGGAATAGACGATGCGTGCTGGAAGAGCAATCCTATGTGCAATTTGGGACGTCCCTTTTGCACACCCAGGCGCTGGTGAGGGCAGCGAGAAGCGGCAAGGTGCCCGTCCTGTGGTTCGCAGCGTCAGATGAGGAAGGCCCCCTCTGCTACCGCAGAGGGGGCCTTCCGAACATTCCGAATGGTGGAGCGTAGGGGGATCGAACCCCTGACCTCAGGCTTGCAAAGCCCGCGCTCTCCCAGCTGAGCTAACGCCCCACATTAATAAACGCTCCACCGGCTAACTCGGCTCACGGTGGAGCGTTTATCGCAACGAAGTGGTGGGCCCGAATGGATTTGAACCAGCGACCTCACGCTTATCAGGCGTGCGCTCTAACCAACTGAGCTACGGGCCCCCAAAACAGCTTGGCTATCCTACAACAAAGCAACGTTTTGGGTCAAGGAAAAACAGCGCCTCCACAAATCGTCCGCGAACGGCGCGATCTGACATATCATCAAGGGTCGAGGAGGATGCCATGAAGACCGATATCATCCCGCTGCGCGTGCTCACGCTGATCTTCACCGGTCCAGCGAATCCGGCGGTCTTGGTGCTGGAGCCCATCGAAGAGCTGAAGGACGGCTGTTCGCGCGTGCTGCCCATTTGGATCGGCGTGCCGGAAGCCATGCAGCTGGGCGCCGCCCTTGAGCACGCGAAAGCGCCGCGCCCCATGACGCACGACCTGTTCTTGGACGCGCTCACGAACCTGGATGCCTGCGTGGACCATGTGCTGATCGACGACGCGCAAGGCGAGACGTACTTCGCTAAGCTGGTGCTGCGCCAGGGCGGCCGCCTGATATCGCTGGACGCGCGCCCCACGGACGCGCTTTCGCTGGCCATCCGCGAAGATGCCCCGTTCATGACCACGGAAGAGGTGCTCGCGAAGGCGTCGTTCCCCTACATCTTCAAAGAGCCGCGCGACACAGCCGCTGAACTGGAAGAGTTCCGCACATTCGTCAGCTCCCTCACCCCGGAGGATTTCACCAACCAGTCCTAGCGCGTGCGAACGGGACGTTCCGGGTTGTGGTGGATGTGCAAAAGGGACGTTCCAAATTGCACATAGGAATAGTCAGCCAGTACTGAAAGATTTCTCCTATGTGCAATTTGGGACGTCCCTTTTGCACATCGGGCGACTTCGCGGGTGCGATTTGGGGCGGGCCTTTTGCACATCAGGCAATGAGGCGCTTGGAACAAGGGCGCTACGCGCGGAGCGCGTTGAAGCCCGCTAATGAAAACAGCGGCCCGCAAGGGCCGCGACAGGTGCCCGACCGCAAGGTCGGGCACCTGGGATCCGGTCGGGTATCATGGGGGCATTCGTTCGCGCGCTCAGGAAGGACGGCCATGCAGACCAAAACGCTTGCGAAGCCACCGGCGGAAACCACCATCCTGGTCACCGGCGGCGCCGGGTTCATCGGCAGCCACACCGTGGTGGAGCTGCTGAACGCGGGCTACCGCGTGGTGGTGCTGGATGACCTCAGCAACTCCAACGAAGAGTCCTTGAACCGCGTTCGCCAGATCTGTGGCCTGTCCGCGGAAGACTCCGAGGCTGACCGCCTCCAGTTCGTCGAAGCCTCCATCCTGGACGAAACCGCGCTGGAGCGCATGTTCGCGCAGCATGACATCGACGGCATCATCCACTTCGCCGGCTTCAAAGCCGTGGGCGAAAGCGTGGAGAAGCCGTTGGAGTATTACTGGAACAACGTGGGCGGCACGCTGGTGCTGGCGGATGTGGCGCGGCGGCACGGCGTGAAGAGCATCGTGTTCTCCTCCAGCGCCACCGTCTACGGGGATCCGGATGAGGTGCCCATCACCGAAATGGCCGAAAAGCACGAAGCCACGAATCCCTACGGCCAGACGAAGAGCATGCTGGAGCGCATCTTGTCTGACCTGTACGTGGGGGACCCGGAGTGGAACGTGGTGCTGCTGCGCTACTTCAACCCCATCGGCGCGCATGAGAGCGGGCTCATCGGCGAAGATCCGAAGGGCATTCCGAACAACCTGCTGCCCTACGTGGCGCAAGTGGCCGTGGGCAAGCTGCCAGAAGTGGGCGTGTTCGGGGATGACTACCCCACACCGGACGGCACGGGCGTGCGTGATTACATCCACGTGGTGGACCTGGCACGCGGGCATGTGGCGGCGCTGGACTGGATGGCCGGGCGCGTGGGCACCGGTGAGGCGTCGGATCCATATTCCATGACGGGCGAACCTGCCGCGGACGGCAGTCGGCGGGGCGTGGGCGTGTTCAATCTGGGCACGGGCTGCGGATCCAGCGTGCTGGACGTGATCCACGCGTTCGAACGCGCCTGCGGGAAGACCATCCCCTATGCGGTGAAGCCGCGGCGCGCGGGAGACATCGCCGAGAACTACGCTGCTTGCGACAAAGCCCGCACCGAACTGGGCTGGGAGGCGCAGTTCGACCTTGACCGCATGTGCGCGGACAGCTGGCGCTGGCAGAGCACGAACCCGAACGGATACGCATCCTGACCGGTAGCGGACAACGCGCACCGCGCGGACTGGCCCGCTACCAGGTGCGTCGGGATGACACGCTCTGGCCACGGGACGGCGTGACGCGAGAGGCGTTCGTCGCGCGCGTGTGGGAATGCGGCGCGGAAGAATACCGGGATCTGCCTTGGCGCGGCGTGGATGACCCCTGGGCCGTGCTGGTGTCAGAGATCATGCTGCAGCAAACGCAGGTAGCGCGCGTGGAGCGCTACTGGACGCGCTTCCTGGAGGCGTTCCCCTCCCCCGCTGACTTGGCGGACGCGCCCACGGCGGACGTGCTGGCGCACTGGCAGGGGCTGGGATACAACCGGCGCGCGCTAGCGCTCAAGCGCACCGCGGAACAGGTGGCGAAGGACGGCGGCCAGCTGCCCGACACGTTCCCGGAACTGGTGGCGCTGCCCGGCATCGGCCCGGCCACGGCCGCGGGCGTGTTGGCGTTCGCATTCCAGAAACCGTCGGTGTACGTGGAGACGAACGTGCGCGCGGTGTTCCTGCACGAGCTGTTCCCCGGCGAGGACAAGGTGCCTGACGCTGACCTGCTGCCCTACGTGGCGGACACGGCGAACGAGACCGACCCGCGCGGCTGGTACTATGCGCTGCTGGATTTCGGCGCGGCACTGAAGCGGGACGTCGCGAACCCCACGCGCGCCAGCACCACCTATGCGCGGCAGTCCGCGTTCGAGGGGTCGCGGCGGCAGAAGCGCGCGGAGCTGGTGCGCATCGTGTTGGCGGTGCCGGACGGCGTTTCTGCGGAGGACGCGCAGGCGCAACTGGATGCGTTCGAGGTTTCGCGCGGGCGGATGCCCGTGGATGCGGCGTTGTTCGAAAGCCTGGTGGCGGACTTGGTGAAGGAGGGATTCCTGCACCAGGTGCATGACACCCTGTTCCCCCATCCCTGACAGGCCGCCTGATGTGCGAAAGGGACGTTCCAAATTGCACATAGAAAAAGCTCATGCGCACTGAAAAACTGTTCCTATGTGCAATTTGGGACGTCCCTTTCGCACATCAGGCAATTTGGAACGTCCCTTTTGCACATCATGAGGGATGGGACTCCTGTTCGCGATGGTTGCGTTCCATATCGCGTTCGATCTTGCGCATATTGGCATACTGGAATTCGGCCACGAATCCTGCGGAGAAGATGCCGCCCGGAATGGCCACCAGCCCCAGGCTCAGCATCATGATGATCATGCCGCACACTTTGCCGGGCACCGTCACGGGCACGATGTCCCCGTACCCGGTTCCGGTGACCGTCTCCACCGCGTACCAGATGCCCTGAAAAAGGCTGGTGAACACTTCGGGCTGCGCGTCGTGCTCCACCTCGTACATGATGACGCTGGCGATGATGATGACCAGGCAGATGACCAGAAACGACGCCACGATCTCTTGGTAGCGCTTGCGCAGCACGCGGCCCATGGTGCGGAAGCCGCGCATGTAGCGCGTGACTTTGACCAGGCGGATCAGGCGCAGCACGTTCACCGTATGGATGACCGCGGGCGTGACCGGCAGGAACCACGACAGCATGCTGGGGGCGAACGAGAGGAAATCGATCACGCCCATGGGCGAGAGCAGGTACTTCATGCGGGCGCGGGCGCGCGTGCAGTTGCCGAACGCAAGGTCCGCGATCCAGATGCGCGCCAGGTATTCCACGAAGAAGCAGCAGGTGGAGAACACGAAGAAGACGGTCAGGATGCTGGCGTGCACCGGTTCTGAATCCGGCTGCACGGAGAAGAACACCAGCACCGCGTTCGCCAGGATGAGCAGGAACAGGAAGCCGCCCACCAGCTTGGCGGCCCAGTTGCCCCGTTTCATGTTCTCCAGCGCGTAAAACGTCTGCCGTTTGAATTCGGAGCTGTCCAGCATGCGCATGCGCTTGGACAGCGTCCGTTTGACGCTGCGTTCTTGGCTGATGAGCTTTTCGCGCTTGATCCGTTTGTCTTGATTGTCCTGTTTTTCCGTCATCCCTGCCCCTTGTGCGCGCTTACGTCCAGTATGACGCAAGGCGCGAAACCCCGCGGCCAAGGGCAGAGGCTGTCACCCGAATGTGCAGAAGGGGGGCGTTTCCTGATGTGCAAAAGGGACGTTCCAAATTGCACATAGAAGAAGAGAACGAGCACTGAATGACCATTCCTATGTGCAATTTGGGACGTCCCTTTTGCACATCGGCGGACGCGGGTGCGCTGAGGACAAGGGCGCTACGCGCGTAGCGCGTTGAAGCCCGCTGTTAAAAACAGCGGCCGTAGGCCGCGACAGCTGGACGCCCTGCGGGCGGCCAGCTGGCACACGCGAAGCGCGCACGGGCGGTGCGCACCCCGCAGGGGTGCCGCCGACCGTGCGCCAGAGATATAAGTGACAACCCAGGCCAATGCAGCAGACGGGAAGAGCCGGGGCGTGCCGCGCGCAGTTCCGCACGAGCCGGAACGTCCAGTGGACGTTCCGTGCGAGCCAGGACTGTTTGAGCACGGTGCGTCCCGGCCCTTTCCGTCTGCGGTCGGTCATGAAAGCGGGTTCCAGGTCGGTCGAAGGCTAAAGCCTTCGCTACGAAGGTCACGAATCCTCCGTCTCTTTGTGACCTCCGGGGGGGCAAAGGCTGAAGCCTTTGCTACGGAGGGGGGTCAGGTGAAGAGGTGGTAGGTGCCAGCGAGTTCGCGGACGGTGAGGGGGACGCCGAACAGTTCGCTCAGATTCGCGCTGGTGAGCACGTCGGCCTTCGCGCCATCAGCAAGCACGCGACCCTCCTTCAGCAGCAGCGCGCGGCCGATCTGGGGCACGATATCCTCCGGGTAGTGCGTCACCAGCACCACGGCGCGCCCGTCCCCGGCGATGCGGCTCATGGTGCGCCGCACGTGATACATGCCTTCCGGATCGAGCCCGGTGCATGGCTCGTCGAACACCAGCACACTGGGATCATGCACCAGCGCCCGAGCAATGAGCACACGGCGCGCTTGGCCGGTGGAGAGCGTCATCACATCCCGCTGGGCCAGATTCTGTATGCCCAGCTCTTCCATGACGGCCAGCGCGCGGGCCGTGTCCTCCGGTGAAACGGGCACGCGCATGGGACGACCGAGCGATCCGAACAGGCCGCCCTCCACCACCTCCACGCAAGGCAGGTGGACGGAGATCTGCGCCTGCATGCCGGAGGACACGAACCCCACCTGAGCCTTGATGTCCGCCAACGTGGGCTTCGCCTGACCGCGGAAGAGCACCGGCGGATCTTCGCGGAAGAGCGGCAACGCTTCGCGGGTGAGCAGGTTCACGAAGGTGGATTTCCCGGAACCGTTCGGCCCCAGCACCGCCAGCGATTCGCCCTCTTCCAACACCAAGGAAGGAACGCGCAGGATATCCTTCCCTGCGCGCCTGACCGTGACATCATTCAGTTGGAACAGCGGTGCAGCCATGTTCGCAAGCCTACGAAGCGTCCGGCTCCACGTCCGTGGTCTCCGGCTCCGGTGCGGTTTCGGCATCCGCCACGTCAGCAGCGTCGCCCGCAGCATCGGCCGCAGCGTCCGCCTCGCCTTCGGCAGCGACCGTTTCCTCTTCCTCCGCTACCTTGCCGGCCAGTTCGTCCGCAGCTTTCTGGTTGATCTCATCCATCTCTTCTTGCGTGTATTCGCCGCTCATGTCAACGTCATAAGGCACGTTCTCGGGCATGGGGTTGATGGTGACCTCGCTGGTCTGCTTCTTCTCCAGCAGCCAGTCGTCCATGGCCGTTTCGGAATCCGTTTCGGACGCGGTGGTGCGGATCTGCTCCAGGATCTCAGAGGGCACCTGATCCAGGCTTTCGATGGTCTCCGGCGCCTCGAACACGTCCGTCACCATGATGATGTGGTAGCCGTACTTGCTCTTCACCAGCTCTGCTGTGACCTCGCCCTTGTTCAGATTGGCCAGCGCATCCGTGTACTCCGTCACGAACGACGTGAGCCTGTCCCAGCCCACATCGCCGCCGTTCTCCTTGGAACCTTCATCCTGGGAATACTCCGCCACGGCGTCCTCGAAGGCCAGTTCACCGGTCTGGATGCGCTTGAGCACGCCCTGGGCGGTTTCCTGGTCCTCCTCGTTGAAGAGGATGTGGCTGGAGCGCTTCGCCCCCGTGTAGGACGCCGCGGATTCCTGCGCCTTCGCCAACAGCGCCGCGTCATCCAGCTGCACGGCCTCTTCGAAGCCCTCTTGCAGTTTCTTCTGCAGGATGGAGAAACGCAGCGCTTCCTTGTAATCGTCGTCCGTTTCGAAGCCGCCTTCCTTGCGCGCTTCGTCCCACTTCTCCGGCGTGCTGTAGTTCGCGGCCATAGTGTCCACGTAGGACTGGATCTCTTCGTCGGTGGTGGTGACGCCGCGCTCTTCGGCGAACTGGAGGATCAGCTCTTGGTCGATCAGCGTGCCCAGCGTGTCATCGCGGATGCTTTCGGGTGTTTCGTTCTGGCCCTTGAGGTATTCCTTCCAGTCTTCGTCCTCCGCGTAGTTGTAGCTCAGGCGCATGTTGTTGATGGCGCGCGTGACCTTGTCCTCTTCGATCTCCGTGCCGTTGACGACGGCGGCCACGCCGCCCGTGAGGCCGGTGTCCGATTCCAGGATCTCCGAATTGGCCGCGTCATCCGCAGTGCAACCGGAGAGGGCGAACAGGAGGGCGCAGCCTGCGGCTGCAGCGGCAATCTTCGTGCGTGCGTTCTTCATGGATGGGGAACTCGCTTTCATCCTGCGTTCATTCGTGTGCGTATCCGGTCATTCTCGCACAACGGCCTTGCGCGCGAAAGCGCCTGCGCAGAATGCGCAAGATCCCGCGTGCGGAAGGGTGTGCAAAAGAGCTGTCCCAAATCGTACCCGCGAGACAGCCAGATGTGCAAAAGGGACGTTCCAAATTGCACATAGGAAAAGCCTTTCAGTGCTGGCTC
>CANSWY010000023.1 GCA_947650915.1 uncultured Eggerthellaceae bacterium | reverse complement strand
TGCGAACGCCGTCGAAGATGGAGTTCGGTATGACGGGCTGGTTTCCCGCGACCATCACGACCGCCATGGTCTCGCCGATCGCGCGCCCGACACCCAGCACGACAGCCGCCATGATTCCCGAGAATGCAGCGGGCACGAGGATGCGGAACACGGCCCGCTCATGGGTTGCGCCCAAGGCAAGGGCTCCTTCGTAGTAGCTCCTCGGGACAGCATCGAGTGCGTTTTTCGCCACGGTGATGATGGTGGGAAGGATCATGATCCCCAACAGCAGGGATGCTGCCAGAAGCGAAAGACCCCTGCCCGGCATCGTCGCCCTTATGAAGGGGACGAGCACCATCAGCCCGAAGAAGCCGTATACGACAGAGGGGATACCGGCGAGCAATTCGATTCCCGGTCGCAAAACGGATGCGACCCTGCTGCCCGCAAAACGCGACAGGTATATCGCGGTCAGGATGCCCGCCGGGACACCAACGAGAATGGCACCGGCGGTCACGTAGATGCTCCCCACGATCATGGGGAAGATGCCATACATGTCGCTTCCCGGCTTCCAGGTGGTGCCCAGCAGAAACTCGGGGATGCCGATCTGGAACATCGCCGGAAGCCCGTTGGCGAAGAGAAACACGCATATCAGGGCGACTGCCAAGATCGATATCGCGGCAGCGAGGGTGAACAGCACCCTCGCAAAGCCTTCTTTTCTTGCGGATTTCGACATATGGCTAGCCGACCACTTCTGCCCACGTGAGCGCTTCTCCGGAAAAGATCGCCTTCACTTGGTCGCTGGTGAGGCTGTCGACGATGGATGCGGGGGCGACGATCACGGCGATTCCGTCCTTGGCGATAGCCGTGGCGCTGACCCCGGACGAAGCCTCCGAATCCTTCAGGTCACGCGATGCCATACCGATGTCGCACGTGCCCTCGATGGCCATGTTGACGCCGGTGGTGGAGTCGGATTGCTGAACCTCGACAGTTACGTCAGGATTCACGGCCTTATACGCTTCGGCGAGCTTCTCCATGATGGGGGTGACCGAGGAGGATCCCGCGATCACGACTTTGCCACTTGCGCCAGTAGCGGTAAAGGGAGCCGCATTCTCGTCAACGCCTATGTAGCCGTTATCCTCGATGATCGCCTGACCATCGGAGCTCATGATGAAGTCCACGAAGTCCTGTGCCGGTGCGCTGAGGTTCTCGGCGAACACGATGTTGAATGGCCTGGACACCTTGTAGTCGCCGCTCTTCACGTTCTGCGCCGTTGCCTCGATGCCGTCGATCTTGACGGCCTTGACAGTATCGTTGAGCGAGCCCAAGGAGATGTAGCCGATGGCATCCGGGTCGCTGGCGACAGAGGTCATCATCACCGAAGTGGAATTAGTGATGGCAGCGGCGGCCGTGGTCATGTCGACTTTGTTGCCAGCCGCATCCTTCTCCTCAAGTCCGAAAAGCTCTATGAACGCACCGCGCGTGCCCGAGCCATCTTCACGCGAGTAAACCGATATCTGATTGCTCGTCTGCGCCTCGGATGCGCTGGAGTCCCCCGATTGGGTTTCGGGTGAAGAACAGCCGAAGGCGCTCATCATTCCGAGCGTGAGAATCGCCGCAGCAGCGATAGTGAGTACTTTTCTTGTCATGTTTTTGGTCATGTCGATTCCTTTCTTTGAAATGTGCCTCCTCTCGCGGGAGGGAGCCTAAGAGGAGGCTCTGTTCAAGCATGACCAAGCTGTATGTGCGCCTTGTCAGAGGTCTGCAAAGTCTTTGCAAAGTTTCACGGCAGAGCAAATCGAAACGGGACACCTTCATCGCCGCAAGAAGAGGGAGCTCCCGCGCCGCAGGCGCAAGGACTCGCGCACCACAGCCTACGAGCAGACCATCCGCGTGCCGGACGAGCACCGCGTGTTCAAGAAGAGCAAGCCGCTCATCGACCCGCTGATGGCAGACGATGCCGCAAGATTCCTGCAGGAGGTGGAGAAGCTGCCCTTCGGCTATCTGAAGGTCACGCTCCTGCTCCTCCTGAACACCGGCATACGGCCAAACGGCAGAACACAGGGGACGGTTCTGCGTGTTCATCTGCGTGTTCATCCGTTCTGCAGATCATCAACCGCAGCATTTCCTGCGAGTATCACAATTGACGCATGGAGCTGTCCCCTGTGCTCCGATGCTCGTGAGCATTCCCTGAAATGACCGAGGAAAAGAGAGCGAGAGCGGTATAATAGCTGTCCAATGCGGGCGTAGTTCAATGGTAGAACAGGAGCTTCCCAAGCTTCTAACGCGGGTTCGATTCCCGTCGCCCGCTCCATCGAATGCATCGGCCAGGCACATCCGTCTGGCCGTTTTTATTGGGGCTATAACGGACAACACAGAGAACCGTCCCCTGTGCTACTCTGCGGGATACCGAAAACCGCCCCACCGTGAGGAGCTTCAAGAATGGGCACGAGAAGGTCGAGGCTATGAGGCGGCTGGCAAGATCCTTGCAACTTGCAGGCGCATGGGCTTCGTTCGGAGCGGGCTGCATCGGGGTCTTCGTCCCAGTGCTCCCCACCACTCCGTTTCTGCTGCTCGCTGCATTTCTCTTCGCGCAATCCTCCCCCCGCACGCACGCATGGCTATGCTCCACGAAGGTGTACCGGCGTTACGTCGCCGCGTTCAAGCAAGCCGGAGGCATTCCTCTGGCCACGAAGATCCGGATGATCGGCGTCTCGTACGCCATGCTGAGCATCAGCGCACTGGTCGTCCAAAAGCCGCTGGTATGGGCGATCCTGGGATGCGTGGCCGTCTTCCTCCTGTATCTGATGGCCGTTCGCATCCCAACCATCGAGCAGGATAGCGTCGACCGAGTTCGGACAGAAGACGCAACCTAAGGGTCGCGGCAAACCACTAAGGTTGCGAACGCCAACGCGAGCCGAACGATCGCGATCACGTGCCAACTAACACACAGAACCGTCCCCTGTGCTGTCCTTAATGGCGCATGAACCTCTCATCCTGTTGACCGCCGTCAAGCGGCGCGAACCTTTGCGCCTCCATATGCAGGTCATACTTGTCGCGCAGCTCGGCGATCGTCTCCATCATGGGTGATGCATGATGCGCGTCGATGGCGGCCTGATCATGCCACTGGTCTATGAGCAGGAGCACATCGGGGTCATCGAACGAGATGTAGTAGTCATAGATCTCGTTGCCGTCTTCTGCTCTGATGGCGGCAACGGTTCCGCTCTGGACCATCTCTTCAGCGAATGCCCGGGATGCCCCTTTTTTGCCGAGATACTTGAGGTTGACCGTGATGCTCATGGGTTCGCTCCTCATCCGTTCAATATTCCTGACACTGTGTCACCTTTATGGCCTATAATAATTGACATCATGTCAGCTTAAAAACCTCAGCTTCTTTAAGAAGGGAGCGCAGATGCCGAAAGTTTCCGACTCCTTCACCAAGGCCCGCAAACAGGAAATACTCTCCGCCTGCGAAGAGCTCTACGAGACGAAGGATTTCAAGGACATCACGGTCAAGGACATTGCTGAAAAGACGAGCATGTCGCGGGCATCCGTATATAACTACTTCCAAACCAAGGAGGAGATCTTCCTCGGTCTGCTCAAGCGGGAATATGACGAATGGATCGCCAGCCTCGATGCCCTGCGCACCAAGAACGACCACCTGTCTGTGGACGAGTTCGCCGATGCCATGGGGCAGATGCTCGCTGAGCGCTGGCAGCTGCTCAAGATCCTCTCGATGAATCACTACGACATGGAATCGAACAGCCGACCAGAGATGCTCGCTTGCTTCAAGGTTTCCTACGGGCGCTCCCTTGCGGCCGTGCGGGAATGCCTGGAGAAGTTCTTCCCCGGCATGCCAGCGGCGGATGTAGAGGACTTCCTCTACGCGTTCTTCCCTTTCATGTTCGGCATCTACCCCTATACGTTCGTGAACGAGCGACAAAAGGTCGCCATGAAAGCCGCAGGCGTCAACTACGTATTCATGACCATATCCGAAATCGTGAGCCGATTCGTGGGAACCGTCCTTGAAGGCTGGAATCTAATAGCACCGAGGAAGGGAGAAGAGGGGAGATGAATGCATCTCGAAGGGATTTTCTGAAGGCAGGGTGCCTCGGGCTCATGGGCGTGCTCCTCGTAGGAGCGCCGGGATGCTCGCAGCCAGCCGCGAACTCATCGGAGGCGTCGTCCTCATCGAACCGGTCTCCGATCACAACGCCGGAAAGCGCCACCGACATCGACGCCCAGGAGGCTGCGATGGATAGACCCGCGATCGCAGGGGGTGCGACGGTGGTCTACTTCTCAGCAACGGGCAACACCGCCTCCGTTGCCGAAAGGGTCGCGCAAACCACGGGCTGCACGCTCATGGAGATCGTCCCTCAGGAGCCTTACGCGCCGGCGGACCTTGACTACAATTCCGACTGTCGTGCGAACGCCGAACAGAGCGATGGAGCGGCTCGGCCGGCCATCGCCACACCTGCGCCCGATGCGGCCAACGCCGACGTGGTCTATCTGGGATATCCCATCTGGTGGGGACGGGCACCCCGCATCGTCCTGACGTGGCTTGAAAGCCAAGACCTTGCGGGCAAGACAGTCGTTCCCTTCTGCACTTCGGGGTCGAGCGGCATCGGCGGCAGCATTTCCGAGATCGAGACGGCGGCTGCAGGTGCCACGTTGGAAGATGGCATGAGGTTCTCGTTGGGCACGATCCAGCAAGAGATCGACTCCTGGATTGCGAGCATGGCTGACACGACAAGGCGGGAATAGCGCCAGCCAACACAGGGGCCAGCACAGGGGATGGTTCCCTGTGTTACGAAGCAGGCGGCTGCTGTCATCCTGAGATCAACACACAGAACCGTCCCCTGTGTCATTCAGAACCATCCCCTGTGTCATTCGCAAGAGCGCATCAAGCCATCCGCGAGACACCTCACCTTCACCGTGCCCCTCTACCCTGCCTCACAGTCACGAACCAGCTGCGCCCCCACAGCAACTCCAGGCCGCTGAACGTCATCGCTTCAGGTCAACAAGGTCTATGAGCTGTTGCTGTGAGTTGATCTCCAGCTTGCGATAGATGTGGAGGATATGGGTGCGCGTGGTGCTCGCGCTGATGTAGAGCTTGCCTTGGATGTATTCGGTGTTGCGACCCTTGGCAAGGCAGAGGAACACCTCAGCCTCGCGCGGTGTCAATCCACCGGCCTCTATGATGGCGTTGCAGCGGTCGCGGAAGGGCGCAGCGTTCTTCGGCGGATCGATGACCAGTTCGCGACTCTCGCCCACCGCCAGCTTCAAGAGCTCGTTGACCTCCTTCCGCTCCGTGCCCTCATAGACAGCGAACGCGGTCACTGCGATCACGACCAGCGCGCTCGATATGGCCACGAGGCCCATGGAAGAAGCAGGATGGATATAGAACGCGAAGAATGCCACGATGGTACCCACTGCGAATCCCACCCATCGAACAGTCATGCCCTGCACCTGGCGGATCCCCACAGAAAGGCGGAACTCGGCGTTGGCGATCGCCGTGCCCGTCCACTCCATGAGCGTCACATAGGAGAACGCCGCGATGGCACACGCCGCGGCTATCGTCCGCCCCACCTCCCCCGTGAGCGGAATGGCGAGGATAGCGATCACCACCAAGGGGATCGTGAGCCGCTGCGACCGGTCCGTATCCCAATTATGCTTGTTGAAGTTGCGCAACCACCATGCCGCGACGCACGAGCTCACAAGGCCAGCGCTTCCCGCTATCAGGATGGAGGCGAAGCTCAGCGAGCAGAGCATCACGGCCATATATCCATACACCAGCGTATGGGCCGCCATGGACAGCATGGCGCTGAAGGACAAAGGGGAACCGCTCTCAACATGCTCCGAGGTCTCCGCAGCTTCGCAGCTGATCAGCTTGTAGGCACCCACGGCACTGGCGACCAACATCCCCATGGCAGCGAACACGCTCACGAGCGGAAAGCTAGCGCATGCCACGAGCAAGAACAGCGGTGTGGTCAAGATGCCACCCAGAGCGATGGAGAACGCGATCTGCCGCGCTGGCATGAAGAAGAACACGGACATCCATGCGAAGGGCAGCACCAGATCAGCCGCTCCGCAGAGCACCCAGGCAACGCCCAGCACGACGAACGGGATGGACACCTGCGAACATCCGAGCACAGCGCAGATCGCAACGGGGAGATATGCACATGCCATGCACGGGAAGATGAGCATCCGAAGATGATCGCGAAGGATGGAAGGCCGCGCCATGAACAGCAGAAGGGTCACAACGGAGGCCAGCTTCGAGATGATGAGGCAGCTGATGGCTTGATTCATGGAGGCGAATGAGAGGATAGGCATGGACGGAGAGAGCACAACGTAGATCCCCCATGCAGATGTGCAAGCAAAGCCCGCTGCTGCTATGAGCCCTGCGCCGAACGTTCTGAGAAACCCGTCCTGTACAGGCATTCCATTGCGCTTCTTCTCGGTCTCATCCATCCTTGATGACCCCCAATATTCCGCTCTCAGCATCTGATGATGAGATGCCTTTCCCGCCATCTAGCTCTAAATCAGGCATCGCGGATGATGCATCCACAGGCACCAGCACGATACGGTTCCCCCAACGTCTTGCAAGCACCTTCAAGTCTGGGATGAGCCGATTATGGCAAAGGGCTCATAGGCTGACAAGGATGACGGGGAGGCTTGCAGAGATGAAGGAGACCGAGAGGAAGGAACCAACATGGCCGAAGACACGACGAGAGAAGTCAAGCGCGCATCATGCTTCCTATGCCACTTGAACTGCGGTGTGCTCTGCACGAAGGAGAACGGCCGCATCGTCAAGATCGAGGGCGACCCGGATTGCCCCCACAACGAGGGTTTCGTGTGCTCGCGACTCGAGCAGGATCGCTGGAAGTCCTTCGAGTACAGCCCGTATCGTTTGAAAAAGCCGCTCAAGCGCGCAGGCGAGCGTGGCAGTGGCAAGTGGGAGGAGATCAGCTGGGACCAGGCCTTCGATGAGATCGCTGAGAGGCTCGCTGACCTCCGCGAGAAGTATGGCGCGGAGACCTTGGCCTTCTTCGAGGGCACCTATCGCACCCAGTCCAACCTGCACTACAAGTTCACCAACCTGTTCGGTAGCCCGAATACCGGCGGCGCGGGCACCATCTGCTACAGCTCGGACATGTGGCTCGAGCCCTGCACCTACGGCGGCTTCTGCTCTGACAAGTCCGACTGGAAGCGCGCAGACCTCATCGTGCTCTGGGGCCGTAATCCTGCTGCATCTGAGCTGCTCAACTGGAAATGGGTCACGGACAACATGAACAACCGTGGCGCCAAGCTCATCGTCATCGACCCGCGCTACTGCGAAGTGGCCGAGCGTGCAGACCTGTATCTGCGCATCCGTCCTGGCACCGACGCCGCTCTGGCTCTGGCCATGATCCACGTGATCATCGAAGAGGACCTCTATGACCACGAGTTCGTTGAGGAATGGTGCTACGGCTTCGACCAGCTGCGCGAGCGCGTTGCTGACTGGACGCCCGAGCGCGCTGAGGAGATCACCTGGGTCCCGGCGGACAAGATCCGCGAGGCTGCGCGCATGTACGCGACCATCAAGCCCGCTTGCATGCCTTGGGGCGAGAAGGGCGGCGACGGCCACGGCGTGAACGCCACTAACACCATCCGCGCGAAGGCCATCCTGCGCTCCATCACCGGCAACATCGACAAGATCGGTGGCGACCAGCTCACCATGCCCGAGGACCGTGGAGACACGGACCGCACCTATGAGCACGTATCGCTCCCGCAGGAGCAGCGCGACAAGATGGTCGGCAATGACCGCTTCCCAGGCCTCACGTTCAAGGGCTGGGACATCATCTCTGAGGCATATCCGCGCTTCTATCCCTACGCGAACGCACCTCTCATCTTCCGTCAGATGATCAGCGGCGATCCGTATCCCATCAAGGCGTGCATCCTCCAGGCGAGCAACCCGATGGTCGGCTACCCCAACACCAAGCTCATCCAGGAAGCATTCAAGAGCCTTGAGCTGTTCGTCGTCCATGACTACTTCATGACGCCCTCAGCCGCGCTTGCTGACTACGTGCTCCCCGCCGCCACATGGCTTGAGCGTTGCAGCATGGGATATCCCACCATGGATGTGGAGCAGGTGTCCATGAACGGCACGATGCCCGTCGTCGAGCGCTTCGAAGGCGGCACTGATGTGGACTTCCGTGATGACTATCAGTTCTGGTATGAGATCTCCAAGCGCCTGGGCATGGCTGAGAAGTGGTGGGGTCCGTCATATGAGGACTTCTTCGACGGCCAGGTCGGACACTTCGGCATGAAGTTCAACGACTTCTGCGAGAACATCAAGTACCTCCGCGTGCCCAACAAACCCGAGAAGTACAAGGAACCCGGCTTCAAGTTCCTCACCCCGACCGGCAAGGTGGAGCTGTACTCCACGGTCATCGAGAAGCTGAACGAGGAGCTGGATGGTGACTTCGATCCGCTGCCGAACTTCGTGTTCCCACCGGACTTCCCTGAGGCCAACCCCGAGTACGCAGCGGAGTATCCGCTCTGCATGATCACCGGCGCACGCTTCATGCCGTTCTACCATTCCGAGCATCGCCAGCCTGGCGCATACCGTGACCTGCATCCCGATCCGTGGTTCCAGATCCATCCCGACAAGGCCATGGAGCTCAACATCGCCCCGGGTGACTGGTGCTGGATCGAGAACCCGATGGGTCGCATCAAGCAGCGCGCCAACCTGACCACCACCGTCGACCCCCGCGTCATCAGCGTTCAGCATGACTGGTGGTTCCCGGAGCGCGAAGAGGCCGAGCCGTCCCTGTTCGGACTGTATGACTCCAGCGTCAACACCATCATGCCCGACGATCCGGACAAGTACCTCGATCCGCTGATGGGCGCATGGCCGGTCACCGGCGTGCACGCGAAGGTCTACAAGTGCGAAGAGCAGGAGTGATGCGCGATGTGCTTCAGACCAGCAACCACCACCATGGGCGCACGCATCTGCAAGAGCTGCTACATGGTCTGCGATGACGTGACGGCTGTCGACTGCCCGAACTGCGGTGCACCGCTTGACACCCCGGATGCCGCTGGAGCTGATGCACCAGCAAGTCCAACCTCGCCAGCGGCACCGAGCGCACCCGATGCACCGCAGGCGCCCACCGCACCAGGAGCATGAGGCTCACGCACGATCGCACGCACAGCTCCGACGATCGGTGAGGTTCCACGTAGAACACCACATCCGATCGCAACAGAGACCGCACCTTCGGGTGCGGTCTCTTCCTTCTTGCCTGCTTGCCTACCCCTCTTCGCGCATGCGCCTCTGCAAGAGGACGTTCGTAGAGAGCAGGGTATGGCATTGGGAACAGCTGATGTCATCCTGAGAGACAGCGCACCCGCACTCCGGGCACGAGGTCTCGTACTGCAAGTCAGCCGCAAGCTTGCTGGAGTCCATGCAGGCACCGCACATGACGCAGGGAATGCACATGGGAAGCCGCCTTTCCCGTGGGTTTTGACGTAACGTTATTGTAGTAGGCGGCTTCGCATATGCCCAGTGCAGCGCGGACCATATATCATCATCCGCATGCGTCACGACCATCCAATGCGCATCGAAAGGGAACTCCCCACGCTCGATCACTTCTGCAAGAAGCCGCTCTAGGAATGCACGAGGACGCTCGCTGCGGTGGCGCAAGACCACCAGAGCGCGGACGTCGTCATCAAGGGCGCGCACATGGTGAACGTGTGCACCGCTGAGATCCAGGAGGATGTGGACGTTGCCATATCAGAGGGGCGCGTCGCCTACATCGGGCAGGCCGACCACTGCGCAGGGTCGGACACGGAGGTGATCGATGCGACTGGCAGCTGCATGCCAGCACAGGGGACGGTTCCCTGTGTTACGAAGCAGGCTGCTGTCATCCTGAGATCAACACACAGAACCGTCCCCTGTGTCATTCGCGGGCGAAAGCCTTCATGAGCGTGGCCACTAGGCCACAACACAGGCCGCCGATGGGCCACGCCAGCCAGAAGAGCGGCGTCTGATAGTGCGGCACAAACAGCATGACCAGGCCTGCGATGGTGGCCACCATCATGATGGCACCGCAAATGCCGCCAGTGCACTTATCTTCCTCATGGTGCTGCGCCCACTCCGATCTCACCTCGTCCGACACTGGCATGCGTTCGGCCTCATCTGACCGCAGGACCTCAGCAGCGGACTGGTTGTAGCTGGCGATGTTCATCATGCCGAACACCATGGAATTGTTGACGATGGGTTTCACACCGAACGCAATGAGCGCCAGCATGACCGGCAGGCCGATGGTCTCCTCGAACGGCGTATCCGCTAGCGCGATCATAAGGTGCAGAAGGGACGTTCCAAATTGCACATAGGAGAAGAGAATGAGGACTGAAAGGCTGTTCCTATGTGCGATTTGGGACGTCCCTTCTGCACCTTCTGTCAACCTCGCAGGTGCGATTTGGGACGTCCCTTCTGCACGCTGTGCGCGACGTAGGAATGCCTTCCGAGCGTCCTTATCGCGCGCTCATGGAGAGAGCGGTTCGCAGCCGCCCCAGCGGGCTGCAAACCGCTCTTCCACCAAGGGTGCCAACGTGTCGCGCGCCACCACCAGCGCATTCTGGAGGCACCCGCACGGGCCGTGTTCCAGTAGACGGACAGCCTCAGTGAGACCGCCCTGATGCAGCAGCTCCAACCGGCCCAATTCATCCACGACAAGAAGGGCGCGCCCACGCTGAGGAGCAGCTGCGCACCGTTCGCCGATACGCGCGAAATGCGCATTCACCTGCGCCAATGCAGCATCGGAAATGCGCCAGCCCAGCTTTGCGGCGTCCGCTTCTCTGGCGTTCGGTGCGTCGGCCTGCGGATCCAGATCACGACGCCACGCGAATCGGATGCGTTCGCCTTCCGGCAGCAAGACATTCCAGATGCCCCGCTTTTCGTAGCCGTCCGCGTTCGCATGCGGGCCGTTCGAAGGGACCCAATCGCCAGGCGCGATGACGCCATGGCATGCGACACCGTCCCCTTCCAGCGCGTGCACCAGCCGTTCAAGCCAGCGCGTCTTGCCGATCTGCACATCGCCTGTCAGAAGGTAGAGCATTCGCGCCCCGTTCCGTTCATCGCCGCTTTCATGCTGCCCAGATGTGCAAAAGGGACGTTCCAAATTGCACATAGGATAAGACCATGAGCACTGAAAGGCTTTTTCTATGTGCAATTTGGGACGTCCCTTCTGCACATCAGCATCACCCTTCTGCTATGTGCAATTTGGGACGTCCCTTTTGCACATCCTCGTTCGCCTTACGCTCTGGGCAATTTGGGAAGCCTTTTGAGCACAAGCTTTATTTGCTTCGGTGGATTATACTTGATAGAGCATAAGTTGGAGGAGGGCCCATGGGGTGGGAACTGTATGACCACATGATCGAAGGCATTCCGGCAGAGGTGCGCGTGACGGATCATTGCATGGGCATCTGCTGGAGCTACGTTGAAGCGGAGTGCGGCATGGGCGTGGCATACACCTGTCGCGGCGGCGCAACGGCAAGCACGGCACCAGCGGACCTGCGCGGGATGCCATTGCGCGACGTGGCCGCATTAGCAAAGTCGTGGCGGTTCGAAGAGGCCACGTTGGGCATCGCCGCACTGAACGCGTGGTATTCGCAGCCCGGGCGCGTGGATGCGCTGGGCGCGCGCTATGACGAACCAGTTGAACTTCCGGACGGCACCGTTCGCAAGCAAGATGCGTTCGAGGTCATGCGGCCGCGCGTGGAGGCGTTCGCGCGCGAAGCTGGAAGACCGGCCAACGTGGTGGTGGTCGGCCACTTCCCCCATGTGGACCGCATTGCCGAATACGCGAACCTGACGGTGCTGGAGCGCAACTGCCGAAGCGAACTGGACACGCCGGATCCAGCCTGCGAATACGTGATGCCGGAGGCGGACTTCGCGTTCATCACCGGCGTCACGCTGGAGAACAAGACGGCTCCGCGCTTGCTTGAGCTGGCGACGAACGCGCACGTCTGCATGGTGGGGCCGTCCGTGGTGATGGCACCCGCGCTGCTGGAGGCAGGCGTGGCCATGATGGCGGGCAGCGTGGTGCACGATCCGGAACGCACACGCCATGCCGTCATGGCCGGAAACGGCCAGCTGTTCGGGAAGGCCATCCAGATGGTGACCATCGAACGCTGACCAAAGCCAGAGATGTGCGAAAGGGACGTTCCAAATTGCACCTGCAAGGTTGACAGATGTGCAAAAGGGACGTTCCAAATCGCACATAGGAGAAGAGAATGAGGACTGAAAGGCTGTTCCTATGTGCGATTTGGGACGTCCCTTCTGCACATCAGCATCACCCTTCTGCTATGTGCAATTTGGGACGTCCCTTCTGCACATCCTTTTTGCACATCTT
Organism: uncultured Eggerthellaceae bacterium; assembly: GCA_947650915.1. Lineage (GTDB taxonomy): Bacteria > Actinomycetota > Coriobacteriia > Coriobacteriales > Eggerthellaceae > MGBC163016. The sequence continues at coordinate 11,084 of CANSWY010000023.1, read as the reverse complement.
CCGCGTGTTCGCGGGAGACCGCGAGGGGAAAAAGTTCGGCATCGGCAGGCGCAGTCGGCTAGAATGTGTCCGCAAGCAAGTCGAAAGGAAAACGAAATGGCTTTACCCCAGATGACTCCTGAACAGCGCGCAGCGGCTCTTGAGAAGGCGCGGATCGTGCGCGAAAAGCGTTCCGCCGCCATGAAGGAGCTGGCCGAGGGCAAGATGACTCCACAGGCGTTCATGGATAATTCGGATCCGGTGTACGCGAAGGTCAAGGTCCTGGCGTTCCTGAAGAAGCTCCCTGGCGTGGGCGCAGCGAAGGCGGCGAAGGCGCTTGAGGTGTGCAACACCCCGGAGACGCGCAGGCTCGGTGGCCTGGGTGCCAACCAGAAGGCTGCTCTGCTTGATTGGATCGCTGCGAACGTCAAGTAGCTGCATCTTCCACCGAAAAGATCATCAAGGGCAGGAGGCATCCTGCCCTTTTCATTTGTCTTGCACGATCTGCTAACCTGCCCGAACGATCGAAAGGAGCACCCATGAACACCCCTTCTGTCGCTGTCCTGTTGGCTGATGGCGCTGAGCCGCTGGAGGTCATTGCGCCGGTGGATGCGTGGCGTCGCGGCGGCGTGAGCGTCACCCTTGCTGCGCTGGGCAACAGCCGCACCGTGGAACTGGCCCACGGCATGCGCTTAGACGCGGACGCTCTGTTGGCTGAAGTTGATCTGGCGCAGTTCGACGCGCTGTTTATCCCCGGCGGGTCCGTGGGCGTGGAGCACCTGCTGGCCAGCACTGCTGCGCTGGACGCTGTGCGCACGTTCGCCAAAGCCGACAAGCACGTGTTCGCCATCTGCGCCGGTCCCATGGTGCTGAACGCAGCGGGCATCCTGGAGGGACGGCGCGTCACATGCTATCCCGGTTGCCAGGAGGATTTCCCTGCTGGGGCGTACCAAGGGGGCGGCGTGATGCAGGATGCGAACCTGATCACCGCCGCTGGACCTGCGTACGCGTTAGAGCTGGGGCTGGCCTGTTTGGCTGCGCTCACCTCGGAAGAGACCGCGCGCCAGGTTGCTGCGGACATGCTGATGGCGTGACCCGGATGTGCGAAAGGGACGTTCCAAATTGCACCTGCGAGGTTGACAGATGTGCAAAAGGGACGTTCCAAATTGCACATAGGAAAAGATGATGCGCACTGAAAGACTGTTCCTATGTGCAATTTGGGACGTCCCTTTTGCACATCCCTGGGACCGTTCGCGCTCTGTGCAGTTTAGGATGCCCCAAACTGCACATGCCCACCCTTAAGAGAGAACGGCCTCCAGCCAGGCCAGCACGTCTTCGAACACCACCTGCGCGTCCGCCTCGTTCAGCACTTCGTGACGCATGCCGTCGTAGAGGATGACCTCCACGTCTTCGACGCCGGCGCGCTCCACCAGGTCCGCCGCAGCCTTCACCCCCGCACCGTTGTCCCCCACCGGATCCTTCGCACCCGCGATGAACAACAGGGGCAGCGTGTGCGGAATCCTCTTCGCCAGTTCCAGGTCAGCCGCCAGCAGCGTCAGCTTCGTGAGCGACGCGTAACCGCCCAGCGTGAACGGGAAGCCGTTCAAGTCATCGGCGATGTAATCCTGCACGTTGCCCTTGTCCGCTGAGATCCAGTCGAATTCCGTGCTGGCCCCCTCAACGGCCTTGGAGAACGCGCCGTCGGCCATGCTGTGGATCAGTTCGCTCTTCGCGTGGGTGCCACGCACCTTCGCCATCACGTTCGCCAACGCGTTGCCCGCCAAGGAGAGCAGCGGCGGTTTCTGCCCGGTGCCGCAGATGATAGCCCCGGCCAGGCCTTCGCCGTGGCGCGTCAGATACACCCGCAGCGTGAAGCTGCCCATGGAATGCCCGAAGATGAAGTACGGCAGATCCGGCCCGAACGCGTGCTGTACCACATACCGCAGCGTGTCCGCGTCTTCCACCAGCACGTCCGCGCCGGTGTCCAACGGCATGTGGCCCAGATCCTCAGGCGAGGAGACGCTGTGGCCGTGCCCGATGTGGTCGTGGCCGCACACCAAGAAGCCCTGGCCCGCCAAAAAACGCGCGAAGGCGTCATAGCGTTCGATGTGTTCGGACATGCCGTGGATCAGCTGCACGATGCCGCGCAGTTGTTCGCCCCGCTTGAGCTGCGGCTGCCAGATGATGGCGTGGATGGTGCTGCTGCCGTCCCAGGACGGGAATCCGAATTCCATGGTGGTCACGTGGTCTGCCATGATGCCTCCTTGAAGTGGTGGGCGCCAGTAAACCACAAAACCGCTATGCTGATGCGCGAACGGAACCACCCATGACCGAATCGTGAACTGGAGGGCGCATGACCGGCACGATGGCTGAGATGAGCTGCGCGCAGTTCGCCGCTGACCTGGCCGCCAAGCGCAGCGTGCCCGGCGGCGGCGCTGCGGCGGCTTGCGCAGGCGCGCTGGCGGCGGCACTGGCGTCCATGGCGGGCAACTTCACCGTGGGCAAGGAGCGCTACGCCGAACACGAGGCGGACCTGCAACGCCTGCTGGCAGAGAGCGAACGCATCCGCATACGGCTGCTGGAGCTGATGGACGAAGATGCACGTGCGTTCGAACCGCTGGCGGCCGCCTACGCCATCCCGAAGGATGCGCCCGAACGCGCCGCCACGCTGGAAGCCGCCACGAAGGGGGCGCTGGAAGCGCCGCTGGAAATGATGCGCCAGGTGGCCGCGGTCATCAGCGTGCTGGAAGAGCTGCGGACGAAGGGGTCGCGCATGCTGTTGTCGGACGTGGGCTGCGGCGCAGCGCTGGCCGCGGGTGCCCTGCGGGCCGCCTCCCTGAACGTGTTCGTGAACACGAAAGCGCTGCAAGACCGGGCCTGCGCGGATACAGCGAACGCGGAGGCGGAAGCCCTGCTGGCGGCCGCCGTGCGGGCGGACGAGGTGTTCGCCGCCGTGACGGATGCAGAACGCGGGGCATGCATGAGGCAGGATGTGCGAAAGGGACGTCCCAAATTGCACCTGTGAGGTTGACAGATGTGCAAAAGGGACGTTCCAAATCGCACATAGGAAAAGACGATGCGCACTGAAAGACTGCCCCTATGTGCAATTTGGGACGTCCCTTTTGCACATCCGGAAAGGAGAGCGGCATGGCTGAGCTGTTGCGGGGAAAACCGGTGGCGGATGCGTTGTGCGCGGAACTGGAGCCGCGCATCCATGCGTGCGCGAATGCGGACATGGTGCCCACGCTGGCCGTCATCCGCGTGGGCGCGCGGGAAGACGATCTGTCCTACGAACGCAGCCTCCTGAAACGGTTCGACGCGCTGGAACTGGGCGTTCGCCTGTGCCAGCTGCCGGAGGACTGTTCGCAAGATGCGCTCATGGACGCCATCCGCATGGCGAACGAAGACCCATCCATCCACGGAGTGCTGCTGTTCCGGCCGCTGCCCGCGCATCTGGACGAACAGGCCGCCTGCGACACGCTGCTGCCCGAAAAGGACGTGGACGGCATCACCGCCGGCTCGCTCTACGGCGTGTTCGCGGGGCGTCCGGTGGGCTTCGCACCCTGCACCGCGGACGCCTGCCTTGAGCTGCTGCGCTTCTACGACGTGACGCTGGACGGCGCGAACGCGGTCGTCATCGGGCGCAGCTTGGTGATCGGGCGCCCGGTGTCCCTCATGCTGCAAGCGGCGAACGCCACGGTCACCATGGCCCACACGCACACGCGGGATCTTGACGCCATCACACGCGCAGCCGATGTGGTGGTGGTGGCTGCGGGCCACGTGGGCACGCTGGGCACCGCGGGGGTGCGCCCGGGTCAGGTGGTGGTGGACGTGGGCATCAACTGGGATGAGGCAGCGGGCAAGCTGGTGGGAGACGTTTCCTTCGCGGAGGTGGAACCCGTAGTGGGCGCGCTGACGCCCGTGCCGGGCGGCGTGGGGAGCGTGACCACCGCCGTACTGGCCGCGCACGTGGTGCAAGCCGCCGAACGCACGCTCGGGTGACGCACTCTGACCTGGTGCGCGGCACCGGATGGGCAACGGTTCGGGTACCGGGAGCGCGCATGTGGCGCCTGGGCGCGTATCATCAGGCCACGTTCGCGCGAGAAGGAGCCTCCATGGAAAAGCTGCCGCCCATCCAGAAGATCTACGAAGCCTACAGCGCGCTGGCAGATGATCGGTTCGATCTGAGGCCCGAAGAGGCCACGATCACCTCATCGGACGGCAGCCGCACCTACACTGTTCGATGGCAAGACGGGCTATACCGTTCCACGGACAACGCTACCTACTGGCAGGGGTACGCGGGGTACCCGGTCATCGTCGTGCTGTTGTTGCAGGGGCTGCTGCCCTATGACGCAGAGATCGCTGGCTGGTTCAAGGGCATCCCGTGGAAGGCGCTGAACGACGCACACAAGCGTGACTACGGTGCAGCGCTGCAAGAGGCGTTCCAGATGGCCGGCCTGACGGAGGAACAAGCCGCCCGCGCAGAGGCGAAGGCCGCCGAAGACATGGCCGCGCTGGCAGCGCTGGACATCCAGACCGGCCGCCTGCAAGCCTGATGTGCAAAAGGGACGTTCCAAATTGCACATAGAAGAAGACGCTGCTGGATGTGCGAAAGGGACGTCCCTTTTGCACATCTGTCAACCTCGCAGGTGCAATTTGGAACGTCCCTTTTGCACATCCACCTTTGCGATCAAGCCACAAGGGGGATTCCCCTTGTGGCTTGATCGCAGGTGCGGGAAGGCTTACAGGTCAGCGTATCCGAACTGCTTGGTGCCTTCGAACACCTCCAGCGCGTCTTCCACGCTGTAGTCAGCCAGGGTGATGGCGCTGATGGCCTTCGTCAGACGGGTGGCTTCGTCCAGCGAACGCTGGTGGATGTTGCGTCCAGTGGCGTTGCCGCACGCGCCGCCCACGTGGATCTGCTCCCAGAGCTGGGTGAGGAACGTCTTCGCATCCACCGTGGAACCGCCCGCGCACACCAATCCGGTGCGGCCCGCTGCGTCGGACGCCACATGCAGCGCCTCAGCCGGAGTGCGGCCGTCTTCGGGCTTCGGCGGATTCACCTTCACGAAATCAGCGCCCAAGCAGAGCGCCACGCCCGCAGCGCCAGCAATCAGGTCCGGGTCCTTCTCAGCCGTGACGGCCTTGCCGCGCGGGTAGATCCAGAGGACCACCAGCAGGCCGTTCTCATGCGCCTGCGCGATGAGCTGGCCGGCTTCCGCCATCATGGTGGATTCGTATTCGCTGCCCAGGTAGATGGTGTAGCCCAGGCCCACCACGTTCACGCCGTTGTCGCGCAGCTGCAGCACGGCTTCCAGATCCGTCAGCTGCGGAGAATACGGATCTTCCTGCTTGGTGCCCACCAGGTTCGTCTTGGAATTCATCTTCACCAGATAGTTGATGTCCGGGTAGTCAGCCGCGTACTGGGCAACCAGGCCGCGCTGGCCAGCCAGCACGCCGATGACGCCTTCCTTGCCGATCTGGAAGAGGTGCTCCGGCTTGGCGTCCGCCTCATCGATGCCTTCGCCGTAGAAATCCTTGTTCATGTGTTCCACCTTCTGATCACAGGCGAACAGCATGAGGCGACCAGTGTTGCGCGTGGCCTTCAGGTAGTTGTCAACGTAGGTGTCCTTCGCGCCGGCCGGCACGTCCATGGGGACGCGGACGTCAGCAGCGGTGATCTTCGGCATGATACCTCCCAGATCGGGGTTGTCAGATCATTCAATTGTAACAGGGTGTCATGCAGAACCCATGGAACCGCGATGTGCAGAAGAGATGTGCAAAAGGGACGTTCCAAATTGCACATAGGAAAAGCGAGATTGTGCTGAAAGACTGTTCCTATGTGCAATTTGGGACGTCCCTTTTGCACATCAGGCAATCTCGCAGGTGCAATTTGGGACGTCCCTTTTGCACATCTGCGCAGGGCACGGTTCGCGGGCTACTTCTTGGCGGCCTTCTTGCGGTCCGTGGCCGAGAGCAGACGCTTGCGCAGGCGCACGCTTTCGGGCGTGACCTCCACCAGTTCGTCGTCTTCGATGTATTCCAGCGCCTCTTCCAGAGTGAACGTGACCGGCGGCGTCAGCTGAATGGCCTTGTCCGCCGTGGAGGAACGCTGGTTGCCCAGGTTCTTCGTCTTCTCCACGTTCACCACCATGTCACCCTCTTTGGCGGATTCGCCCACGATCATGCCTTCGTAGCACTCATCCCCGGGGCCGACGAACAGCCGTCCGCGCTCTTGCAGCGTGTCCAGCGCGTAGGCCACCGCCTTGCCCGTGGACATGGCGATCATGCCGCCGTTCTTGCGGCCGGTCATTTCGCCCGAATAGGGGCCGTATTCCAGGAAATGATGGAACAGCATGGCCTCGCCGTGGGTGGCGTTCAGGATGCGCGTCTTCAGCCCCATGGTGCCGCGGGTGGGGATGCGGAACGTGAGGTGCGTCATGGTCTCGTCCGACGCCATGTCCTCCATGATGCCGCCGGCGGTGCCCATCACTTCGATGGCCTTGCCCGCGTAATCGTTCGGAACATCGATGGTGGCCTCTTCGATGGGCTCCAGCTTCTGGCCGTTCTCCGTCTTGTACACCACGCGCGGACGGCCCACCTGGAATTCGAACCCTTCACGGCGCATGGTCTCCATCAGCACGGACAGATGCAGAACGCCGCGCCCGGCCACTTCGATGCCGCTCTTGTCCTCCAGTTCGTTGATGCGCATGGAGATGTTGCTCTCCTTTTCGCGCAGCAAGCGCTCCTTCAGCTGGCGCGCGCCCACGATATCCCCTTCGCGGCCCACCAACGGGCTGGTGGATGCTTCGAACACCACCGCCATGGTAGGTTCCTCCACCGCGATGGGCGCCATCTCCACCGGGTTCTCCGGGTTGGTGACGATATCCCCGATATCCGCGTCCTCCACGCCGATGACCGCCACGATATCCCCGGCCACGGCATCCGCCACCTCCACCTTGCCCAGGTTCTCGAAGGTGTACACCTTGCGGATCTGCGCCGTTTTCTGAGTGCCGTCCGGCTTCACCACCAGGACGTTCTCCTTCTCATGGATGGCGCCGCTGTGCAGGCGCCCCACGCCGATGCGCCCTTCGTAGCTGGAATGGTCCACCGTGCAGATCTGCATGGCCAGCGGCGCGTCTTCGTCCACTTCCGGCGCGGGGATCTGTTCGATGATGGTGTCCAGCAGCGGCACCATGTCTTCGTTGCCGTCGTTGGGTTCCACGCGCGCGTAGCCGTTCACGGCCGATGCGTAGATGACCGGGAAATCCAGTTGCTCGTCCGTGGCGCCCAGCTCCACCATGAGATCGAACACCTTGTCCACCGCGCCTTCCGGGTCCGCGTTCGGGCGGTCGATCTTGTTGACCACCACCACGATGCGCAACCCCCGCTCAAGCGCGTGAGACAGCACGAACCGCGTCTGAGGCTTCGGGCCTTCGTAAGCATCCACGATCAGCAACGCACCGTCCGCCATGTTCAGCACGCGTTCCACTTCGCCGCCGAAATCCGCGTGGCCCGGCGTGTCGATCACGTTGATCTTGACGCCCTTATAGGTGATGGAGATGTTCTTCGACAGGATGGTGATGCCGCGTTCGCGCTCCTGGTCATTGCTGTCCAGCACGCGTTCTTCCACCTGCTGGTTCTCACGGAAGACGTGGCTGGCCCACAGCAGGCGATCCACCAGGGTGGTCTTGCCGTGGTCCACGTGCGCGATGATGGCAACGTTGCGGATGTTGTCCTGTTTCATGAAGGTCTCCTGAGCGGGATTTTTGCGAAAGTGACCGATATTCTACAACGAAACATGGGGCGGTTCCGGGGGCAAAGGCCTATAGCGCAGGCTTCAGCCTGCGATGGCAAAGGCTGAAGCCTTTGCTACGGAGGTCCGATACAGGATTCCGGGGGCTCTCTGTCGCCCGCGTCCTTCGTAGCGCAGGCTTCAGCCTGCGACGGGGGGCTATGGGGCGGCGGCATGGCGCAGCTTGTCAACGATCTTGACCATGGCGAAGGTGTCCAATTCGCAATAGCGCAGCAGCTGTTCGCGCACGCGGGCGGCCTCTTCCGGCCCGCAATCCGCCAGCGCCGCGTAGGCATCCATGGCCTGGCCTCCGTTCTGCACGCCCTTGAGCGTGGCGTAGTCCAGTTCAGGATCATCCGGGAACAGCGCGGGCAGCACGTGTTTGATGGAGCATGAACCCTGCATGGCGCGGCTGTAATAGGAACCGCGCGCGAACGGCACCATGAGGTCCGCCATGTTGTCATGGATGGCCATCAGGTGTTCGCGCAGGTCAGGAAACCGTTCGGCCAGTTCGCGCAGACGTGCCTTTTCGAAAGCCATGTTGTAGGCCACCACGCACGCATCCGACGGGATGTCCGCGCACAGCCGCTCCGCGATGGCGCGCCGCGGATCCAGCCCCGGTTCCGCCAGGAACTCAGCATGCTGCGGAACGGCACCCGGCGCATCCTGCCAATGCAGCGAATACTGCGTGGGCAATTGCTGGTAGGGGCGCATGCCGTCATAGGGCGGCACCGCCGGCATGAGCGTTTCGAAATCCAGGTAGTACAGAGGGTAGGCCAGCGTGTCCAGGAACGCGCGGGTCTCTTCAGCGCGCACCACATCATCCAGCTGGTGCACCTCAGCCATCACCTGGTCAACCTGCCGCGGGTTCAGATCCAGCGCGCCCGCCTGGATGGCGGCGGCCGCATCCGCGAAGGAGACGATGCCCGCCTCGTGCAACTCCCACGCCCGCGCCGCGCGCAGCCGTCCGATCTGATGCACGTTCGGCTGCGGAACATCCCGCCAGCACCACGGCCGATAGCCGCATTCGAACGGGCTGCTGCACTGCGGCCCCAACGGCAAGTCCGGTTCGGTGGGCTGTTCGCAGAGGCGCGTCAGCTCCTGCACGGTGCGCGGCACTTCTTGCGCCCGAGCGCGCGCCACATCCGTGACGTCTTCCAGCGTGAACAGCTGCTTGAGGTCCAGCTCGCCTTCGCGCACGTATTCCGGATTCAGATGCATGAGGCTGGCGCTCTTGACGCGCAGGCCACAGCGTTCCACCAGCCAGAGCTGGAACGCGATATCCGTGAGGTGGTAGTCCTTCGCATGCGTGGAGGATTTCACTTCGATGAGGTCCACGCCGTCCGCGCCCGCGCGCAGGATGTCCACCATGCAGAAGCAGCCGTCCTTCATGAACGTGGCTTCGCAGATGGTGGGTTCGCCCGCCGCCAGCAGTTCCTCGGTCATGCGCGCCATGTCAGCGTAGGCGCCGCGTTCGTAGGGCACCTCCACGAAACGGCCGAAATACCGCATGGCCAGGTCGCCCACCTCGTTGCCGGTGGTGAGGATGGCTGTGTTCATGACGGATTCGTCGAACTGATCCGGCATGTGCTGGTCCATCCAGAGGATCTTCGGACACTGGCATCCGGCCACATACTTGGACTTGGAGATGAACATGGAACCTCCTGGGGGAGCGTTGCGCTCCCCCAGATGATACCCCCTGCAACAGCAACAATGTGCAGAAGGGACGTTCCGCTGTACAGAGGGTCAGGCTTCCGGATGTGCAGAAGGGACGTTCCAAATTGCACATAGAAAAAGATGATACGTACCGGGGTGACTGTTCCTCTGTGCAATTTGGGACGTCCCTTCTGCACATCAGACAACTTCGCAGGTGTGATTTGGGACGTCCCTTCTGCACATCGCGCGTAATCTGGGACGCCTTACGAAAGAGGCAGGGCGATCACCAGCTCCTCTGCGGAGATGCGCTGTTCGGCGTGCCTGTTCGGGTTTGCGGGCGACTGATCGCTGTAGCCCACTGCCAGAATGTTGACCGGCTCCAGATCAGCCGGCAGCGAAAACGCTTCGCGCACCTTCGCTGGATCGAACCAGCAGATCCACACGCTTCCGAGCCCCAGATCGGTGGCCTCCATCATCATGTGGTCAGTGATGATGGAGGCATCGATGTCACTGGTGCCCTTGCCATCCAATGGCCGGTGCCACGCCTGCGTCTCGTTCGCGCACGCCACGAACACGAGCGGTGCACCATACGTGTCCGCCGCGCCGCTGAGCTTCGCGCGCTGCTCCTCCGTTTCGGCCACGACGATCCGCACCGGCTGCCGGTTCGCCGCCGTGGGCGCCACGCGCGCTGCCTCGATGATCTGCTCGATCTTATGCCGCTCCACCGGCCGTGGACTGAACTTCCGCACCGAGTGGCGCTGTTTCGCCAGTTCCAAGAACTCCATCATCTCCCCTTTCCTTCGCTTGTTCGCCATGTCCTTACGATAGAGCGTTCCGTCGTTTTGGGAAGAATGCACTATTTGGTTATATACTTCCTAAAATGATAGTTAGGAGCGTCCATGGCGAACCACTGCGCATCTGCATTCAGCTGCCCGGTCGATGCCACCATCAGCCTCATCGGCGGGAAATACAAAGCCGTCATCCTGTGGCATCTGCGCGATGCGACCTTGCGATACAGCGAACTGCATCGGCGCGTGCCGAAGGCCACAGACAAGATGCTGGCGCAACAGCTGCGCGAACTGGAGCGCGACGGGCTGGTGGATCGCAAGGTGTACCCGGTCGTGCCGCCGAAGACCGAGTATTCATTGACCGAACAAGGTGCCACGCTGATTCCTGTGCTGGACGCCATGTGCCAATGGGGGGAAGACTACCTGCGAGATTCCTGATGCGCACGGGGAGATTCTGAAATGCACATGAATGAATGGGTGATGTGCAAAAGGGACGTTCCAAATTGCACATAGGGTCAACGTTCCGGATGTGCAAAAGGGACGTTCCAAATCGCACATAGGACAAGCCTTCCAGCACAGACTCTCTTTTGCTATGTGCAATTTGGGACGTCCCTTTTGCACATCCGGGAGGGCTGACACAGAGAGAGACCTGCGCGACACACAGTCACCACATAGGCCGTTCGCGCGAGAGCGCGTAAGGCCGTGAGTGAAAAAGCGGCCCGTGAGGGCCGCGACATGACCGGAGCCGAAGGCGGAGGTCATGGCATATGTGCGGAGCGCGTTTCTGGTCACCAGGCGATGTGCAAAATGGACGTTACAAAAACCAAAAAGGAAAAGATGATGCGCACAGGAAGGGGTGTGCTATG
>CANSWY010000022.1 GCA_947650915.1 uncultured Eggerthellaceae bacterium | reverse complement strand
CAATTTGGAACGTCCCTTCTGCACATCCGGAAGACAATTCCTATGTGCGATTTGGAACGTCCCTTCTGCACATCAGGAGAGGCGCTCTCACATGAGGGCAGCGTGCTAGAATACGAGCACCAAGCCCCCGTAGCTCAATGGATAGAGCACTGGTCTCCTAAACCGGGTGTGTAGGTTCGATTCCTATCGGGGGCACCACGCATGCCGAACCCGCCGCGCGCGGGTTCGTTCACATCACGGGCAGAAGGAGGCCGCATGGCGGACATCCAGCTTCGTTTCGGCAAGGACGTGCTGGTCATCGGAACTCCGGTGCAAGAGCAACTGGCGAACATCGCTGCGTTCACGGATGCCGAACTGGCCGAAGACGCCGAAGGCGTCGAATCCGCCGCAGACGCACTGGAGAACTTGGCGGGCGTGACGTTCGTGGATGCCGCCGAAGCTCCTGCCTTCGACGTTGAACTGGCGCTCCTGTTGGAACCGGAAGTCTTCGAAGACGCCTACCGGCTGGAAAAGGCCGTCGGCGCGCAGTGCCTGGTGGCGCCCACGGCGAACCTCACGCCGGCGCGGCTGGCGCACGTGGGCATGCAGCGCTCGGCGGAACAGCTGGCGCGCACGGCGGTGGAGGTCACGGCGGCCCATGCGCCGGAACACCTGCTGGTGGAGCTGGCGCCCTGCGGGCTGCCGCTGGATGCGGCATCGAAAGCGTCCCTGTTGGAGAACCGCGCGCAGTACGAGCGCGCCGCGCGCCTGTTCGACGGCCTCACGTTCGATGCGTTCTTCTTGAACGGGTTCACCAGCGTGACTGATCTGAAGTGCGCGCTCATGGGCATCCGCAAGGTGACCGACGCGCCCGTGCTGGCCAGCGTGGATGTTGACGCGGATGGCATGTTGCGGTCGATGGAGCCGGGCAGCCATGCGCCGGTGGTGCGCGAACGCCTTGAGGACGCGGTGGCTGTCATGGCCGAATACGGCGCGCAGGTCGCGGGGTTCTGCACGGATGCGCCGCCAGAGGCGGCCGCATCGCTGGCAGAGCGCGTGACCGGTGCCGCATTCCTGCCGGTGTTGGCGCAGCTCTTCGTGCGTCCCTGCGGATCGAATGCGCAAGGAGCCGGCTTTCCGGATGTGCAAAAGGGACGTCCCAAATTGGATAGAGCGCGAGGTGATGCTGATGTGCAAAAGGGACGTCCCAAATTGCACATAGAAGAAATCATTCAGCGCGCATCGTCTGATCCTATGTGCAATTTGGAACGTCCCTTTTGCACATCTGACTCCCGCACATCCAATTTGGAACGTCCCTTTTGCACATCGACCTTTGCGCGGCCGGATGATCCGTTCGATGCGGCGGAGATGTTGGTGGGCGCGGGCGTGCAGTTCGTGCGTGCGGCGGGGTGCGCCACGCCGGCCTATACGGGCGCGCTGGCTGCGGCAGTGGCTGGGCGCAGCGTGGTGGGCGCAACCGCGCAAACGGCTGCGGACGAAGGACTGCCGGGCTCGGCGGCGCTGGGCATGGAGCCAGGCCAGTTGGCAGAGCGCCTGCGCGCGTCCGTGAACGAGGCGCTGGGGATCGGGGGTGGCGCGTGAGCGCGCAGCCGGATTCCAACATCAAGCGGTCAGTCCATCATGGCGAACTGCAGAACGTGGTGGATGCGCTGTTCGCGGAGGATGGAGCGCCGTATCTGGCGCAGGTGGATCCAGAGGCGGCATTCCGTGTGCCGCGGTTGCGCGTGGTGCTGGCGGCCGAAGCGGCCGACCTGCCGGATGATCTTTTGCGCGTGGTCTCGTTGCTGCCGCCGGGCGAATATACGCGCCAGCAGCTGACGGACCAGCTGAACTCCGCCATCACCGGCCACGCTTGGGGCCAGGTCTACGGCACCGTTTCCTGAGAGCCGCCCTCGATGTGCGGAAGAGATGTGCAGAAGGGACGTCCCAAATCGCACATAGGAGCAGTCTTTCAATGCGCATCATCTTTTTCTATGTGCAATTTGGAACGTCCCTTTTGCACATCCCAATTTGGAACGTCCCTTCTGCACATCCGGAAGACAATTCCTATGTGCGATTTGGAACGTCCCTTCTGCACGTCCTTCTTGTACATGGCGGAACGTCCCTTGTGCGGATTCAAGAGGTGTTATCATGTCCGGTACGCATTGAACGCAGAGCAAACGAACAAGATGATGTGTGCATAAAGGAGCCAGTGTGACAAGACAAGGTCCCATGACCGGCCGGGTCTTCGCTGGGCGCTACGAAGTGGGCGAGCGCATCGGCGTGGGCGGCATGGCTGAGGTCTACACCGCCACTGATACCACGCTCGGGCGCGTCGTCGCCGTCAAAGTGATGCTGCCGCAGTACGCAGACGATCCTGACTTCGCGCGCCGCTTCCGTCAGGAAGCCGCAGCGGCCGCCAACCTGCAAAGCCCCTACATCGTGAACGTCTATGACTGGGGCCATGACGATGACACGTACTACATCGTCATGGAATACATCCGCGGGTCTGATCTGAAGACGGCTATCCAGCAGCGCGGCGCCATCAACCAGCGCAAGGTGGCTGAGATCGGCGCGCAGGTGTGCCAGGCGCTCACCGCGGCGCATCAGCAGGACATCATCCACCGCGACGTGAAGCCGCAGAACATCATGGTCCAGCCGGACGGCAACGTGAAGGTGATGGATTTCGGCATCGCGCGCGCGAAGAATTCCACGGCTGACAAGACCACGGTCGTGCTGGGCACGGCGCACTACGCGTCTCCCGAACAGGCTCAAGGCAAGGACCTTTCGGCTGCCTCTGATATCTATTCGCTGGGCGTGGTGCTCTACGAAGCGTCCACCGGCGAACTGCCCTTCGACGGCCCGGATGCCGTCAGCGTGGCCCTCATGCAAGTGCAGGACGAACCGAAGCCCCCGCGGGAAGTCAATCCGGACATCTCGCCGGAGCTGGAAGCCATCATCATGTGCGCCATGCAGAAGGATCCGGCACGTCGTTTCGCCACGGCGAACGACCTGCGCATGGCCCTGAATGACTTCCTGGGCGGCCGGCCTTTGGGCGCCACCATGCCGCTGGCTGCCGCTTCTGACGGCTTCACCAGCGCGCAGACGCGCGTCATGGCACCGGTGGGCACGCTGGATGCGGACGCCACGAAGACCATGCCCATCACGCCGGGCGTCGGTGCGCATGCGGCTGGCGGTGCGGGCGGTTCGCGCACGTACCGTTCCGGCAATGAGAAGGAATCCATGTCCGGCAAGAAGAAGGCCGGCATCGTGGCTGCGGTGGTGGCCGTGCTGGCGCTCATCGTTGCTGGCGTGTTCGCCTTCGGTCTGGGCAGCGGAGACAAGATAGACGTGCCGGACGTCATGGGCAAGACCGCCGAAGAGGCGCAACTGGCCATCGAACAGGCCGGCTTCAAGGTGGGCGAGGTCAAGAACGTCTACGACGATTCGGCTGAGCCAGGCACCGTGGTCGGTCAGAACCCGAAGGGCGGCGAAAAGGCCGAGAAGGGCTCCAAGATCAACATAGACGTTTCTCAGGGCAGCGAAGAGATAGAGGTGCCGGACGTCTCGGGCATGTCGCTGGACGATGCGCGCAAGGCCATCACTGTTGCCGGATTCTCCGTGGGCGAGACCACGAAGGAGTACTCGGATTCCGTGGAAGAGGGCAAGGTCATGAAGCAGACGCCTGCCGCGGGCACCATGGCGGCGCAGGGCTCCAAGGTTGACCTGGTCATCTCCCAGGGCAAGGATGAGATCGAAGTGCCGGACGTGGAGGGCCTTTCGCTGGAGGCGGCCCGTGCGAAGATCGAACGTGCGGGGCTGAAGCTCACGCAGGCCGGCCAGCAAAACAGCAGCAGCGTTGATGTGGATTGCGTCATCAGCCAGTCGCCGTCATCGGGCACGAAGGTGCCGGAAGGCAGCTCGGTCAGCGTGGTCATTTCGCTGGGCAAGGAAGACACGTCCGTCAGCGTGCCGAACGTAGTGGGGGAGACGCGGGATTCGGCGGTGTCCAAGCTGCGGAACGCCGGGTTCATCGTGGACGTTGACTCTGACAACTCTGACACGGTAGAGGCCGGGCGCGTCATCAGCCAGAACGTGACCGGGAAAGCCGAACGGGGCGACCGCGTGCTCATCGTGGTGTCCGAAGGCCCCGCGCCGGTGCCCACACCCACGCCGCCGCCCAGCGGCGGTGACGGAAACGCATCGTGAGAAAAGGCCCTGCATCGCAGGGCCTTTTTCGTGTGCGGGATGTGCAGTGCGTTCGGTAAAAGCCCCGCCCGCGCCCGAAAGGATGAACCCACCTGTCAAGGTGGGTGCCCGCAGCAGGATTCCTGGCTTTCGCACCAACGGGTGCGAATCTCCATTCCGCCTGCAATGTGAGGCTCCCTAGCGTAGAACGTCGGTCCATCGCAATATGAGGTGGAGCGGGACTCGTTGTCCAGTATAGACGAAAGGTCACGAATCCTCCGCCGCGGGAAGAGTGCGCAAAGCAAGTTTGCGCACCCACGAAGATCCCGCCACCAGTTGACCGGATCCTGCTGCTGGCTGACCGTAGGTGAGCAAACTCTGTTTGCTCACTTCGTGACAACCCAGGCCCTGCCTCAGAGGGCATCCGGCTGCGCGCCCTCCGGTCAGGTGCCCGGCCTTGCGGCCGTGCACCTGTCGCGGCCCTTGGCAGGGCCGCTCATTCACACCGGCCGCCTGTCGGCGGCCGAGGGGGCGCATGATCCTGGATCGTCTTCCTGGTCGTGGCCTTTTCCCGCGGCTGTGCGCCGCGGGAAGAGTGCGCAAAGCAAGTTTGCACACCCACGAAGATCCCGCCACCAGTTGACCGGATCCTGCTGCTGGCTGATCGTAGGTGAGCAAACTCCGTTTGCTCACTTCGTGACAACCCAGGCCCTGCCTCAGAGGGCGCGATCGCGTTCGTGCGCAAGCGGCCAAAGGCAACGATACACCCGGCCCAAGGGCGCTGCGCGCGCCAGCGCGCTGAAGCCCGCGATCGAATGAGCGGCCCGCAGGGCCGCGACAGCCGGGTGCCCCACGGGCGCACGGCTGGCACACGCGAAGCGCGCACGGGCGGTGCGCACCCCACCTCGGGCGGCGTCAGCCGCCCGGAATGAAAGAGCGGTGCGCCAGTACCGCGGCAGGCGCGCCATGCGCGCCTGACACAAGGGTGCCGCCGGCCGTGCGCCAGGGATAAAAGTGTCAACCCAGGTGATCAGAAGCAGGCGGGCGGAGGGGTTGAGGGCGATTCTGCAGGGCAAGAAAACTGTGGTATTCAACCACAGTTTTCGCAGACCGAAGCCAAGCCCGACGCCCCTCCGCCCGCCTGCGGCCAGGCAAGGCAGAGCAGCAAGGCGGAATGCAAGTGGAGATGTTTCGACTCCGCGTTCTTCGAACGCTCCGCTCAACATGACGAGGTGGGGCAAGGGTCGGAGGTCACGAATCCTCCGCCCCTTTGTGACCTTCGGCGTATTTGGCCTCCAGGTCTTTGAGATCATCGTCGCCGAACTTCTCAAGGGGCTTGGACAGGATCTCTTCCTGGCGGCGCAGTTCTTCGGCGCGTGCGATGCGGCGCCGACGCAGCACCAGCGCCACGATGACCACCACGATCACCACGCCCGCCACCACCGCGAACGTGATGTATACAGGCGCATTGCGCTTCGCGTCCGTGGTCATGATGCGGTCTCCTGTCTGCTGGAACGTGTTCGCGAAGATCTCCGTCTCAGACAGGTTCAGGTTGTTGTAGTTCGCGTTCAGCAGGTCCTGGAAGATGCGGATGGCCTCTGAATCCATGACGCCGCGCGCCTGCGCGCCGATCCAATAGCCTACGTTGAAGCCGCCGCGCCCGTCGTCGCAGAAGAACACGACGAAATGCGCCTGGTCCTGGATGTTCTCCTCGTAGAACTGCTGAGCCAGCTGGGAGAGCTGCGAAGAGGACGTGACGGATCCGTTCGGCTCTATATAAAGGTAGGGCTGCACGCCCGTGTCCATGTAGAACTGCCGCATGCCCTGCTCCAGCTGCGACGGGTTCGCGATCCAATCACCCGCGTCGTCCGTGAAGTACGGCGTTTCCTCCACGCTGCCTGCCGGCAGCGGCGTGCGTTCCACCGTGGACGCGGTGCTGGCCACGCTGCCGGACGCGCATGCCCCGCCGTCCAGCACGGCCACCAGGAGGCCGCAGAGCAGCATGGCGCAGAACACCACGACGATGGTGGCAAGGCACCCGTTCGAACGCGGCTGCTGGCCGCCCCCACCGTTGCCCGGGCCGTTCGGACCACCGGAACCGCCCGGCACGCCGCCTCCGCCCGATCCCCCGCGCCCGGAGAGCAGGCTGCCCAGCAGCAGGCCGCCGAAGAAGTTGCCGCCGCCCCCGCCATGGTAGCCGCCGTGATAGGACGGCCCGCCGAACCCGGACCCGCCGCCGTGCGACCGGCCGCCGCCTCCGCCGGAGAATCCGCCGCCGATGCCGCCGCTGGAAAAGCCTCCACCGAAACCGCCGCCTGAAAAGCCGCCGCCCCCGAAGCCCCCGCTTCCGCCTGCGGAACGTCCCATGTGATCCTCCTTGATGCCCATATTTGGAGCAATGAAGTTCTTTCTGGCCAGCCAGTCTACTGGATGGCGCATCTGAAATAGAATTCGCTCATGAAAAGGTTACCTATATATAAGAGTGCGTGCGCGTCAGCGTTGGCGCTGGTTGTAGCTGTGGCGCTCTGCCCGCTGGCCGTTCTCACGGCCACGGCTGCCGAAGGTCCCCAGCCCGGCCCCCTGCCAGATGCGCACACAGAACCGTCCCCTGTGCAAACGGTCAGCGCTGCTGGGTCGTCGCGGTACTTCTTGACGAACCTGGGCCAGGCCACCACCGCCAAGATCCAGAAGCCATGGGGCGCCTGCTGGGCGTTCGCCGTGGCCGGCGCCATCGAAAGCGCCATCCTGAAGGCCGAGGCCACGGCCGCGGGCCAAGACCAGCAGCAGCTTCCGGCAACATCGCCCGCCTTCGCCGCGCCCGACCTGACGAACCTGCCCACGGCCCCGGACGTGTCCGAACGGGCCATCGCCTGGTTCGCCCACGAACCGCAGTCGGAAGCCAGCGGCGGCGCACAAGCGGGCGAAGGCTTCTTCCTGACGGAGGCCGCGCCCGAAGAGCAGCTTTCCGCCGGCAACTCCGCCACGGCTGCTGCTGCGCTCACCGCGTGGCAATCCCTGGTCAGCGAAGCGGCCGCGCCCTACGAATACAACGGCTACGAACCCGGTGTCTCAGAGGCCTGGTACGGCTCCAACCCCGCGTTCGACGCCTGCCAAGAGGACTGGTCGCTGCCGGACGGCCTGCGCACCGCCGAAGACGTGGGCTGGCGCGTGTCGGAGGTGCTGCGGCTGCAAAGCCCCGCGAACGTGGCCGCCGACGGCACCTACACGGGCTACACCGCGCAGGCCACGGACGCCATCAAGCGCACGCTGGTGGACGTGGGCGCCGTGGCGGTGGCGCTGGCCATGGAGCAGAGCATCCCCTCGGATGTCTGGAGCGGCAACTCTGAGAACGCCGAATCGTCCGAGAGCTTCACGTTCTCCACCTGGAGCCAGTACAGCAGCGCGCCCACGGTGGCGCAGAACCACGCGGCGCTCATCGTGGGCTGGGACGACGCCTATCCCGCGGCCAACTTCCAGGGCACGGAGAGCGGCCAGCCGCCCGCGGATGGGGCGTGGCTCTGCAAGAACAGCTGGGGCAACGACGGGCTGTTCGCCAGCTTGGGAGGCGAAGACGAGGCCGCCCGCTGGGGTCTCACGGACGCGAACGGCCAGGCCAGCGGCTATTTCTGGCTGTCATACTACGACCACGCCATCGCGGACGTGGAGGCGTTCGCCGTGACGCCCGTGACGGAGAGCGCGGATGCGCTGTACCAGCATGACTACCTGGGTGCGGCGGAGTACGTGGTGCCGGTGAAGTACAGCACGCACGTGCAGGCGGCGAACGTGTTCACGGCGGAGGACACGCAGCTGCTGGAGGCGGTGACCGCCTGGACGTTCGAGGCGGACGCGGGCTGCTCGGTGACCGTGGGCGTGCTGCCGCCGGGCTTCGACGCGGCCACGGCCTCGCCGGATGAGCTGATGGCCGCATCCGTGCCCGCGGCGCACGCCGGGGCGGCCTTCACGGACGCCGGGTTCCACACGCTTGAGCTGGACACGCCGGTGCTGGTGACGGCCGGGCAGCAGTTCACGCTCACGCTGGAGATATCTGCGGACGCCAGCGGGTTCAACGCGGACGAGGGCCAGGTGAACGAGGGCGCCGGCACGTACTTGGGGCTGGAAGTGGCCTACCTTGACCCGGCCGGTCAGACCACGGCCGCCGCGTGCGTGGCGAACGCGGGCGAGACGTTCGTGAACGTGGGGGCCGGCTGGCAGACCGTGGCGGATCTGAACGCCGGACGCGCCGCCGAACGAGCGCGCGTGGGCAAGGAGACTGACTTCGTGTACGGCAACGCCATCGTCAAGGGCCTGGCGATGTCCACCACCATGGCGGACCCGTCGCGCGTGTACCAGGTGGTGCCGCTGACAGCCGTGTGACGGGCGCGTGACGGCGCGTTCGGCCGGGGATGCACCTGATATACTGGTTCGATTCGACGTTCTGAGGAGTTGGTGGCATGAAGTGCCCGAAATGCGGTCGCGAAAACGTGGACGGCGCGCCATTCTGCGCTGACTGCGGCAAGAGTCTCTTCCCCGTGCGCACGCCTGCGGATGCGGGAGCGGCTGCGGAAGCGCCGGTCGCGGAGGTCGTCATCCAGGCGGAAGCGCCCGCAGCGGCCTCGGCTGAAGCTGACGCGGATGCAGTGCCCACGCCCATCATCTCTGACGGTGCCATCTACATCGGTCCCATGACGGATCCGGCTCCTGAGCCGGAACCCGTTCCTGATCCGGAGCCGGCCAGTGCGCTCGTGCAGGCGTTCGGCGCTCCAGCCGATCCGGAACCCGAGCCTGAGCCGACTGAAACCGAACCGGCGGCTGAGGCGGAGGCTGAGATTGAGGCTGAAGCTGAGGCTGCTGTCGAACCTGAGGCGGAAGCTGAGCCGGAAGCGGCATCTGACCCCGAACCGTCCGCGCCCACTGGCGCGCCGCAGGCGAACGTGCCCGCGCCGCCGCCAGCGCCCAGCTTGCCCACGCCGCCCCCGCCCGGGGTCGCGCCGCAGGCAGCCAGCTCTGAGCCGGAACCGGTTGCAGAATCCGAAGCGGAAGCGGTTGTTGAACCTGAAACAGAGGCAGTTGCGGAAACCGCTCCTGAAACCGCTCCCGAAAGCGAACCGGCGCCTGCGGCGGATGCCCGTTTCGCTCCGTTCGCAGATGCGCCCATCGTGCCGCCGAACCCGGCACGCGCTCATCAGACGCACCCGCAGCTGGGTGGCGAGGCCCTTTACCGGAAGGGTTGTCTGGCAGCTGCATGGGATGACATCATCCAGACGAAAGGCTGGTTCGGCAAGATCCTGTTGCTGGGCCTCGTCTCCTGCGTCCCCATCCTGAACTTCTTCGTGCTGGGCTACGCCATGCGCTGGTCACGCCAGCTGTTCCTGGGCAAGGTGGAACCCATGCCGCAGCGGATCTTCGGCAATCGGATGTTCGTGAACGGGTTCTTCGCGTTCGTGTTCACGCTGGTGCTGGGCATCTGCGTGGGCATCTGCGGGTTCATCCTGGAGTTCATTCCCATTTTGGGCATGGTCGCATATTTGGCATTGGCGCTGTTCGCATCCGCGTTCGAATACGTGGCCATCATGCGCATCGCCGTAGCGGACCGCTTGGGCGCTGGGTTCGACCTGGCTCAAGTCTGGCAGACCTGCAAGCGCAACTTCAGCGCGCTCTGCTGCGCCACCATCGTGCCTGCGCTGATCATCGGCGCCATCACCACGGTCATCGTGTTCGCGCTTTCGCTCATCATCGGTCTGCCGCTGCTGGGCGGACTGTTCGAATATGCGAACAGCATCACGTCGTCCTATTACTCTGACCTGCAGGCGTTCAACCTGATCATGAGCGTGTTCATGGTCATGCTGCCGCTGTTCCTGGTGATCTACATCGTGGCCAGCTTCATCAGCGCGTTCCAGCAGGTGCTCATCATGCGCGCCACCGGGCATTTCGTGGCACGCTACGCCCAAGACTGGAAGAGCGAACAGGCCGTGATGTCCACCGCCCACATCAACGGCGTCTGATCCCGCACCCGAAGATGTGCAAAAGGGACGTTCCAAATTGCACCTGAGAGGTTGCCTGATGTGCAAAAGGGACGTCCCAAATTGCACATAGAGAAAGTCTTTCAGCGCGTTCAGCCATTTCCTATGTGCAATTTGGAACGTCCCTTTTGCACATCCGGAACGCCTGGGTTGTAGCTTTTTTCTGGCGCACGGCCGGTGGCACCCTTATGCCATGGCCTCCGCCTGACGGCTCCGGCCATGTCGCGGGCCTTGCGGCCCGCTGTTTACAAACGGGCGGCTTTCGCCGCCCGTGGGGGGCGCGCACCGGCCGTGCGCGCTTCGCGCATGCGCGGTGCGGAAGACCGCCGCACCGCAGTTCGATCCGCGGGCTTCAACGCGCTGCGCGCGTAGCGCCCTTGACCCGGGTGGGGCGTTGCCTTTGGATGTTGCTGGGGGGGGTACCGCGTGCGCGGGAGGCCTCCGGCCCCCGCGCGGCAACGCGGCGGCGCCTCACACAGCAGGCACAAGGGGAATCCAGGTCGGACGATGATTCGTAGCAAAGGCTTTAGCCTTTGCCATGTTGCCGGACCGCGCGCATGCAAAGGATAGCCCAGCAACGAAAAAGGCCTCCCGAGGGAGGCCTTTCGGTTCATGGTGGTCGGAGGGGGACTTGAACCCTCGACACGCGGATTTTCAATCCGCTGCTCTACCAACTGAGCTACCCGACCGCATGCGCGCAAAGCGCGTTCGCATATTCTAGCCAAGCATCTCCCCGCGCGCAAGTCAAGAGCGTTGCGCGCAGAACGTGTTTCGTGGGAGGCGGTCCTCCTGATGTGCGAAAGGGACGTCCCAAATTGCACAGAGGAACACCCATTCAGCGCTCATCCTCTATTCCTCTGTGCAATTTGGAACGTCCCTTTCGCACATCGGTCAGCCCTCTTCTCTGTGCAGGCAACGCTTTCACCCGGGTCAAGAGCGCTACGCGCGCAGCGCGTTGAAGCCCGCGGATCGAACTGCAGTGCGGCGTTCTTCCGCACTGCGCACACGCGAAGCGCGCATGGCACAAGGGCGCCGCCGGCCGTGCGCCAGAGAAAAGCGACAACCCAGTGCGCTCGGCATGTGCAGAAGGGACGTTCCAAATTGCACATAGGAAAAGATGATGCGCACTGAAAGACTCATCCTCTGTGCAATTTGGGACATCCCTTCTGCACATCAGGCAAACGCACGGGTGCAATTTGGGACGTCCCTTTTGCACATGCAGGGAGCAGGCGGGCGGAGGGGAAGCGGTGCGATTCTGCAGGGCGAGAAAATATGGTGTCCCACCATATTTTTCGCAGCCCGAAGCCAGCCTGATGCCCCTCCAGCCGCCTCCGGGCAGGTGAGGAAGAGCGGCAAGGGGGTTGTGCTCGGAAGCGTGTTCCGGGTGATCGAAGGCTGAAGCCTTCGCTACGAGCCTTTGTTGCGGGGCTTTGGAGCGGGGCTGTGTGTGCGGGGTCTTGCGGGCGGAGTCCGGTATCATGGCGGCATGGGAGAAAACGCGAAGCAGACCATCCTCATCGTTGATGACCATCCGATGAACCGCGCGCTGCTGACGGACATGCTCAGCGCGGAATTCGACATCCTGGAAGCCAGCAACGGCGTGGATGCGCTCACCGAACTGCATCAGCATGGCACCGGCATCGCGCTGGTGCTGCTGGACATCGTCATGCCACAGATGGACGGTCTGGAGGTGCTGGCCGCCATGAACGCGCACGGCTGGATCCAGGACATCCCCGTCATCATGGTGTCGTCCGAAACCTCCGCCACGGTGGTGCAGCGTGCCTATGACCTGGGTGCCACGGACTTCATCGACCGCCCGTTCGACACCTCCATCGTCTGGCATCGCGTCACCAACACGCTGGTGCTGTGCGCCAAACAGAAGGCGCTGGAAGACATGGTGCAGCGCCAGATCATCGAACGCGAACGCTCCGTCAGCCAGATGATCTCCATCTTGAGCCAGATCGTGGAGTTCCGCAACGGTGAGAGCGGCCTGCATGTGCTGCACGTGAACACCATGACGGAGCTGCTGCTGCGCCAGGTGGCCAAGAAATCCGACCACTACCAGCTGTCACCGGCGGACATCGAAACCATCACCATGGCCTCCAGCCTGCATGACATCGGCAAGATATCCATCCCCGAAGAGGTGCTGAACAAGCCCGGGCGGCTCACGGACGAAGAGTTCGCCCTGATGAAGCAGCATTCCATGGCCGGCGCTGAGATGCTGTACGCGCTGCCGGATTACGGCACGGAGCCGTTCCTGCAGACGGCGGCGGAGATCTGCCGCTGGCATCACGAACGCTACGACGGCCGCGGCTACCCGGATGGCCTGACCGGGGACGACATCCCTCTCAGCGCCCAGGTGGTGGCGCTGGCGGATGTGTACGACGCGCTCACGTCGCAGCGCGTCTACAAGGATGCTTACCCCCACGAACAGGCCATGCAGATGATCCTGGACGGCGAATGCGGGGCGTTCAACCCGTTCCTTTTGGAGTGCTTGCAGGACATCGAAGATGAGGTACAGCGCCAGATGGCCTCCCCCTCGCCGCGCGTGCGCCCGCTGGCCGGTCCGCGCCCTGCGGCGGCGAACCCGGCCGCATCAACGCTCACGGCGGTAGATGCCGGTCCCGCGCCTTCGGGCCGCACGCTGGACCTGCTGGAATACGAACGCATGAAGTTCGACTTCTTCGCCAAGATGTCGAACGAGATCCTGTTCGAATGCACCGCGGATCCGCCGCTGCTGATGATGTCGGCCTGGGGCACGGATCCGCTGGGTCTGCCGGAGACCATGCTGGACCCGGCATCATCCCCGCATCTGCAGGAGATGGTGGGCGCGGGCAACCTGGCCGCGTTCCAAGAGGCCATCCGCGCCACCACGCCGGATGACCCCATCCGCCAGTTCGACTTCCAAGCCACCGTGCAGGGGGAGCCGCGCTGGTTCCACCTGGCGGCGCGCGCCCGTTGGGAGGAAGGCGAAGACGGCCTGGCGTTCTGCGGCTGGATCGGCAAGCTGGTGGACGTGCATGAATCCCGCAAGCTCATGAGCGAACTGGAGCGCCGCGCCACCCACGACGCGCTCACTGGCCTCACGAACCACGATTTCGCGCGCAAGCTCATCACCGAACGCATGGCCGAGCACCCGGATGACGCGTTCATGCTGATGGTGGCGGACATGGATCTGTTCAAGCAGGTGAACGACACCCACGGCCACCTGATGGGGGACGAGGTACTGAAGGAGCTGGCCCGGCGCCTGCGCGCCAGCGTGCGCGGGGACGACATCGTGGCCCGCGTGGGCGGCGACGAGTTCCTCATCTGCATGAAGTGCGCCGTTGACCCGCATCCGCTGGCTGATCGCGTGTATCATGGCCTCATCGGCGAACACCGTTCCATCCCCATCTCCGTCAGTGTGGGTGCGGCGGTGGCGAAGGGTGCGGACACGCCTTATGACGAACTGTTCGCCCAGGCGGATGCAGCCATGTACCAGGTCAAGCGTGCTGGCCGCGGCGGTTGCGCGTTCGCCGAAGCCGAAACCTGCAATGGAGCGGAACCGGACGCAACGTTGCGGACGGGGCAAGCCCCGTCCCTACGAAGGCCGTGCAACGGGGCGGACCGTAGGGCAGGGGCAAGCCCCTGCCGCCCATCTGGACCGCACGCGGAATCTGACCTCGGAAAGGAACCCCATGTCACTTGAGGCTTTCTATGAAAGCGCCGGGGGCAACCTGGCGGACGTCCGCGCGAGGTTCCTCACGGATGAGCGCATCCAGAAGTTCCTGGTCTACTTCTTTCAGGACACCTCCTACGACGACCTGCGTGCCGCGCTGACCGCGGGCAACAGCGAAGAGGCGTTCCGCGCCGCGCACACGCTGAAGGGCGTCAGCCGGGACATGGGCTTCACGGATCTGGGCGAAGCCGCCAGCAGCGTCACCGAAGCGCTGCGCCCCGCCTTGGACGGCACGCCACAGCCCACCAGCGCCGCGGACCCGCTCCTCCCGGAGCTGGAGCGCGTCCACCTGCGCATCATGACCGCCGCCGCTGAACATCCCCCGGCACCTGTGAACTGAGGAGATCCATGTCGAACGCGAACGCAGCCCGAACGAACCACGCGAACGCTCCCATCTCCACCACCGTTGCCTCGGCCGGCATCGTCAGCGCTGGTCGTCGTCAACTCACCGGCCGCGTGGCCGCCGCCGTAGGCGCACTGGCCATCGTGCTGGTCGCGCTGTTCCTGTTCATGAACGCCAACACGGACCGCATCCTGGCGCAGAACGACCAGTACCTTGCCGGCTCCACCCAACAGACGGCGCGCCGTGTGGACGATCTGCTCACGAACGCGCTCTCCAGCATCCAGTCCGCAGCGGCGGTCTATGAAGAGAGCCTGGGCACGGCGGACGTGGATCCACAGCAGGTGCTCCAGCACACGCACTCCACCCAGTTCGACTATTTCTTCTTCACTGCGCCTGATGGCACGGCTTACACCGAGGACGGCCGCGTGGCCAACGCATCCGGCCGGGAGTATTACCGAGAAGGCATGCGCAACGAGAGCGGCATCTGTGCCGTGGAGGACTCCGCATTCGACGGCACCAACATCGTGATCTTCTATGCGCCGCTGCACTACCAGGGCCAGGTGGTGGGCATCATTTCCGGCGTATACACGGAGAGCACGCTCACCAGCTACATCACCACGTACTTCTTTGGCGAACAGACCACCACCTATTTGTGCGATCGCACGGGCGGCATCGTGGCACGCTCCAGCGTCTTCGAGGTGAAAGCTGCCAACGCGTTCGACGTCTATGATCCGAACGACCTGAACAACATCAGTCTAGGAGAGCTGGAACAAGCCTTCGAACTGGGAGAATCCGTAAGCTTCCGCTACACGTCATCGTCCGGCCAGGGCAGCGCCTATCTCATGCAGCTGCCGTCCTACGATTGGATGCTGCTGCGCACGTTCCCGGAATCCATCACGAACACCATGCTGCTGAACGCGAACCGCGCGGGCATCATCCTGGTGGCGGGCGTGGCCGTGGCCGCGGCGCTGTTCATCGTGGTGCTGGTGCTGCAAGCGCGCCGCCAGCGCCGCCAGCTGCTGCTGGAGCGGCAGGACGCCACGCGCATCATCGATGCGTCCACGAATCTGTTCAGCCGCCTTCTGTCCGTTGATCTGGTGAATGACGGCTACGAATACCTGAAGTCGGACGAACGTGTGGAAGGGCTGCCAGTGCAGGGCTCCTACCGGGAGCTGCGCCAGCGCTGGTTGGACACGGTGGCCTCGCAAGACGTTGAGACGGTGCAGCGCGCTACGGATCCGAACACGCTGCGTGCCGAACTGGTGCCGAGCGTGCCATTCTACCAGTATGAATACCGCAGCGAACGGGACGGCGCGGAGGCATGGATGCAGGTGTCCGCGCTCTGTCTGGCACGGGACGGCGCCGGCACGCCCACGGACATCCTAGTGGCGGTGCAAGACGTCACGGAAGCGAAGGCGCAGGAACTGGCGAACCGGCATGCGCTGGAAGAGGCGTTCCGCGCTGCAGAGCATGCCTCCCAGGCCAAGAGTGATTTCTTGAATTCCATGTCCCACGACATTCGCACGCCCATGAACTCCATCATGGGCATGACGGCCATCGCCAGCATGCACGTGGACGACACCGAACGCGTGCGCGAATGCCTGGGCAACATCACTTCCGCCAGCCGCCATCTGCTGGGCCTCATCAATGAGGTGTTGGATATGGCGAAGATCGAATCCGGCTCCATCAGCCTGTCCGAGGAGGCGTTCGACATCCCGGAAACGGTGGAGAACCTGCTGGCCATGGTGAATCCGCAGATCAGCGCCAAAGGGCAGAGCCTGAAGGTGGAGCTGGCCGGCATCCAGCACGAGCACGTGGTGGGGGACCCCACGCGCCTGCAGCAGGTGTTCGTGAACATCATGGGCAATGCCATCAAGTTCACGCCGGAAGGCGGCACCATCACGTTCAAGATCCGCGAACTGCCCAGCCGGATTCCAGACAGCGGCTGCTACGAATTCGTGTTCTCGGACACCGGCTGCGGCATGAGCCAGGAGTTCATGGAGCGCCTGTTCGAGCCGTTCACGCGGGCGAACGATTCGCGCGTGACGAACATCGAGGGCACGGGGCTGGGCATGTCCATCGTGAAGAGCGTAGTGTCGCTCATGAACGGCGACATCGACGTGGAGTCCGAACTGGATGCGGGCACCACGTTCACCGTCACCGTGCACCTGAAGCTGCGCGACGGCGCGGATGAGGACCTGTCTGATCTGGCGGGCGTCAAGGTGCTGGTGGTGGATGATGACGAGGTGGCCTGCGAAGGCGCCTGCGCGCTGCTGGATGACATCGGCATGCAGGCCAGCTGGCGCACGTCCGGGCCGGAAGGCGTGGAGGCTGTGCGCGCGGCGGATGCCGAAAGCCAGCCGTTCCAGGCGGTCATCCTGGACTGGCGCATGCCCGGCATGAGCGGCTTGGAAGCGGCTCGCGCCATACGCGAGGCCGTGCAGGGCAACATCCCTATCATCATCCTGTCCGGCTACGACTGGTCCATGATCGAACAGGAAGCGCGCGAAGCCGGCGTGGACGCGTTCATTTCCAAGCCGCTGTTCCGCAGCCGCCTGATCCAGGTGATGAAGGAGCTGGTCCAGGGCGAAGCGCATGATCCGGATTCGGAGATGACGCTCCTGGAGGACTGCGCGTTCGACGGCCGGCGCATTCTGCTCACGGAGGACAATCCCATGGCGGCGGAGATCGCCCGTGAGATCCTGGAGCTGACGGGCGCCACAGTGGATCACGCCCAGAACGGCAAAGTGGCGCTGGATATGCTCACGGAAAGCGGACCCGGCACCTATGACCTGGTGCTCATGGACATCCAGATGCCGGTCATGAACGGCTACGAGGCCACGGCGGCCATTCGCGAAGCGGGGGAGGAGCGGCCTGACCTGGCGCAGATTCCCATCATCGCGCTTTCGGCGGATGCGTTCGCCGAAGACGTGAAGCATGCGGGCGCGGCCGGCATGAACGCGCACCTGTCCAAGCCGCTTGAGATCGTGCCACTGGCGCGCACCCTGCGCGAATGGATGCCGCATGGCTGAGCATCGCCTGCAACGCGCCTGTCCCCCTGCGGCCTTCGCCGTTCGCGCGGCCCTTGTCGGTGCTGCCGTTTGCCTGACGTTCGCCGGTGCAGGCTGCGGCGCGCTGGACGGCCCGGGTGCCGCAGGCGGCACGGATGCGGGCACCACGGCCGGGCCGCCCTACGAAGAACCCGCCGCTGTGCCCACGGCCACGTTCAGCGAAGCGGACGCCGTCCAGTTCGCGAACGCCGCCATCGATGTCAGCACGGCATCCCAGGGCTATGTGGGCGTCAGCGCCCAGGCGGATTCGCGTCTCAAGTTCCAAGCCGTCACGGACGAGGCCACCTACAGCTATGACCTGGCCGGAGACGGCACGCCGCTCATCGTGCCGCTCAACATGGGCAGTGCCACCTACACGTTCCGCGTCATGCAGAACACCTCCGGCAGCAACTACGTGGAGGTGGCGCAGACCACGGCGGACGTGGAACTGGAGAGCAGCCTGGCGCCGTTCCTGCACCCGGATGTGTATTGCAGCTTCACGCCGGACAGTCCCTGCGTGGCGAAGGCGCGCGAACTGGTGGCGGACGCGCAGAACGAAGGCGACGCCGTGCGCAGCATCTACGAATGGCTG
Organism: uncultured Eggerthellaceae bacterium; assembly: GCA_947650915.1. Classification (GTDB taxonomy): domain Bacteria; phylum Actinomycetota; class Coriobacteriia; order Coriobacteriales; family Eggerthellaceae; genus MGBC163016. The sequence goes on along the minus strand of CANSWY010000022.1, from coordinate 8,193 downwards.
GTGGCGAACATCGCTTATGATGACGCGAAGGCCGCCCAGCTGGCGGACGTCACGGGCTACATCCCGGATCCGGATGAGACACTGGCCACTCAGTCCGGCATCTGCTTCGACTACGCTTCGCTGGCCGCCGCCATGTTCCGCAGCTCCGGCATTCCTTGTCAGGTGGTCACGGGCTACGTTTCGCCTGGTGACCTCTATCATGCCTGGAATATGGTCTATATTGATGGCCAATGGGTCAGCGCGCAGATCTCCATCGAGCCGGACCAGTGGTGCCGGGTGGACGTCACGTTCGCGGCCACGGGCAGCGGGAAGAACACCGGTGACGGGGAAAGCTACACCGTCCGCTACATATATTAGAGGGGCGATGCGCATGGGCGAACGGCGAGAAGCCAGGCGAAAGCTGGCCACGAGCGGAAGAGGAGCTGCCGAATGAGCACATCGAAGCTGGGAAGCGCGGAGCTCCAGGCTTTTTTCAGCAACACGGCGCAGATGGTGTCCGTGGGCGTGCAGACCGACGAAGCGGTGCACCTGTTGATCTCCACCGCCGAAACGGACCGGCTGCGCACAGCTGCCCAGGCGGTGTACGCCGCGCTCATCGGGGGTGCCAGCCTGTCTGCGGCCATGCAGGCGGCCGGGTGCTTTCCCGCGCAAGCCACGGGGCTGGTGGCCGCCGGAGAAGAGACGGGGCACCTGGAAGACACGCTGCGCACGTTGGCCATCTCCTATGAAGAGCAGGACCGCCTGTTCGCGAAGCTGCGCGCGGCCATCGGGTATCCGTGCGCGCTGCTCTGCGTGCTGAGCGTCATCCTGGCGTTCACGGTGGCGGCCATCCTGCCCGTGTTCCTGAGCGTGTATGACTCTCTGGCCGGCGGCGCGGCGGCAGCCACGTCCGGCCTGGCCGCGGCGGGCATCATCATCGGGTGGGCGGCGCTCATCGTGACGCTGGTGTGCACGGTGTTCGCGCTGGTGGCGTTCGCCCTGAGCCGCACGCCCGCGGGGCGCGAACGCCTCATGGGCACGCTGGGACGGATGCCCTTCGCGCGGCGCGCGTTCGCTGACTGGGCGCTGGCGCAGTTCACGTCCGCGCTGGCGGTGTACACGGCCGCGGGCCTCAACGTCGACGACGCGGTGGGCCGCGCGTTGGCCACGGTAGAGAACCCGGAGCTGCGCGCGCGGGTCACGCTGGCGCACCGCTCCATGGTGGAACCGGTGCGCGCGAACGGCCTGGTGCAGGCGTTCGCCAGCTTCCAGGTGCTCAGCCCGCAGCACATCCGGCAGCTCACGTTCGGCATGCGTTCGGGGCGTGTGGACGAGGTGCTGGTGGAGCTGTCGGAAGAGTTCTTCCAGGACGCCATCAACAGCTTCGACGGGCTGGTGGACAAGGTGGAACCGGCGCTGGCGGGCTTCGTCACGGTGGCGGTGGGCGCGGCGCTCATCGCCGTCATGTTGCCGCTGGTGGACATCATGGGGACCATCGGGTAGCCCATGGGCCAGCGCACTGACAGGACAACGCTCCAGGCGGTGAACGCGGCGGCTGAGGCGGCCGTGGCTGCGGAAGCGTCGGCGCGGCCCCAGGATCCGGAGACGCGGGCGCTCTTGCAACAGGCAGGGTTGGCGCCCCGGCCGCGGACGGTGGCCGAAGGCGCGTCCGAAGCGGGCGGCGGCGTGGCCGGCCTGGTGCTGGCGGTCTGTCTGGTGGTGCTCCTCTGGGCGGGCGCAGGCGTGGCGGCGGCCCAGGCGCGCCAGCAGGGTGCCGTTTCGCTCCAGCACAGCGTGATGGAGGCGGCCTTGCAATGCTTCGCCATCGAAGGCGCGTACCCCCAGTCTTTGCAGCATTTGGAAGAGGATTACGGCCTCACCATCAACCGGGATGCGTACACGGTGATGTATGAGGTGTTCGCGGCGAACGTGCCGCCCACGGTGACGGTGGTGCCGAAATGACGGCGCGGATGACGGCAACGGCAACGGCAGCTGGCGCGGCCGTGCGGGGTGCGCATGGACGCGGGGCTGCCCGCGGAGTGGCGCCGCTCATCCTGTTCGCGCTGTTCATCGTGGTGCTGCTGCTCCTGCTGGCGGGCGGCGTGCGCGTGTACCAGGGTTTGGCGGCCGAGCAGGAGGCCGTCAAGGCGCAGCGCTTCGGCACGGGCCTGTTGGCGAACAGCGTGCGTGCGGCGGATGCTCATGACGCCATCAGCGCCGGTCCCGGCCCCGAGGGGGACGCGCTGGTGCTCTCGGAGGCCACGGCCGCCGGCATGGTGGAGACGCGCATCTATCTTTTCGAAGGGCGCCTGTTGCAGGAATACGTTCTGGCGGGCGCGGAATACCAGCCCGACCAGGCGCAAGAGATCATGCAGACGGACGCGTTCTCGTTCTCGTTCGCGGACGGTCTGCTCACGCTCTCCACCAGCCAAGGCAGCGTTGACGTGGCACTGCGTTCGCAGGAGGCGGGGCTGTGATGCGGCGGGCGGCGCGCGGGCGCACGTATCTGGTGGAGGCGCTGCTCTTGCTGGCGTGCCTCTTGGCCGTGGCGTGCGTGGTGATGGCGGTGTTCACGCGTTCGCTGGAGGTGGGCGTGCAGACGCAGCGCGAACAGGAGGCCATCGTGCTGGCGCAGAACGCGGCGGAGCGCTTCGCCGCGGACCCGCTTTCGGTGCCCTATGAAACGGACGAGGGCGAATACCAGGTGCTCTGCACCGTGTCCACGTTCCCGCGGCCGAACGGCACCTGGTACGACGCGCACGTGGCCGTCATGTGCGCGGGCGAAGAGGCGTTCAGTCTGGACACGACGCGCTATGTCAGCGCGTCGGATGCGGAGGTGCTCTGATGGCGCGGCGTTTGCGCAGTGCCCAAAACGCGCCGGTGCGCATGGGGATGCTGAATATCCTGATGCTGGTCATCGCGCTGTGTCTGGTGGTGTTGGCGGTGCTGGCGCTGTCCACGGCGCGGGCGGGCGCGGCGCTGAGCGAACGCCAAGCGGCGAATGTGCGCGAGACTTACGCCGTGGAGGCTGCTGGTCAGGCGTTCGTGGCGGAGGTGGACACGCACGTGGCTGCGTTGCGCGAAGGCGGCATCCCCGCCGACCGGTTCCTGGCCGCGTTGGAGCGTTCTTCGGCAGGTCGGGACGATGCCGGCATCACGCGCGACGTTCGCACGCTTTCGCCTGCTGAACTGGATGAAGCTCTGGGCCGCCCGGCGGCTGACGCGGGCACGCTGGGCGCGTTGGAAGCCACGTTCACCGGCCCTACCGGCCACGCGCTCACCTACGTGCTGGCCGTGGAAGATGACGGCACCTGCACCACCTTGCAATGGACATCAACGAAACTCTGGCAAGACGAAGCCCTCGCGGAGCAGCTGCTCCGCACGGACGCATGACGAAGGAGACGCCATGGATCTGAATCAGCTGCTTGAGAAGATGGTGGACGCGAAGGCGTCCGACGTGTTCATCGTGCCGGGCCTGCCGCTCACCTACCGCGCGGACGGTCGGCAGGTGCGCACATCAGAGGACGCGCTGCGCCCGGCGGACACCGAAGAGCTGATCACGCGCATCTACGCGCTGGCGAACCGCCCCCTGCGGGATTTCGCGGAAGCGCGCAACCATGACGACGACTTCTCGTTCGCGCTGCCCGGCGTGGGCCGCTTCCGTGTGAACGTCTTCCGCCAGCGCGGCAGCCTGGCCGCGGTCATCCGCATCATCCCGTTCGAGCTGCCGAACCCGGAGGAGTTCCACATCCCGGCGGACGTCATGGGGCTGGCCGATCTCCAGAAGGGGCTGGTGCTGGTCACCGGCCCGGCCGGCGCGGGCAAGTCCTCCACGCTGGCGTGCATCATCGATGAGATCAACCGCACGCGCGCGGGCCACATCATCACCATGGAAGATCCCATCGAATTCGTGCACCGCCACGGCACCAGCATCGTGACCCAGCGCGAGGTGCCCACGGACGTGGCCACCTACGCGGAAGCCATGCGCTCCGCCATGCGCGAGGCACCGGACGTGGTGCTGCTGGGGGAGATGCGCGACGCTGACACCATCGCCACGGCCATGACCGCTGCCGAAATGGCGAAGCTGCTGTTCTCCACGCTGCACACCACCGGCGCGGCGAACACCATCGACCGCATCATCGACGCGTTCCCCGCGAACCAGCAGCGGCAGATCCGCATGCAGTTGTCCATGGTGCTGCAAGCCGTGGTCAGCCAGCAGCTGGTGCCGGCGCTGGATGGCACCGTCGTGCCTGCGTTCGAGATCATGTTCGCGAATCCGGCCATCCGCAACCTCATCCGCGAGGAGAAGACGCACCAGATCGACAGCGTGATCGCGGCCAGCGGCGAAGAGGGGATGCGCACCATGGACCAGAGCCTGTTCCAGCTGGCCTACGACGGCATCATCTCGAAAGAGACCGCGCTGCAATACGGCATCCACCAGGAAGCCCTCCGCAACCGCTTCGCCGCCGAATCCCTCTAACGCCGCCTGCTCCATGCATGTGCAAAAGGGACGTCCCAAATTGCACCTGCGGGGCTGCCTGATGTGCAAAAGGGACGTCCCAAATTGCACATAGGACAAGCCTTTCAGTACGCATGAACTTCTGCTATGTGCAATTTGGAACGTCCCTTTTGCACATCAACATCACGCACTGTTCTGTACAACCTGGAACGTCCCTTTCGCGCATCCAGACAATCTTTCTATGCGCCCCGCTATTCGTCGCATTATGTCCGCACGCACTCAGGGTGGTAACGGTTTCATGTTATGTTGAATCCATCAATCCGCGTCCAATGACGAATGCTTGCTCCATCAATCGAAGGGATGGATATGAAAGCAGTCAATCTGATGCTCCCAACCAAGCGCAAGGTGGTCGCAGGCGTTGCGTCGTTCGCGCTCGCGTGCAGCATGATGCCCACGGCTGGCGTGGCCTGGGCCGCGGAAACCACCGAAGAGCCCACAGAGGCCACCGAACTGGCACCGGAAGCCCCCTCCACGCTGGAAGATGGAACCCCTGAGGATTCCGAAAAGCCCGAAACGGACCCCGAGGAAGAGACCGCAGACGTTTCCGAAACGGACTCCGAAACCTCCACGCCTCCGTCCGAAGATCCCGTTGAGGAAGAGGAATCCCTCACCAGTCCCCAGCTGGAGGAACCTGCCGAAGTCACCGTGGCTGAGGTCAACGGAGAAGCGTTCGCAACCGTGAAGGATGCGCTCACAGCCGCCCCGGCTGATAGCGTGGTCACGCTCACCGCTGACGCAACGCTTGATGGAGACCAGTTCGGCATCACCAAGAACATCACGCTCGACCTGAGCGGCCACACGCTCTACCTGCAGAACGCGCTGTTCACCACGGCGGGAACGAACGTCATCATCAAGGACGGCACCATCGTGGCGAACGATGCTCCGAAGACCGCGCTCATCATCAAGGGCGAAGCAACGCTGCAGAACGTGAAAATGCAGGCAACCGGCAGCCAGCCGGCTGTGAAGGCGGATGCGGGCGCCACGCTCACGCTTGCGCAGTCCAGCATCAACGCCCAGGCGGATGCTCTCATCGTTGATGGCGCGGCGTCGGTGGTGAAGGTCAAGCAAGGCTCCGGCGTCGCCTCCGCGCAAGGTCCGGCCATCAAGGTGGAAGGCAAGAACGGCGGCAGCGCCCAGATAGATGTTGCGGGCATGGTGAACGGCGGTGCCGGATTCGCCATCGTGCTCACGGGTGCAAGCGTGACCGAGGGTGCGGTCACGCTCACGCAATACTCCAGTGGCAAGATCGCCACCAACGGCACGCTGGCCACCCGTTGTCAGCTGCCCACGGCAACGCTGAACATGCAGGGCGGCACCATCACGTCTGCTGGCCGTGGTGTGAAGATGGAAGCAGGCATGCTGAAGGCAACGGGCACCACGTTCAATTGTGCTGCTCCCATCGAAACCGCGGGCGCCGGCACGGCGGTGGTCACTGGCGGCCAGTTCCAGGGCGATGTGACCGCGTTCTGTCAAGCTGGCTATGCGGCGCGCTACGACAGCAGCACCCAGCGTTTCGAGATCGTGGCCATCGGCAACGCCGTGGCCCAGATCTTGCGCGCATCGGACGCCGTCCTCTATGACGACATCAACGAAGCCCTCGCGAACCTGCAAGAGGGCGACACGCTGAACCTGTTGGCGAACGTAGAAGTCGATTCGAACGCCAGCACCAACGCGGGTGCCATCACGCTGCCACGCCTGTGCACGCTGAACGGCAACGGGCACATCATCACAGCGGGCACGTTCCAGAACTCTTCGCACATGATCAACGTGCTTGCCGGCGGCGTCACCATCAAGGACGTCACCATTGACATGCAGCATGCGGCGCTTTCCAAGCACGGCATCAACCTGCATGGCGCTTCCGCCTGGGCGAACATCAGCGGGGTCACCATCAAGAACGCGAACACTGCGGCCATGGAGGTGAACGGCAGCGCTCTGCAGGGCGCCATCGTGAACGGCCTGATCACCTCTGGCTGCGTTTGGGGCGCCATCAACGTGGACAACGGCGGCACGCTGACGTTCAACAGCGGTTCCTTGGGTGAGGACAACAAGATCTGGACCGAAACGGACAGCGGTTCCACCATCACGGTCAACGCGCCGGGCTTCGATGCGATCACCGCAGTCGTTCCGTCAGGCAGCACGAACAAGCTGATGACGTGCTACACGGATGCCGCATTCGTGGAAGCGCTCGCGGTGGCGGAATCGAACGGCATGAAATACTCTGACCTGCAGCTGGCCATCGATCGCACCGAAGCAGGCGCCACCGTCACGCTGCTGAAGAACGTGGAGCAGAATCTTGTCATCAATGCTGGTCAGGATTTGACGCTCGATCTCAATGGGTGCACGCTCAATGGTGGCAAGGTGGCAAAGCGGGCTGCGCTGACCAACTATGGCGCGGTGAGCATCATCGGTGAAGGCACCATCAAGCGCGATGATTCGGGTCGCGGTGGTTATTACGTCATCGACAATCAGGGAACCATGACCATCCAATCTGCTGCGGTCATCAACGGTGCAGGCATCAATCCCGGATGGAGCGGGGCTTCTCTGATCCGCAACGGTGATGTGAAGCCGGCCGATCTGACCATCAACGGCGGCACGTTCCAGCAGGAGAATTTCATCGTGGTGAAGAACTGCGAATGGGCCACGGTGACCATCAACGGCGGGACGTTCTACGGAGCTGTGCCGGTTGAGAACTGGTGCAAAGCCACGCTCAATGGCGGCACGTTCACGTGCTCTGGGCATCCGAATGGGTCAGCCATCATCACGTCTTCATGGAGCGATGAGATGGAACCCGTTCTGACCACGGTGCATGGCGGCAGCGTGAATGGGCGCATCGACGTTTCCCGTTTCGGAAAGCCTGAATCTCTGCCCGTGCTGGTCATTGCGGGCGGTACCCATAGCATTCCGCTGCTGCATCTTCCTGAAGGGCCGGAGAGCTTCATCATCCAGGGTGGCGTTTTTGCTGGCGAAAGCGACCGCGCTCTGCTGAACGACTACGTGGTCGAAGGGAAAGAGATCAAGGAAGACGGCACTGTGGGTGCGATCGTCGTCGAACCGGAGCAGCCTGAGGTGCCGGAGCAGCCGGTGATGCCCGTGACGCCTGCACCGCAGCCGCAGCCGCAACAGCCGACAACGCAGGCCACGCCGAATGCGACGCAGAACACGGATGCGGGCGTGCGCTTCGCTCCGGTGGTGGCTGTCGAAGAGGCCGCTGAGGAGATGGGCCTGGTCGCCCCTGCGGAAGCCACCCAGCAGGCGTTCGCGAACACGGAGAGCATCCAGGATGCCGAAACGCCGATGGCGAAAGAGCCGGCCACCGTCGCTGCGGAAGATGCGGCTGGCATCAACTGGCGGCTCGTGACGGGCGTCACGGTCGTGGTGCTGTTGGCAGCCGGTGGTCTGCTAGCAGCCCTGTGTCGCCGAAAGGGCCAGAGCGCCTCATAACCCTCCACATCCCCACGCAAAAGGGACGTTCCAACTGCATCTGCGAAGTTGCCTGATGTGCAAAAGGGACGTCCCAAATCGCACATAGGACAAGCCTTCCAGTGCGCATCATCTATTCCTATGTGCGATTTGGAACGTCCCTTTTGCACATCGCCTTCTGCGCCTGCATGAGCTCCGAACATATGCCCTGACCTCCGCCTTCGGCTCCGGTCAGGTCGCGGCCCGCCCGGGGCGGGTTGTCACGCACGGCCGTA
>CANSWY010000021.1 GCA_947650915.1 uncultured Eggerthellaceae bacterium | reverse complement strand
CGGGGGGGGGTGGGGTGGGCGGGGGTGGGTGGGGTGCCCTGCTTATTGGTGCTACCACCCATAATTTGCCTTTAAAATTACCCCCCCCCCCGCCCCCCCCCCCCGCCTGCGGCCAGGTAAGGAAGCGCGTTCCGAGCAAGACAAAGGCTAAAGCCTTTGCTACGGGCCTTCGCTACGGGGGCTTTGCTGCGGGGGTCAGACGGATAGGAGGAGCGCTACCATTCGCCTTCAGCCATGCGGACGCGGTCAGTGACGTTCGCGAAGGCCAGCACGATGCCCAGGACAGCGGGCAGCACGGTGCCCGCGATGGACAGCGGCAACAGCGCCAGAACGTCTCCCAAGAAGAACGGCGCGATCAACATGCCGCAGACGAGCAGCATCGCACAGGCGATGGACCCCATCAAGTCGAAGGCCTTGGAACCCTTCACGCAGAAGAGCGAGAACGCGCCCGCGCCCCCCACCCAGGAGAGCGCCACCGTCCAGGTGACCGGATCCGCGAGCACCTCGATCAGTCCGTTCGTGATGGACGCGCCCGCGATGACGGGATTCACCGCCACGATGAAGTTCGCCAGCACCTCCCAGTTCGCCAGGCTGCCGGACCCCAGCGCCGCGAACACGATGGCGCTCACCGCCGCTGCACCGGACGCCGCCAGCGCTTCGCGCACATCCAGCACGGCACCTGCCGCCACCGGCACCACCGCCGCGAATCCCACCGAACCCACCAGGGGCTGCATCATGACCAGCGTGCAAGCCGCGTCGCTTCCGCGGCCGAAGAACCACCACCAAGCGCCCATGCCCGCCAGCAGCAAGAGCGCCGCCGTCCACGCTTGGCTGACCATGAGCGACACCGCGAATGCCGCGTAGAGCGCCACGAATCCGGCTTTCGGCTTCAGGAACGCCACCACCGCCAGTGCGATCATCACCGCCCAAGCCGCCACCGGCACCGTGGAGAATAGGCCGAATGTGGTGTCCTGCATGGCGTTCTGTCCGCCGTCGAACACCACGCGGAAGTTCAACAACGCCACCACCGCGATCATGATGGCAGACGACGCAGCCAGCACGCGCATGACCACGCCTGCTCCTGCTTCTCCCAAACGGTCGATCAGGGGCACGCGCGGCGCTCGCGGGGCGCGCGGTTCGCGTTCGCGTTCTGCACGGTCTTCGGTGGCAGCCCGCGCAGGGCGTTCTGACACGCTCGCCTGGGCGCGCGCGGGCGCCGCATCCACCTTCGCCGCAGCGGGCGCAGCCGTTCCTCCTGCAGGCGCCGCTCCGCCCGCTGACGCTTTCGCGCGCCCGAACAAGCCGCCCAGAAGGCCGCCCTTCGCAGGTGCCTCCGGCACATCCGCCGCCTCCTCTGAGAGGGGAGAAACCGCAACGGCGCGGCCCAGCTGCTTGCCGCCCTCCTTCGGATTCGCCAGCAACGGCATGAGCTGGAATGCGAAATCCGGCACCGATTCATAACGTCCAGCCGCGTCCGGCGAAAGCGCGGTGAACATGACGTCATCCACCTCTTCGTCCATGCCGTCCCAGCAGCGCGACGGCAGGATGATCTCTGCATCTTCGATGGCGGTTTCCGCCTCCGCCAGCGTGCGCGCGCGGAACGGGTTGGATCCGGTGAGCATCTCGTAAGTGAGGGACGCCAGCGCCCATTCGTCCGTGCGAACGTCCAGCGGCTGGCGGCGCATCTGTTCCAGCGGCATGTACCCGATGGTGCCGCCGCCGGTCTTGCCCTGGCCGCTGCCGTCCATCAGCGTGGACAGGCCGAAATCCGTGACCTTGACCACGCCCTCCTTGTTCACGATGACGTTCTCCGGCTTGATGTCCAGGTGCAGCACGTTGGCCTTGTGCGCCACCTCCAAGGCGTGGGCCACGCTGGCGAACACGGCGCTGACCATGTCCAGCGTCACTTCGTCGCCCAGTTCGCGGATCAGGCGCGCCAGCGTCTTGCCCTCCACGTACTCCATGATGACGTAGGCCATGTCGCCTTCCACCACGCAGTCGTACACTGTGACGATGTTCGCGTCGTTCAGATGCGCAGCCGTGCGCGCTTCCTCAAGCCCGGGAACGGTGTCCAGCTGCGAAAGCTCTTCGGGCGTGAGCGCTTCGCTGCGCGCGTCCGTGGCGCCCATGCCGTGCGCGTGCGCCACAGGACACGGACGCGCCGCCTGCTCTTGGCGCTGGCGCGCCTCAGCCCGTTCCTGCCACTGCTGCACCGCGGCCACGCTGGGACGCTGGCTGTCCATGCTGGACCCGAACCTACTCACGCCGCCCAGCGCCAGATTGCGGTGATAATCCGCATCTGAAGGAGCGCTGCTGCGCCAGCGCGCGGCTTCCTCTTCGTCCATGTCATCCAAGAACGACGGGCGCGCTTGCGGAACGCCGCGCAGATCCGGAATGCCGCCCAAACCTTCCAGCGCGCCATCGCGCACCGTGGCATCCACCTCTTCGGGAGCATCCAACAGCTGCGCCAGGTCAAGGCTGATGCTGACGGCGTCCGAATCAATGCCGCTGATCTTCGTTTCACCCGCACCCTTGATGGCCCCGGGGAGCATGTCCGCCAACGCTGGGATGTCCCGCGGCGCGATGATGCGCTCCGGCTCGCGTTCGGGGCGGCGGGATTCGCGCACGTCGCGGGGGCGGGCATCTTCCTGCACGGCTGCATGAGCGTCGAATGCAGGGCGCGCTGAAGTTGAGCGGCCGCTCCTTCCGCGGGCCAAGCGTTCTTCGCGCTTGTTCAGAAAGCTGGGTTCGCTGGGCAGCGCTCCGGTGCGCGCGCCCTCCAGCGCACCGAACGAAGCAGCAGGATTCCGCCGCGCCTTGCCGTACACGCTGCGCGTGGAATCCCGCCGGATGCGCGTTGCCGCAGCGCCTCCCGCTGGAATGACGCGCGAACTGCCGATGGGAATGGAAGGCGCCTGCGCCGCGTTCACCAGCGGGTCGATCTGCTTCAGGATGGCGGCTGTGCGCTTTGCCGCGTCCACATCCGCGCGCGTGATGCGGATGCACTTGATGGCGACGTCACGCTTCAGGCGCGTATCGAACGCGTGCTGGACGGTGGCGTATCCGCCGGCGCCCGCTTTGCCGATGATGCGATATCTGTCCAGTATGAGCTCGCGCTCAAGCATCCGAGCCTGCAACCTTTCACATCGCGCCCTGATACCGAATAGTAAAAAAGCCGCTGACGCGGCTTTGAAGTTTCTGGTGCGGGTGAAAGGACTTGAACCTTCATGGGCCGGAGCCCACATGGACCTGAACCATGCGCGTCTGCCAATTCCGCCACACCCGCAGAAACGAAACTCTGAAATGATACCCGACAGATTCCCGTTGCGCAAGCCACAATCCCAAGATGTGCAAAAGGGACGTCTCCGAATCGCACCTGCGAAGTTGCCAGATGTGCAAAAGGGACGTTCCAAATTGCACATAGAAAAAGATGATGCGCACTGAAAGACTGTTCCTATGTGCAATTTGGGACGTCCCTTTTGCACATCTGGCAACTTCGCAGGTGCGATTTGGGACGTCCCTTTTGCACATGGGGAATCAGTTGGTGGCGTTGACTTCGGACATCTGGCGATGGTGTTCAGCCACGATGGACTCCGCTTGCCGGCGGAGCTGCTCGTGCTGGCGCCGTTCGCTCAGCCGTTGACGGCGAGCAGCCCGCTCATGGCGCTCCACCACGCGCCGCGCGTCCTCCTCCACCCAGGCGCTGCTGGTCCCATTGCGGCTGCGCAGCTCTTCGCTCACGCGGCTGAACGACGCCTTCGTCTCCGCCGTTGCCTGCTGCGCGGTGACCGTGGGCATGCGGCCCGTCTTCTGCTGATCCAGCATGCGCGCGTCCTTGCGCTGCCGGGGCGCCGCTGCCGGGGCGGGAGACGCAGACCGGACAGGATGCGCATTCGCGGGCATGGTGCCCACCTGAATGGTGCGCAAGCCTTCCACCTTGTCGAAGTCTATGGAATCAGGATCGAAATCAGCGCTGTCAGCCATATCCGCGTAGGCCCGCTGCGCGCGGCTCTGCGCTTCCTTGTTCGCGCCGAACGGGATGGTGGGTTTGCCCTTGCGTCCCTTCGGCTTCTTCGAACGCTCCGCATCATCCGCAGCCGGCCCCAGCACCGCATCCGCACTGCGCTCAGCCGGCATCCCCGAAGCCGTGACCGCCCCCGGTGCCCCCGCGCGCGGACGTCCAGGAGAGGCCAGCCGCCGCGCCAGTTCAGCGCTGCGCTCCTGTTCCATGAGGACCATCTTCTTCAGCTTGCTGACCTTGACGGAGAGCACGGCTGTCCAAACAGCCACCACCACGATGGCAGCCGAGAGCACCATCACGCCGATGCTGGAGAGCGCAGCCGCGTTCGAAAGCAATGATGACACCGCCCCCACCTTTCCTCATCCAAAGCGGGCGCGCCCGCTCCCCCAACGCATCTTGCCCCGCTACAAGCTGCGGAACAACGTGCGCACCTCGTCCAGCACTTCGTTCTCGGCCACGACGATCACCTGGTCCCCCGGATAGAGCACCATGTCAGGTTCGGCCACCTGTGCGTCATCATCATAAGCCACCGCCACGATGAGCGACCCTTGCGGCATCTCTATCTCACCGATGGTGATGCCCTCTTCCTCGGAATGCCGTTTCATGCGACCCACCGTGAACTCCGAAAGAGCCACGTTGCCATGGTTGAGCGACGACACCACGGACACGGACCCCAACAGCGCCTCCTCTTCGATGAGATTCGCGATGAGCGTGGTGGACGACACGCATTCGATGCCCACCTCGCGGAAGATGCGCAGGTTCTTCGGGTTGTTCACGCGCGCGATGACGCGCGGAACGGAGAACACGCGCTGCGCGATCTCGCACGCTACCAGGTTCGTGTCATCTTGGCCCGTGGCGCCCACGAACACGTCCGCCTGGCGGATGCCGGCGTCTTCCTGGCTGCGCGAATCGCACCCGTCCCCATTGATGACCAGGTAGCTGCCTTCGAATGTGACGCTGAGCAGGTCAGCGTTCTCGGCCCGCTCTTCGATGACGGCCACCTCGTTGCCACTGGCCAACAGCACGTTCGCCAGATACGATCCAACTTTTCCGCCGCCCACGATCACGATGTACATGGCGCTACCCCTGCATATACTTCGACAGCTGCTTGATGTGGTCGTGCCGGACGCACGCCAGCACTGTGTCTCCGCTGTACAGGAGCGAATCCTGAGACGGGATGGACGAGGCGGAACCATCCACGCGCTCGAACGCGATGATGCGCACCGCGTGGTCCCGTTCCAGATCAACCACCTTGACGCTGCGAACGTCTTCCTGGCCGGACAGATCCAAAGAGAAGCGCAGAATCTCGAAGTCACCGAACGTGGACACGTGAGAGCCGTGCCCCACCATGACCTTGGAGAACATGTCTTCGGCCACCAGTGATGTGCCGCAGACATAGTCGATGCCCAGCTGCATGTAAGCGCGTTCGTGTTCGGGGTTGTACAGGCGCGCGATGACGTGCGGAACGTCGAACAGGCGGCTGGCCACCTCCGCGCACATGATGTTCACCTTGTCGAATTGGGTGACCGCAGCCAACACATCACAGGATTCCACGCCCGCACGGATGAGGACGTCTTCATCAAAGCCGACGCCTTGCACGGTGGAACCGTTGAAGTTGCGCCCCAAGTTGGCGAACGCGTCAGGGGAACGGTCGATGCAGCAGACGTTGTTGCCGTTGTCAGAGAGCATGTTCGCGAGCTGTGAACCGACCCTGCCGCAGCCGACGACGATGACGTTGCTCACTGCTAGATCTTCGCCATTTCAGACAGCGTGGTGTGATACCAGTGATCGGTGTTGGGCGGGCAGTATTTCGCCGCGTTCGCATAGGTGATGGTGTGACCATAGCCGTTGGCCAGTCCCGCCACATGCGCCTGGATGGCGCTGGACCAGTTGGACCAGGCGCCGCCCGTCCAGCCCCACGCATTGAACGGCGCGAAACAGTTGCTTCCCTTGCCGCTTTCCGTGCAGGAGATGGCAGGCGACCAACGCGGGTCGACCCCGTTGTCCCACGCGGCCTGCGCGAAGTCGGCGCCGTAGCCCGACAGAGGGGACCCGGCCAGGTACGCATTGATGCGGGACGTCCACTCTTCCATGAACGCATCGCGGCCCACAGAGAAATCAACGTTGCCGATGCCCACAGCAGCAGAGCTCTTCACGCTCTGAGCTGCCTGAGCCTGCTGGATGGCTTCTTGCTCAGCCTGGCGTTCGGCCTCTTCCGCGGCGATGCGCGCCTCCTCTTCAGCCGCTTGGACTTCAGAGATGGTGGCATCAAGGTTGCGGGAGGCCCCGGTCTCCAGGATGAACTGCTCTGAAGAATCCGCCGCGCCGGTTGGAGCGCTGGCGAATTGCGTTGGGATGACTTCCACCTGCGCCGGCGCGTTATCAGCGTGGCCGATGTTGTTCTGCACGGAAACCGTGACCAAGCCAGCCGCGAACGCGACCACGGGAACGATGAGCACCACAGACGCTCGACGGAGCAGCCCCTTGCGATGAGCGGCGGCCGAAGCGCGCGGTGCCGCGTGCTTCATGCCCTTGCGCCCCAGCGCGGCACCGTTCGCGTGCCGTGCGTGTGACGCTGTATGCTTGCCCTGTGCCAACCCTTGCTCCATCTGCGCTGCCCCTTCCTGCCGTCCATGCATGCAGGATAGGGTGCAGTGCTTCTTTCGCTGTCCCATTCTGCGTACTCCAGCGCCCGATCTGCTCTGCTTGCCAGAAAATGCCTGGTGAGCCGAAAAGATCGGTGACAGCGGAGTTCATTTGAGGAGTGGGATTGCTGCCGAAGAAAAGGCGTGTATGTAAGTCAGTTCGGATATTCTACCCCAGTTTCGCCACGGGTGCGCGAAATAAAGGGTAACGGTTCGGAGCGTTCTGGAACGCTATCCTCGGGCCGCCTCAAGGGGCGGTGATCCGCACGCTGGAGATGCGGGACCGGCGCATCTTCTCCACGGTGAAGGTGAAGCCTTCCTCCGCAAGTTCGCTGCCCACTTCTGGATAGGACTCCATCCGGTTCATGATCCAGCCCGCCAGCGTGTCATAGTCCTCCGACTCCTGCACCGGCCAGCCCAGTTCGCGGGCATCCTCCACGGGCAAACGACCATCCGCGCGCCAGATGCCCGGCCCGCATTCGGTGATGAGGTCGGCGCCCAGATCGGATTCGTCCGCTATCTCGCCCACGATCTCTTCCACGATGTCCTCGATGGTGATGACGCCTTCGGTGCCACCGTATTCATCCACCACGATGGCCATCTGCTGATGAGCGGCCTGCATCTCTCCCAGAAGCGGGATGACATCCTTCGTTTCCGGCACGAACAAGGGTTCATACATGAAGTCAGAGACCGGCGCATCGATGGAGCCGTCCATGAGCGGGCCGATGAGATCCTTGTAGTGGACGATACCGATGATGTCGTCTATCCCGTCACGACAGACGGGCAGACGCGAATAGCCCGTGCCCCGCATGCGCTCCAACGCGGCACGCCCTGATTCGTCAGCCTCAGCCAGCATGACATCCACACGCGGCGTGCAAACGTCATCTGCCGTGGCGTCCCCCAGATCCATGATGTCCTGGATCATGCGCTTCTCTTCGTCCGCCAGATCGGCGGCGGCATCAACGATGTCGCGCAGCTCCTCTTCAGAAGCGGATTCGCGCTTGCTTGCACCGAAACGCTGAAAGAAGCCTTGCTTCGCTTTGTCTTTAGAAGGGTCAGCTTCCATGCGTGCTACGCCAATGGGTTGGGAATGGGAATCCTCAAGATGCTGCCGAACGGGCTGTTGTTGTAGAACACCGCCCACGAACGCGCCTGGCTTTCACCATACATGCCCGCATAGATGAAGACGCCTAGGAAAATGAGGATCAGCAGCATGATGCACGAGAACACCAAGCCCACGGTAGCGAAGATGCGGCCCGTCTCCGCCTTCGGCAAGCGGCCGCCTTGTGCCATGTAGTCGCCGCTGAGCTTGCGCACCACCAGCCCCAGCACGATGCCGATGGGTGGAATGAGCGAGAACACCACGGCCAAGACGCCCAAGATCAAGCAGAGCGTGGCCTTTCCTGAGGACGGTGCCGGCCCCAAGTTCGCAGAAGCAGCTTGCTGCTTGGCGGCACGCTTTTGCTCTTTCGCAGCGCGCTTGGCGGCTTTCTTGTCCATGACAGGTTCCGGCTCAGGCTGGACCTGCTGAGGATACGCGCCCTGCGGCATCTGTTGAGGCATCTGCTGGGGCGCAGCGCCTGGCACGCCCATGGGAGCCTGCTGGGCTGCATGCTGCGCATCAGGCATCTGTCCATAAGGCTGCTGCATGCCCGGATACGCTTCCTGAGACTGCTGGCCGTAGGCCGACATCTGCTGTCCCAAGTAGGCCGCTTCGCCCATATACGGCTGCTGCGCAGCCAGAGCCGGATCAGCTTCGGGATAGGCGGGCATTGGAGCCGCTGCCATGTCCGGGTCCAAGTAACCGCCTTGCTGCGGATACTGGCCGTATGGATCAGGCTGAGCGGGCTGCGCGCCATACATGCCTTGGTTCGGATCAGCATACATCTGGTTCGGATCCATATAGGGCTGTGGCTGGTTCGGGTCCATGTACTGTTGCTGCTGCGCATAGATCTCTTGCGGCGAAGGCATGGGCGCGTAGCCTTGCTGCGGATACTGGCCGTAAGGATCAGGCTGCCCATACAAAGACGGATCCACCGGCTCTCCGTAGCCCAGCGGCTGACCGTTGCTGTCATATCTCATGGTATCCGGCATCTGAGGCCCTTTTCTCTGCGCCGCAGGCTTGCACCCTTGGTCCACATGCTTCCAGCTCATAGATAGAATCGATTGCACATTGTACTAGACCTGCACGTTCCCGGCGAATGTTTTTCCTGCGGAACGCCCCGAAGGATGTGCAAAAGGGACGTTCCAAATTGCACATAGGAATAGGGAACCAGCGCTGATGGACTTTTCCTCTGTGCAATTTGGGACGTCCCTTTTGCACATCTTCCGATTCAGGATGCCCTTTTGGGTGGCAAGGGAAAGAGCGGTGCAGCAGCGCCACGCAGGCCGTTCGCGCGAGGGCGCGTAAGGACGTTCCGCGATCTTTGCGGAGCGCGCGCTTTTCAAATACGAGAAAGGCTCCTCCCCTACGCAAAAGCCCTCCCATGTGCAAAAGGGACGTTCCAAATTGCACATAGGATGAGCCTCTCAGCACAGTCTCACTTTTCCTCTGTGCAATTTGGGACGTCCCTTTTGCACATCAGGCAACTTCGCAGGTGCGATTTGGGACGCCCCTTTTTGCACATGGGAGGGCTTTTGCATAGGGGGCGTCTGAGGGCTACAGGGCGCCTTGGACTTCCAGGGCGGTGCGCATGATCTCACGGGAGAGGCCGGCGGCATGCACGGAACGCCCAGCGCCTTCCACCATGATGGCCACCACCACGTTCTTGGCGCCATCCACGTCCCCCACGCCGATGAACCAGCTGTCATCCGGGCGGCCCTCTTTCTCAGCCGTGCCCGTCTTGCCTGCGATGGAGACGCCTTCGATGGCCGCGTCCGTGGCCGTGCCTTGCGTGACCACGCCGCGCATGACATCCAGCACCTCATCGGCCACGTCCGATGACAGCGGTTCAGCGAAACGCGAAGGCGCAGCAGAGAAGCTGCGTTCACCGGAAGAGCTGTACACGCCCTCCACCAGGTACGGTGCCAGGATTTCGCCCTTATGGGCTTCTGCGCAGCCCACGAGCGCCATCTGCAAGACCGTGGCCTGCGGGCCGGCCGGAGAGGCGTGTTCGCCCACCGGTTCGCCATCGGCCGCCCACGCCGTCTCCCAGGTGGTCATCTCGGCCGGGTCTGGCATGACGGAGGTGGCCACGGGCAGATCGAACGGGATGCCCTTGTTGAAGCCGAACGCTTCGGCGATGCGCACCAAGGCCTCGCTGCCCATCTCCACGCCGATCTGCCCGAACACCGTGTTCGCGGACACCTCGAACGCGTTCGCCACCGTGATCTCACCGTAGCCGCGGTCCTGATAGTTCGCGACCAGCGCGTTGCCGATGTCCATCTCCGCGGGCGCATCGTAAACGGAATCCGGCGTGCACACGCCGTCCGCCAGCGCACCGGAAAGGGTGACCGTCTTGAACGTGGAGCCGGGCGCGTAGAGCGCCTGCGTGGCGCGGTTCAGCAGCTCCGACGAATCGCCGGATGTGCCGGATGAAGCGTTCGCGATGACCTCTTCGAAGGCCGCAGCGTCATAGGTGGGCGAAGACGCCATGGCCAGCACCGCGCCCGTGGTGGGATCCATCACCACGCACGCGCCCTTCAGGCCCTCCAGCGCCTCTTGCGCCGCCGTCTGGATCTTGGAGTTCAGCGTCAGCGTGACGTCATTGCCCGGGTTGCCGATGCCCGCCAGCGAATCGATGACGTCCGACCAGTTGGCGTAGTTCTCCTGGCCACGCAACGTGTCGTTCATGGAAGCTTCGATCCCGCTGGAGCCGTATTTGCTGGAGTAGTAGCCCACCACATGCGATGCCAGGTCTCCCGCCGGGTATTCGCGGGCGTAGGTGCCGTCCAGCTGCTCCACCGAACGCGCCAACACCACGCCGTCGTAGGTGGAAATGGTGCCCCGTTCGGACTGCGCCTCCTTCGCGATGGTGTGGTTGTTGCCCGGCATGTTCTGGTAGGCCTCCGCGTTCACCACCATGATCCACGTGAGGTTCGCCACCAGCGCGGCGAACAGGACGGAAAAGATGATGATGGTGTTCGTGAGGCGCTTGCCCAGCGCCACGCGGCCCAGCACGCTGTTCGCATGCAAGGACACGCTGGTGGCAGACGTCATCTCCGCTTCGCGGCCGGTGGCTTGATCGCCGATGCGCAGCAAGAGCGCCACGATGATGAAACCGGCCAGAAGCGATGAGCCGCCTTGGCTGATGAATGGGAGCGTGATGCCCGTGAGCGGGATGAGCCGCGTCACGCCGCCCACGATGATGAACGCGCCCAAGATGACGATGGACGTGGCGCCCACCGCGGTGAAGGAGCTGAAATCAGAGCGGGCGCGCGCCGCCGTCAGGATGCCGCGGATGGCGAAACAAAGGTAGAGCAGCAGCACACCGGCCGCGCCCAGCAGGCCCGTTTCCTCGCCGATGGCCGCGAAGATGAAGTCAGATTCCACGTACGGGATGTCCGTGGACATGCCGCGCCCGATGCCCTGGCCGAAGATGCCGCCGTCGGCCAACGAATAGAGGCTCTGCACGATCTGGTAACCCTTGTCCTGCGCGTCAGCGAACGGGTCCAGCCAGATGTCCACGCGCGTCTGCACGTGGGAGAACATGAAGAACAGCGCCACGGCTGCGATGGCCGCCAGCAGCACGCCCACCACCAGGTACAGCTTCTTGCCGGTGGCCACGTACAGCATGACCAGGAACACCAGGAACAGCACGAGCGCTGAGCCCAGGTCCTTCTCCAGCACGACGATGAGGAACGCCAACGCCCACATGAACAGAAGCGGCATGAGGGTGGCCAGCGAAGGCAGCTTCACCGGGCCCACTTCCCAGGTGAAGATGGAGAGCATCTCGCGGTTCTGTGCCAGGTAGGCCGCCAGGAAGAGCACGATGCAGATCTTCGCCAGCTCTCCCGGCTGGAACGAAAGGCCGCCGATGTTCAGCCACAGGCGGCTGCCGTTGATCTCAGTGCCGATGCCGGGCAGCATGGGCGAGAGCAGCAACAGCACGCCCACGATCATGAGCGTGTACTTGTACTGCGCCAGCTTGTCCATGTTCTTGATGAGGACGAGCAGCAGCACCAGCACAGCCACACCCGCGAACAGCCAGATGAGCTGCCGGCCGGCCACGTCCGGTGCCAGGCGCGTGACGAACGCGATGCCGATGCCGGACAGGGCGAACGTGATGGGCAAAAGCGCCGGGTCCGCGTTCGGCGTGAGCAGGCGGCAGGCCACGTGCGCGGCGATGAACGCCACGAAGATGCCGATGGGCACGCCCAGCGTGTTGAAGGAGAGGTCTTGGCCGCCGGTGACCACCATCATGGCGAACAGCACGATGACGATGGGCGCCGCCACGATGAGCAGCAGCAGTTCGATGTTGCGGCGCGTCATGCGGCGTCTCCGGCGGGTTCAGCGGATTCGGGTTCAGCTGCCGGACCTGGTTCGGCATCCGCCGCGGGTCCCGGCTCAGCGCCCGCTGCGTCCGGTTCGGCTGCAGGCGCTTCGTCCAAGCCCGCATCCATGCGGTATTCGTTCACCAACCGGCGCGCCGCTTCCAAGGATTCGCACCGGATGTCCTGTTCGCGCACACGCGCGGCCGTGCCTGGCTGCAACGCGTCCAGCGGAACATCCGTCACCTGGTCCAGCTGCGAATGCCCCATGCCCAGCACTTGGCCGGGAATGCCCTGGTACACAGCCACCTTGCCATCCACTTCGCCCAGGTAGGCCGAATTCGTCATCCACCAGTTCAGCGCGAAGCCCGCGCCGCCCAGGCAGAGCACCAGGCCCACCACCACGGTGATGGCCGCGATGCGCGTCTTGCGCGCCAGCTTGAGCCGGCGACGCTTGGAGCCCATGGCATCCACCACGATGACGCTGACGTTGTCGTTGCCGCCTGCGGCCAGCGCGGCATCCACCAGCGCGTTCGCCGCGGCCTGCGGATCAGCATGCGCAGCCATGATGCGGCAGATCTGCGCGTCCCCCACCAGGGAATACAAGCCATCCGAACACAGCATGAGCCGGTCCCCCGCATCCACGGACAGCTCATACAGGTCAGCATGGATGCGCGGATCCAGCCCCAGCGCGCGCGTGATGTACGAACGCCACGGATGCGTGCGGGCCTCTTCAGGCTGGATCTCACCGCGTTCGATGAGATCCGCCACCAGGCTGTGGTCCCGCGTGAGCTGTTGCAGCGCGCCGTTGTGCAGAAGGTAGGCGCGCGAATCGCCGCACTGAGCGATGGCCAAGTGGTCCCCCTCCAGCATAGCGGCCGTGCAGGTGGTGCCCATGCCTTCGCGACCCACGCCTTCGGACACCGCGCGGATGATGGCCAGGTTCGCTTCATCCACCGCGCGCCCCAGCGCATCCGCATCCGGCTCAGCCGGCGCATGCGCGCGCAGTTCGCGCACTGCTATCTCAGAGGCCACCTCGCCCGCTTCGTGGCCTCCCATACCGTCGCACACCACATAGAGCGGCGGTTGCACCAGCAAGGAATCCTCATTGTGTTCGCGGGTGTATCCCACGTCCGTGCGTGCGCCGAACGCCTCTTCCACCGCGTGATGGTGCTCAAGGCCCGTCATTCGTGCCTCACTCGGATGGCAACGTCGCCGAATTCCACCACGTCCTTGTTGCGGAGCGCCGTGGGGTCAGAGATGGGCTGGCCGTTCACCACGGTGCCGTTGCGCGAACCCAGGTCCTCCACGAAGAGGTTCTGGCCCATGAGCTGGAAGCGCGCGTGGCGGCCGGAGACGAACCCGGTGGCGATGACGATGTCAGCACCGGGCGCGCGGCCCACCACCACAGGCCCCGTGACCGGCATCTGCACGCCGCGCAGTTCGTTCGGACCTTGTTCCACAGTGATGGTCCACGCCGCATCTTTCTTGCGGGTGCCGCGGATCTGCCCGATGCCTGTGCGCACGATGGCGAACAGGAAGAGGTACAGCAGCGCGACGAACAGCAGCCGTGCGATGAGCAGGACGATGTCTATCATGCGCTACTGCTCCAAGTTCTGGAATTCGAGTTCGGTGGTGCCGATGCGGATCATGTCCGCGTCGCGCAAGGGGGCGCTCTTGATGCGGCGGCCGTTCACGAACACGCCGTTCAGGGAGCCCAGATCTGTGATGACCCACGCACCGGTGGGTTCGCAGCGGATTTCCGCATGCACACGCGAGGCGTTGATGTCAGGGATGACGATGGCGTTGCCGGATTCGCGGCCCATGCGTTCGGGCGCTCCGGTGAGCTGGTAGGCGCAGTCGCGCGCTTCGTCGTACAGGTAGACCTCGCGCGGTTCGCCGTCCGCGGGCTGGGGCTGGAGCTGCGGTTGTGGTTGTGGTTGCACTTGCGCTTGCGCGGCGGGGGCGCTTGCAGCCTGCTGATGGGCTGCAGGATGCGGGGCGTGGAGATGCTGCGGCGCAGCCGCGACGGCCGCGGCTGCGGCTGCCATGGGTGCCGGGTTCGGTGTCTCCCAGTCCGGTTCCACGATGTTCGCGGAATTGATGTCATCGTATTCGGATTCGTAGACGTCCTCCAACGCGAAGTTCGAACCGCCCTGCGCGTTCGGAAGCGGGGCGAGCGCGCCGCCGCCCGGAGCCTGTTGGGGCACCGGGTGCCCTTGGCGCGGACCGCCTGCGCTGCGGCGCTGGCCGCCTTGGGCGCGCGATTGGCGCGCGGGAGCGATGCCGTAGCGCGCCATCTCATCTGCACGCAGGCGTTCGACGATCTGTCCGGCCACCAGTTCGGCCACGATATCGAACTTGCCGCGCTTCAGCTGGTCATCCGCGATGAAGCGCACCAGAGGCTGGCCATCCATGGCCAAGCCCAGCTCCGCCGCCTTCGCGTGCAGGTACGTTTCCGTCTCTCCGGCCAGCGTGGGGTAGTAGTTGAACATGCGCGCGTCATCGTCCGGGCTGACCAGCACCGTGTACAGCGTGGGCGCGTACTGCTTGCCGGCGCCCACCACCTTTTCGCGCTTCATCTGCTTTTCGGCCTTCTTGGCTATCTGCACAGGAGAAATGGACGCGCCGCCCAAGCGCTCTGCCGCGCCTTCCACCGTGTCTTCCATCCTGCCTTCGAACTTGGAGAGGAACCCCATACCCGCGCATCAGCTCCTTCCCTGCATGAGGCCATGAATCTGCCCATGATACCATTCCCTGCTCCACGGACGCCATGAGGCCGGTGTGCGAAAGGGGCGATTCGGGTCGCACAGAGGATAAGGCCATGCGCGCTGAAAGACTGTTCCGGGATGTGCGAAAGGGACGTTCCAAATTGCACATAGGAACAGTCTCCCAGTGCTGGCTCGCTTTTCCTATGTGCAATTTGGGACGTCCCTTTCGCACATCGAGAATGCGTGCTGGAGGACTTTTTCTATGTGCAATTTGGGACGTCCCTTTCGCACATCGGGGGCGGGTTCGCGGGTGCGATCTGGGGCGTCCCTTCTGTACATCAGGGGATCAGGAAACGGGTTCGTAGGTGGGCACGGCGGGATCGGGGAGTTCGCTGGCGCAGTGGCAGCACTTCGTGGCGCCCACGTTCACTTCCTCCAGACAGAACGGGCACACCGGCGCCGTCTCCACTTCTTCAACGCCGTTCTTGCGGCGCATCAGTTTGCCTTTGTCCTTCATCTTGTTGAACGCCTTCACGATCAGGAACACGCAGAACGCGATGATCAAGAAGTTGATGATGGCGCTCAAGAACGCGCCGAAATCGATGCTCTGCTCATCCGTCACCGGGATGGCCAGGCCGCCCACGTTCGCGCCGTTGCCGCCGGTGACCAGCGTGATGATCGGGTTGATGATGTTGTCCACCAGCGACGTGACGATGGACGTGAACGCCGCACCGATGATGATGCCCACAGCCATGTCGATCACGTTGCCGCGATTGATGAAGTCCTTGAATTCGGCGATGAGCCCTTTGCCTTTCATGCGCGCCTCCTTGCATCCGAATGGATCGGGCGCACGAAGGCGCCGCTAATCGTCGTAGAGAGGCAGTGTGACGGTGAACGTGGTGCCTTCGCCCGCCGCAGAAGCGACCGTGATCTGGCCGTTGTGTTCGTGAGCGATCTGTTGCCCGATGGCAAGGCCCAGGCCGTAGCCGCCCTTGCCGCCGGTGCGCGCCTTGTCCGCACGATAGAAGCGGTCGAACAGATGCTCCAGCTCATCCGGCGGGATGGCGTCGCCGGTGTTGTGCACCCGGAGCACCGCCTGCGGGTCCGCCACCGGGTTCGACGCGTCCACCTCCAACGTGATGTCCACCAGGCCGCTTTCCTCCACGTACTTGCAGGCGTTGTCGATCAGCGTGGACACCATCCGACCCAGCTTCTCCGCATCGCCCGCCACGCGCACGTGCGGCTGGATGCGCTCCTCCAGCAGGATGCCGCGTTCGAACGCCACGGATTCGAACTGGAGCACCTCGCCTTCCACCAGGTCTGACATGTCCACCGGGTCCCTCAGCACCTCATTGCCCAGCGGCTTCGCCTCCGTCTTCGGGCGCGCCAGGTTGAGCATGTCATTCACCAGCAGCTGCATGCGCTGCGCCTCGCGTTCGGAACTTTCCACCCACTGCATCTGTTGCGCCACCGTGCTGTCCGCATGAGAACGGAGGATGGACAGATTCGCCAGGATGACCGTGAGCGGCGTCTTCAGTTCATGGGACGCGTCCGCCGTGAACTGCTGCTGCTGACGGATGCTGAGCGCCACCGGGCGCGTGGCCCACTGCGAGAACAGGATGTTGATCAGGAAGAACACGATGAGCGCGATGAGCCCCACGATGCCCAGGAGCACCGCCAGCTGCTGCCACGCATGGGTGCTGGACGCGTTCGCGTAGGCCACCAGCCAGCCATCTTCGATGCTGAGCTTCTCATACATGAGGTCGAACTCCGGCAGGTAGCCGCGCGCGTCCGGACTGCTGATGACGGCGTCATCCGCGCGCAAGAGGATGCTCTCCGGAATGGTGGCGGATGTGTACGCGGGCACCGTGGTGTAGATGCCACTGCGCTCCACACGAAAGACGGCGGTGAGGATGGTGGACGACGCCTGCCCGCTGCCGATGACAGGGGCGGCCACCGTGCCGGCTGCGGAAGGGATGTGCACGGAGGCGTCCGTTTCCGTGGATGCGGGAGCGCTGTTCGCCGCAGTCTCCTCGGTGGCGTTCGCCGCTCCGTTCGCACGGTCCTCCAGCGGATCGCCCAGCGCCCCCGCCACGCCCCCTGCACCGAAGCTGTCGACGAGCGAAACGTCCGCCCGCGGCACGTCCGGCTGCTCCAGCGGATGCACGCCTTCCACCTGGCTGCTCGGATTCGTGAGCGTGCTGGATGCGCGCGACAGCACGTAGGTGAGATGCGTGTTGATGGTGTTCACGCTGTTCGCATGGTTGAGCGCGCACACCGTGCCGAACGTGATGAGCAGCACCAAGAACGCCAGCGCCATGTTGATGGCGATGAACTTGACGCGCAGCCGCCAGATGATCCCCTGTTCCATGCCTGAGCCGCCCCGCTGCGCCTAGCCCACGAACCGGTAGCCTGCGCGGCGCACCGTTTCGATCTTGCACGTGCTGCCCAGATGCTTCAGCTTCTTGCGCAGAAACGAAATGTAGGCTTCCACGTTGTTGTCGCCCGCGCTGGACGTGACGCCCCACGCTTTCTGGATGAGCGTGTCCTTGGAAACGATGGTGTTCGGGCTGCTCATGAGGATCTTGCAGATGGAGAACTCCTTGAAGCTGAGGTTGATGGACTTGCTGCCACAGGTCAGTTCGTAGCTTTCCAATCCCAGCGTGAGGTCTCCTACCTGCAGGCTTTCGAACTGCACTTCGCCCTGGCGGCGTGAGAGCGCGCGCAGGTGGGCCATCAGCTCTGCCGGGGAGAACGGCTTGGTCATGTAGTCATCCGCGCCGGCATCCAAGCCGGTGATCTTGTCTCCCACGGCGTCGCGCGCAGTGAGCAGCAGGATGGGCGTGGATACGCCTGCGCGGCGCATCTGGCGCGTGGCTTCGAAGCCGTCCATCTTCGGCATCATGACATCCATGACGATGACATCGTAGGCGCCCACCGTGGCGTAATCCAGAGCGGCCTGGCCATCCATTACCTTGTCTATTTCGTAACCGTTGTCTTGCAGGATCTTCTCGAGCGCTTCGACCAGCCGCTCATCATCCTCGGCTATGAGAACATGCATGCGTTCCTCCTCAGCGTTTGCGCCATTCTAACGCGGGCGTGCAGAAGGATCATGGAGGGAACCTGAAAGCAACCTGAAAGTACGAACAGCGTTTCAGGAATGTTTAAGGTAGCGCGCGTATAGTGCATGACAGTGTTTCCCAGCACGAGCGTGACGCGAAGCTGATCGGGAGACCGAGCGGACGAACGTCACGCAGTTTGACAACCGAATCCGGGTGAATCTTAACAACCATAGTCGGCCTGACCAACCGGCGAAGATTCCAACCAACCTCACCCAGATGACTGAGAAGGCGCCGTGGATCCTCCACCATGGCGCCTTCCTTGTTTTCAGGCCTGATGTGCAAAAGGGACGTTCCAAATTGCACATAGGAGAAGTCTCCCAGTGCTGGCTCGCTTTTCCTATGTGCAATTTGGGACATCCCTTTTGCACATCCCAGGTGCGGAGGGGACGCTTCAAATTGCACGCGAAGTGTGCGATTTGGGGTGTCCCCTCTGCACAGCAAGAGGAGGCAGGCCGATCTCACGCGGCGAACCAGCGCCGCGTAGGCCGTTCGCGCGAGAGCGCGTAAGGCCGTTCCTTGTCGGGCGTTCCGCGCTCTTTGCGGAACGCGCACTTTCCTGATGTGCAAAAGGGACGTTCCAAATTGCACATAGAAATAAATCTTGCGCACTGGAAGGCTGTTCCTATGTGCAATGTGGGACGTCCCTTTTGCACATCCACATCAGCTTCTGCTATGTGCAATTTGGGACGTCCCTTTTGCACATCAAGGATCAGAGTTCGGTGGCGCGGAGGTTGGCGGGGACATGCTGGGGTTTGATGACCTGCGGGATGGCCTCGCGCAAGTCTTCCACCGTGAGCGGCACGCGCCCCTTCGAAAGCGCGGCCGCAAGCATGACCGTGTTCAGCATGCGCCGGGAAGCGCCCAGACGCCGCAGCACCGCGGCGTCATTCACGCACACCAGCTCCGGTTCATGCGGAGCGGCGCCATTGCGGCTGCGCCGCCGGCCGCTGGTGCGCATGCGCACGGCTTCGTTGTACAGCAGCGTCTGCATGGCGTTCAGGATCTCTTGCGCATCGTAGGGCTGCCCGGACAGCGCGCTGGTGACCGGCTGCACCGTGGTGGTGGCCGTGACCACCATGCCATCGCGCGCCAGATACGGCAGCGCGCGGGCAGCCTCGCCCGGCTCGAACCCGATGATCATGTCCGCCGTGCCGTGCGTGATGAGCGGTGCCAGCACCTCTTCGCCCGCGTCTCCCATGCGCACGTGCGACACCACCGAGCCGCCGCGCTGCGCCATGCCGATGGTCTCAGCCGTGCGCACCTGCCAGCCTTTGTTGGTGGCCGCCGTGGCCAGCAGCTTCGCGGCCAGCACGGTACCCTGGCCGCCCACGCCCGCGATCAGGATGTTCGTCATGAGCGCCCTCCTTGCTGCGGGCCGTTGCCGTCCGACCGACGCCCGTAGTCAGCGAAGCGCGAACGCACCGGCCGCGTTTCGCTGGACCGCGGAGCCTGCGAACGCGAACGCGTCTGCGCACGGGGCGCTTCAGCCGGCCGCCCCTGCGGGATGAGCGACCCTTGCGGGCCAGTCACCGGCGGCTCCGCATCCGCACGTTCGGCTGCACGCGCCTGGCGCGCCTTCCGAGCCGCGCGCCGCTGGCGCTCCCGCTCCCGTTCGGCATCTGCCTCCGCATCCGCCGCGCGCTCTTCGTGCGCAGGCACCTCCTCCGCAGGAGCCACCCGGCGCAGGTTGCGCTCAGAGCTGCGCCCGCGCGTTCGGTGCCCCGCAGGCGCTTCGTCATCCCAGTCAAGCTGCACGCCGTCGAAGCTGAGCTCCAGCTCGTCCAGCGGCTCATCCGGTTCATGGCGCGTGCGCCCAGCAGGCTCTTCGGCTGCGCGGCTTTCGCGGCCCGCGCCCTTCGCCGCCTCGTGCGCAGGCGCGTCTTCATCTGAGGAGAACAGCGCGTCCAAAGACAGTTCGGAGTTCCCGCCGTAATCCGGCGACCCCTGCCTGCGCTTGCTGGAAGCCGCCGCAGCGCGCTCCCCCGCCGTCAGCGCGATCTGCGCCGCCTGAGACGCCTCCCCCAGCGCCGTGTACGCGAACACTGCGGCCGCGGCGCTGCGCTGGATAGCGTCCTTCATGAAATAGCGGCGCTCTCCTGCCGGCTTGATCACGCGCCGCACCGCAGAGGTGGCGACGTTCGCATGCGGATGGCGCGCGGTCATGGCCTCGTACAGGTCATCCCGTTCGAATTCATCATCCGCCGCGTAAGGGTTCATGGGAATGATGGGAACCCGGCTGCGGATGCCGGAAAGGCGTTCGTGCGCCAGCGTCACCCCCGGTGCCTCAGTCGCCAGGCCAGGCGCAGGATCCGCGCTGCCGCCAGCCGCGAACGCATCCTCCTCCCACCATTCGGCATCCTGGGACGCCTCTGCATCCAGCGCGACCAGAGCATCCAGCTCCTCGGCCGTCTCAGGGCCGAACGCGTCCTCCACCGATGGCGCAACATCACGGTTCAGCCGGCTCTGGCGAACGGGCTGCGGTTCCAATTCAGGCACCTGGCTGATGGCGTCCACCGGGCAGACCGGCAGGCAGAGCCCGCAGCCATTGCACTGCGCAGCATCGATGACCGCCTGGCCGCGCTTGCCGCTCTTCGCGCCGCGCGCGCCCAGTTCGAACCCGATGGCCGGACAGCCCACCTGCGCCACGCACTTCTTGCACCCGGTGCATTTGCTGGAGTTCACCTTCGCCGGAATGCCGAACGGCTGCGTCCAGACGCAGGGGCTCTTGAAGATGATGACGGACGGCCCTTCGAACTCCAGCGCTTGCAGCGCCGCCTCTTCAGCGGCATCCGGATCCAGCGGATCCGCCTCCACGATCTTCTGGATGTTGGACGCCTCCAGCACCGCTTTGATGCTGACGGGCGCGCGACGTTCCCCCCTGAGCGTGAGGCCGGTGCCCGGGTGCGGCTGCAGGCCGGTCATGGCAGTGGTGGCGTTGTCCAGCACGCAGATGGTGACATCGTGGCCGTTGTAGGCGGCATTCACCACACCGGTCATGCCGGATGCGAAGAACGTAGAATCCCCCACGAACGCGATGGCCTTCTTCCCGGCGTTCGTGGCCGCGATGCCCTGCGCCATGGTGATGCCGCCGCCCATGCACAGACACGTGTCCACCGCGTCCAGCGGGGCCGCGTTGCCCAACGTGTAGCAGCCGATGTCACCCGCGAACACGGCATCCTCCCGTTTGATGCCCAGGCGCTTCAGCGCGCGCTTGATGGCCAGGAAGGATGCCCGGTGCGGGCAGCCCGCGCAGAGCACGGCTGGGCGCGCCGGCAGTTCTCCGGGATAGGCGAACGGAGAGGCCACCGTGGCCACGCGGGTGACCGCGGGGGCGTCGGAAGCCGCGCCCTCAGCGGCAGCCTCTTCGGCATAGGCTTCCAGGAACGCGCTGATGCGCATGACGGCGTCTTCGGTGGAGTTCTCGCCCCGCGTGTTGGCCTCATCCGACAGCTTGCCATGCACGCGCGGCCACAGGAAACTGGCGTTCGCCATCTTCTGCAGCTCCTCTTCGATGACGCTGTCAAGCTCCTCCAGGACCAGCACGTCTGTCAGATCCTTCAACGCGCGCGACGCCACGCGGCGCGGGAACGGGTAGGGCGTGCCCACCTGCAGCAGGCGCAGCGGCGGCAGCGGATGGCCCGAACGCGCAGCCCGCTGATGCAGGATGCGGAGCGCTTCGCGCGCGTACTGCGTGGAGACGCCGCCGGTGACGATGCCCAGCTTCGCGGGCGCGGGCGCCTGTTCGCGGTCTGTTTCCAGCTGGAAGCCGCCTGCCCCCGTTCGCACGAACAGCGGGTTGAAGGGCATGAGGTCCGGGTCATACATGAGGTCGTGCGAGATGGCGTTCAAGCGTTCGTTGATCTCACCGTGCGCCTGGTAGGCGCGCGGCGGGAAGATGACGTAGTCCGCCGGATTGCGGTTGAAACCGTCACCCAGCGCCGGGCGCGGGTGCGTGGCTTCCGGGAAATCGAAGAAGGTGGATGCGTGGTCGATCCGCGTGGTGGGCCGGAAGATGACCGGCGTGCGGTAGCGTTCGGACATTTCGAACGCGTGGCCGATCATGGCGGCGCCTTGTTCGGGAGTGGCCGGGTCGAACACGGGCACCTTCGCGAACGCGGCGAAACGGCGCGTGTCCTGTTCCGTCTGGCTGGAGATGGGACCCGGGTCGTCCGCCACCAGGATGACCAGGCCGCCCTTCACGCCCACGTAGTTGAGCGACATGAGCGCGTCCGACGCCACGTTCAGCCCCACCTGCTTGCAGGTGACCAGCGAACGCACGCCGGAAAGCGACGCCGCGGCGGCCACTTCCAGGGCGGCCTTTTCGTTGGTGGACCACTCCACGTGGATGTCCTGCGCGGAGCCGTCTTGGTGCAGGCGCGCCACGGTTTCGATGACCTCGGACGAAGGCGTGCCGGGATAGCCGGCGAACAGGCCGCAGCCCGCTGCCAGCGCCGCGTGCGCGAACGCTTCGTTGCCCATGAGGAACCGTCTGACCATGCGCCCTTCCTGCCAAGATCCGTGTGCGTGCAATTCTACTGCAAGCCCGAATGCACAAAAGGGACGTTCGATGTGCAAAAGGGACGTTCCAAATTGCACATAGAAAAAGGGAGCCAGCACTGGGAGACTGTCCCTATGTGCGATTTGGGACGTCCCTTTTGCACATCTTTTTGCATAGAAGAGAGGATTCCGCGAAGGATCGGCTTCAGGGCAACAAGGGTGGCCTTCCTTGCAGAGAATGCCTCGAACGGTAGTTATGGGCACGGATGCGCCCTAGAGCCCACATCCGAGAACAGTGGCCCGAAGGGCCACGACAGCTGGCCGCTTCGGGAGGCCAGCTGGCACTTGGATGTGCAAAAGGGACGTTCCAAATTGCACATAGAAAAAGATGATGCGCACTGAAAGGCTGTTCCTATGTGCAATTTGGGACGTCCCTTTCGCACATCCGCAGTCTCGCTTTTGCTATGTGCGATTTGGGACGTCCCTTTTGCACATGGCGGAGGGGCAGATGTCGTTCAGGATGCAGGTGTCACAGCGCGGGTTGCGCGCGCGGCAGAATTCGCGGCCGAAGTGCACCAGCTGGTGGTTCACGTAGCCCCAATCCGACTGCGGGAACACCTTGAGCAGAAGGTCCTCCACCTTCTGCGGCGTGTCCGCCGAAGGCCCCGCCAGCTTCAGCCGATGCGCAATGCGGTACACGTGCGTGTCCACCGCGATGCCCTGCGGATCCTTGAACGCCTCGCACATGACGCAGTTCGCCGTCTTGCGTCCCACGCCCGGCAGCTTCTGCAACAGATTCACGTCCGCGGGCACGCTGCCCCCGAAATCCGCCATCACCGTCTGCGCCAGCGCCACCAGGTTCTTCGCCTTCGAACGGAAGAACCCCAGCGCATGGATGATCTGCTCCACGTCCGCCACGTCCGCGGACGCCAGATCCTGCGGGGTGGGGTAGCGTTCGAACAGCGTGGGCGTCACCCTGTTGACCGCGGCGTCCGTGCACTGCGCGGACAGCACCACGGCCACCGTCAGTTCGAACGGCGTGCGGTAATCAAGGGACGCTTCGCCCGGGCCGTAATAGGCGAACAGCCGCTCTTCGATGAGCGCGGCGCGCGCCTGCTTGGAAGCCAGCGATTCGCGCGCCACGGCAGCCTACTGTTCCTGGCGCGCTGCCACCACGGCGTCGATGGCCGCGTGCACCACCTCCGCCAGCATGCGCAGCGTGACGCCGGAGTTGTCCGGCAAGTGCAGGCTGACCACGCGTCGCCCGCGTTCGGCCAGCGCCGCCGCATCCCCCACGGCCTGCGCCTTCGCCAGCGCGCCCAGGGACGGCGCCTCGCACCCATCAGGCAGCGGCACGTCCTTCAGTTCGTCCGCCGAAAGCGTGAGGAACACGCCCAAGTTCGGGCCGCCCTTCTGCAGCTGACCGGTGGAATGCAGGTAGCGCGGGCCCACTTCCAGGCAGGACACCACGCCGAATTCGCTGGCCACCTTGTGGCGGATGGACTCCAGCGCTTCGCGCCGCCCTTCGCCCGTGAAGGGCAGAAACGCGTTCAGCGCGAAGTAATCCCCTGGCTGCATGGACGAGAACAGCGCCTCCAGCGTGCTGAACAGGCTTTCGCAACCCGCGAACGCCGCCGCTTGGCGCACCTCCACCATGCCCATGTCCACCTGTTCGGTGAACACTTCGGTGTAATCCGGTTCCGGGATGCCGTTCGACAGGTTCTCCAGCACCACGGCTTTCGTGGACGCCACATCTGGCTGGTCGAACGGGCAGATCTGCATGAGGTAGCCGCACATGGCGATGGCGTATTCCCACATGACGAAGTGCTCTGCCAGCTCCATGACGCTTTCTATCTTGTAGTTCTGCCGCGGGATGTTCGGGTCTATGTAGGCCAGGGACATTTCGAAGTTGCGGCTTTCGTCCCAGAGGTCCGTCTTCGTCTGGTACATGATGACGGAGCGGTCACCGGGGTCTTCGGTGAGCAGCAGCGAATCCACTTCGATGTTCGGCAGGATGCCCTGGCCGTTCTTGCCCAGCGATTCCGCCACCAGCTGTTCGATCCACAGGCCCAGCACGCGGCCGCGCTTCGGCGTGAGGAAGCAGAACTTGTTGCGGCCTTGCAGGTAATTGTCGTACAGGAACGCAGCCAGGTTGATGGCCGGATTGTCAATGGCGTCTTCCGAACAGCGCGCCTCTGCTTCACGGGCGTGGGCCAGGAAGTCATCCAGGTTGATGCCCACCAGCGCCGCTGGCAGCAGGCCGAACACCGTGAGCGCAGAGAAGCGCCCGCCCACGTCCGGCAGCCCGTGGAAGACGTGGCGCCATCCTTCGGCCTGGGCCAGTTCGTCCAGCTTCGTGCCCGGATCCGTGATGGCCACCAGGTGCTTCACCAGATCAGCGCCCAGCACCGGTTCGTACTCTTCGCGGATGGCGGCCATCAGCATGCGCGGTTCGATGGTGCCGCCGCTTTTGGAGGACAGGATGAACAGCGTGCGGAACGGATCGCACGTGGCGTACAGTTCGCGGATGCGCACCGGGGAATCCGAATCCAACGTGCGGAACCGCAGGCGGTTCGTGTCCTGCTTGTTGTACTTCGTGATGGTCATGGGCGCCTGGGTGGAGCCGCCTTGGCCCACCAGCACGATGGTGTCGATGCCGTCTTTCGCCACCTGGTCGGCGAACTTCGCCAGCTCTTGGGCGTTGCAGCGCGGGTTGGAGGCCAGATCCGTCCAGCCCATGAAGTTCCGCGCGAAATCTTCGGCTTCCTCTGAGAAGTTGTACAGGGTTGCGTCTTTGTGGAAGATGCGGCTTGCCGCACGGTCCTTCACCAGCGTCTTGGCCGAAGGATAGAGCTTCTCCATATCGCCAGAGATCATGTCCTGCCTGCATTTCCGCCGCGCGCAGGGCGCTTGCGGCTGGTCCGGGGTCAGTTTGCGTATCGCGCCATTGTAGCGGATGCCGTCTTTCGCCACGAAAGGAGGACGTTACCTGTTGTCCACGCGTTCTGGGTATTGATCGTGGTTCGCCAGGCGATCCCACGCCACCTGTTCCCACCGCGTGCCGGGGCGCCCGTAGTTGCAGTACGGATCGATGGAGATACCGCCGCGCGGCGTGAACTTGCCCCACACTTCTATGTATTTCGGATCCATCAGGCGGATCAGATCCTTCATGATGATGTTCATGCAATCCTCGTGGAAATCCCCGTGGTTGCGGAAGCTGAACAGATACAGCTTCAGGCTCTTGCTCTCCACCATGCGTTCTCCGGGCACGTAGGAGATGTAGATGGTGGCGAAATCCGGCTGGCCCGTGATGGGGCAGAGGCTGGTGAATTCCGGGCAGTTGAACTTGACGAAATAGTCGTTCTCTGGGTGCTTGTTGACGAACGTCTCCAGCACTTCGGGAGCATAATCCGTGGGGTAGACCACGCCCTGGCTGCCCAGCAGCGTGAGGTCGTGCGCGTTGTGCGCGTTGTTCGCGTTGTGCGCATCTGTTGCCATGGGTCCTCCTCTGGGGTCAGGCTGTCAAGGTGTCAGGCCGTCAGGCCGAAAGCGCCGGGTCCGGCACGCCATTCGCTGCGAAGGCCGCCGCCCGGTCAAGGCAGGTGGCGCAGGCCCCGCAGGGTTCGCTGCCGCCTTCGTAGCAGGACCAGGTCAGTTCGTACGGCACATCCAGCTCAAGCCCTGCGCGCACGATGTCCGCCTTCGACGCGTTCACGAACGGCGCTTCCAGGCGCAGTTCGCCGCCCGTGCCTTCTGCCACGGCGCGCGCCATGGCCTCCACGAACGTCGGCGAACAATCCGGGTAGGCCGCCCCGGCCCAGTCATCCGCGTGCGCCCCATAATAGATGACCGAACACTCCAGGGATAACGCCACAGACGCCGCTGCGGACAGGAACAGCCCATTGCGGAACGGGACATAGGTGCTCACGGGCTCCCCCGCGCCGGCGGCTTGCTGGTCCGCGTAGGTGGCGTGCGGAACCACCTGGTCAGCGTGGGCCAACAGCGAACAGGAGCTGTCCGCGAAGATGGCCCCCAAATCCAGGAAACGCTGCTGGACGCCGTAGCGTTCGGCCACCGCGCGAGCGGCTTCCACTTCCTTCACGTGGCGCTGTCCGTAGGATATGGACAGCGCGAACACGTTCGCGGCACCGAATTCCTGCACGGCCTGGGCCAGCAATGTGGTGGAATCCACCCCACCCGAACACAGCACCAGCGCCTTTTTCTGAGCTTGCATGCGCATCCTTTCTCCCGATCCGCGTATCCTACCGCACTCCCCCAAACCCCAACCGCACGTTCGATGTGCAGAAGGGACGTTCCAAATTGCACAGAACGAGGGGCATCCGGATGTGCAGAAGGGACGTTCCAAATTGCACATAGGAAAGGACGATGCGCACTGAAT
>CANSWY010000020.1 GCA_947650915.1 uncultured Eggerthellaceae bacterium | reverse complement strand
ACGTCCCAAATTGCACATAGGATCAATCTTTTAGTGCTCAATCTCTACTCCTATGTGCAATTTGGAACGTCCCTTCTGCACATGGGGAGTGGCCTTCTGCACGCGAGCTTCTGCGCATCAGCGTTCGCTGTTGCTCTGTGCGATCTGGATGTGCACAAGGGACGTTCCAAATCGCACATAGAACAAGGTCATGCGTACTGAAAGACCTGTCCTATGTGCAATTTGGGACGTCCCTTCTGCACATCCCTTCCGTGCGATCGTTCGATGGCGTGAGCGGGGCGTTGATAGGTTGTTACAAAAAGCGCTCCGGCAATCTTGTGACACTCTCCATATCCCCGGAACCGCTGCCCCCATATCCTGCGCATTGACGAGACGCCTGCGGGTTGGGGAATGTCAAGCCCGCACGCCTCACAATCCAAGAGGAAAGAGAGAGGAAGGTGGAGTATGGAGCTATTCGAGAAGAAATTCGATCCTGAGCTCTACAAAACCGATTTTCACTGGAAGGAGGGAGACACCGACGTCTACCGCGTGTGCCATTGGTCGGCACCGGGTTGCCATGACTCATGCGGCCTTCTGCTGTACGTGAAGGATGGCAAGCTGGATCGCGTGGAAGGCGACCCGAACCAGCCGTACAACCGCGGCAGGCTCTGCATGCGTTGTCTGAACCTCCCCGAGGCGTGCAACGAACTGCTGGACCGTCTGAAGTACCCCGTCAAGCGTGCGGGCGAGCGCGGCGAGAACAAGTGGGAGCGCATCTCCTGGGATGAGGCCTACGACATCATCGTGGAGAATGTGCGCCGCATCCAGAAGGAATGGGGCCCTGAGGCCATCTGCGGCATGATCGGCACGGGCCGCAACGTCTGCTGGCAGAACCCGCTGATCTGCTATGCCGGCTTCGGTTCCCCCAACATGTCCTTCGGCTTCCTGTCCGGCGACTGCTGCATGGTGCCCCGCACCTCTCTGGCGTTCTGCGTCTGCGGCGATCTGCCGGTGGTGGACGCGTCCCAGTTCAACGAAGAGCGCTGGGACCACCCAGAGTACCAGTATCCTGAGGTGGTGCTCATCTGGGGCAACGACGTCATCAAGTCCAACGGCGACGGCTTCTTGGGCCACTGGATCGTCGACATGATGACCCAGGGCGGCACGAAGCTGATCGTGGTGGACCCCGACCTCACCTGGCTGGCCTCCCGCGCTGACGTGTGGATCCAGCCGCGTCCGGGCGTCGACTCCGCCATCGCGCTGGCCATGACGAACCTCATCATCCAAGAGGATCTGTATGACCATGACTTCGTCGACAAGTGGTGCTACGGCTTCGACGAGTTGAAGGAGCGCGTCAAGGATTGGACCTGCGAGAAGGCTGCTGAGATCGCCTGGTGCGACGCGGAAGACATCCGCAAGGCCGCCCGCATGTTCGCGGCTGCGAAGCCCGGTGCTCTGCAGTGGGGCCTCACCACGGACATGCGCGTGAACGGCATCTCTGAAGCCCACTGCCTCATGTCGCTGAACGCCATCTGCGGCAACGTCGACCAGGCCGGCGGCAACTACCTGGCCCGCGAGGCGTACAACATGAACCTGGCGTACCTCTGCGGCTACTTCGAGAACCTGGACGTCGACATCCGCGCCAAGCGCCTGGGCAACGACATCTCCCCCATGCACCAGTTCGGCCTGAGCTCCACCGCGGCTTCTGACGTGGTCCTGCAGGCCATCGAGTGCGGCGAGCCCTACCCGGTGAAGATGCTCTGGTTCCAGGGTTGCAATTCCATCGCGAACATGGCCGCTGAGGCTCCGCGCGTCTATGACGCCATCAAGACCACGGAGTTCAACGTGGTGGTGGATTACTGCATCACGCCCACGGCTGTGGCCTGCGCTGACGTGGTCCTGCCCTGCGCCATGAGCCCCGAGCGCAACCAGCTGCGCACCTGGTGGACGCCGCTGCGCCAGTCCACGCGCGTGGTGGAGTACTACGAGTCCAAGACCGATGAGCAGATCATCCTGGAGCTGGGCAAGCGCCTGAACCCGTCCGCTTGGTGCGATGATGCGGGCAACCCGCTGGAGACGGACATCGACCTTCTGAACGTCCGCCTGAAGGAAGGCGGCGTGCCTGAGGACTTCGCAGGCCTGCAGCAGATGGTCTACGACTGGGAGCCGCTGACCTATCATCGCTACGAGGACGGCAAGCTGCGTCCGGACGGCAACCCCGGCTTCAACACGCCCACGGGCATGATCGAGCTGTACTGCACCACCCTGGAGGCGTTCGGCAACGATCCGCTCCCCAGCTACGAAGAGCCGCCGGAGAGCCCCATCTCCACGCCGGAGCGCTTCAAGGAGTACCCGATCGTCCTCACCACGGGCCATCGTTCCTTCGAGTTCTTCCACTCCGAGCACCGCAACCAGAAGACCATGCGCGAGTTCCATCCCAATCCGCGCGTCCGCATCCATCCGGAGACCGCCGCGAAGTACGGCATCCAGGACGGCCAGTGGGTCTGGATCGAGAACCAGCGCGGGCGTTGCCGCCAGATCGCGTGGGTGACCGAGGCCATGAAGCCGGATTGCGCATCCGCCGAGCACGGCTGGTGGTTCCCCGAGACCGAAGGCGCAGAGCCCAACCTCTTCGGTGTGTTCGACTCCAACATCAACAACCTGACCTCCATGATGGTCGTCGGTGAGACCGGCTACGGCGCGCCGTACAAGGGTCTGCTCTGCAAGATCTACCCCTGCACGGAAGAGAACAGCAAGGTCATGCCTTCCGAGCAGGTCACGCGTCTCGGCGGCTGGGACTATGACCGTGTGGAGAAGCTGGCCATGGGAGGATACAAATATGAATAATCAGTACGGACTGTTCATCAACTACGAGTACTGCACCGGCTGCCACGTGTGCGAAGTGGCGTGCAAGAAGGTCCATGACCTGCCGGAAGACCAGTACGGGATCGTTCTGTGCGAGGATGGGCCGCGCAAGAACATCAACGGGAAATGGGAGCTCACCTATCTTCCGCTCCCCACCCATCTGTGCGACTTCTGCGAGGAGAGGGTCAAGGAAGGCCGGCTCCCCAGCTGCGTTCATCACTGCCAGTCCGGCGTCATGGTCTATGACACGCTGGAGAACCTGGCGAAGCTGGCTGAGGATCATCCGCGCAGCGTGATCTTCAACACGCAGGAGTAGACAAGGCGGAGGGAACACGAAGAAAGGGGTTTGACATGGCAGAGCGTGAACCGTTCCCGACATTGATCGTCAACGAGGTCTGGGCGCGCTGCGGCGGTTGCTGCGAGTGCGCGGACGAAGAGCACGGACATGGGGATCCGTGCGGGCAGCGCTGCATCATGCCGATGCAGGGCGGTCCGAACATCGGGGGCTGGGAAGCCATCCCGAAGGACCCGGAGGGTCCGCTGACCGCAGACAACTGCATGATCGTCTGCGCACCTTGCTTCGCGAAGATGCGCGCAGCAGGGCAGCTGTAAGCTGCAAGCCATTCTGCCAGGGCGGGGGCACCCTAGACCCCGCCCTGGGTCTTCGAAGCGAAACCTCGATGCTTTTGAATGCGGGCAGGACGCACACCTTTATGTCCGCCCCCCGTGGATGAGGTGTTGATCCGGCCCTCACTGACCTGGCGAGGAGTTGCAAAATGCCATGTTACGTATGCAACCCACAGTGCGGGCGCTGCAGGCAGCCCCGGCCCCGCCCGATACGGTGCTCCTCGTGCGACAGCTTGGTGATGGTAGATCATTTGGGCGACCCCTGCCCGAAATGCGGAGGCGTCCTGCCCGGATTCAAAAGCATATCATGCGCTTATACTCAACGCGATTGCGCCGTTCCCTGCATGCGCGCCACCACGCCGCATGAGTCAGGAGAAGCGCAGACGTGTCCGTGGGGCGCAGATTTCGGGATTCCCGTGCCATTAGAGAGGAGCAGCCATGGAGCATCAGATCAATGACAGCATCGCCACGCCGCTGCAAAAGCAGCTGGAAGTGACGCTCTCAGCCGAAGAGGCCGCCGCGAAGGTGGAGGAGATCTACGCCTTCCTGGCCGTGCAGGCGGGCATCGATTACATCGCCGATCAGGGCGCGAAGCCATTCGAGCAGCGCTACGGCGATGACTTGAAGGAGAAGGTTGCCCAATGCCTGGCGAACCAGTGCGCCGATGACGTCATCTTGGCCGAAGGCCTGCCTGCGGCGCTCGAGCCGGTGGTGCAGTCCACTTCCGAGATAGCGGAGGGCCAGCCGTTCTCCTGTACCATCCTCCTGTATCTGAATCCGCAGGAAGAGCTGTCCTCCTATGATCCGGTGCCGCTCGCCATCCCTCCCTTCGAGGTGACGGACGAGCAGGTGGAGCGCAACATGCAGGCAGTGGTGGAGAAACGCTCCAGCTTCGTGGATGACGAAGAGGCTGCCTGCGCGGATGATGACACTGCATGCGTCATATCGCTGTCCACCACGAAAGCCGGCATGCCGGTGGAACCGCTGTGCGCCGATGGGCTGATCTGCCGCATCTCTGACGGTCGCTTCCCTGACCAGATCAACGAGCAGTTGCGCGGCATGGAGCCGGGCCAGACCAAGACGTTCTCGTTCGTCATCACCAGCAAGAACTTCCTGGGGATGGACGTGCCGGAGACCATGGACGCGGAGCTGACGCTGCACAAGATGGTGCGCCGTGACGTCCCTGAGGTCACGGATGCGTGGGTGCATGAGAACATCCCCGGCGCCAGCACGGTGGAAGGCTTCCGGGCCATGATCCGCGACAACGTCACCATGCGCGGCCGCGCCGACTATGACAAGCTGCGCTCGGAGGCGGCCCTGGACGCGCTGGCCCAGCGCTTGCCGGAGATGGACCTGCCGGAGGTCTACACCGAATACGCTCGGGCGGGGCTTCTGCAGAACTTCTCAACGGCGCTCTCCCGCCAGGGCATGAGCCAAGAAGAGTTCTATAACGCTCAAGGCGTCACCAGCACGCAGTTCATGATCCAGATGAGCAACCGCGCTCGGGACGTGTTGCGCCAAGGCATCGCGCTGGATGCGCTGGCGCGCCATGAAGGCATGCAGGTGACCGAAGAGGATCTGGAAACGTCGCTCAAGGCCATGGCGCCGTCCGGCGTGGATGAGGCGCGCAAGATGCTCATGATGAACGGGCGCTTGTATCAGCTGCACGAGATGGCGCTGCGTGCGAAAGCCCGCGCCTACCTGCTGGACCATGCAGAGACGGAGCCGGTGGAATGAGTTCCGCGGCTCCGGCGCTCACCACCTATTCGCTGGAGCTGGAAACGGGAGATGCGGGCAATGCGCGTCTTCTGGGAGGAGAGGTGCCGCTCGTTTTCAGCCCGCGTCTGTTGGCGTTGGCGTCGAAGGCGGAA
Source organism: uncultured Eggerthellaceae bacterium (assembly GCA_947650915.1). GTDB lineage: Bacteria > Actinomycetota > Coriobacteriia > Coriobacteriales > Eggerthellaceae > MGBC163016. The sequence continues at coordinate 22,015 of CANSWY010000020.1, read as the reverse complement.
CTCGAGTTCATCCGCTTGGATGAGCATCTGGAATGCAGCCCGCTCAAGGAGTGCGTGTCCTTCTTCCAGAAGCGCTGCGAGACGTTCGCCTTGGCGGCGCTTTGTGGATCGGACCTGCCGTTCCTCCACTTCGTGGCACCGGAGAGCCCGTGGCCGCGCGGTGAGAAGGCGGTCAAAGAGAACGTACGGAAATACCGGCGGCTGGTGGACAAGTACCATGATCCCGCCTGGGCGGAACGGGTGCGCCTCGATCGGTCGCTGCTGTCCATGATGCACGCTGACGTCACCCGCGAGCCTGAGCATTCCGCTGATGACACGCCGTATCTGGAAGAGCGCCTGTCCTTGGATGCCAGCGGCTATCCCTTGGTGCCCTATCGGGACGTGCCGCTCAAAGGAGCGCTGCCGGTGGAGGACATTCCGGCATACGTGAAGGACCTCCTATCGTTCTGCACGCGGGAAGACTATCTGCCGCAGATGCAGAGCAGCTTGGCGCACTTGCAGTTCCATTACGCCAGCCCCTTCAGCACGATGAACGCGCCGGTGGGAACGCTGCTGGCCTATCTGGTGTACGCGCGCCGCCATTTCTCCCGGAACATCTTCGTGTCCGTGGCGGAAGCCACGCTGACCCGCGTGGACAATCCGGTGGACGAGCACAAGGCGGTGGGCGAGGGCGCCATGAACCCCTACGGCCTCTGGGTCTACCACGCGTCCAAGTCGACGCTGCGCCAGATCGAACGGACGCGGAAGGTGGAAGAGCGCTTCGCGCGGATCCGCGAACGGTGGTTGGAGCTCTTGAGCGCGCGGCGCTGCAGTCCCATCTGCCTCCAACTGGCCACTGACCTGTTGGCGTATCCGTTCGTGGACAGCGCGCTCATCCAGCGTCGGTACGGGCGCACGGCGCCAGCCGCCAACGGGATCATCCAGACGCTGGTGGGGCGCGGCATCCTGCAGCCGGTCAATGACAACAAGCGCTACCGCTTGTTCTACGCCAAGGATGTGGTGGACATCTACTATGATGCCTTCGGCGTCACGCTGCCGAAGGGCTGGCTGTCCTCTGACGCCAAGAAGCTTGATTTTGAATAGCGGCGCGGAGGAGCGCCGTTGAGGCGGAAAGGGTTGCCATGGCCTTCATCAAGGAGCACATCAAAGGGATCGCGGTGGCCTGCGGGGGCGTCATCTTGGTGGCGGCCGTGTTCATCATGTCCAGTCTGTTCATCTTGGACAGCAAGGAGAAGATGACGGCCAGCGCAGAGCTGTCCATGGAAGGCCCTGATGGCCAGCACATCCAGGTGTCCGGGTTCACGCGGGACGATGGGAACCTCTCGCTCACTTTCACGGGCGATGTGGAGCTGTTCGGCGGCGTGCGCGGTTCTGTGCAGGGCACCATGGAGGAGGCGGGCAGCGTTGCGGGCGGCAGGCTGGTCCGGCTGCAGGATCCAGTGTATGACCGTACCATCTGGCTGCGCGCTGCGCATTACACCACTTGGGTCGTCATGCCCGACCAGTCCGGTTCCCCCTTCGGCGTGTGGGCGGTGGCCGTGACGGATGACCAGGAAGGGGAGCCCACGGTGCTCTTCTGGATGGATCTGCGCGAAGACGGCACGGTGGTGCTGGACCGTTCGGACAGCCTGGAGCCGGGCGCGGATTGGCAGGCGGCCATCGGCAGCGCGTGGGCGGAAGAGCTTGCGTGGGAGCAGGACGAAGAGGGTGCGTTCATGTTCTCGGACGATCAAGGCCGCAGTTTCCGCTTCACAGCCAAGTCCTTCTGAGCGCCGTTCCGCAGCATGGAAAAGGCGCGATGCAGCTGCTGGCCGCATCGCGCCTCTTTCGGTCAGCGCGCTTCTGGGGGTAGCGCAAGATCAGTGGTGGTGCGGGTGCACGCCGGTCTGCGTCTCCTCTGATTCCAGGAGCGTGATCTCGAAGGTGAGGTTCTTGCCCGCCAGCGGGTGGTTCATGTCGAACGCGATCTCCGTGTCCGTGATCTCAGCCACCTTCGCGGGATAGGGGCGGCCGTCCTTGCCCTGGAGGGACACCTCATCGCCCACCTTCAGGTTCTGGGTGCCGGGGATGGCGCCCAAGGGCGCGCGCTGGATCCCGTCTTCGATGTAGGGACCGTAGGCCTCTTCCGGCGTCAGGTGGATGGTGCGCGTCTCGCCCACTTCCATGTCCGCCACGGCTTTGTCGAACCCGGAGATCATCTGCCCGGTCATGCAGACGAACCCGAGCGGCTGGTTGCGCTGATGGGATGAATCGAACACGGTCCCGTCGTCCAAGGTGCCCGTGTAATGCACTTTCACGCGTCTTCCTGCGTTGCCCATGGAGCGGCTCCTTTCCTCTGGTGGTGGATCTTCTGGGGTGCCAGTCTAGGCCATCAGAGAGCTCCCGTGGGGCATCGGAGAGGCCCATCGAGAGTCGATTTCCATTGATTAAGGGAATATGCATCCGCTTTACTTACAGCCTCTTTTTGCACGGCCCTCTTCTGGTGGAACGAGGACGCGGAAAGCCCATTCGTACACTTGCTCCATCGGCTGATCCGACATGATTCTTTGGAGGTCCCGCTGTGCGGGAGGAGGAGGGGTCCATGATCGAAAAGGGCTTCGGTGCGGACAAGACCACCTACGACAACCTTGATTGGATGAGCTTCGGCATCGGCGCGAACCTTTCATGCGTGGACGTGAAGGACGGGCGCATCATGCGCGTGCGGCCCTTCCGCTATGACGCCAGCCAGAAGTTCGAGGATCTGAACCCGTGGACCTATGAGAAGGATGGCAAGACGTTCTCTGCCATGAACCACACGCTCATTCCGCCCACGTCCGTGGCCTACAAGCGCCACGCGTTCTCGCGCAACCGCATCCCGTGCCCGTTGATCCGCGAGGACTTCGACCCCAACGGGGACCGCCATCCCGAGACGCGCGGCTCGTCCAAGTACAAGCGCATCTCGTGGGATGAGGCCACCACCATCATCGCGAACGAAGTGAAGCGCCAGTTCGACACCTACGGCCCCGGCTCAATCCTCATGCAGCAGGACGGCCATGGTGAGACGAAGGTGGTGCACCCGGCGCACGGCTGCATGGTGAAGCTTTTGGAGCTTCTGGGCGGCGCCACCCTGCAGGCGCGCCAGCCTGACAGCTGGGAAGGCTGGTACTGGGGCGCGAAGCATGCCTGGGGCGGTGAGCCCTATGGCCAGGCTCCCATGCGCAACGTGGTCTACGACATCACGCAGAACACCAAGATGCTGCTCTACTGGGGCTGCGACAACGAGACCACCACGTGGGGCTGGGCTGGTCAGATGCCTTCGCTGTTGTCCTTCTGGTTCACGGACATCGGCATCACCAGCGTGGCCATCTCTCCCGACCTGAACTACTCCGGCGCTTGCCATGCGGACAAGTGGATCCCGGTGTGGCCCAACACCGACCTGGCGCTCCAGTTCGCCATCGCCTACGTGTGGATGACCGAGGGCCTGTACGACCGTGAGTACATCGACACGCACACCGTCGGCTTCGACTGGCTGGAGTACGAGGTCATGGGCGGCAAGGACGGCGTAGTGAAGGATCCGAAGTGGGCAGAGGAGCGCTGCGGCGTGCCTGCCCGCACCATCAAGGCGCTGGCCCGCAAGTGGCACAAGGACGCCACGGCCATCTGCCACTGCAACGGCGGCAGCTACATCCGTTCCTGCTATTCGCATGAGCCCGCTCGCATGGAGGTGTGCCTCCTGGCCATGCAGGGCATCGGCAAGCCGGGCCGCTCGTTCCTGAAGTTCATCGAATGGATGGTCTTCGGCATGGACGAGCTGCAGCCCATGCCCAGCTGCGAGAAGGACTACGTCCCGTTCGCCGGGTACAACGCTGCTGACCTGGAAGCGGCGAACCGCTTCATCCCGAAGACCATGATCCCGGACGGCCTGCGCGCGAACCCGTCCGAGCCCATCGATTGGTACGGGCACGTGATCTGCTCCATGCCCACATCCGACCAGTTCCTTCCCTTCAAGTTCCCGCCGGACGGCAGCCCCGGAATCCACATGATCTGGTCCGACACCCCCTGTTGGTCCACCTGCTGGAACGGCGGGAACGACTATCTTGACGCCGTGCGCAACCCGAACCTGGAGTTCATGCTGCTGCAGCATCCCTGGTTCGAGAACGATGCGAAGTTCGCTGACATCATCCTGCCGTCTAACACCCGCTTCGAGGTGGAGGACGTCAGCTTCGACCACCAGAACGGCCTGTTCAACACCATGATCCATTGCGATCAAGAGGTGGAGCCGTTCGGCGAATCCAAGAGCGACTGGTTCTGCGTGCAGGAAGTGGCCAAGAAGATGGAGGACCTCTTCGGCGCGGACGATCCGAAGTACGCTGACCTGCTGGACCGCTACACGGGCGGCCGCACGGTGGAATCCACGGTGAAGATCGCGTATCAGGAATCCGGACTGGCCGAGGACATCAGCTTCGAGGACTGGATCGACCGCGGGTACCTGTCGTCTCCCATCAAGAAGGGCTGGGAAGACCGTCCCGTGGCCATGAGCGGCTTCGCGGAGGACCCGGAGGCGAACCCGCTGGAGACGCCCTCCGGCAAGATCGAGATCTACTCCACGGCGCTCGCCGAGCACTTCCCGGATGACGAGCAGCGCATGCCCTACCCGCACTACATCGCTGACTCCGACCGCTTCCATGAGTACCGCGAATCGGAGCGCGCGAAGGACTATCCGTACCTGATCGTCTCCAACCACCCGCGCTGGCGCGTGCACGCGAACTTCGACGACAACTCCTGGCTCCGTGAGATCGAGACCTGCAAGGTCATCGGGCCTGACGGCTACGCCTACGAGCCCGTCTGGATCAACCCGGTGGACGCGGGAGAGCTGGGCGTGGCCAATGGCGACGTGGTCAAGATCTACAACGAGCGCGGCTGGACGCTGGGCGGGGTGTACATCACCGAGCGCATCTTCCCGGGTGCGGTGCTGCAGGACCACGGCGCGCGCATCGACCCCATCGAGCCGGGCACGTCCGACCGCGGCGGCGCGAACAACCTGATCGCGCCCAAGCCGTGCACGTCCCAGAACTGCGCCGGCGAGGTCACCTCCGGCTTCCTGGTGGGCGTGGAGAAAGTGGACGTGTTCGAGCTGGCGAAGGAATACCCGGCGGCCTTCGGTCGCACGTTCCAGGCAGATGAGGGCCCGGACATGTCCAACTGGCTGGTTGATTGACGTTGATCCGCGTCGGCGCCAGGGGAGGCGTCGGCGTTTCGCTTGGACATATGAAAGGGGTGATGCGCTCAAGCGAATGTCCGGTTCCAGATGAGGCAAGACCATCAAAGCAGAGGAGGATAAGATGGTGAAGAAAGGATTCGGTGCCGACAAGACCGTCTACGACAACATCGACTGGTGCGGCTTCGGTACCGGCTGCAACGTGTCGAAGGTGGACGTGAAGGATGACAAGGTCCTGCGCGTGCGCCCGTTGCGCTACGACGAGTCTTACGACATCCAGAAGTTCAACCCGTGGAAGATCGAGCATCATGGCGAGACGTTCGAAACGCCCATGCATTCGCTCATTCCGCCCACATCCGCGGCCTACAAGCGCCATGCGTTCTCGCGCAACCGCGTGCCCTATCCGCTGATCCGCGAGGATTTCGACCCGGAGGGCAACCGTCATCCTGAGACGCGCGGCATCTCCAAGTACAAGCGCATCTCCTGGGACGAAGCGGCCACCATCATCGCCAAGGAAGTGAAGCGCCAGTTCGACACCTACGGCCCCGGCTCAATCCTCATGCAGCAGGACGGCCATGGTGAGACGAAGGTGGTGCACCCGGCGCACGGCTGCATGGTGAAGCTTTTGGAGCTTCTGGGCGGCGCCACCCTGCAGGCGCGCCAGCCTGACAGCTGGGAAGGCTGGTACTGGGGCGCGAAGCATGCCTGGGGCACCGAGCCGCTGGGCCAGGGCTACGACCAGAACCTGATGCTGGATATCACGAAGAACACCAAGATGCTGCTCTACTGGGGCTGCGACAATGAGACCACCCCGTGGGGCTGGGGCGGCCAGATGCCGTCGCGCCTGTCCTTCTGGTTCTCGGATTGCGGCATCACCAGCGTGGCCATCTCCCCTGACCTGAACTACTCCGGCGCTTGCCATGCGGACAAGTGGATTCCGGTGTGGCCCAACACCGACCTGGCGCTCCAGTTCGCCATCGCCTACGTGTGGATGACCGAGGGCCTGTACGACCGTGAGTACATCGACACGCACACCGTCGGCTTCGACTGGCTGGAGTACGAGGTCATGGGCGGCAAGGACGGCGTAGTGAAGGATCCGAAGTGGGCAGAGGAGCGCTGCGGCGTGCCTGCCCGCACCATCAAGGCGCTGGCCCGCAAGTGGCACAAGGACGCCACCACCACCTGCCACTGCAACGGCGGCAGCTACATCCGTTCCTGCTATGCCCATGAGCCCGCCCGCATGGAGGTGTGCCTTTTGGCCATGCAGGGGCTGGGCGCTCCGGGCCGCAACTTCATGAAGTTCATCGAGTGGAACATCTACGAGAACCCGAACTATTCGCCCATGCCGCGCGACGCTGCGTACCTGACCGGTTGGGCCGGCTACAACGCCGCGTTCCTTGACGCGCAGGACCGCTTCATCCCGAAGACCATGATTCCCGAGGGCATCAACGCCACGCCGGAAGAGCCCATCGACTGGTACGGCCACGTCATCTGCATGATGCCGCGCGAGGACCAGTTCCTTCCGTTCCAGTTCCCGCCGAAGGGCAACCCCGGCCTGCACATGATCTGGTCTGACACGCCGTGCTGGTCCACCTGCTGGAACGGCGGCAACGAGTACCTGAACGCGCTGCGCAACCCGAATCTGGAGTTCATGCTGCTGCAGCACCCCTGGTTCGAGAACGACGCGAAGTTCGCGGACCTGATCCTTCCGATCACCAGCCGCTTCGAGGTGGAGGATTGCGCCATCGACAACCAGAGCGGCATCTTCAACACCTTCCTGCACTGCGAGCAGGCGGTCTCCCCGCGCGGCGAAGCGAAGAGCGACTGGTTCGCCGTCCAGGAAGTGGCCAAGAAGATGGAGGAGCTCTTCGGTGCCGATGACCCGAAGTACGCGAACCTCTTGGAGCGTTACACGGATGGCCGCACGGTGGCATCCAGCATCGATCTGACCTACAACAACTCCAGCGCCCAGATGTGGACCCCCATCGAGGAGTTCAGGGAGAAGGGCTACGCCATGATCCCGAAGGTGGAGAACTGGGAAGAGGATCCGGCGGGCTTCTATCTGTTCTACTCCGATCCGGTGAAGAACCCGCTGCCCACGCCCTCCGGCAAGATCGAGATCTACTCCACGGCGCTCGCCGAGCACTTCCCGGATGACGAGCAGCGCATGCCCTACCCGCACTACATCGCTGACTCCGATCGCTTCCACGAGTACCGCGAATCCGAGAAGGCGAAGGATTATCCGTACCTGATCGTCTCCAACCATCCGCGTTGGCGCATCCATGCGAACTTCGACGACAACTCCTGGCTGCGCGAGATCGAGACCTGCAAGGTCATCGGGCCTGACGGCTATGCGTACGAGCCATGCTGGATCAATCCGGTGGATGCCGAGCAGTTGGGCGTCAAGGACGGCGACGTGGTCAAGATCTACAACGAGCGCGGCTGGACGCTGGGTGGCGTCTACATCACCGAGCGCATCTTCCCGGGTGCGGTGCTGCAGGACCATGGCGCGCGCATCGACCCCATCGAGCCGGGCGTCTCTGACCGTGCGGGTGCGAACAACCTGATCGCCCCGAAGGAGTGCACGTCCCAGAACTGTGCCGGTGAGGTCACCTCCGGCTTCCTGGTGGGCGTGGAGAAAGTGGACGTGTTCGAGCTGGCCAAGGAATACCCCGTCGCGTTCGGTCGCACGTTCCAGGCGGACGAAGGTCCGGACATCGACAACTGGCTGGTCGCTTAGTTCGTCTTCGGGAAGGAAGGATGAGAGGATATGAAGGTATTCGTCATTGACCAGAAGTACTGCAATGGCTGTTATGGGTGCCAGATCGCTTGCAAGGACGAGCATTGCGGCAACGACTGGATGCCCTATCAGAAGCCGCAGCCGGAGCTGGGCCACTTCTGGATGAAGCTGCAGGAGACCACCCACGGCCAGGTGCCGCGTGTGAAGCTGGAGTACCGCCCCTACATGTGCCAGCAGTGCGATTCATGCCCCTTGGTGGAGAAATGGCCGGACGCCGTCACCAAGCGTGACGATGGCCTGGTGTGCATCGACCCGGTGAAGGCGCAGGGCAACAAGGACATGGTGGATGCATGCCCCTACGGCGTGGTCTACTGGAACGAAGAGCTGTCCCTGGCGCAGAAGTGCGACGGCTGCGCTCACCTGGTGGACGCTGGCGAGGTGCCGCACTGCGTGGACCTGTGCCCCACCAACGCCATCCGCTTCGGCGATGAGTCTGAATTCGCCGATGAGATCGCGCGCGCCACGCGCATCGACATGGGCACGGATTCCCGCGTGTACTACCTGAACGCTCCGGGCCTGTTCATCGGCGGCGGTGCGTGGAACTCCGATGAGGACGAGGTCATCATCGGCGCGAAGGTGACGCTCACCATGCCTGACGGCTCCACGCGCACCACGGAGACGGACGACTTCGGCGATTTCTGGTTCCGCAACCTAGAGGCCGGGAAGTACCAGGTGGACATCCAGGCTGACGGCTATGCGCCGCTGAACGCGCACGCGGTGGACCTCACCAAGAGCCTGAACATCGGCGATTTCGATCTGGCGAAGGCGTAGGTTCCATCTCTTCGCAGCAGCCCCGTCCGCGCAGGCTGGCGGGGCTGCGCGGATGCGGGTTTCCCATGGGGGAGCGTTGATGTTTCATGGACGCATCGGCGCTGGTCAGAGGGGCATTCCAGGGGTATGTCATTTGTTCCTAAGAACGGTGCTGAGAATTGAAAGTTCCTCCATGTGAAAAGCTTCCGCCGTCGCATAGAGTTCGTCCTCAGAGGGGGTACAGCTTTCTCTGTTCTTCGGCGGAAACGGACAAGGCAGTGAAAGAAAAGGAGGAGTAGATGGAAGAGAAGAAATTCAATTCTGGCAAGGCCTGGCTCGTGGCCATCGTCGCCATCCTGGCGCAGGTCACGTTCGCCATCGGGCTCATGAAGGTCCCGGCCAACATGGTGCTCATCATGAACGGGTTCGGCGTGGACCCGGTGGCCGCGGGCAACCTCATGAACTTCAACGGCATCGTGGCGCTCATCGTGGCGCTGCCCGCCGGCATGATCATGCAGAAGTTCGGCGCCCGCAACGTGTTGATCGGCGCATTGGCCATCACCATTTGCGGCAACCTGCTGGGCGTTCTGGCAGGCACTGACAACTTCGGGCTGCTGCTGGCCTCCCGTGCCATCGAGGGCTTCGGCTACGGCATGCAGGTGGTCACCGCTCCGCAGCTCATCTCTGAGTGGTTCCCCGCGCAGCTCCGCGGTCTGCCGAATGGCATCTCCAGCATCTGGTTCGGCGTCGGCCAGCTCATCATGCTGAACGTGGCCACCATGCTCCCGGGCGTGCAGGAAGGCGTTTGGCTGGGTTCTTGGTGGTTCACCATCGTCTGCATGGCCGTGCTGCTGGTGCTGGTCATCCTGTTCGTGAAGAGCCCGCCTGCAGCTGAGAACCAGCTGGAGATGGAAGAGAAGCCGGCGGATGCGAAGAAGACCAGCATCGTGGCTGGCCTGGCTTCGCCCACCACGTGGCTCATCCTGTTCGTGTTCTTCCTCTTCGGTTACGTGAACTCCGCGTTCGCTTCCTACTATCCCACGTACCTGCAGCAGGACTTTGGCATGGATATGGCCGGCGCGAACGGCATCACCTCCATCGCCACCATCGCCATGCTGATCTCCGGTTTCGTGGGCGGCTTCATCCTGAACCTGGTGAAGGTCACCAAGCGCCCGGTGTACCTGCTGGTGCTCTCCGTCCTGGTGGGCATCATGGGCCTGTGCATGTTCAACCTGCCCAACACCGACGTGCTGGTGCCGTTCGTCATCCTGTTCGGCTTCATCCTGCAGCTCTTCCCGGGTTGCGCGTACTCCGTGGCACCTGAAGCGGCGGCCTCTCCTGAGACGGTTCCCACCACTATGGGCGTTTTGGGCATCGGCCAGAACTTCGCGGGCGTGTTCGGCACGCTGATCACCAGCCTCTTCATGGTGAACATGGGCAACTCTTGGCAGGCAGCCACCATCCCGAATGGCATCTTCATGGTGCTGGGCGTGGTGTGCGCTGTGGTCATGATCCCGCTCATGAAGAAGCAGTACGCCAAGTTCAAGATCACTGACAACTAAGACCTGAAAGGCTCTCGCGCTCACATGAGGTAGATGCGTCCGGCTCAGCGTTGAGCGCAACGAAAGAGGGTCTTCACCAGGGGTGCACGTCCATATTCCGTGCACCCCTGGCCTTTTACGCCGAAAAACACCTGAGAACCCCCTGAAAAAGCCCCCGAGCGAAGGAAAAGAAGGGAGGAGGACGTGCCCTTGAAGAGCAACGCAGACATACGCATCAGCTCATTCGATTGGATCCGCCTGAGACACAACGGCGACCTGTGATCACAAGTCTTTTCGCGAAAAGAGGAGTTCAGACCAATGAAGCGCAATCCTAATCTGGTGTTCGCAGTCGTGCTTCTGACTGCTATCTGTTTTGCAGCGGGCCAATTCAAGGTTCCGCCCACGCTGCCGCAAGCCATGGGGGATCTGGGGATCGGGCTTGCCCAAGGTGGTCTTCTCATGTCCATCGTGGCCATCACGGCCATTGTCTTGGCCTTGTTCGGCGGCCTTCTGACCGTGCGGTTCAGGCCGAAGACCCTGGCCATCGTGGCCATATGCTGTGCCCTGGTGGGAAATTTTGTGGGGTATCTGGCGCCCACGTTCGAAATGCTCTTGGTGAGCCGTTTGCTCGAAGGTTTGGGCTACGGCATGCAGACGGCGGTGCTCCCCACCATCATCGCCGAGGTCTATCCTGAGGGCAAACAGCGCGTTCCCATGGCGCTGTATTCTGTCTGGGTGTCCATCGGGATGCTGTTCATCTTCAATTTCTCCAATGTGCTGATCGTGCAATGGGGCTGGCGCTCCTGCTGGCTGTTCTGCGGAATCGTCTTCGTCTTCATCCTGGCGCTGTTCTGCTTGGTGGTGAAGGAGCCGGAGAACTCCGCGCTGGCGCAGGGAGCGTCTTGGGCCGACCAGAAGAAGGACCTGGGAATCGAGGTGCGCAATGGCGCCACCTGGTGTCTGACGCTGGTGTTCACCATCTTCGGCTTCGGCTGTGCGGCGTTCACCACGTTCGCGCCCACCTTCTGCATCCAGACCATCGGGATGGACCCGTTGGCGGCCAACACGGACACGGGCTTCCTGTCCTTCGGCATGTTGGCTGGCGGCTTCATCATGACGGCGGTGCTGGGCATCTATAAAGGCTCCCGTCCGAACCTGTTGTTGGCGGTCACCATCCTCACGGGCGTGTTCTTCGTGTTCGCGTTCATGCTGAATTCCGAGGGCCAGGTGCTGCCGTTCTGCCTGGTATTCGGCGTGGTGCTGCAGACCATCCCGCCTATCACGTTCGCAGTGGCGCCCGAGACGGCGGCCATGCCGAAGACGGTGGGTGTGGCGCTGGGCATCGCCACCTGCGGTGACCACCTGGGTTCATTCATCGGGACCGTGGCGCTTGGTTCTGTGGTGGAAGCGGCCGGCAATGACTGGGCCGTGGCCGTGCCCACCATGGCCGTGTTCTCGCTCATCGGCATCGCGGGCGCCATCGGCTACCGCCACGCCATGAAGAAGCGCGCTGCCGTGCAGGAGGATGCTTCTGCGACTGCGTGACCAGATGCGTTCGCTCTCACATCCTGCACTCAGAATGCGGCCCCCGGATCCTCGGGGGCCGCATTCCTCTCACGGCGCAGGACCTCCTCCTCATGTGCAAAAGCGGCACCCCAAATTGGAAGATGTGCAGAAGGGATGTCCCAAATTGCACCCGCGGGATCGTCTGATGTGCAGAAGGGACGTTCCAAATTGCACATAGGATCTGTCTTTCAGCGCTCATTCTCCTTTTCTATGTGCAATTTGGAACGTCCCTTTTGCACATCAGCTTCTGCATTTGGGAAGGACTTTCGCATGTGTCCCGTCTATGTCGGCTGATCGCCTTGCAGGTGCCCAGCCGTCGCGGCCTTCAGTGCGCTTTTCCTGAGCACGCCCTGGCCTCAATGGATCGTCTACGCGAACGATGCCAAATGTGCAAAAGGGACGTCCCAAATTGCACATAGAAGAAACCTTCCAGCGCGCATCATCTTTTCCTATGTGCAATTTGGAACGTCCCTTTTGCACATTTGAGAACGGCACCCTTCTGTGCGATTCGGGACGCTCTCTCTGCGCAGGGGAAGGGCTCCGGGTCAGCGAGTGGCGATGAACTCGGAGAAATCGCAGCCGATCAGCTTCTTCAGCGCTTCAGGATTATGCTTGAAACTGGCGTAATATATGGCCATGTCCAGCATGATGCGCATGCGGGCCCAGCCTTCATCCAGATTCAGGCCGAAGCGGTTCTCGATCTTGTCGATGCGATACAGCACGGTGTTGCGATGGATGTTCAGCTTTTCAGCCACCAGCGTGGCTTTGCGTTCATGATATATATAGCAAGCTAAGATCTGGGCATCGTTGCTGCCATGCGCGACGTCATCCTCCAAGATCTTCTCCAGCACGGTGTGCGAGAAGGAGAAATCGCGCAGCTCTTGGTCCATCTCGTCGGCGCTCACGATGGCGAAGCGCAGCGCCTCTTCGAACGAATAGCACAAGTGCGGCTCTGCTTCGCTGGACACCACGAAATGCGCCTCGAAATCGATCCTCGTGCGATAGCGTTCCACCAGTTGGATCTGCTTGAACGCCAGCCGCAGGTTCAGCACGTCCTTGAACACCTGCGAGAGCGCGATATAGAACTGCTCGGGATCCAGAAGGTCCTTCAGCTGGTCTTCGATGGCCTGGTTGGACAGACGGCTGTCCAGATCCTTCGAATACAGGAGCGCGTATGCCTCTCCTTCATAGACCACTGCCATGCTCATCCCGGAATTGATGGAGTGCAGCGAACCCATGAGCTCTGCCAGGTCCAACGCAGTGTCCGGCTTGCGGCGCTTGATGCAGATGAGCCGGTATTCGGCATCCAGCGGCAAATGCGTGTTCTCCGAGTAGTCCTCCAGCTGGCCCGCGCCGATGTAGCGCCCTTGTACCAGGTTGTCGAACAGCGCATAGGCGGAGTACTTGGACGGTTCGAACCGGCCGGTCTTCGCGCCCAGCCGGTCAGAGAGCTGCTTCACCACCATGTTGAGGAAATCCAGCTGCCCGCGCGTGGGCTCATCCTCGAACACCGCGCAGAGATACCGGGTGGAGTCGGAGCTCAGGGAGAGCGTGCGCGCTTCGACGAACGAGCTGGTCTTGCCGCCACGCAACTCCAGGGAGCGGTTGCGGAACACGGCCACGTTGTTCAGGACCTCACGTTCGCGCCTGGCGTAATCCTTCGCCAGTGGGCTGGCTGTGTTCAGCCAGCCGCGTGCGATGGGCTTCAGATCGCGGTCATATAAGAACAGCGCCGCATTCAGCAGGAATCCGCTGGCCTGCAGCGTGCGTGAGATGCTCTCGATGGAGATGGGCTGCGTGATCACGTTCATCTGCCACTCTTGGATGGAAAGGAAGTAGTTCTGCAATCGTTGCAGCAGACCCGAGGAATGCGGGTCATCTTGCACCAGGATGATGGGGTTCGGGTATGACCCCTGATCGATCTGGGCTGCTTCTTCGGCCGTGGCGATGGCCACCAAGAGCGCCTGGGAATGACGCTTCGATATCTGAGGAACAGCTTCCGCTTTGCAGACGAGCGCCACTTCACGTTCCTTGAAGAGTCCCTGTCTCCAGTTGAATGAGGAGATCCAGCGGAGGCGTTTCGGGTGATCCATCGGCTCTGAGATCACAGAACACGGCTTCAACGCATCGATCAGCATATCGTAGGAGATGCAGGGCATCCAATTCCATGCACTCATGCACATTCCCCCTAAAGATGTCCTACCCGAATTATACAAACCGGCGTTTTCTGGCAACGCGTACCGGAGCGAATCGAGCGAATTGCCGCCCCATGCCTAAAGATTCAGTGTTGATGCTTTATCAACCAGGGATATCTGCCGCAAAGGAACGCCACGAGGTTGACAACCCCCTTTGCCCCGGTGCAGAAGCTGATGTGCAAAAGGGACGTCCCAAATTGCACCTGTGGGATTGCCTGATGTGCATAAGGGACGTCCCAAATTGCACATAGGAACAGCCTTTCAGCGCTCATTCTCTTTTTTTCTATGTGCAATTTGGAACGTCCCTTATGCACATCCGATCCAGGGCGTCCTTCGCGGCCGTGGTATGCTCACGGAAAGCGAACAGGTGGGCGGAAGGGGCGCGGTGGCGTTTCTGCTGGGGTGTGAGAAAGCGTGCGTGGAGGTGCCGTCGAAGACGGTGCTCAAGGACGTGTCCCTGGGCGTTGACGCCGGTCAGCGCATCGGCATCGTGGGCCGCAACGGGGATGGCAAATCAACCCTCTTGAACGTCTTGGCAGGCGCGCGCGAACCAGATTCGGGCCGCGTCATCCGCACGAATGGCGTGACCGTGGGCATCCTTTCCCAGGCGGATCAGCTGGATGACGCGTCGGACGTGCGCGCCTCCGTGGTGGGCAGCACCCCCGAATACGTCTGGGCGTCGGATGCGAAGATCCGCGCCATCTTCCAGAACCTGCTGGCGGACATTCCCTGGGACGCGCGTGTGGGAACGCTCTCCGGCGGCCAGCGCCGCCGGGTGGATCTGGCCCGCGTGCTGGCGGGAGACTGGGACGTCCTCATGCTGGACGAGCCCACGAACCATCTGGACATCCGCGCCATCACCTGGCTGGCGCAGCATCTGAAGACCCGCTGGCGGCAGGACGCGGGCGCGCTTCTGGTGGTCACCCATGACCGCTGGTTCCTGGACGAGGTCTGCAACACCATGTGGGAAGTGCATGCCGGGCGCGTGCTTCCCTTCGAAGGCGGCTTCTCCGCCTACATCATGCAGCGCGTGGAGCGGCAGCGGCAAGAGGCGCTGGCCGAACAGAAGCGCCAGAACGCGCTGCGGCGCGAACTGGCGTGGCTCTCCCGCGGGGCGCGGGCGCGCGCCACGAAGCCGAAGTTTCACGTGGCGGCCGCCAAGGCGCTCATCGCGGACGTGCCGGAGCTCAGGGATGACGTGCAGCTCAAGCGCATGGCCATGGCGCGCATCGGCAAGCAGGTGGTGGATGTGGAAGACGCCACGGTGGCGTTCGACGGCGGCCGTCCGGTGCTGGACGGGCTCACCTGGCGCATCGGGCCGGGGGATCGTCTGGGCATCGTGGGCGGCAACGGTGCGGGCAAGACCACGCTGCTGCGCTTGGTGGAAGGCGCGCTCAAGCCCACGCGGGGCCGCGTGAAGATCGGCCAGACCGTGCGGTTCGCTGTGCTGTCCCAGCATCTGGACAACTTGCGGCCGTTCGAGGACGAACCGGTGCGCCAGGCCGTTGCGCGCTTCCCGCACCGCACCATGCTGGATGGAAAAGAGGTCACCTCATCAAGCCTTCTGGAGCAGTTGGGCTTTGATAAGGCTGACTTGAACGAACGCGTGTCAGACTTGTCCGGCGGCCAGCGCAGGCGGCTTGCGCTCATGATGATCCTGTTGGAGGAGCCGAACGTGCTCATTCTGGACGAACCGGGGAACGATCTGGACATAGACATGCTGGCGGCCGTGGAGGAGATGCTGGATGGTTGGCCGGGCACGCTCATCCTGGTCACCCATGACCGCTTCCTGATGGAACGCGTGACGGACCACCAATTCGCTCTCATGGACGGCAAGCTGCGGCATCTGCCACGTGGCGTGGACGAATATCTGGAGCTTGCCGAACGTGCACAAAGCAGCGGGGAGGAGGCGTCCCCTGCGGCGGTGCCTCAGGTGGAGGTGAAGGCGGCTCCTGAAGATGCCGCGCCGGCCCTTTCGAACGCGGAGCGGCACCGGCTGACGAAGCTGGTGGCATCCTTGGAGCGCAAGATGGAAACAGCGCGCGGCCGCATCCAAGAGGCTCAAGCGGTCATGCTGGAGGTGGACCCTACGGATTTCGCAGCGCTCACCGAAGCGCAGGCTGCGGTGACGGCGACGGAGGCGGCGTTGTCTCAACTTGAGGAGGAATGGCTGGAGGCATCCGAGCAGCTGTCCGTGTGATAGCATGACGGCCAGGATATGAGGCAGAAGGGGATGCACGTGGACAAGGTCTCCACCTCTCATGAGGATTACTTGGAAGCCATGGTCATGCTGGGCGGCAGCCAGGATGTTGCGGTGCGCGGCGTGGACGTGGCTGAGAAGATGGGCGTTTCCAAGGCTTCGGTCAACAAGGCCGTGACGGTGCTCAAGGAGAAGGGCTACGTCACGCAGCCCTATTACGGTGACATCACGCTGACGGCCGAAGGGGACGCGTACGGCCACAAGGTGCTGGATCGCCATCGCGCGCTCACCACGTTCTTGAACAAGGCGCTGGGCATAGACGCGGAGACCGCCGAAGAGGAAGCCTGCATGATGGAGCACGCCATCAGCGACGAGTCCTTCGAGAAATGGATGGCCTTCATCAACCAGCTGGACCTCTGACCGAACTTCAGGGCGAAAGGTTTCCCGGGTGCAAAAGGGACGTCCCAAATTGCACCCGCAAGGTTGCCAGATGTGCAAAAGGGACGTTCCAAATTGCACATAGGAAAAGAGAGCCAGCACTGAAAGACTGTTCCTATGTGCAATTTGGGACGTCCCTTTTGCACATCTGGAACAGCGCTTTTGCGCATACGGTTGAGGGGCTTGGAATGCGTGTCCAAAGATGCTAATCTGACAACGGCTTCATTGCGAAAACGAAACTCAAACGAACCCATTGCAACAGGAGCGCACCGTTGGCTGTACCGTCAAGGATCGTCTCGTTCAACGAGGCACGTCAAAACACCCGGGCCGTGCCCGCGCGCGAACGTTCGCGCGCAGCGGCGCAGAACCGCTTCCGTGACAGCCAGGATCTGAACAACATCTTCAAGCTGGATTTCTCCGAAGGCGCTTCAGGCGAGGACCCGTTCGCTGCGCCCACAGCTCCTCGCCAAGCGCTCTTCACCGAAGATGACCTGCTGGAGGAAGAGGGGGTGCCTCCTGCGCCGAAGGGCGTGGCGGGCTTCTTCCACAAGATTTCCGAAGCGCGCAAGAGCGGTGCCAAACGGCAAGCGGAACGCGCGTTCGATCGCGCCTACGGCGGTGCGGACAGCGCTTCCGAAGGAGGCCCGCGCGCAGCCGTTTACACGGGCAAGGCGGGAGCGTCGCAGAAGCGTGCGAACCGCATGCAGGCGAAGGGCGGTGCCGGATTCGGCATCGGCGGCTTCATGTTGCCCTCGTTCCAGCTGCCCCAGCTGCCGCGCGTGCTCAAGCGCAATCTCATGGCAGTGGCATGCACGCTGGCGGCCGTCATGCTGGCCGGTTCGCTGTACACTCCGGCGCAGCAGTATTACCAGCAGATCCGTGAACGCGACCGCCTGGCCGCCGAATACGCGGCGGTGCAGGACCGCAACGACGCGCTGCAATCCACGGTGGACCGCCTGGGCACCGATGAGGGCCTGGAGGACAAGGCGCACGCGGAATTCGGCCTGGTGATGCCGGATGAGCAGACGGCCAGCGTCATCGGGATAGACGTGGACGACTCCCCGGAGTTCCATGCGAACGTCACGCCAGGCAGCGTGGCTGCACCGGAAACGTGGTATTCGCCTTTCTTGGACCTTTTCTTCTTCTATGACCGCGGGTAGCGCTGGGGCGTGCGCCGTCGGTACTGAGATGCGGCTGGCCGCCATCGACATCGGCACAGTGACCTGCCGCCTTCTGGTGGCAGATGTGCGCCAGGGCCAGGTGGCGCCCGTGGCGCGCGAATACGAAGTGACGAACCTGGGCGAAGGCGTGGACGCTTCGGGCGTCATCTCCGCAGCCGCTCTGGCGCGTGTGGAAGCGGCGGTGCGCCGGTTCATCCAGGTGCGCGATGCCCATTCCTCCGCAGCGCATCCGGTGGAAAAGACGGTGGTCATGTCCACCTCCGCTGCGCGGGATGCGTGCAATGCGGACGAATTTGCGGCCATGATCGCGTCATGCGGGTTGGAGCTTCAGGTCATCAGCGGCCAGCGTGAGGCGGAGCTCACGTTCGCGGGCGCCACCATGGCCGCACGTCCGGGCACGCCCGTGGCCGTGGTGGACGTGGGCGGCGGCTCCACGGAAGTATCGTTCGGCGTGGCGGGCGCGGGCATCAGCGCTGCGCGTTCGTTCGATGTGGGGTGCCGCCGCATGACGGAGCGGTTCTTCCATCATGATCCGCCCACGCCTGAAGAGGTGGAAGCCGCCCACGCATGGGCGTGCGAACAGTTCGCTGCCTGGTGTCCGGGCGCATCGGCAGAGCGCCAGCCCCGAGAGCTCATCGCGGTGGCGGGGACGGCTACCAGCGCCATCGCCATGGAAAAGGAGCTGGCCGTCTACGACCCGGCCCAGGTCCACGGCGCATGTTTGAGCCTTTCGCGCCTGGAAGCGCTGTTCGCCCGTTTGGTGGCCATGACGGAGGCGCAGCGCGAACGCGTCACGGGCCTTGACCCCCGGCGCGCCCCGGTCATCACAGCGGGGCTGCTCATCCTCATCTGCGCCATGCGCACCTTCGGATTCTCCGCGTTCACCGCAAGCGAATCGGACATCCTGCAAGGAATGCTATCATGGGCTGCCACAGGCCCTGCACGCAGCTGACGGATCGGGTGACATGGAAACCATTGCTCAGATCATGGGTTCGGTGGAGCACCAACCTACCACCTTCGAAGAATACCTTGATTGCTATGCGAACCGCGTGGGCGGTTTGATCAACAGCTACATCCCACAGGGCACGCATCCGGACATGGACCGGTATCTGTACGGCCCCTTGCGCACCTATTCTGAGAACGGCGGCAAGCGCCACCGGCCGCTCATCTGCTTCGCCGCATGCCTGGCCGTGGGCGGCAATGCTGATGCGGCCACATCCGCTGCGGCTGCCATCGAACACTTCCACACGGCCGCGCTCATCCATGACGACATCGCGGACGAGGCGGAGCTGCGCCGCGGGGAGCCGTGCCTGCATCTGACGGAGGGGCTGGGACTGGCCATCAACATGGGGGACTTGGCGCTCTCCCTGGTGAACGGCACCGTCATGCGGGATCCTTCGCTGGACGATGCCACGAAGGTGCGCGTGGTCACGGAGCTGGTGGAGATGACGCGCCGCACGGTGGAAGGCCAGGCGCTGGACATCGGGTGGGCGCGTGATGAGCGCTACGACATCACCCCGGAAGACTACCTTGAGATGGCCACGCACAAGACAGCGCACTACTCGGGTGCGGTGCCGTTGGCCATCGGCGCCATCATCGGCGGCGGCACTGAAGTGCAGATCGAGGCGCTTCGCAGCTATGGTCTGGCCACGGGCCTGGCGTTCCAGATCCAGGATGATCTCCTGAATCTGGTGGGCCGCGAAGAGAGCACCAAGAAGGATTTCCGGAACGACATCACCGAGGGCAAGCGCACGCTGGTGGTGGTGCATGCGCTGGGCGCGCTCAGCGGCGCTGGCCGGGCGCGCTTGATAGAGATCCTATCGTCGCGCACGAAGGATCCGGCAGAGCTGGAAGAGGCTGTGGCTCTCATGGAAAGCGCGGGCAGCATCGAATATGCGCGCTGCTACGCTGAGACGCTCACGGCAGATGCCAAGGAGCGCTTGAACCGGGAGCTTCCGCGCACGGACGCGCGCGATCTGCTGGAATCCATGGCCGACTGGTTCGTCAATCGTTTGCGCTAGGGGACGGGCGTGAAGGTCATCCAACAGGGAGACACTGGGGCCGCCGTAGAGGATGTCCAGCAGCGGCTGGCTCTTCTGGGGCATCTGGCGGATGCGGACGTGACCGGCATGTTCGGCGAAGCCACAGCGGCGGCGGTGCGTGCGTTCTGCGGGTCCTTCGGGTTGGACGCGCGCGATGTGGTGGATGCGGAAGTCTGGCAGGCGCTGGTGGATGCGTCCTACAATCTGGGCGATCGCACGCTGTACCTGCGCATGCCGTACTTCCAAGGGCATGACGTGGAGGAGCTGCAACAGGCGTTGGGCGCGCTGGGTTTTTTGGTGGGCGGCGAGGATGGCGTTTTCGGCGCGCACACTGAGGACGCGCTGCGCACGTTCCAGATGAACCTGGGGCTGCCTTCTGACGGCATCGCGGGCGCGTACACCTTCACGGAACTGAGGAATCTGGAACACTCCTGGGCGGGGAAGGGGTCCCTCACGCAGGGCCGCCACCTGGGGTTCGCGCGTGCCGCTGATGTGCTGGAGAAGCACGCCATCTGCCTGTTCGGCACTACGCCGTTCACGCGTTCGGTGGCATCCCGTATGTCGAATCTGGCGGTGGCCACCAACCCCGCCAGCAAGATCGTCAGCGCGGATGCGCTTTCGGTGGAGCCGGATGAGGCCATGGTGCTGGTGCAGATCGCCATGCAGGCCGAAGGTGACGGCATCCCCACGGTCACCTACATTGATGATGATTCGCTGTCCGTGCGCCTGTCCGGGGCGCTGCGCAGCGCGCAGAACAGCCATCCCATCCGGGTGCGCGTGATAGTGCCCGGGGAAAGCTGGGACGGTGCCGGCGAAGATCGCAGCGCCCAGCACTTCGCCATCACCTTGCTGGACGCTCTCTGCGCCGCCCTCTGACCCCACCGCCCGCCTGCTCCGTGCATGTGCAATTTGGGACGTCCCTTTTGCGCATCTGCGCGTTCGACAAATGATGACTTTGTGACTCAATGTGTGTGAGTTGTGAAGGAAAGCCCAGTTCAGGGCTATTTGTGAACATTGTGCGAATGCCCCGCGGCGAACTTGTGAAGAGTCATTCACTTCCATCCATCAGTGCGTTTTGAAACCGTAACCTTTCCGTCACTGAGACGCGAACGCATTCCCTGTGAGGGAAAACGAACCACTGAAACGACTCGCGCCGCCTTCGCGAGAGAAGCGTCAAGGGCATTCCCCATGCCGGGATCCGGGATGGGGAATGGAGGCCCCGTCTGCAAGGCGCTGGAGCGCAGACCCGTTATAAGGATGACGTTTGAGCACGCGAAGCACCAGGAAATGGAACCAAGGCAAGCATGCCCAACCCAGCAAACGAACGCAGCAGATAACGCACCAGAAAAAGAGGCTTGCAGGGGCTTCATTGGCCCTGATGCTCAGCGTCAGCAGCGCTGCGCTCACGCAAGGAGCAACGCTGGCGTTCGCGGCGGAGACCGATCCGGAGCCGACCACGGAGGCAGCGCCGGAGGAGACCTCTGAGGTCACGCCGGAGGATCTGCCGCTGGCGGGGAGTTCGCTCATGGCCTGCGCGAAGGCGTTGGTCACGGACTTGGGCACCGGCTCTTCTTTGGTGGAAGCGGCCAGCTTCGATCCGGTGGCCGCGCGAGAGGCCGAACGCGCCGAGCAGGTGGAGAGCATCGTGGATGAGGCGCTGTCACTGTTGGGCACGCCGTACCGCTACGGCGGCACCACGCCTGCCGGGTTCGATTGCTCAGGCTTCACCAGCTACGTGTACCGCAACGCTCTTGGCATGGAACTGCCCCGTTCGGCTGCGGCGCAGTCGGGCGTGGCTGAAAGCGTTTCCTTGGACGAAGCCCAGCGTGGCGACCTCGTCTTCTGGGGCGGACGCGGCGGCGTCTACCACACCGGCATCTATCTGGGGGATGGTGAATACATCCATGCGGCGGCCAGCGGCTGCGTCAAGATCCAGAATGTCGGAAACTACGCGCCATCCTTCGCGATGCGCCTGATCTAGTTGTCGAGGGGAGCAGCGGGCTCCGCCCATTCGCGGAGCCCCCTCCTTTCTTTTCCTGATGTGCAGAAGGGACGTCCCAAATTGCACATAGGAAAAGTTTCCCAGTGCACATGAACTTCTGCTA
>CANSWY010000019.1 GCA_947650915.1 uncultured Eggerthellaceae bacterium | reverse complement strand
GGATGCGGAACGGACCTCCGATGTGCAGAAGGGACGTTCCAAATTGCACATAGGATGAGACCATGAGCACTGGAAGGCTTTTTCTATGTGCAATTTGGGACGTCCCTTCTGCACATCAGGCAACCTCACGGGTGCGATTTGGGACGTCCCTTTTGCACATCCCTTTTGCGCGTCTTTTCGCGTGGGGTCAGGGGAGTTGGAGGAATTTGCGCTTGCCCACCTTGATGATGGCGCCAGCGAGTTCGGCAGGATCGTGGTTGTAGTGCTTGGGAGCCACCGGTTCGTCGTTGATCTTGACGCCGCCGCCGTCGATCAGGCGCCGCGCCTCCCCCGCGCTGTTCGCCAAGCCCGCCTCGTGCAGGAACGCCGCCAGATACACCTGGCCTTCGTCGTTCAGCGTGAGCTGGCCTTCGAAGATGGGGATGTCGTCCGGAACCTCATGCGCCTTGAACACTTTGTTGAAATGCTCTTCGGCAGCCGCTGCAGCATCCGCGCTGTGATAGAGCTCCACCAGATTGCGCGCCAGCTGGCGCTTCACCTTGTTCGGATGCAACTCGTCGTTCGCCAGGCCCTGTTCGATGCGGTCGACCTCGTCCACCGGCACGTTCGATGCCAGGCGGAAGTATTTGACCATGATCTCATCCGGGATGGACATGGCCTTGCCGAAGATGTCCTCCGGCGCGTCCGTGAGACCGATGTAGTTGCCGTAGGATTTGGACATCTTGCGCACGCCGTCCGTGCCTTCCAGCAGCGGCAACGTGAGGCAGACCTGCGGCTCCATGTCCAGCTTTTCCATCAGTTCGCGGCCGGCCAACAGGTTGAAGAGCTGATCCGTGCCGCCCAGCTCCACGTCCGCTTTGATGACCACGGAATCATAGGCCTGCATGACCGGGTAGAGGAACTCATGCAGACTGATGGGCTGGCCGGAGGTGTAGCGATTGTGGAAATCGTCCCGCTCCAGGATACGCGCCACCGTGAAGTTCGCCAGCAGCTTGAGCAGGCCCTCCATGTCCAGATCCAAGATCCACTCCGAGTTGTAGCGCAGGGTGGTCTTCGACGGATCCAGCACCTTGAACGCCTGGTCCACGTAGGTCTGCGCGTTCTCGTTGATCTGTTCGCGCGTGAGCTGGGGGCGCGTGGAGTTGCGGCCCGACGGGTCCCCGATGAGGGCCGTGCCGTCACCGATGATGAGCGTGACCTCGTGGCCCAGATCCTGGAACTGGCGCAGCTTGCGCAGCGGCACTGCGTGGCCCAGATGGATGTCCGGGGCCGTTGGGTCGACGCCGAGCTTGATGTTCAAGGGGGCGTCGCGCTTGAGTTTCTTGAGGAGCGCCTCTTCGGGCACGATCTGCGCCGTGCCGGAGCTGATGATGTGGAGCTGTTCTTCAGGTGCGAGCATGGTCCGTCCTTCGGTCAGTGCGTGAGGATGGATTGTAGCAGGTGCTGAACGGGACGTTTGCGATCGGGTGCGTGCAATGCGCGAAAGGGACATTCCGAATTGCACCTGTCCGGGTGGGCGATGTGCGAAAGGGACGTTCCAAATTGCACATAGGAGAAGATTATGAGCGCTGGAAGGGTGATTCTATGTGCAATTTGGGACGTCCCTTTCGCACATCTTGCGATCCGGGGAGTCGCGCGTGAGGAGGACAAGGGCGCTACGCGCGAGAGCGCGTTGAAGCCCGCGTTTGAAAACAGTGGCCCGAAGGGCCGCGACATGACCGAAGCCGCAGGCTGAGGTCATGACATATGCCAGCACGAAGATCCTCTCATGTGCAAAAGGGACGTTCCAAATTGCACATAGGAAAAGAAAACCAGCGCTGAAAGACTCATCCTATGTGCAATTTGGGACGTCCCTTTTGCACATCTGGCAACTTCGCGGGTGCAATTTGGGACGTCCCTTTTGCACGTCTGGCCTGGGTCAGGTGGGGAGGAGGGATTTCGCTTCTTGGAGCTGTTGCTGGACGGCGGAGGTGGCGGTGCCGCCGTAGGTGGTGCGCGCGTCCACGATGGCGCGCAGATCCAGCGCAGAGACGATGTCCTCTTCGAAGAGCGGACTTTCGGCCTGGAAATCCTCCAGGGCAAGGTCAGCCAAGTTGCAGCCGCGCTTTTCGCAGGTGAGCACCAGACGCCCCACCACCTCGTGGGCGGCGCGGAACGGCATGCCCTTCTTCGCCAGGTAATCCGCCACGTCCGTGGCCGCCAGGTGACCCTTCTTCGCCTGGGCCATCATGGCGTCAGGATGCACCGTCATGGTCTCCAGCATGCCGGCGGCGCAGATGAGGCAGTCCTCCAGTGTGTCGGCCGCGTCCAGCGCGCCCTCCTTGTCTTCCTGCATGTCTTTGTTGTAGGCCAACGGCAGCGCCTTGAGCGTCATCATGAGCGCCATCAGATTCCCCACCACGCGGCCCGTTTTGCCACGGATGAGCTCTGCGAAATCAGGATTCTTCTTCTGCGGCATGATGGATGAGCCCGTGGAATACGCGTCGGACAGCGTGATGAAGCCGAATTCCGCCGAGGACCAGAGGATGAGCTCTTCGCAGAGGCGGCTCAAGTGCAGGCACGAGACGCTGCAGGCATAAATGAGGTCAAGCAGGAAGTCCCGGTCTGACACCGCGTCCAGGGAGTTCGGGATGGGGCGTGCGAACCCGAGCGCTTCGGTGGTGGCGAACCGGTCCAACGGATACGTGGTGCCCGCCAACGCTGCGGCACCCAGCGGGTTCGCGTCCGCTGCGACGCGGGCTTGGGCCAGGCGGCCATGGTCGCGCGCAAGCATCCAGGTGTAGGCCAGCAGGTGGTGCGCGAAGAGCACCGGCTGCGCATGCTGCAGATGGGTGCAGCCGGGCATGATCACGTCCATGTTGGCTTCGGCTTGCGCGATGAGCGCTTTCCGCAGGCGCACGTTCGCATCCATGAGCTGGGCAGCACGCTCCTTCATGTACAGGCGTGTGTCCGTGGCCACCTGGTCGTTGCGGCTGCGGCCCGTGTGCAGGCGCGCGCCGGCATCCCCGATGCGCGCCGTCAGCTCCGATTCGATGGACATATGGATGTCCTCGTTGTTGATGTCGAACGCGAAGACGCCGCGTTCGATGTCCGCCTGGATGCCGTCAAGACCCTCTTCGATGGCCGCTGCGTCTTCAGGCGTGATGATGCCCGCATCCGCCAGCATGGCCGCGTGCGCCTTCGAACCTTGGATGTCCTGACGGTAGAGGCGCTTGTCCACGGGGAGCGATGCGCCAAAGCGCTGGGTGAACGCGTTGGCGCTTTCTTCGAAGCGGCCTGACCAGAGTGCCATGGGAGTCCTTTCAGTGGGCGGCGGTCACGAATGGGAGGGCATCGCGTTCGCAGCGGTTTCAGTGATGGCTTCGGCGGCCTCCACGACGGCGGAACCGGCGCCAGTGAATTCGTCCGCCGTGGACGCCACGGCGTTGAACTGGTGCATCTTCGCGCCCATGGACAAGCGGTTCTTCGCCCAAACTTTGCAGGTGAGCGCATGCAGGTCTATGAAGCCCTTGGCGGCCTGATGGTCGAATTCGTCATCCGCGTTGTAGGTTGCCAGTTCGAAGTCATAGAGGGAATATGGGCTGGTGCGGCCGACCACGGTGCAGCTGCCCTTGTAGAATTTGAGCCGGATGGTGCCAGTGACGCACTGCTGCGTGTCGGCCAAGAACGCATCCAACGCTTCTTTCAGCGGCGAGAACCACAGGCCGTTGTAGACCTGTTCGGCCCAGGCCTGTTCCATGCCCAGTTTGAAGTGCAGCACGCTGCGCTCAAGACAGAGGTCTTCCAGCGCCTTGTGGGCCTCTATCAGCGCAAGCGCGCCCGGGACCTCGTAGCATTCGCGGCTCTTCACGCCCACGAGCCGGTTCTCGATCATATCCAGACGCCCATAGCCGTTGGTGCCCGCGATGCCGTTCATGGCGTAGATGATGTCCAGGTAGCTCATCTGTTTGCCGTCCAGTGCGCACGGGATGCCGTGTTCGAAGGAGACTTCCACGTAGGTGGGCGCATCCGGCGCGTCTTGGGGCGAGACGGTCATGGTGTAGATGTCCGCCGGCGGTTCAGCCCAGGGGTCCTCCAGCACGCCGCATTCGATGGCGCGACCCCACAGGTTGTCATCGATGGAGTAGGGCGACGCCTTCGTGGTGGGCACTTCGATGCCGTGCGCTTCAGCCCAGGCCATCTCGTCTTCGCGGCTGACCAGATCCCAATCGCGCACGGGTGCGATGATCTCCAGGCTGGGGTCCAGCATGAGGATGGAAGATTCGAAACGGACCTGATCGTTCCCCTTGCCGGTGCAGCCGTGGGCGATGCATTTCGCGCCGAACTGATGCGCGGCGTCCACCAGATGCTTCGCGATGAGCGGCCTTGAAAGCGCGCTGACGAGCGGGTATTTGTTCTCGTACAGGGCGTTCGCCGCCATGGCGCTGGTGAGGTATTCGTTCGCGAAGTCTTCCCGCATGTCCACCACCAGGCACTCCACCGCGCCGGACGCCAGCGCCTTCGCCTTGATGGCTTCCAGGCCGTCATGGTCTTGGCCCAGATCCCCCGCCACTGCGATGACATCAAGCCCGTACTTTTCTTGCAGCCACTTGATGCAGACCGAGGTGTCCAGTCCGCCAGAATATGCCAGGATGATCTTTTCTTTCGTTGCCATGGTTCCGCTCCTTGTTTCCCGAACGCCCTGAGGACGCTTTTTGTTCGTGATGCTTCGATTCGTTTCGTGCGCAAGCGCACAGGGGATGAGTGGTGCCCGAAGGGCACGGGCCGCATTCGGCCGCACATGAGAAAAGACGACTTAGAAAAGTCGTCGTCGGGAAACGCGTCGGAGCAGGCACGCGGCGAAAGCGGCCGGGATGGCCGTGTTCGTGATATGCGCCGCGCTGTTGGTCATGTTCGCCTTTCCTTGTTCGCGTATGCGAACCGCGTTGGAGGGATGCTAGCACAGAATCCGGCGCGGAGGCGGAGATTCTTGCGAACGCGTAGAGAGGGCGTGCAAAAGGGACGTTCCAAATTGCACAGATGAGCTGTCTTCTGGATATGCAAAAGGGACGTTCCAAATCGCACATAGGAATAGAGCATGAGCACTGAAAGACTGACCCTATGTGCAATTTGGGACGTCCCTTTTGCACATCTGGCAAGCTCGCGGGTGCAATTTGGGACGTCCCTTTTGCACATCCAATTCGGGATGGGTCTTTTGCACATCAGGGGGATGGGCTTTTGGGTGGGGTGATGAAGTCGTAGCCGAAGGAGCAGCGGCGATCGAGAGGGCGGTGGCAGGCATCTGCGGAGCTGGAGCGATCCGAAGAGGCGTGGCGCTCTTCCAGAATGCCCTGTTCGTTGAGGAACGATTCGTATTCCGGCCACGAGAACACGCAGGCGCGCTTCGCGAAATCCAACGTGCGCTGAGCGAGGATGCGTGCGGGCCCCGCGGGAAGCCTGCTCTGCTGCACCACAAAGGTGAGCGCTTCGAGCGGACTGGAAGAACCCTGCGCCGCACCGCGCACAGGCAGATACACGAACCGAAGGGAGTAGCGCGCTGGATCGAAGAAGAGCAAGCGATCTTGGAAGCAGACGCGTTGGAGAGAAAGCCCGTGCGCATCCGCCGCACGCCCCACTTCAAGGAACGAGGTGAGCATGGCTTCGAAATGCTCAGAAGGAAGCGGCGCTTTGAGCACCGCTTGCAACGGCCGAGCCGTCCCCGTGAAGTATTCGAAGCGCCATCCCTTCCCCTTTGGGGCGTAGGTGAACGTGAAGAGCGCATCCCCGCACCCGCATCGGATGGCTTCCGCTTCCGGGTACAACAGCTCTTCGGAAGAGGAAGAGACGCCCGTGAGCCGCACGCCGCCGCGGCGCGCTCTCGCTCTCAGTTTCACAAGACCCTCCTTTCAGATGATGACGAACCGGTCCCCGTTCACGAAACCGATCTGGGCCACCGTGGCCTCGGGCTGCTGAATCTGCCCCGTGCGCTCATACATGAGCGTTTGCTGCCCGGTGAAGCAGAAGAACTCCGGTTCAAGGCTTTCCATGGCCTGGCAGATAAGCTGGCTTGCCTCCCGCATGCAGAGGCGAGCCGGCACCCAGAAGTCATAACACCGTCCAGTGGCCGGCAGCCTCACACAGAAGAGCGTTCGCGACTTCATGCGGCCGCCGCCCGCTTCGCTTTCAATTCCTCTATCCGCCTCAAAGAAGCCTGTGCATCAGCGCGCATCCGACCATGGTTGCTGTCCGCGAGGATGGTGCCCGCCTGTGTTGCCTTTTTGACGACAGAGACCGTGCCGCTCACAGATGAGCTGACGAACTGGAACGGGTTGCTGGTGCGCGAAGGCATGAACCGAGCGATCGCGGATGCCGCAGAGGAACCAGCTGCCTGCTTGACCGCATCAGCCGTGGTCTTGCTCCGGCCGCTGCTGACTTGATCGGATGCGTTCACGCCGCTGACGCGATCCTGGATCCTCGTGAATGTATCGGCACCGCTTTTGAGCGTGCCGGCACCAGCCATCACCGCCGTAGCCGCGCCGCCAGTGCAGACGATGGCCGCGGCCGAGGCTAGCGTTCCCAGCACGCTGGCACCGATGCCCACCAGCTCCCACTGGCTGCGACCCTCTTCGAAGATGGCATAGCGTTCCTGTTCGCGAAGAATCTGTCGATCATAGAGCTGCTGATGCGCACTGAGGAGCTCTGCCTTCCAATCCCCTCGTTCGTCCTGCACACGCTGCGCAGCCAACGAGAGGTCAAGATAGAGGTCTGAGAGATAGAACGATTGGTAACCGCCTGCCAGCAAGGTCTCCTTGTTGACCGCATAGTCTTGGATGACGCGCCTGATCTGAGCCATCAGCTGCGCGGCGTTGCCGCTCTGGCTTGTGAAGCGCCGCTGAGCCTCCTCTTCGATGGCCTGCGTGGTGTTCTTGGCACGTTCGACCTCGTCATGCGCACAGATGAACGCATCCGACAAGTATGCAGCTGTGGGCACTGCGAGCGCATCCTCTGACGGGCAATGCGCGAGCACCTGCGCAAGGTTTTTGTTGATGCTGGGAATGCGCGCATCTTTCGCGTACGCCAACAGCCCGCGCTTCTGCTCCATCTCCTGTTCGGGCAGACGGGCGTCTCCGCGTTCGGTGAGCGGGGCTTCGTAATACCGTTGCAGGTAGTGGATCGCGAAGTCCAGTTTGAGCTGGTCACGCAAATCAACGAATGCGTCTCTCAGAGCGTGGTGGTGATCCGACAAGTATTCTTTCAGGGATGACGCAGCCTTTCCTTGGAAGCTATCCATGCAGTAGAACGCACTGAAGGCTGTCTCCAGTGCGACCATGGCTTCTCCTAACATGCTGGTGCGCCCGTCCGCATAGGACAGATACTGTTCATAGACAGCGTCCGCATTCACCAAGCTCACCTCAAATCCCATCTGTCCGACCTCCCGCGTTGAGCCTCTGCCCTACCCTGCTGGCATATGTCTGCGCAAGAGCGTCATCCGTATCCATGAACGAGGTGCAGATCTGATAGAGCAGCCGCGAGTCAGCTTCCACGCGCGCAGCATAGAGGCCGACCAGTTCATCCAATTCGTTCACACGCTGGACGAAGGCGGCAAGAGCCGGAGACCCCGTGGTGTCTGCGGTGATGGCTGGCTTCGCTGCGATGAGCTTTGCGCGGGCCCGTTCGATCTGCTCATGCACGTCAGTCAAACGGTTGACGTTGATCTTGATGTCTGACATGGTCCCCTCACTTCGCTTTCAGAAGTCGTTGAATGCTGGCGCGCGCTTGACTGATCGAACGCTGGTCGACCGTGATGCCGCTTCGCACGGAGCTGAGTTCTTGCCTCAGACAGTTCAACTGATGGTCAATGGCGTTCACCAGTTCAGCGCAGCGCGCATGCATCCCATTCGCTTCCCGCTGGGCAGAACCGCCCGTGGAGACCATCTGCATGAACGCATCTGCACGGGTGCCCGTCCACCCAGCCAGTGCGAAATACGAGACGCTGCGCGCAAGCTCTTCGGCTTCGTCCCGCGCTGACACTGCAAAGGGACGGGCGGCCTCGAGGTTGGCGATCCGTGCATCCAGCTGGCTGACGTTTGCCCGCTTGCTCACGATGCCGCGTTCCAAGGCGCTGATCTGATGCTGCAATTCAAGGATTCCCATGAGCGCTCCTACCAGGCCTCAAGCGGTTCGGGGCGGGATTTGGGAACCTCCAATTCCGCAAGGGCTGCCGTGATGGCGTTGCGAACGGCCACGTCTTCGGCATCAGCGAAGCCCCGCGCATGCACGGTCTCAATGTTCTCGTGGTTGCTGTAAATGGACACGTCCCCCAGCATCCCTTCGGGATACAGGCAGAGTCCGTAATCGCAATACTCTTCGCGCCCTTCGTTCTGGATCACGAGCGCGCGGCCCACCACCATCATCTTCTTGGGGTTGCCTTCAAGCGAGATGATGGACCCTAGCGGCAAGAAGTCCGGTGCTTTGATCATCTGCGCCTCCTTTCTGTTCGGTATCGTTCGTTGCAAGGTGGACCAGGCGGGCTTGACCGCCCTCCACCCAGTAACCCAGACGCGCATCCATCTGCGCGTCCGGCCGGATGCGCCCGTGATACGCCACGCTGAGGACGCTCTGGGATTCAAGGCCTGGGCCCACCCAGAGACCATCCCGGTTCGTGAGGTGCGCTCGGAACCAGTCCTCATGGGAGCTGGACGCCCCGGTCACTGCATCCATCAAAACGATGGTGAGTGGACCGCCCGCCTCCAGATTCTGGATCAGGCCCTTCACCCGCGCCGCATCCTCAGCTGGACAGCGCGCCAGCAGGCCTGACAGCCCTGAGATGATGGCGGTGGCGAACGCTGCTGGAGGAGCCTCGGCAAGCTGGATGAGATGCTGGAGAGCCAACTGGTCGTTGCGCGTGGCGAATGCGCAAGCGGCAGGCTTATGTCGGAGCAGCCCTGTGAAATCCAACACGGAGAGCTGACGTCCTCCCAGCTGCGCCCATGCCTCCACGAGCGCCTCCATGAGCGCCGCACCTGCCTTCTGCTTGTGGAAGACGCAACGGAAGAGCGGGCTTTCCGTTGCGTCGAACACGACGGGAGCGAGCGTGTCATCGAAGATGCCGAAGGGCAGCTGTCCTGCAGGCAGGCACAGTTCCGCTAGCAGCTGCGGACTGACACGTTTCGGCGGAACGGGCACAGCAGACGCAGCGGGCCCTTGATGGTCCTCGAGGAGCTGCATGCAGAATGCGTTGATGCAGCGGTATTCGTTCTGGCCTTCCGGTGCGACGCTGGCGGCCTGAAACTCAAGGAGCGCGCCTCCCTTCCTCACCAAGCCGCGGCCTTGGCCGCACGGCACCGGCGCACCCTGCAGCGACCCGAACAGCTGGATGCAGTCAGCTGGATCAGGGAGGTTGCATGCCAGCACCTGCCGGAAAGCGCTCCGCATGCGCGTGCGAACGGCAGTGGGCGTTTCAGCGGTGACGAGCAGCCACATGCCTGCTTGGGCCGCATCGCGCGCAAGACCTGTGAGCGCATCCTCGAAAGCGGGATAGGAATCCAGGAAAGCCGCCACGCCGTTCACCACCACGAGGAGTGCCGGGCAGTCATCGTGGTCCGCGCAGTAGCGCTCGAACGAACCCCCGAACGGCACGAAGCGTTGACGACGACAGGCGATGAGCCCATCCATGAAGCCGAAGAAGCGCTTCACCTTCTCATCCTCTCCCGATGTGATGACCTCTCCCACCTGCGGCGCCGGCGCGAATGCTGCAAGGGATCCGCTTCCCAGATCCAGCACGTAGGCATTGAGCGTGCGTGCAGAATGGTGTTGAAGGAGCGAGAAGAGCGCGGCTTTGATCACCTGCTCCGCCCCAGCTTCCAAGCTGCCGCAGACGAGCGCGTTGCCCTCTTCCGAAAGTGGCAGCGCCAGCGTGCCTTGGCGCTGGTTCGCAGGGTCATCGAAAGCGCCGATGATGGAACGGAGTTCCCTGCTGGCCCGAGGGTCATCCTGCATGAGATCATCCAACGGAATACGTTCTGGCAGCGCGTCCAGCCAGAGCCGCGGTGCGCGAACACGCTGGCTTTCCGCCACCTGGACCAGATGCTCGCAGACCGCCACGAGTTGCGACCTATGCGTTCGGGCAGGAACCGCACGCTGCGAACTTGCCGTCAGGAGCACGCGCCCCGTGTTCGAGATGCAGCTGACCGCATGGTCCTGTGCGTTCGATGCGATGCCTCCTTCCGCATAAAGAGCCCCCGCATAACCGGACTGTCCCTGGACGAACGATTCGTCGTAGCCCACCAGCAAGAAGAACCGTCCCGGATGCGTGATCCGTGCAGCATCAGGGCGCTTGATGACCTCGTTCGAGTCCGCCGTGTCCGTCACCTTGAGCGCCACCTTGAAACGCGCATTTGACCAGATCTGGTCGTTCACCACGCCCGAGGGCTTCTGCGTGGCCAGGATCAGATGCACGCCCAATGAGCGCCCGATGCGCGAAGCCGAGATGAGCTCGTCCATGAAATCCGGCTCCTGCTGCTTGAGCTCCGCGAATTCATCCGCAATGAGGACGAGATGCGGACAAGGCTCTTGCACGCGTCCCTGCCGATATAGGTCAAGGTACGATGAGATGTCCACGTTGTCCCCGCCGATGGCCTCGCGCGCCTCATTGAAGAGCCGCTGTCGTCGGCGCAGCTCGCTCTTGAGGGAGACCAGGCTGCGCGCGATGGCCGATCCATCCAGATTCGTGATGGAGCCAGCCACATGCGGCAGGCAGAACCGGTCGTTGTCGAACGCCTTCGCCAAGCCGCCGCCCTTGTAATCTATGAGGACGAACGCCACCTCATCCGGCGCATAGCTGACCGCCAGCGACAGCACATAGGTAATGAGGAACTCAGACTTGCCTGAACCAGTGGTGCCCGCGATGAGACCGTGCGGGCCATGGAAATCCTCATGGACATCCAGCGTGAGCGGATTCCCGGATGCATCCACGCCAACACAGGCTGCCAGCGAATGGGAGGCATTGCTCTCGCGCCAGCGATCGGCCACGTTCAGATGCGCCACAGAGCTGACACCGAACAGCTCCAAGAAAGAGAGCAGATCCGGCAGGCGCCCCTCTTCGTCCGGCAGGTCAAGGCGTGCAGCGGAAACATCCAGCGCGAACCGCTGCGCCTCCTCTGCGCTGATGGCTGGATCAGGATGGAAAAGCGTGCGTTCTCCCGCTGAAGTGCGGTTCATCAGATACGCCTCGCCGCTTTCCGCCTGGCCGACCAGCGCTTGGCACTGCACGGGCAGTTCTTGCAACCGAGGCGCGCAGGCGATGACCGCGAACCCGCGGTTCTCCTTCAGGGCCAGCACGTCCTTCACGATGCGGGACTGATCGTAAATGCGCTTCGACGGACAAATGAGCACGACGAACGGATCAGCCTCGCGCGCATCGTAGGATGCGATCTGCCGGCGCTCCTCTAGTGCCTTCTCCAGCCGCATGCTGAGCGCGTTCGCCTCATCCATCGTGGATGCGAAGAAGCGCACGGATCCGTCGTTCGAGAAGAGGTGCGGCAGATGCTTCGCGAACGTCCATGCCGGCGACGTGTCCTCATCAGCCAGAATGGCAACCTTGACATCCCCGAAGGAATGCAGCGCACAGATCTGGATGAGCAGATTCCGCGCGATCGCATCCGTGAAGTCAGCGCTGCCGAAGATGCCCAAGGCATGCTGGCCGATCAACCCGTGAGCAACCGGTGCTCCTTCGATGCAGGCCTTCTCGCGCGCGAATGCATCCAAAGCTTCGCGCACGTCATCCTCTTGGGTTTCGAAGCGCGCTTCAGGGAAGCGGATGGCAGCTTCGAGCGGCACATCGCCCACGCCCAAGCGCAGTTCCAAGTAATCCGCATGCAAAGGTGCGCGGGAAAGGAACTGCGCGTTATGCTCATGCGCTGCGCGCAGGCAGGCTTCTGGTGCCAGGCGGTTCTCTTCCAATACCCCCCGCTGCCGTTTCGCCTCCCGCTTGATCTGCGCGCGCATCCGGCCCAGATACTGGGAATATGCGCCGCGTCGCTGCGCTTCCCGGCTCAAGTGCCTCCGATGCTGGAAGCGCTTGTTCGCCACAGGCCAGACGACGCTGCCCGCCAACATGGCAAGCGCCATGCCGAACAGCGGCACCGCGCGCAGCATGCTGCCGCCCGTTCCCATCACCAACATCAGGGACACGGATGCCGACATCATGGATGCCACCACCATCACGAGCGACGGCCCGACGCGCATGATGACAGGCGTGTCGTCCTCCGTTTCAGGCTGGGGAGGCGCATCCACCGTGAACTGCGCACACTCCACTGTCCGCATGACGCGGAGCGCCGGATAGAAGAAGGAGCGGCTCTCGGGGGACGCGTCACCGGCCTGCAGTGCGCTCTCCTCATCTGTCGCATGCTCTATCGGAACATAGGGCACCATGCCAGGGATCTCTCCCAAGCGGAGCGCGTCTTCCGGGCTGTTCAGCGATATGAGACCGTCCCCGATGGTGATGCGCAGCCCTAAGATGCTGAGCACATCGCCCGGCACAAGCGCCAGGAAGTCACCAGGGGTCACACGCATCCCGTTCACGAACACTCCGTTCGGAGAGCCGGGATCCATCACAGAGAAGCGATCCGCCGCGAACAACAGCGTGGCATGATGCGATGACACATAGGGTGAGCCGTAAACGATGCCGCTGTCCTGCGCTCGGCCGATGCTGATGCGCGCGTCTTGGGAGAAGCCGAAGATGCGCGTGACCTTGTCCCCTTCCGTGGCAGGGCGGCACACCACCGTCCAAGCATCCGAACCGCGACGTGCTGAGACGATGGCCGATTCATCCGGCTGGAGCACGAGAGAGCCGGAACGCCCCGGCGCTACGAGCAGACCGCCCTGAGCAGCCGACAGCAGCCATGCTTTTTCTCGCGCCTCCGCGAATGCCACGGGCGTACCGGTCGCATCGCGCAACCAGTAGGCACCGCGCACCTCATCAGGAAGCGCTGCCTGCGCGATTCGCTCCTCTGACTGGATCGTCACCAGCACCGTCCGCTCTCCTGCCCTTTGTGACCCTGCGCCTAACCGCGGAATCCGCTGGCGATGCGCTGGTCCATCTCTTGCATCTCCTGCGCCGTCCTGTCCAGCGCAGCGGCTATCTCGTTGATCATCTCCTGCGCCTTCTGGAAGTTGGGACGCAGTTCGCTCTGATAGCGCTGAGCGTATGACCGGCTGGCCTCGCCCTCCCACTCCTCTTGCAGCTGCCCCAACAGGCGGTCCATCGCGGAGATGGAATCACCCACCGCTGCTGCTTCGTTGCGGAACTCTCCCGCACGTCCCCTCATCTGGTCAGGACTGATCCGGATGTTCGCCATGCTTGTTGTCCTTTCTCTTATCTGAACAGGGCCCTCTGCCCTGATCTTCACTGCTTGAGACGACGTCTCACCGCCCATGCCGAGCCCGCTGCCACGGCAACCGCTGCCGTGATGGCTGCCGTCACGATCAACGGGTCATGGAGCCATCGCGCGAACGGGCTGGTGTTGACGAACACGGGCGGAGACGTCTGCACGGTGACGTTGCCAGCCGCATCAACGGCCTCCACGGTCAACGCCTGGTCCGCGTCGCTCTCATCCAGCACCACGTGCGCGCTTCCACCTGCGGCCAGCTCTCCGCGGTCGAACGAAGCCACTTCCTGGCCGTTCACGCGGACCACCGCCTGTGCCACTTCACCGTTGTCCTCCACCGTGAATCCCACCTCATGGGCGGAAGCATCGACGCGCCGCTGTTCGAACCCGCTGAATGACACGAGCGGGGCCGTGTCGTCCACCGCGAAGACCACCTCCGCAGCATGCGTGCGCCCTGATGACGTTCCATCCATCGTGTTCATGGAAGCGTTTCCTGCAGCATCGGTGGAGCGCAGCGCCAGCTGGTAGAGGCCGTCTGCCGCGAAGCAGCTTTTTTCCACCACGTATTCGCGCGCGGGCCATCCACCCTCTGCGCATGGCTGGACCGTGTAATCGACACCCTCAGCCAACGTGGCGTTCCGCGTGCCCGCGCTCAGGCTGACCAGAGCGCTGGACGCATCCCATCCGCTGGGGTTCACCTCCTGGATGCGGACATCGCAGAGGTCTTCGGAGCGCACATAGCGCTGGGAAAGAAGAGCATCCGTCTCCTTTGAGAGCAGGTAAGTGGAGCCGAAGCGGTTGACCGACCACGTCACGGTCTTCGATGCGGCGTTGCCCGCCCGGTCCACCGCGCTCACGCGCAGCTGGTACACGTCATCGTTCTCAGGCGTGGATGCCGGGTCCGGAAAAGAGCAGGTCATGAGCGTGTCTGTGATCGCAGTTCGAGCCTGATAGGGATGCGTGCTGGCACCCAGCCCAACGGATTCAACAATGATGGTGGAAGCCGGATCCATGTTCGCGTCCTGGACGCTGACGATCACCGGGCACGCATCGGCATAAGCGCGGGAGGCGGCATCTTCTTCGCCTGCAACTTGCACATATATCTGCGGTGCCTGCGCATCCACGGTGAACAGCGGGCACGCATAGTCCGGCAGCGCATTCAGCGCCTGATCCGTTCCGGACACGGCGAGCGCATAGACGCCCGGGCCCGGGAACGCGACGGTGCAGACATGCGCGTCTCCCTGATCTGTCCAGGCGCTCGCCTGCGCAGGAGCCGACTGGCCCGCATTGTCCGCCTCCGAGACAAGACCAAGGTGGATGAGATCCGCGGAGAACCACCGTTCCCGCACCGTCACCGTGGCCGTGCGCCCCCGCGGGCTGTATGCCCCATTCACCAGCTGGTCCCCGTCCGCGAACGCCACGTCCAGCATCGGCGGCGTCGCATCGATGACGAAGCTGGCGCTGAAGCGCTCCGACGCCTTCCCTGCCAGGTCCGTCACTTGGGCCTCCACCGCGCACTCCGCATCCGTTGCGAACGCATGCTGCGCTTGCCACGTTGCATCCCCGACCGGCTGAAGCTCCTTCGCACGGATGACTTGCGTGCGGCCGTCTTCCGTCATGGACGCGATGATCTGGTCGGGATCGTATTCTTGGATGAAGCTGAAATTCGCTTCCTGCACCGTGAACCATGCGGTGCGTCCTGCATTGAAGAAGCGCCCGTTGCGTACGTCATCATTGCTGAAGGAAACGGTCAACTCAGGGGCAGCGGAATCTGACACCAGCTTCAACACTTCTGCGGGCATCTCCCGTACGCCGTTGAGGCTTGTGTCCAACACGTTGCCCGCGCGATCCCGCATGTGCACGCGGAACGAATCCGCTCGCACCGCCTGGTCCCCATCCAGCATGAAGTGCAGCGCACCCGTTTCGCCCTGCGGCCCACTGACGCTGATGCCGGTCTTGGTTCGACGCTGACCGTCCATCAGTTCATATTCCACCCACGCATCTTCCGCGGAGAGGCCCGAAACGGCTGGCATGACCGCGTGGCGCTGCACAGGCGAGGTGCCCACGTTCGTGTCCGGATCCTTCACGAAGACCGTGATGCTGGCTTCGTGCTGGAAGAACCAAGCGTCTTGCTCTTCCCGACGCTCCCCTTCCACCGCGAACGACATGGGTTCCGGCGCGGTCTTGTCCACCCGGTACGTCACGTCCGCCACCTTGGTGACGACCTTGTCCGTGCGGCTCTCAGCGTAGAGCGCCACCCCTTCATGGATGCCCTCTGTGCTGTCCAGAGGCAGCGTGTCTTGGAACGAGGCCGCCTCCAGGACCGGAGCCAGCGCGTGGCCCGCATAAGCGGCCGCGACGTCTTCAGCGAACCAACCGCCGCCATCCGTGCCGTTCAACGTGAAGCCACGCGGTGCGCGCACCTCTTTCAGCGGCTGCACGGAGATGCGCTGCGCATCATCAGCCAGTTCATAGCGCGCATCCAAGTGCGGGGCCAGCGTCAGCGCGAAGCGGACCTCGAAGCCGTGCTCATGCTGCGCGGCGAACGCACCTGGCCAATCCGTCAGGGAAAGATCCGTGAAAAGCTCTTCACCCGCCGCTTGCAGATCATCAGGATGAATACCGCTGTTTTCCGCTTGGAGCGCTTCCCGAACGGCGCGGGCGGCGCAGCGTTCCTGTTCAGCCGCATCCAATCTGAACGGGAGCGATGCCACGGACAGTTCCGCAATGGGCTTCTTGCGCACGTTCGCAACGCTGAACTCAAGAGACGCGACCGGATCCGCTCCGTCTTCCTGGAATGCATCAACCTTCACCGACACCGGATCAGCGGGCATGTCCGTGGGCATCACGCTGAGCGTGAGAAGATCCGTTGGGTCCTCCAACCCCACCTCCAGCTGCGCACTGGTGGCGCTTTCGTTCACCTGGAACCGGTACGCGGATGCGAACGCGGGAACATCGCCTTCTTCGAAGCTGGAATCATCCAACCGCGTTGCCTCACGATAAGTGTAGGACGCCTCACTGAATGCAAGTTCGATCCTCTGGAAGGATGCCGCATCCGTCTCCGCATCTGCTCCTGTGGAGTCTTCGGGCCGAGCCTCTTCGCCTGGGCCCTCATCCGATTCCATGCCCGGAACAGAGACCGAGGCAGGCGATGCCGGCAAGAGCGCCTCAGGGACGGGTTCTCCACTATCGCCATCTTCTGCCGCTCTCGCTGTCAAGGGTGCCCAAGGCCAGAGCGCTGCTGTCAGCACAGCCGCCACACAGCAGCCCATCGTACGGCGCAAGACATCTCTCAAGTCAGGCATGGGCGTCCTCGCTCTCTTCGTCAGATGCAGCTTGGTCTTCGGGCAAGAATCGGGTGGGCGGTTCAGGGCGGTCAGGCGGTTCGGCGCACGACGGAACAGGGTTCGATGCAAGCTCAACAGCTGGCTCGAGCACTGTTCCTTGATCGGAGGCTGCTGCGCCGTTCGACACATCCATAGCAGGTGCCGGACGCAGCCGCGCCGGTTTGTGCCGCAGGAACCGGATGGCTTCCGGCACGCGCGCCTTCGCGAAGATGACCACCGATGCCACCAGCGAACACGCTGCCAGGACGAACGAGCCATGGGCGAATCCGGTCAAAAGGCCTTCCATGTCCTCACCTGCCTTCTTGCGCACGGTCGCCCGCGAACAGCGCTGCTATCTTTGCGGGCGTTTCGATTTTCGCCCGCTCCAACGTCTGAACGCGCAGTTGCTCGTTCGCATCCGTGGTGGGCACCAGCTGCGCCAGTTGCTGCACAGCGCGGCCCAGCAGTTCCTCCATGGCGTCTTGGCCGATGCCGCCAATGCTCTTGAACTTCCCCATGTAGGTTTCGATGGCGTTCGCCACCAGCACGCAACCGTCCAACTTCACCGTTTCCATGGGTTCCGCGGCAACCCGCATTGAGAGCTCTTGCAGGCTGTTCCAGAAGCCGTTGTAGAGCTCCGCGCTCTCTTCGCCCTGCATGACCGCCGCATCGATCCCTGACAGGAAACGAGCGATGTTCGCATAGCTCTGCGCGGTGAGCGCGTTTTCGAATGCAGGGTCCTGTGCGGCGTTCGCGAAATGCTCAGAGGAGGCCTTGATGCGCGTGGCCTGGTTCTCCTCGTAGGTGCCCGTCTGGCCGTAGTCGTAGAAGTACCAGTACAGGCGGCCGATCTCATAGGACAGCGCCGGAAAGCCGCGGCTCTGCTGGAGCACGGGCAAGTTGCGCCCGTAGACCGCATCCAGCTGCTGCTTCTCCTGCAACGTGAATGCGCTGTCCACCTTGTAGGAGCGGATGAGCCCCTCATAAGCCTCAAGGCCATCCGGTCGCTCTTCGATGGCTGCCAGGTATTCGTCCTGCGCCTCTTCAGGGCTGGCCTGCACGAGCGCATCACCTGCATCCAAATGGTGCTGATAGGTCCGTTCGATGAGGCCGTCCCGCCATGCCAGCGCGCCCACCCCCGTTGCTGCCAGCAGCACCGCCGCCAGCAACGTGAGCGCGAACGCCAGCACTTTGTGGCGCTGCTCAGCGCGGTATTCCCGCGTGAGTTCGCGATACGCTTCCAGATCCGCTGCCAGTGCTTCGCAGTTGGGGTAGCGTGATGCACGCGTGAGCTGCGTACAGGTAGGAATGATCACATCCGCGAATCCTTCGCCCACAGCAGGGTTCACCTCGCGCACGTTCGGCAGCGGGAACTCCACCGGTGGCGGACATCCAGCCAGCAGGTGCCACATGGTGACGCCCAGCCCATAGATGTCCGTACGGCCATCCGTTTGCGCCTTGCCGTACTGCTCCGGTGCCGCGTAGCCGGTGGTGCCGAACGCGATGGTGTCCTTCTTCTGTTCGTCCTTGTATTCGCGCGCCACGCCCAGATCGATCAGCTTCACATAGCCATCCGGGTGGAGCATGATGTTGTTCGGCTTCATGTCCCGATAGATGATGGGCGAATCTTGCCGGTGCAGAT
Organism: uncultured Eggerthellaceae bacterium; assembly: GCA_947650915.1. Classification (GTDB taxonomy): domain Bacteria; phylum Actinomycetota; class Coriobacteriia; order Coriobacteriales; family Eggerthellaceae; genus MGBC163016. Next base: position 9,215 of record CANSWY010000019.1, on the reverse strand, counting down.
AGCTGAGCGCGCTGCAGATCTGGAGCATCCACTTCTGCACGTCCTCTTCGCGCTGCGGCCCGCTGCGGGCCACCACCTTGTCCAGGGATTCCCCTTCCACGTGATCCATGATGACGTAGATGAAATCGTCCGTTTTCTGGATGTCCGCGATACCGACGATCTGCGGGTGCTGCAAACGCGAGAGCAGCTCCGCTTCGCTGGCCAAGCTCTGTTCGATGGGACGGCCCAAGAGATCCGTGGCATGGCGGTCCACCTCTTTGATGGCCCACTGCTTGTTCGTGAGCTCCAGATCGCGCGCCAAATGCACGCGGCTCATGCCGCCTTGGCCGATGAGCGCCAGCACCTCGTACTTGCCCTTGAGGACGTCCCCGCGCTGGAGCCCGCGCGGCTGCGCTTGCGCAGACGGCCGCTGGATGCGCTGGGTGCCATCCGGGTTGAAGACAATGCGATCCAAGGGCTCCTCCTTCCGAAGCTTTTTTGCGGGACAGCGAAGGGGGTTCCTCCGCTTCCCGCGTGATGCAGTTGTGTGATTGCCGTCTCGAATGCTCGTGTGCTGTGATTTCGATTGACCGGGATAGTACGGCCGAAATCGGGCGTACACAAGTGTGAGTTTTCACCTTTTTCTCGTCAAATTTTGATCACGTTTTCAGCATGGATCTGCACGATTCCGTCACCGTTTCGCACGGATTCTGAGCGCGCGCAGATGTGCAAAAGGGACGTTCCAAATTGCACATAGGAAATGATCATGCGCGCTGAGGGACTGTTGCTATGTGCAATTTGGGACGTCCCTTTTGCACATCAGGCAACCTTTCAGGTGCGATTTGGGACGCCTCTTTTGCGCATCAGATGACCGCGCAGGCATGAGCTGGGAGAAGGACGATGATCAGGAAAGGGCAAGGACGCTGCGCGCAGAACGCGCTGAAGTCCGCTTTTGAAAATAGCGGCCCGACAGGGCCGGAGTCGAAGGCGAAGGTCGTGGCGTGAGGGTTGCTGGGCGTGGGCAACAGCTCGTTCTCCATGTGCAAAAGGGACGTTCCAAATCGCACATAGGAAATGGCTATACGCACCGAAAGACTGTTGCTATGTGCAATTTGGGACGTCCCTTTTGCACATCAGGGGCGCGGGCCTTTTGCACATGGGCTTTGTGCGTTCGCGTATGAAGGGGTGTGGAAAACTAGGCTTGGATGGCGTTCGCGATGGCTTCGGCGTGGCGCTTGGCGGATTCGTCATCCTTGGCTTCCACCATGACGCGCACCACCGGTTCGGTGCCAGAGGGGCGCAGCAGCACGCGGCCGTCGTCACCCAGCGCCTCCTCGGCCGCGCGCACGGCGGCCTTCACGGCTTCGCTCTCCAAGGCGGCGTTCTTGTCTTCCACGCGCACGTTGATCAGCTCCTGCGGGAACTTCTGCACCACGCTGGCCGCCTCTTCCACGCTGCGCCCGCTGCGCTTCACCGCCGCGATGAACTGCACCGCTGTCATGAGGCCGTCGCCAGTGGAATTATGCTCCAGCAAGATCATGTGGCCGGACTGCTCGCCGCCGATGGAGTACCCGTGTTCGCGCATCTCTTCCAGCACGTAGCGGTCGCCCACCTTCGTCTGCACCACCGTGATGCCCGCGTCGCGCATGGCATGCACGAAGCCCAAGTTGCACATGACGGTGCTGACCGCGGTGTCGTTCGCCAGGCAGCCGCGCTCCTTCATGTCCAGCGCGCACACGGCTTCGATCACGTCGCCGTCTATCTCCGCCCCGGTGGGTGACACCAGCATGACGCGGTCGGCGTCTCCGTCATGCGCGATGCCGATGTCCGCCCTGCGTTCCGCCACCAGCTGGCGGATGGGACCCAGATGCGTGGAGCCGCACTCCACGTTGATGTCGCACCCGTCGTAATCGTCATTGATGACGTGCACGTCCGCGCCCAGGCGCCGCAGCGCCTCCGGGCTGGTCTCTGAAGAGGCGCCATGGCCGGTGTCGATGGCCACCGTCATGCCTTCGAACGTGATGCCCTGGCCGCGCACGGATTCCACCGCGTGCGTGATGTAAATCTCAGCCGCGTCGTTCAGCTGCACCGTGAAGCCCAGGTCAGAACCGATGGGCGCGCCCTCTTCAGTGGCCTCCAGGCCGCCTGCGCGCACGAAATCCTCGATGCGGTCTTCCAGAGCGTCCGGCAGCTTGAAGCCCTTCGCGTCGAACAGCTTGATGCCGTTGTACTCCGGCGGGTTGTGCGAAGCAGAGATGACCGCGCCGCCGGCCGCCGCCAGCTTGCGCACCAGAAGCGCCACTGCAGGCGTGGGAATCACGCCGGTCAGGAGCGCCGTGCCGCCCGCGCTTTCGATGCCGGCCACCATGGCCGCTTCCAGCATGTCACCGGACAGGCGCGTATCCTTGCCCACCACGATGGTCTTGCCCAGAAAGACCACGGCCGCCTGGCCCAGGCGATACGCGATCTGATTCGTGAGCTCCTTGTTCGCGATGCCGCGAACGCCGTCCGTGCCGAACATCCTTGTCATGTCATTTCCCCCTGTTGATGTGGTCTTGACCCATGACGCGGGCGCCGTGCGGGCGCTCCTCCGGCGTCATGCGCGCGTTCAGTTCCGCCGCCAGATCATCATTCGAGATGCCGAACCGGGACAAGAGGACCATCAGATGGTAGATGAGGTCCGCCGCTTCGTAGCGGAGGTGGTCCGTGGACGCTGCCTGCTGCTCACCTTCGGGAATCAAGTCCGTCTCCTTGGCGGCCAGGCAGGTTTCCAGGGACTCTTCGGACACCTTCTTGAGAAGGCTGTCCAGCTTGCCCTCCAACAGCCGATGCGTGTAGCTCTCTTCGGTGGCGGCTTTCCGCTGGCTGATGGTTGCTGCCAGCGTCTCCAGCGTTGTGCCGATGGGAGATACGCCAGCGTTTCGTTCGTCGTTTTGCATGGGGGCATTCTAGCGGATACCGGCACTGTGCGCTTTCGGCACCCCAAGCGCGAAGGGAGCGCTGCAGATCGTGCATGCTTGAGCAGGTGGTGTGAAAAAGGGACGTTTCGGACTGGATGTGCAAAAGGGACGTTCCAAATTGCACATAGGAAACGATCATGCGCGCTGAGGGACTGTTGCTATGTGCAATTTGGGACGTCCCTTTCGCACATCAGGCAACCTCGCGGGTGCAATTTGGGACGTCCCTTTTGCACATGGGTGGCCGGGGTACAATCTTTCCATGGAACAGGACGAGAGGATATCGCGGTCAAGGCGGCTTTTGGGCGAAGAGGGCATCCGCAAGCTGGCGGAGGCGCGCGTGGCCGTGATCGGGCTGGGCGGCGTGGGTTCCGCCTGCGCGGAATCCCTGGTGCGCGCCGGCGTGGGCAGCTTCCTGTTCGTGGACAAGGACGTGGTGGAACTGAGCAACCTGAATCGGCAATCCATCGCATTCTTGAGCACGGTCGGTCAGCGCAAGGTGGACGTGATGGCCGCCATGGCGCATGACATCAACCCTGACGTACAGGTGGACGCGCTCTTCGCGTTCGTGCTGGAAGAGACCATCGCGGATCTGCTGGCGCCCTTCCCGCGGCCTGATTTCATCGTGGACGCCGTGGACACGCTCACCGCGAAGGCGGCCATCGCTGGCTATGCTGCGCGCGAAGGCATCCCCACCGTTTCGGCCATGGGCATGGCGAACCGGTCGGACCCCACAGCGCTCACGTTCGCGCGCCTGTTCGAAACGGAAGGCTGCCCCTTCTGCCGGGAGATGCGCAAGATCTGCCGCGCGCGGCAGATCCCTGACATGGACGTGCTGTACTCCACCGAACGTCCCGCGAAGGTGCGCCCGGAAGAAGGTGCGGCCCGCAGCCAGAAAACAGAGCTGGGCACGCATTCATACATGCCGCCCGTGGCTGGCTTGATGCTGGCCGGATACGTGGTGCAGCATCTGCTGGAGCAGGGAAACGCATGAACGATTGCATCACTCCTGATAGATCCAGCACGCCCCGCGCCCACAACGCGCTGGCGTTGCCTTGGGCGCGCACGCTCTTCGCATTCGCCGCGTTCGTTGTCATCGTGGTGGCTCTGGAATGCACGGCGTTCAACTATCTCCATTGGAAAACGGCTGACCTGCAGCCGCAGACCATCATCCAGAACGGAGCCTACGTCGAAGATGCGCCGGAGTGGACCATCGCTGATGCGAAGACGTCCGAGGGCACCAGTCCGGCCCTCATCCTCGATCATCCGCTGAAGATCTCCACCTTCGGCGTGCAAGCGGACCAACCCGTCAGCGTGACGGTCACGTTCTCTGATGAAGGATCCACCCGATTCACGCACGTCATGCGCAAGAATGTGTATCCCTCCATTCCTGAAACGCAGGTCTTCCCCCTCAACGCCCATGGCGGCGTGACCCTCCTGAAAGTGGAAGCCGAGCCGCTGATCGTGCACGCGGATGCAGGTGACGAAACCGCGAACGACTCCGTGCTTTCAGAAGTACAGGTCAACGTTCCCATCCCGTTCGCATTCTCATGGCTGAGGGTGGCGGTGCTGCTCTGCCTGGGCTTGCTGATCTGGGGCTTCAGCCCAGCTCGTGCCATCTTCCGGATGCCCGCGTTCGCCCAAGACGGGGGTGCTGCGCGCATGCGCAGGCGCGCACGTGCAGCGGTGCTCACCACCTCAGCCGTTGCCGCAGCCCTGCTCTGTCTCCTCATGTTCGTAGTGCCCAAAACAGGCATGGGCTTGTTCCAAAGCGGCTCCGAACTGTCGGCTCCTTTGGAAACGCCGTCCAACCTTCCGACCGTGGAAGACCAGTACTTCCTCTTGGCGGAGTCCCTGGCCCAGGGCCGCGTTGATCTGACCATCGACGACCCTCCCCCGCTCAGATACCTGGACAACCCCTATGACTTTTCCGAACGCCGCGCCGAACTGGGCGATGAGACGTACCGAATCTGGGATATCGCGTACTACCAGGGGCATTTTTATGTCTATTTCGGCGTGCTGCCCGCCCTGATCTTCTACCTGCCCTGCTACCTGCTGACCGGGCAGGCGTTCCCTTCCTTCTTGGCCGTGCTCATCTGCCTCGTGCTGATCGTGTTCGGCTGCGGCAGCTTGCTCACGCAACTGGCGCGCAGACGTTTCCCGGGCATCTCCCTGGGCGCGCTCATGCTGTGCGTGGGCATCGTGCCGTTCGCATCCTTGCTGTCGTGGTGCCTTGGACCTTCGGTGTACTCCCTCCCCATGCTCTGTGGCTTGGCATGCCTGACCTGGGGCGCTGCCCTGTACGCGCGCACAGACCAACGCCCCTGGCTCGCGGTGCCTGGCTCATGTCTGCTGGCGCTCACCTTCGCATGCCGTCCGCAGATGAGCGTGTTCTGCGTGCTGCTCATTCCGTTCGGCGTGAAGGCTCTACGCAGATGGAAAACGCGGAACGAGCGCGCCTCTTACCTGGCCGCAGCGCTCATGCCGTTCGTAGTGGTGCTGGTGCTGCTCGGGCTTTACAACACGGCGCGGTTCGGTTCGCCCATCGATTTCGGCGCGAACTACAACCTCACCATCAATGACATGAATCTGAGGCCTCTTTCGCTTGAAGCTGCGTTCGCAGGTCTGTACTACCTTCTGTTCCAGCTGCCGAACGTGGAACCGAACTTTCCGTTCTTCTGCACTGTGCCGACTGCGTTCGACTATTCGGGCGCGATGACCATCGAACGCAGCATCGGCGGACTGCTCTGGCTGGCCCCCAGCATTTGGTTCATGCTGGCGCTGCTGCCGAAAGGGCCGGATGAGCCGCGGAAGAGCGCGTGGCTGCGCCGCGCTGCCGTAGGCGTCACAGCGGGGCTTGCGCTGCTTCTGGCTGTGTTCGACGCGGAAGCGGCCGGGGTGCTCCCACGCTACGTGCTGGATTTCTCTCTGCCGCTGGTAGTGCTGGGCACCTTGGGATTCATGCGCTGCGCATATTCGCAGCGCTTGCGCGCGGCCGGCCTGTTCCCGTGGACGGTGCGGTTCATGCAGGCGTGCCTCATCGTGTCGCTGACAGCGACCGTGGCCTCGGGATTCTACGACCCGGAAGCATTGAGCTCGCTGACCGTGGGCGCGATCGAGCTGGTGCAGTCGCTGCTGTTCTGAGGCTGGAAAGAGGCGATTCCGCTAGGACGCCATCTGGTCCTTCAGCTGGACGACTTCTTGCAGGGCGTGCTGGGCCGCTTCATCCGTGCCGGTGCCGATGATCTGCGCTGCCAGGATGGCCGCGTTCTTCGCGCCGTTGATGGCCACGGTGGCCACCGGCACTCCGCTGGGCATCTGCACCATGGAGAGCAGCGAATCCAGACCGCCCAGATCGCTGGTCTTCATAGGAACGGCGATGACGGGCAGCGGCGTGAATGCGGCCACCACCCCGCCCAGGTGCGCGGCTTTGCCGGCTGCGGCCACGACCACGCGCAGGCCGCGTTCGCACGCAGTGGATGCCCATTCATGGACGACCGCGGGCTTGCGGTGGGCGCTGGCCACCTTCACTTCGTAGGGGATGCCGAATTCCTCCAGCTGTTTCGTGCACGCTTCCATGACGGGCATGTCGGATTCAGATCCCATGATGATGCCCACCAGGGGCGTCGTTTCGTTGGCCATGATGCCTCCTTCGTTGCGTTGAGAGATAGCTTACTGTACCGGAGGCGGGGGACAGAGGAGGAGATGCGAACGGATCCAGGTGGGACAAAGGCTGAAGCCTTTGCTACGAGTGCGTGCACCCGATGTGCAAAAGGGACGTTCCAAATTGCACATAGAAATAGTCATTCAGCACAGGTTCGCTATTCCTATGTGCAATTTGGAACGTCCCTTTTGCACATCTGGCAACCTTGCGGATGCAATTTGGGACGTCCCTTTTGCCATCTGGTGCGATTTGGGGTGGCGCTTTTGCACATCCGGCAACTGCGCAGGGTGGGGCTTTGCGGGCGGGAAACAGAAGCACCCCGTGCGGGAGCACGGGGTGCCTGGGTGCGTTCGTGGAGTTCGACTAGATGCCAGGGGTGGCGTACACGTCCACGGTAGCATAGCTGACCACGCCCGGGATGGTGATGGTGTAGGTGGTGGTAGCCTTGCTGGTGCCCTCTTCGCCTTCGGCCTGGAGGTCTTCCTCAGTGGGTTCGCCGCTGATGACTTCGGCGTCGTTGGGTTCGATGGGGTTGCCCTCTTCATCCACCAGATTGCCGTTCTCGTCCACCGTGCCCGGGACCACGCCGCTGCCGCTGGTGGTCACCGGCGTCATGGACGGGTCCAGCATGATGCCCATGGCGGAGCCGCCGCAGATGATGTTGCCGTCAGCGTCGCGCAGGATGGCCACCACATGTGCGTCCATGCGGTTGTCCAGCGCAGAACCGCCCTCTTCGTCATTCGAAGGCATGTCCGCAGAAATGCTGCCCGTGATGGTCATAGAGCCGTCGCCTTCGGTGACCTGGGTGTCAGAGAGCTGGAACATGCTGTTGAGCTGTTCCGGCGTTTCGGTGGCCTTCGTCCAGAGCACGTTCTGCATGAGCGGCTTGATCTCGAAGCGCGCGATGGTGGCAGACGGATCAGAGAGATACGACGTGCCTGCGGCAGCCGTGGTGACACCCGGGTACACCTCCTGGATGGTCTCACCGCCGCCGATGAGCATGACGTCGTTCTCATCGTAACCTTCGATGGTGAACGTCACGCTGTTGGCAACATAGCCCTCGTTCGGGTTCTCCACCGTGAAGGCGTAACTGACCGTTTGGTCAGGCAGAACAGTGTAGCCGGATGCAGTGACTTCGATATCCTGCGCATTGATCTCTTCGGTGGTGGATTCCTTGGTGGCGTCAGACTGATCAGAACCAGCACAACCGGCCAAGCCGAACAGCGCGAATGCCATGACGCCCGCAGTGAGCGTGGCGACCAGCTTCTTTGACAGCTTCATGAGGAAAGCTCCTTTGCTTGCGGTTTTTCCTGCGTGGGATTATACGCGATTATGCGGAGGCCGCGTGTGCCACAGCGTTCGCGACCACGCACGGGAGATGTGCAAAAGGGACGTTCCAAATTGCACATAGGAATAGTCATTCAGCACAGGTTCGCTATTCCTATGTGCAATTTGGGACGTCCCTTTTGCACATCCGGCAACCTTGCAGGTGCAATTTGGGACGTCCCTTTTGCACATCCGGTGCCATGGAGAACGGCCCGCGCGGGGCGCGGGCCGTTCGGGATGCTACTCTTCTTCGTCGTCAGACGAGGAGGCGGATTCGTCATCCGCATCTGTGATGGAGATGCCCAGCTCCCCCAGGCCTCCCACGGAACCCAGCAGCGCATCCAGCTCCTCCAGGTTGCGCTTGTAAGAGCGCGGCGGCAGCGATTCGCCCAGCATCTCCTCCCCATCTGTGGAGAACGCAGGCGGCTCATCGCCTCCGATGAGAATGGTGTCATCCGGAGAGAACACCATGTCCAGCAGCTGCGACATGTCGTCCGAAGAAGCCGCCAGGTCGTCTTCTATCACGTGCATGAGGTCGCGCTCTTCCAGCCCGGCCTTCAGTTCTTCCATGGCCTTCACGCCGATGCCCTCGATGCGCAGCAGATCATCTTCCGTGTGGCCCAGCAGGTCCGCCACCGTTTCAATGCCCGCCTCAGAGAACTTGTTCGCCCAGCGCTGGGACACGCCCAGGTCATCGAAGATGTACAGGCGCGCCTGCTCATCCGTCAGGTTATGGCCCGCGTGCATCTTGGAGAACCCGTTCAGGTAGCTGCCGTAGGGGCCACCGAAGAATTCGCCGTCCAGCGCCCAGTCCTCCGGCTGCGGGATGAGCTCTTCGATCTCACGCAGCGCATCCGGCGCGTAATCCGGCAGCGCTTCATCCCGTTCGGCGCTCTTCGTGATGGGCACGCCCTTGTACGTGAGCTGCACATCACGGTAGCGCGCGAGTCCCGTGCCCGCCGGGATGGGCTTGCCGATGATGACGTTCTCCTTGAGGCCGGCCAGGTGGTCCGTCTTGCTCTCAATGGCAGCGTCCGTGAGCACCTTGGTGGTCTCCTGGAAGGACGCAGCGGACAGCCACGAATCCGTGGCCAGCGACGCCTTCGTGATGCCCAGCAGCAGCGGCTGGCCCACCGGCGGCTCCTTGCCGTCAGCGATCAGGTCGTTCGCGACACGTTCGAACTCGAACCGGTTCACCTGACGCCCGGGCAGCAGATCAGACTCACCGGAATCCAGCACGGCCACCTTGCGCAGCATCTGGCGCGCGATGACCTCGATGTGCTTGTCGT
>CANSWY010000018.1 GCA_947650915.1 uncultured Eggerthellaceae bacterium | reverse complement strand
CTAGCTTGAGGTGCTAGTGCCCACATATCGGGTGTGCGGGTTCAAATCCCGCCTCTGACACCAGCGAAACCCGAAGAGCCCCGTCAGGGGCTCTTTTCATTATCAGGCGGCTCGACGGGCCGCCGAGGAGGGAGGGCTGTCCCATGGCCGTCGAGAGCTCTGCGGGCACGTCTCACGCCCACCGCGTCGAGCGCGTGCTGTGGATCGTCTTCGTGCTCAACCTCGCCGTGGCGGCGGCCAAGTTCTTCTACGGCCTGGCGTCGGGCTCGGCCTCCATGCAGGCCGACGGCATCCACTCGGTGTTCGACTCGGTGGGCAACATCGTGGGGCTCGTGAGCATCGCGCTGGCCGCGCGCCCGGCCGACGAGGGCCATCCCTACGGCCATTCCAAGTTCGAGACCTACGGCTCGCTCGCCATCGGCGCGCTGCTGCTCCTGGCGGCCTTCGAGGTGGGCAGCGGGGCCGTGGGCAAGCTCATGAGCGGCTCCTACACGGCGGTGGTCACGCCGGCGTCGTTCGCCGTCATGGTGGGCACCCTCGTCATCAACCTGTTCGTGACCACCTACGAGCGACGTGCCGGGCGGCGTCTCAAGAGCGAGATCATCATGGCCGACGCGGCCCATACGCTCTCCGACGTGTTCGTGTCGCTCGGGGTCATCGCGGGTCTGGTGCTCGTGGCGCTCGGGTTTCCGCAGGCCGATCCCCTCATGGCGCTCGTGGTGACCGCAGCCATCCTCGTGTCGGCTTGGGGCGTGTTCCGCACGGCGTTCCGGACGCTCTCGGATACCGCGCAGCTGCCGGAGGCCGCCGTGCGGGCCGTGGCGGCCTCCGTGCCCGGCATCCGCGGCGTGCACCGGGTGCGCACCCGCGGCACCGAGGCCGAGGTCTACTGCGACCTGCACATCTGGGTGGATCCCGCCATGACCGTGCGTGACGCCCACGCGCTCGGCGATGAGGTGGAGGCGGCCGTGAAGGAGCAGTTCCCCGCCGTGCGCGAGGTGCTCGTCCACATCGAGCCCGAGGGAGACGCAGGAGAGGACGAGGGGCCGGCGCGCTAGGGGAGGACGGCCCCGGCCGCGGGATGCGGGCATAAAAAACAGGCGACCGAAGTCGCCTGCTGGGGTTTCATGGTGGGCGGTACAAGATTTGAACTTGTGACCCCTACCGTGTCAAGGTAGTGCTCTCCCCCTGAGCTAACCGCCCGTCAGGCTTCTCAGCGTCAGCAGCCCGATATCATACCAGACTGGAAGACCGCGTCAAGCCGCCATTCCCCATGTGCAAAAGGGACGCTCCAAATCGCATGTCGCGCCAGATATGCAAAAGGGACGTTCCAAATCGCACATAGGAATGATCCTTCTTTTGCAGATGCCTTGTTTCTATGTGCAATTTGGGACGTCCCTTTTGCATATCTGGGAAGGCGAACCCGCGGGTTCAACATCCCCCGACAAAGGAAAAGGCCCGGGCTGTGAAAGCTCCGGGCCTGATGATGCTTCTGGTGTCGGAGGCGGGATTTGAACCCGCACACCCGATATGTGGGCACTAGCACCTCAAGCTAGCGTGTCTGCCGTTCCACCACTCCGACACTTCAACGTGCAGCGTGAGATTCTATCAGATTGGAGCTCACGCGCAACAAAGAATCACGGGCTAATTCGTGTTGATGGTCCCGTGAGGATAGATGACCATGAGCACGAGCAGGGACACCAAGAACACGATGGCGCAGATGATGGTGATGCGATCCAGATTCTTCTCTATGATGCTGGTGCCCGTCTGCGTGGAATACATGGAGCTGGCGATGGCATCAGAGATGCCGGTGCCTTTGCCGGAATGCATGAGGATGAAGATGATCAATCCGATGCCGGAGAGGAACAGCAGGACCAAGAACACGATGACCAGTGGAGTCAATGCTTCACGCTTCTTTCTGTCAGTTCAGTGCACAACGAATCAGGAAGTATATCCCATAGAGCTTCAGGAGGCAACCAAGCTCACGCCCGTCATCTCAGGCGGCACCGGGATGCCCAGCACGGACAACAGAGTGGGCGCGATGTCCGCCAGAACGCCCTCAGCCCCGGTGAGGCGCAGCCCCTGCCCGCTGAAATCAGCCAGGATGAACGGCACCAATGCCGTGGTGTGCGCCGTGTGGGGCGTTCCGTCCTCGGCCAGCATCTTGTCCGCATTGCCGTGGTCAGCCGTGATGAAGGCCACGCCGCCCTTCTCTTCCACGGCGGCCAGCACCTCCCCCACGCCCGCGTCCACGGCTTGAACAGCGCTGATAGCGGCCGGAATGGACCCGGTATGCCCCACCATGTCGCAGTTCGCGAAGTTCACGATGTAGACATCCGCCTCATCCGAACGGATGGCCGCCGCCAAGGCGGATGCCACCTCCGGTTCGCTCATCTCCGGCTGCAGGTCGTAGGTGGCCACCTTCGGCGAGGCGATGAGCGTGCGCTCCTCAGCCTTTTTCGGCTCTTCCACGCCACCATTCAGGAAGAACGTGACGTGCGCATACTTCTCCGTCTCGGCGATGTGGTATTGGGAAAGACCCGAGGCCGCCAGCACGTCAGCCAGCACGTTTTCCGGGAACTCCTTCGGGAACGCCACCGGCGCGTCAAGGGCCGGATCGTATTCAGTGAGGCAGACGAAGCGCACCTGCGGATGCGCGCACCGCTCGAAGCCATCGAACGCGTCGTCCACCAGCGCATGGGAGAGCTCCCGCGCACGGTCAGGGCGGAAGTTGAAGAACACCACGGAATCCCCGTCGCGCATGCCGCGGCCTTGGAAGGCCACGGGCACGACGAATTCGTCCGTGACGCCTTCGGCATAGGACGCTTCCAGCGCTTCTGCGGGCGCAGCATCCGTCCGTCCTTCCGCGCAGACGATGGCCCCATAGGCGCGCTGCACGCGGTCCCAGCGCTTATCCCGATCCATGGCGTAGTAGCGCCCGGAGAGCGTGGCCACGCCCATGGCGGTGCCGGGGAAGCGTTCGCGGAGTGACGCAATGCGCGCTTCCAGCTCCTCCACGTAACCGAGGGCGCTGGAGGGCGGGACATCCCGTCCGTCAAGGAAACAGTGGATGAAGACCTCCCCCGCCCCGGCTTCTGCAGCCGCTTCCATGAGCGCGTAGAGGTGCTCGTTGGAGGAATGCACGCCGCCGTCGCTCAAAAGGCCTATCAGATGCAGCACCGAACCTTCTTGGCGCGCAGCTGCGAACGCATCCTGCAGCACCGCGTTCTCCGCCAGAGACCCATCAGCGCACGCCCGGTTGATGCGCGTGAGCTCTTGATAGACCACTCGCCCCGCGCCGATGTTCAAATGCCCCACTTCCGAATTGCCCATCTGGCCAGCCGGCAAGCCCACCGCCTCTCCGGATGCCTGCAACCGCGTCCAGTCGCGGTCTGAGAAGAGCGCATCCAGCACGGGCGTATCCGCTTGGGAGATAGCATTGCCCGGACCGGCTTCCGCCAGTCCGAAGCCGTCCATGATGATGAGGCAGAGCGGGAAGGGGTGCGTGCGGGCCATCCTAGAGCGCTGCCTTCACGATCTGGATGAACGACGCCGCCTTGAGCGACGCGCCGCCGATGAGGCCGCCGTCGATGTCAGGCTGGGCAAGCAACGTGTCCGCATTGCCCTCGTTCATGGAGCCGCCGTAGAGCACGCGGATGGAGTCGGCCGTCTCTTGGCCGAACAGGTCCGCCAGCGTGACGCGGATGGCCGCGCAAACCTCTTGGGCCTGCTCCGGCGTGGCCGTGCGTCCGGTGCCGATGGCCCAGATGGGCTCATAGGCCACCACGCAGTCCTTCGCCACGCCCGCATCCACGCCCGCGAAGGCCGCGCGCACCTGCGCGTCCACGAAAGCCACGTAGGTGCCCTCTTCGCGCACGGAGAGCGATTCTCCCACGCAGATGATGGGGTCGATGGGACGGGTCCGGTCAGCCAAGAGCGCGTGGACCTTCTTGTTGACGTCCTCGTTCGTCTCGCCGAAATGCTGGCGGCGCTCCGAATGCCCCACGATGCACCAGGCGCACCCGATGCCGGTGAGCATGGGAACGGATATCTCGCCGGTGTAGGCGCCCGAAGGCTCCCAGAAGACGTTCTGCGCGCCAACGCCCACCTTCAGCTTGTCGAACTCGAACACGGAATAGACCGGCTTCAGATCAGTGTAAGGAGGGCAGACGGCCACATCCACCGTCTCCAGCCAATCCTTCTCGAAATTGTTCGATATCTCTTGGGCCAGCACCACCGCTTCTCCGATGGTGTTGTTCATCTTCCAATTCCCTGCGATGAGGGGCTTGCGTGCCATGTGCATCACTGCCTTTCTGGGTCTAGCGCGCGAGCGCTTCCACGCCGGGAAGCACCTCTCCCTGGACCAGCTCCATGGAAGCGCCGCCGCCGGTGGATATGAAGGTCATCTGGTCGGCCACGCCGAACTGGTTCACGGCAGCCACCGAATCGCCGCCGCCGATGATGGTGTCAGCCTCTCGGTTGGCCGCGATGGCTTCCGCCACCTTGCGCGTGCCCGCTTCGAAGGGCTTCATCTCGAAGACGCCCATGGGGCCGTTCCAGAAAACGGATGCCGCCTTCTTGATGGCGTCCGCGTAGATCTCGGCCGTCTCAGGCCCGATGTCCAGACCCATGGAGCCATCCGGGATCTCCTTCACGGACACGGCGAAGGTCTGGGCATCTTCTGCCATGGCCTCGGCCACGATGACATCCACCGGGAGCAAGAGGCGCACGCCGTTGCGCTTCGCCTTCGCCATCATGTCATGGGCGCGCTCCACCCAGTCCGGCTCCACCAACGACTTCCCCACCCCGCAGCCTTCCGCCATGAGGAACGTGAAGCACATGGCACCGCCGATGATGAGGACGTCCGCCTTGTCCAGCAGAGCGTCGATCACCTTGATCTTGTCAGAGACCTTGCTGCCGCCGAGCACGGCCACGAAGGGGCGCTTCGGATCGTCCAGCATGGAAGTGAGCGTGCCCACTTCGCGCTGCATGAGGTATCCCGCATAGGACGGGAGCAGCTCAGCCACGCCAGCGGTGGAGGCATGGGCGCGATGCGCGGTGCCGAACGCGTCGTTCACATAGGCATCGGCCAGATCCGCCAGTTCACGGGCGAAAACAGCATCGTTCTTCTTCTCGCGCGCGTCGAAACGCACGTTCTCCAGGATCACAACGTCTCCGTCCTCCATGGCCTGGACGACGGCGTGGGCGCTGGGGCCGGTGACGTCTTCTGCCCGCGCAACGGAGCATCCCAGAAGCTCGCCCAACCTGTCCGCTATGGGAGCGATGCTGTACGCCTCTTCGAAACCGGTCCCGGCAGGACGGCCCACGTGGCTCACGAGGATAACGCGGCCGCCGTCCTGCATGAGCTTTTCGATGGTGGGCAGCGCCGCACGGATGCGCGTGTCATCCGTCACCTTGCCGTCCTTCACCGGCGTGTTGAGATCCACGCGCACCAAGACCCGCTTGCCGCGCGCATCCAGCTCATCGATGCTTCTGATGTCTGCCATGAATTCCCTTTCAGCGATGCAAAACGAAAATGTTGCGGGCTCCCCCCCCCGCAACACCCAGCACTGGAAGATGCTGCAGGATCATCTCTGAAGCGAGCGAGGGCGCCCCAGAAATGATGCAGGATCATCTCTGAGCGAAGCGAGGGCGCACCAGATGAGCTGTATCAGCCTGAAAGCCGCTGGGTGTTGGCTTCGTCCAACGACCGGAGGCTTGGAAGGCTGAGGCAGCCATCTGGTGCGGCCGCAGCCGCTCAGAGCATGATCTTGGCCAAATCCTTCACCCGGTTGGAGTAGCCCCACTCGTTATCGTACCAGGAGATGCACTTCACGAAGTTCCCTTCGCCGCCGAGCACCATGGTGAGGCCGGAATCGAAGACGGAAGAGGCCGGGCAGCCCACGATGTCGATGGAGACCAGCGGGTCTTCAGTGTAAGCCAGGATGCCCTTCATGGGGCCTTCGGCCGCCGCCTTCATGGCCGCGTTGATCTCTTCGACCGTGGCCGGCTTCTCCAGCTCCACCGTGAGGTCCACCATGGATCCGTCAGGAGTGGGCACGCGGGTGGCGAAGCCGTCCAGCTTGCCCTTGAGGTCAGGCAGCACGAGCGCCACCGCACGGGCAGCGCCGGTGGTGGTGGGGATCATGGACATGGCGGCAGCACGAGCGCGGCGCAGGTCCTTGTGGGGCAGGTCCAGGATCTTCTGGTCGTTGGTGTAGGCATGGATGGTGTTCATGAAGCCGCGCTTGATGCCGAACGTGTCCAAGAGCACCTTCGCGAACGGGGCCAGGCAGTTGGTGGTGCAGGAAGCGTTGGAGACGATGTTGTCCGTCTCCTTGTTGTAGGTGCCGTCATTCACGCCCATGACGATGGTGGCGTCCACGTTCTTGCCGGGAGCGGAGATGATGACCTTCTTGGCGCCCGCCTCAAGGTGGGCCTTCGCCTTTTCGCCGTCGGTGAAGAAGCCGGTGGACTCCACGACGATGTCCACTCCCAGATCCTTCCAGGGCAGGTCCTTCGGGTCGCGCTCGGACAGCACGACCACCTTGTGGCCATCCACCACCATGCCGTCTTCCACCACTTCGATCTCATCGAAGGCGCGCCCATGCACGGAGTCATACTTCAGAAGATGCGCCATCGTGGGGATGTCGCCGAGGTCGTTCACGGCCACCACCTCAAGGTCAGGGTCGTTCGCCATGGCGCGGTACACCAAACGCCCGATCCTGCCGAAACCGTTGATCGCTATCTTGGTTGTCATGCTGGCTCCTTCTGTTGGATTCCAAGACGTGCGCCGCATGTGCGCGCACGTCAGAAAGCATACCATTCAGTGGTGGCCGAAAAGCCATTTTCAAGCCGCGCGTCCGTCATTGGCACGGCATTGTTGACTTCGCCTGAGCGCTCAGCTGTTGAGGAGCTGTTCCAGACGGCGCAGGCGGTGGTTCACGGCTGATTTGGAGAGCGGCGGGTCATGGCGCTCCCCCAGCTCCTTCAGGGACGCTTCCGGATAAGCCACGCGCAAGCGGATGAATTCCTGCAGCGCAGGTGGCAGCGACGAGACCTCATGTTCTTTCAGCACGTCACGGATCATGAACAGCTGGCGCACCGCCGCGTCGGTGGCCTTGTGCTGGTTGGCCATCTCGGCGTTGATCTGGCGGTTCACGTCATTGCGGACCGACTTCATGACGCGCACTTCCTCCAACATGAGCGCGGAGCGGTGCGCACCGGTGAACGCCAAGAACTCCAGGATGGCGTTGCCGCTCTTCAAGTAGATCATCTGGGAAGAGCGGCGCGCCATGGACTTCGCGCCGATGCCCCGGGAGGTCAAAAGCTCCACCACGTCTTCTGCGAATTGCTGGTTCTCCACGATCATCTCGAAATGGAAATCGCTCTTCGGGTCGGATATGAAGCCGCTGCCCAAGAAGATGCCGCGCACATAGGCGGCCTGGCAGCAGGTCTTGGACACCAGGCGCGGCTCGATCCCCATCTGCAGGCCGCCGTCCTTCGCCACGATGCCCATGTCGCGCAGCGCCGGTGCCAGCCGCGGCTGCGTGGGGATCTCTATCAGGTAGTTCGGCGTCTTGTGCAGGACCGAACGGCGGATGGTGAGCTCCGTCTCCAGTCCGTAGAGGGCATGGAGCAGCCGGATGACCAGGCGCGCCACCGAGGCTGAATCCGTGGCTATCTCCATCCGGTAGCTGCCCGGGCCGCTCAAAAAGAGCGTGCCCTCCACCCTCACGAGCGCAGCCAACGTGGCCCGGTCGCAGTGGGAGCAGACCGCCTCCACATGGGCCAGCTCGTCCTTCACGTCCGTGGTGAACGACACGGGCTCACCGGTCCCGTCGAGAGAGCATGAGCCGGATGACCTGCAGGATGGCATCACGCAGCGCTGCTGGGCTGTGCCAAGAAGGATGACGCGGGTCGGCAAGATCGCGCGCCAAGACCACCGGGCCTTCGGCCTGGATGGCCAGAAGGTCCTGGTAGTTGATGGACACGGGCCGCACGCCTTCAGAGAGGCGCAGATCGTCCAGGTCGGACGTGGATGCGTATTCCGGTTCGTCCCCCGCCACCGCGATGAAACTGCCCGTGGCCGGGCTTTCCGCACGCAGCTGCACCGGGGTGTGCACCAGCATGTAATCCACCAGCCCGTACATCCCGTGGTCGAACAGCGCCGCCAGATGCTCCCTGGCTGACAGGCCCCAGGTCTCCCCTTGCACGTCCGCCAGGGAGCACACGAACAGCACCGCCCCGCGCGACCGCTGGATGGCATCCACGATGCCGGGCACCAGAAGGTTCGGGATGATGGAGGTGAAAAGGGATCCCGGCCCCAGCACGATGAGATCGGCCCGTTCGATGGCCTTCACTGCGGGTCGGTAGGCGCGGATGACGCCCTCATCTGATGACAGGCGCACGGATTCCAGCGCCGTCTTCGAATGGCAGGCCACAGCCTGGCCGTCCAACGTGCGTCCATCGCGCGTGCGGGCGGAGAGCGTGACGTGGTCCAGCGTGGAGGGATGCACATGGCCCTGGGCATCCACCAGGCGCTCGCAGATGCGGATGGCCTCCGGGAACGACCCGGATGCGTCCTCCAGCGCGGCCAGCAAGAGGTTGCCCAGCGCATGGTCGTCCGCCACGGCGAACCGGTACTTGAAGGCGCGCACCAAAGGGTCCGTAGGGTCATCGGCGAAGGCGGCGATGCACTTGCGGATGTCCCCGGGCGGCGTGACATCCGCCTTGTCCCGCAGGATGCCGGTGGAACCGCCGTCATCGGCCATGGCCACCACGGCGTTCGTGGACACGCCCAAGGACAAGAGCGTGCGGATGGACACGGGCGCGCCCGTGCCTCCCCCGATGACCACCGCTTCGATGGCCTCATCCACGCCGCCGGGCACCTGCCCCGCCATCACGGAGTCATCCAGCGCCCGGAACGCGCCGGTGGCAGAGGGGTCCATATGGAAAGGACGCGGCTCCATGGGCCTCAGGACACGTGGGCGTCCGGCGCTTCGCCTGCCAGCGCTTCCCGCTCCGTCTTCGCGCGCTCAGCCTTGCCCAGGTCGCGATGGGCCACCGACACGCGGTATCCCTTGGATTTCAGGTAGTCCCCCGTGGATTCCGCCAGCGCCACGGAGCGGTGCTGGCCGCCCGTGCAGCCCACACCGATGGCCAGCTGCTGCTTGCCTTCGGACACGTACCTCGGCATGACCACATCCAACAGCGCATGCCAGCGCTTCTTGAATTCGATGGTCTCATCGCGCAGCATCACGAAATCGCGCACGGGCGCGTCCAAGCCCGTGAGCGGGCGCAATTCCGGGTCATAGTAGGGATTCGGCAAAAAGCGCACGTCCATCACCAGATCAGCGTCCACAGGCGCGCCATGCTTGAAGCCGAAGGAATACACCGTGACGGAAAGCCCCCGGCGCTCGTTGCCTTGGGAAAAAGCCGCGCGCAGCGTGGCGCGCAGCTTCTGGGGCAGCATGTCAGTGGTGTTGATCACCAGATCGGCCCTTTCGCGCACCGCGCCCAGAAGCGACCGTTCGCGCTGGATGCCCTGGGCGATGGTGGTGCCGTCTTCGCAGAGCGGGTGGCGCCTGCGGCTGGATTTGTACCGGGAGACCAGCTTCGGATCATCCGCGTCCAAGAACACCATGCGGAAATCAACGCCGTCATCGTCCAGCTCATCCAGCACATCCAGAAGGGACCCGAAGAACGAGCCGTTGCGCGCATCGCACACCAGCGCCAGCTTGCGCGCGCCCTCTTCGCTTCCGGTGCCGCGATTCAAACTGACCACGTTGGCGATGAGCGAAGCGGGGAGGTTGTCAACGCAGAAGTATCCCAGATCCTCGAAGACGTGCATGGCCTCCGTGCGGCCCGCGCCGCTCATGCCCGTGACGATGACCAGGTCAGGCATGTTCTCAGATGCCGGACAGGACTCGGACCGCGCTTCGTCAGCCATCAGCTGCTCCCCTCTTCCGCATTCCTCTGCTCATTATACTGTGCGATCACCGCGTGCAGATCGCGTGCCACCTCCGCCGGGATGACCTTCGCGTCCAGGAGGTCTTGGAGGGAGGCCTGGCGCAGCGCGCGCATGGACTTGAAATGCTTCATGAGCGCCTTCTTGCGCACCGGTCCCAGGCCCGGCACCTCGTCCAAGATGGAGGCGGCCATGCCCTTGCCGCGCAGCTCCCGATGGAACGTGATGGCGAACCGGTGCGCCTCGTCGCGCACCTGCTTCACCAGATACAGGCTGGCGGAACCGCCGGGCAGCACCACCGGACCCGTGTCCTGCCAGGGGACGAACAGCTCCTCGTCCCGCTTCGCCAAGCCCACCACCGGGATGTCGTGGATCCCCATCTCATCGAACATGGCAAGGGCCGCGGTCAGCTGCGGCTTGCCGCCGTCCAGGATGATGAGGTCCGGTTTCGATCCGAAGCGCTCGTCCGCCATGCGCTCCGGCGCGTAGCGGCGGCTCATCACCTCCTGCATGCTGAGGAAATCATTCGCCTCATCCAGCTGAGCGCGGATCTTGAAGCGCCGGTACTGGTTCTTGTCCGGCTTGCCGCCGGTGAACACCACCATGGAAGCCACGGTGTAGGCGCCGTGCAGCGTGGAGATGTCGAAGCATTCGATGCGCATGGGCGGCCGGTCCAGCGCAAGGGCGCTCTCCAGCTGGGCCAGGGCGTCGTTGATGCGCTTGTCGTCGTAGTTCGTGCGCACCTTGTAGCGCATGAGGGTGTGGCGGGCGTTGCGCTCGGCCATATCCACCAGCTCAGAGCGTTCCCCGCGCTGCGGCTCCACCAGGCGCACCTTCGCGCCATGCACCGATGCCAGCTTCTCCGTGAGCCATTCTTCCATGGCCTCCGCGTCCCCGGGCAGCGTGCGCAGCACCACCTCATGGGGAACGGAGGTGGCCGCGTCGTAGTAGCGCATGAGGAAGTTGCGCAGAAGGTCCTCGTCCGGCACGTCAGAGCCGCGGTTCAGCACGAATTCGTTGGAGTTCAGGATGCGGCCCTCGCGGATCTGGAAGACGTGCACCCCGGCCACCGTCTCCTCCCGGAAGATGCCGATGACGTCCGCGTCCAGGTTCTTGGAAGACACCGCGTGCTGCCGGTCGTTCTGGGAATCGATGACCTCCATGCGCGCCTTCACCCGCGCCGCGCGTTCGAAATCAAGGGCCTCCGCGGCCTCAGCCATCTCGTCTGCCAGCTCATCCAGGAACTCCCGGCGGTTACCGGAAAGGAAGCGGCAGATGCGCTCCACGTTCTTCGCGTACGCTTCGAAGGTGATCTTGCCCGCGCAGGCGCCCGGTCCCAGCCCCACGTGCGCATCGAAGCAGGCGGGGCGGCCCGCGAGCGCGGTGCTGGGGTCCGGCAGGTCTCCCCGGCCGGCGCGCAGATCCTTCGCGGCATAGCCCATCTTCTCCAACTTGCGGTTCATGGAGCGCCATTCGGCGCAGGACGCCGCGCAGATGGGCACGATGCGCCGCGCGATGTCGATGAGCTTCCGCGCCGCGCGAGCATCCGTGAACGGGCCGAAGTAGCGGGAATCCCGCCGGTGCTTCTCACGGGTGTATTTGATGGCCGGGTACACGTCCCCTTTGGTGATGCAGATGAACGGGTAGCTCTTGTCATCCTTGAAATCAGCGTTGTAGAAGGGCGAATGCTGGTTGATGAGGTTCTTCTCCAGCACCAGGGATTCGTGTTCGTTCTCCACTACGATGTATTCGAACGAATGGATGCGCTCCACCAGAAGCGGGATCTTCGCGCGACTGTCCTGGAAGTTCACGTACTGGCGCATGCGGGCGCGCAGCTGCTTGGCCTTGCCCACGTAGATGACCTGGCCTTCTGCGTCCTTCCAGAGGTAGACGCCGGGTTCGATGGGCACGCGCGCAAGCTCGCGCTTGATGCGCGCGAGCTTCTCTTCCTGAGTCTCAGGGACCGTGGCGTCCGCCGGGCCGTCCCCGTCTTGTGCGGGAGGGCCGTCCAGCGCCGCCTTGTCTTCGCTGTCATTGGTTTCCATGCGTCCATTCTAGAGCGCTTCTCCTGACGCGCGGCACGCGGGACGCATTCAACATCTTGAAAACATCAGTGAACGCTTCTGAAACCCTCTGGCCCTTCCCTCCCAGCGCCCCGTCCGGTCGTTCTTCGGCCGCGGAGCGCTTTTCACGTTCCCGGCAGGTATAATCAGCGCACACGAGAAGCATCTTTGATCTGAAAGTTGGAAATCCTGATGAGATCCTTTGAAGAGCTGGGGCTGCCCGCGTGCGCCCTTGACGCTGTCGGTCGGCTGGGCTTCGAGACGCCCACGCCCGTCCAAGAGATGGCCATCCCCCATGTGCTGGAAGGACGCGATGTCATCGCTGCCGCCAGCACCGGCACCGGCAAGACCGCTGCGTTCCTCCTACCCGTTCTGGGCAAGATGCCGAAGCGCGCGAAGGGGCGCACCGCACCGCGCGCGCTCGTCATCACGCCCACGCGCGAGCTGGCCGAACAGATCGCCTACAACAGTTCGCGCATCGCGCGCTCCTGCGGGCTGTACTCCACCGTGGTGTTCGGTGGGAAGCCCTATTCGCCCCAGATCCGAGAACTGCGCCGGGGCACGGACATCCTCATCGCCACGCCCGGACGCCTGAACGACCTGATCGAACGCGGCGTGGCGGATCTGTCCCAGGTGGAGGTGCTGGTGTTGGACGAGGCGGACCGGATGCTTGACATGGGCTTCCTGCCCGCGGTGAAGAGCATCGTGGCCCGCATCCCGGAAGAGCGCCAGACGCTCCTGTTCTCCGCCACCATCGACGAATCCATCCAGAAGAA
Organism: uncultured Eggerthellaceae bacterium; assembly: GCA_947650915.1. Lineage (GTDB taxonomy): Bacteria > Actinomycetota > Coriobacteriia > Coriobacteriales > Eggerthellaceae > MGBC163016. Next base: position 17,068 of record CANSWY010000018.1, on the reverse strand, counting down.
CCTCTCCAGCCTGCTGAAGGACCCTGAGATCGTCCAGATCGCCCAGAAGGGAGAGACGGCGAAGATAGTGGAGCAATCCATTCTGCCCGTCTCCAACAACCAGAAGGCGGAACTGCTGAAGTGCTTGCTGGATGAGAAGGGCCATGAACGCGTCATCGTCTTCGCCCGCACGCGCCGCCGCGCTGAAGAGGTGGCGAAGGAGCTGAAGCACGCCGGGTTCAAGGCGGTCTGCATCCATTCTGACAAGACCCAGGGCCAGCGCCGCAATGCCCTCTCCAGCTTCCGCAAGGGCGAGGCCAACGTGATCGTGGCCACGGATGTGCTGGCGCGCGGGATCGACATCCCGGAAGTGGATTACGTGGTGAACTACGACCTGCCGGACATGGCGGAAGACTACATCCACCGCATCGGGCGCACCGGGCGCGCCGGCAACGCCGGGTTCGCCGTGTCCTTCGTGGCGCAGAAGCAGCTGGAACAGCTGGCCGCCATCGAGGCGCTCACCGGCCGCAGCCTGCCGGTCATGCGCATCGATTCCTTCGATGTGGACATGGCTCAGCTGAACAAGCCCTCCCGCCGGGAGAAGGCGAAGGAGCGCGAAGGCGCTTCCAAGAAGAGCGCAAGATCGGCCGCGCGCGCCAAGCGCTACCGGGAAAAGAAGAAGCAGGAGAAGCGCGAATACGACTACACCGGCTATGGGGATCTGCGCAAGGGAGCCAAGAAACGCAAGGATATGCGCCCGGAAGACGAAGCGGCGCAGCAGCGCAAGGGCGGCAAGGGCCGCGCTGGCGCGAAGCCCAAGGGCACGGGCAAGCCGCAGCAGAAGCCGAAGGGTCGCGCGGACAAGCGCCCCGGCCGTTCACAGCGCAGCAAGAAGCGATAAAGTCCCCGCGTCTGCTGCCCCGCCGCTCCCCGCGCCATCCAATGCGCAAAAGCGACGTTCCAGATCACACCTGCAGGGTTGCTGGATGTGCAAAAGGGACGTTCCAAATCGCACATAGGAAAGGACTATGAGCACTGGAAGACTGATCCTATGTGCAATTTGGGACGTCCCTTTTGCACATCCAGGCGTCCGTGAGCCAGGGGCTGACCTCTCCCCACCAAAGGAGCGTCACCTCCTGGGTGGCGCGGCTCACCGCCGTGTACAGCCGCCGGCGCGCGGCATCCGTAGCGGGATAAGCCTGCGCGCTCACATCCGGCAGGATGACGGCGTCGAACTCCAACCCCTTTGCCAGCTTGAGCGTGGTGGCGAACGCGCCCGTCACGGGCAGCTTCTCATGGTCATCCACGATGGGAAGCGCTTCCCCGAACCGCCTCGCCAGCGCTTTGAGCTGGGACTTCCAAGGCACGATGACAGCCGTGAGGCCGTTGCGCTCCTTCGCTGCCGCCACCAGCCGCTCCAGTTCGCGGTCGCGCGCGTCCGCATCCGCGCAGGACACGAAGCGCGGTGGCGCGCCTTCCGGGTGCACCGACTGGATGTCCATGCCGCTGTCCCGATCCAGAGAGGCGAACAGCGCCGTGATCTGGGGCGTGGAACGGTAGCTGATGCGCAGGTCGCACCGGCTGACGGCTTTCCCTTGAGCCTCGAAGACCGCGCTCACTTGGTCGAAAGCAGGGGCCTCATCCTGGATGGCCTGGTTCTCATCTCCCAGCAACAAGAACCGCGCCCGCGGGAAATGCTTTGCCAGGCAAGCCAGCTGCGCTTCGGTGTGGTCCTGCACCTCATCCACCATGACGTAGCGCGCATCCGTGTCAGCCATGCCCGTGAGCGCCATCTTAACGTAGAGCCATTCCACCGGTGACAGGCCCGTCTTGCCCAGAAGGCGCATGCCGATGACGTTCACGTCCAGCCACGCATCCTCTTCGATGGCTGCGCGGACGGAAGCATAACGGTCCCGCAGCATGCGCAAGGCCAGCTCCCGTTCCTCCGCATCCGTCTGCGGACTGATGGTCTCGTGGAAGATGCGCAGCTGCTCTTCGATGCTCAAGGCGGACAGATCGTCAGCGGCCGCTTCCGTGCCCGCCATCCGCTTCAACCGCTGATCCAGCTTCTTCAACAGCTCCTCCCGCACCAGCGTGATGCGGCGCGGCCCCAGGGGAACGTTTGCGAACCGGTGCATGAGGGAATCAACCTGGTTGGTGGTGACGAAAGAGGTCTTTCCCGCCGTGATGGCGCAGAAGTCCCGGTGCGTGAGCACAAGCTGCGGGATGGCGGCATCCACCTGGACGAGCGCAGCCACATCAGCGTTGCCGGACCCCGCGCCCATGCCTTCGGGCAGCAGGCTTTGCGCCAGCTCATCCCAGGTGCACATGACCGGGTTCGCCTCTCCCATGTCCGGCAGCACGTCCTGGATGTAGGCCGTGAAGACCGGATTCGGCGTGATGAGATGCACCTGTTCCGGTTTCAGGTCCTCCCGATGCCGGTAGAAGAGATACGCGATGCGCTGCAAGAGCACAGAGGTCTTGCCGCTGCCCGCCACGCCGGACACCAGGAGCGCCGGCACGTCCTCATGACGGATGACCGCGTTCTGTTCGCGCTGGATGGTGGTGGTGATGGCCTTCATCTTGTCCGTGCGCGTCTCAGAGAGCGACTGCAACAGCAGCGGGTCTTCTATGGCCACCGTGGTATCGAAGTAGGCTTTGAGCTCATCTTGGCTGATGTCGAATTGGCGGCGCAGTTCCAGGTCCACCTCGATGGTGCGGCCGTTGGCCTCATAGGAAGTGCGGCCGTTGGCCTGGTTGTAGTAGACCTCGGCCACAGGGCTGCGCCAGTCCACCACCAGGCGTTTGAACGCGTCGTCTGTGGCGCCTGCGGCTCCGATGTAGAGATCGCGCACCTCATCGCGTTCCGGGTAGCGCACGCGCACTTTCGCGAAATAGGGCTGGCGCAAGAGCAGGGTCACGTCGGACAGCTTGCGAGAGGTGGTGTCCGCCGCCATGTTGTAGCCTTCGATCACCTTGTTGGCCGCCGCGTAGGCGGCGTAGGTCTCCAGCATCTCATCGAAGGAGGTGCCGTTGTAGGTGAGCTCTTCGGCCATGGAATCCTTGTCCGCCGCCGCATCAGCCGCCAGCGCGGCCAGCTTCTCCGCCAAGAGCTCCTGCATGCGGGAAAGCTCATGCCAGACGTGGGCCAGATGGTCCTGCTCCCGAGCGAATTCCTCTTCGTATCCAGCCACGTGCAGCGCTCCTATCCCTTGAAAAACGGATAGAAGATTATAGGCCATGGCCCATGAAGAAGGGGCCCTGCGATGCAGGACCCCTCCCTGTGCCATCAACTCCAGAAGCGCAGATGATGAGCCTAGACCACACCCTCGGCCATCATGGCGTCCGCCACCTTCTCGAAGCCGGCGATGTTCGCGCCCATCACGTAGTCGCCTTCGCACCCATAGCGCTTCGCCGCGTCATCGATGGAGTGGAAGATGGTGACCATGATGCCCTTGAGCTTCGCGTCCACCTCTTCGAACGTCCAGGACAGGCGCTCGGAGTTCTGTGACATCTCCAGGCCGGAGGTGGCCACGCCGCCCGCGTTCGCCGCCTTGCCCGGGATGAAGATCACGCCGTTGTCCTGCAGGTATTCGGTGGCATCCATGGTGGTGGGCATGTTGGCGCCCTCAGCCAAGAGCTTGCAGCCGTTCGCCACCAGCGTCTGGACGTCGTCCAGGAACACCTCGTTCTGCGTGGCGCAGGGAAGCGCGATGTCGCACGGCACCGTCCAGACGCCGCGGCCCTCGTGGTATTCCACGCCGTCCTTGCGCTTCGCGTATTCGGAGATGCGGCCGCGCTCAACTTCCTTGATCTGTTTCACCAGGTCCACGTCGATGCCCGCCGGATCATGGATCCAACCGGTGGAGTCCGACATGGTGACCGGCTTCGCGCCCAGCTGTTCGGCCTTCTGGGCCGCGTAGATGGCCACGTTGCCGGAGCCGGAGATGCACACCGTCTTGCCCTGGAGCGAATCCCCCTTGCACTTGAGGCACTCTTCCACGATGTAGACCAGGCCGTAGCCGGTGGCCTCCGTGCGCGCCAAGGAGCCGCCGAAGGCCAGACCCTTGCCGGTGAGCACGCCTTCGAAGACGTTCTTGATCTTCTTGTACTGGCCGAACATGAAGCCGATCTCACGCGCACCGGTGCCGATGTCGCCTGCCGGCACGTCCGTGTCCGCGCCGATGTGGCGCTGGAGCTCCGTCATGAAGGACTGGCAGAAGCGCATGACCTCCATGTCTGACTTGCCCTTCGGGTCGAAATCGCAGCCGCCCTTGCCACCGCCCATGGGCAGCGTGGTGAGCGAATTCTTGAAGATCTGTTCGAAGCCCAGGAACTTGATGATGCCCAGGTTCACGGACGGGTGCAGGCGCAGGCCACCTTTGTAGGGCCCGATAGCGGAGTTGAACTGCACGCGGAACGCGCGGTTCACCTGCACGTTGCCTTCGTCGTCCACCCAGGGCACGCGGAAGATGATGGCGCGCTCAGGCTCCACCAAGCGCTCCAAGAGGCTGGCCTTCTCGTACTCCGGATGGGCCTCGATGACCGGCTCCAGGGACTGCATGACCTCCGTGACGGCCTGGATGAACTCCGGCTGCTCCGGGTTCTTCGCCTTGACCTCTTCGATGATGCGTTCGGTGTACTTCAAGATCGCGCTCCTTGCCCTCCGGGCCCGTTTCCACGGACCATGTTCTATGGGTATCCCATGGAATTATAGAGAGCGCAAAGCTGGACGGCGAATGATTTAATCTCCACGTAACAATAGGTCCCGCCATGCGCCGCGCTCCGGGGTCAAGCGGCATCCCGTTGGGTGACCAGGCAGACCATGGCGATGATGAGCACCAGCCCGATGACATCCCATACCGAGACGGCGCTGCCCGTCCACACGGCCGCGATGAACGTTCCTGCCACCGGCTCCGAACAGGCCAGCAAGCTGGCGCGCATGGGACCCGCGTCCTTCACGCCCTGGATGTAGAGGAAGTACGCCGCGATGGTGCCCACGCCCACCAGCCCCGCGAACACGAGCCACCCTTCCGGCGGCAGGGCCACCTCGTGGTCCCACGGCCGCATGAGCGCTGAACAGGCCAGAAAGCCGAAGAGCATCCCGTAGCCGTTCACCACCGGCGTGCCGTACTTCTCCAACGGACGCGCGGGCAGCAAATTGTAGAACGCCGTGGCCAGCGCGGACGCGATGCCCCACACCAGACCCAAGAGCGGCACGTTCAGCACCGTGAGGTCCCCTTGGGTGGCGATGACCACAACACCCGCGAACGCCAGCACCACGCCCGCCAGCTCCCGCGCCCGGGGCAGCCGCCGGTGGCGCAAGCAGAGCCACACCATGACGAAGACCACGTTCAACTGCTCCAGCGTGAGCGCCGTCCCCGCACCCGCCCAGTCTATGGCGCAAAGGTACGTGTACTGCATCATCATCACGCCGAACACGCCGAAGAGCGCGATCATGATGAAGGAGCGCCCATCATGGATGGCGGCGGCCAGGCGCTGGCGGTCGAACGCAATGGAGAACGCCAAGAAGAAAAGGCCGCCGATGAGCATGCGCAAGGGCGTCAGCCACTCTGGGGGCGCTCCGAAAGAATGCATGAGCACTTCTCCGCAGTTGCCCGAGAAGCCCCAGGCGATGCCGCCCAAAAGCGCACAGACGATGCCACGGAACACATGGGGGCGTTCTTCAGCCATGGGCCTCAGAGCGAACCGACGGATTTCACCGAGGGGACGTTGTTGGAAGAGAGCAGGATGACGCCCACCTCCCCTTCCAGCGGAGACGTGGTGACCACCGTCTCATCTTCGGGAGCGTTCTGGATGGCATATTCATGGGAACCCTGAGTGACCAGCACCACGTCCACCCCGTCATAGCTGCACACCAAAGACGGACGCGGCGTGATGCATAGGACGCTCTCTGCGCCCTCTTCACGCAGATCTTCCACGATGCGCGAAAAGGTGCGGTCCGGCAGGCGGTCGCGCACGGAGAACACGCCCACCTTCTTGCCGCCCACCTTGAACACGATGGGCTCCGCATAGCGGGATGCGCCATCGGACAGATCCAACGTGAGCACGTTCGCGCCCCGGGTCTCATACAGGTCCCGTACGTCAGAGACGTACACGCGGCCCTCATCCACGCTGTCCACTTCCGCTGCCAGCGTGAGCAGCCTGAGCCCCAATCCGGTGACCTTGTCAGGCTCTTCGCCCGCATGCGCATGGGCGGATGACGGGACGTCAGCCGCCTCTTCCATGGACAGGGCCGGGTCAGCCTCAGCAACCCCGCTGTAGACGATGGCGGTGTAGTCATCCAGCTGCCCCATGCTGTCATCCACCGCCGTGGCCGCCACCGACCATCCGCGTCCGGTGGAGAAATAGCTCAGCAGGATGCAGGCGCCCAAGGCGACCAGCACGAAGAACACGACGAGCGCGATTCTCTCTCGGGTCAGTTTCACCATGGCCCGGGATTATACCCCTTACGCCACGTCCGATCCCAGCGCTTCCTCCCAGGCAGCCGCCTCGGCCAGCACGCGCTTGACGAACTGCCCCGTGAAGCTGCCCGGAACTTCGGCCACCTCCTCGGGCGTGCCCTGCGCCACGATGGTGCCGCCCCGCACGCCGCCCTCAGGCCCCAGATCCACGATGTGGTCGGCGCTCTTGATGACATCCAGGTTGTGTTCGATCACCAGCACAGTGTTGCCCGCATCCACCAGGCGCTGCAGCACGATGAGCAGCTGGCGCACGTCTTCGAAATGCAGGCCCGTGGTGGGTTCGTCCAGGATGTAGAACGTCTTGCCCGATGAGCGCTTCTGCAGTTCGCTGGAGAGCTTCACGCGCTGGGCTTCGCCGCCGGAGAGGGTGGTGGCGGGCTGCCCCAAGCGGATGTAGCCCAAACCCACGTCGAAAAGCGTCTGGAGCTTGCGCTTGATGGAGGGGATGTTCTCGAAGAACTGGAGCGCATCCTCCACCGTCATGTCCAGCACCTCTGCGATGTTCTTGCCCCGGTAGGTGACCTGCAGCGTCTCGCGGTTGTAACGGTTGCCGTTGCACACCTCACAGGGCACGTAGATGTCCGGCAGGAAGTGCATCTCTATCTTGATCTGGCCGTCGCCCTTGCACGCTTCGCACCGGCCGCCTTTCACGTTGAAGGAGAAGCGTCCGGGCGAGAAGCCGCGCGCCTTGGATTCGGCCGTGGAAGCGAAGAGGTTGCGGATGTCGTCCCAAAGCCCGATGTAGGTGGCCGGGTTGGAGCGGGGCGTGCGCCCGATGGGGCTCTGGTCTATGTTGATGACCTTGTCCAGCTTGTCCAGTCCGGTGATCTTCCGATACGGACCCGTGCGGCGGTGCGCATGGTTCAGCCGGTTCGCCAGCGCGGGCGCCAGTGTGTCCGTGATCAGCGAGCTCTTGCCGGAACCGGAGACACCCGTGATGACGGTGAGCGTGCCCAGAGGCACCTCCAGCGTGACGTTCTGGAGATTGTTCTCTTTAGCGCCCGTCATCTTGAGCGATCCGCGCTTGGGGCGGCGGCGCTCCGCCGGCACTTCGATGCGACGGCGCCCTGTGAGGTAGTCCGCCGTGATGGACCCTTCGGCAGAGCAGATCTCTTCCGGCGTGCCTGCGGCCATGACATATCCGCCATGCTCCCCCGCGCCCGGACCCATGTCCACGATGAAGTCAGCGCTGCGGATGGTGTCCTCGTCATGCTCCACCACCACCACGGTGTTGCCCAGATCACGCAGATGCTCCAGCGTGGCGATGAGACGCTCGTTGTCGCGCTGGTGCAGTCCGATGGACGGCTCGTCCAGGATGTAGAGCACGCCCATCAGCCCCGCGCCGATCTGCGTGGCCAGACGGATGCGCTGCGCTTCGCCGCCTGAGAGCGTGGCGGTGGCGCGTTCCAGAGTCAGATAGTCCAGCCCCACGTCCACCAGGAACTTGAGACGGACGATGATCTCTTTCACGATGGGAGCGGCCACGAATTCGTCAGCCCCAGTGAACGAAAGGAATTCGAAGAACGCCAAGGACTCAGCCGCGCTCATCTCCGTCACGTCGTGGATGGAGCGATCCGCCACGGTGACGGCCAGGATCTCCGGCTTCAGGCGGCGTCCCTTGCACGTCTTGCAGGGCACCGTGGCGAAATAGCTCTGGAGCTTCTCGCGCTTGGCATCCGTGTCCGCCTCGGCGTACTTGCGCCTCACCGCTTCCAGCACGCCCTCCCATTCGATGTACCAATAGGTGGTGCGTCCATCCAGCGTGTGATAGTCGACGCGCACTTTCTCCTTGCCGCAACCCTCCAGGATGGCTTTCTGCGTCTTGGGACGCAGGTCCTCCCACGGGGTTGAGGGATCCTCACCCATGTGTCGCACCACCGCGTTCAGCACCTGCGGATAATAGTTGCCGCTCTTGAAGGGGATGATGACCCCCTCCTCCATGGAAAGCGATGGGTCTCCCACCAGAAGGGAGGCGTCCACTTCGTCCTTGCTCCCGATGCCGAAACAATCAGGGCAGGAGCCATAGGGCGCGTTGAAGGAGAAATCGCGCGGTTCCAGCTCATCCATGGAAAAGCCGTGTTCCGGACAGGCCAGCGCCAAGGAGAAGACGTGCTCCCCTTCGGCCAGGCCTCCCTTGGCACCGGATGACGTGCCGCCCTGGACGGCGCGCACGTCTTCACCTTCCCCCAGAAGCTGCACCAGCACGCGCCCGTCGGCCAGCTTCGTGGCCAGCTCCACCGCCTCAGCGATGCGGCTGGAAGCGGCAGCTTTCAACGTCACGCGGTCCACCACCACGTCTATGAAGTGCTTGATCTTCTTGTTGAGCGTGAGAGGATCGTTCTCAAGGCGCGTGATCTCACCGTCGATGCGCACGCGCGTGAAGCCTTCTTTCTTGAGGTCTTCGAAGAGCTTCGTGAATTCGCCCTTCTTGCCGGAGACGATGGGGGCCATGATGATGGCCTTGCTCCCCTCTTCAGCCAGCCCCAAGATCTCATCGGTCACTTGATCGGTGGTCTGCTTCTTGATGACGCGCCCGCACACCGGGCAATGGGGAATGCCCACGCGCGCATACAGCAAGCGCAGATAGTCATAGATCTCTGTGGTGGTGCCCACGGTGGAGCGCGGATTCTTGGAGGTGGTCTTCTGATCGATGGAGACCGCCGGGGACAGGCCATCGATGGAATCCAAGTCCGGCTTGCTCATCTGGCCCAAGAACATGCGCGCATAACTGGAGAGGCTCTCCACGTAGCGGCGCTGCCCTTCGGCGTACATGGTGTCGAACGCCAGCGACGACTTGCCCGAACCCGAAAGGCCTGTGATGACCACCAGCTCATCACGGGGTATGGTGAGGTTCACGTTCTTCAGATTGTGTTCGCGCGCGCCTTTGATGACAATCTCTGTTTGAGGCATCTTCGTCCTGTTCACTGAATCTCATAGGTCTTCTTCAGAGCATGACAATATACCCTAGCGAACATTTGTTTGCAAGTTCCACACGAACAATGCAACCGATGTGCGAAAGGGACGTTCCAAATCGCACATAGAGAGAATCTTTCCGCACGAATCGTCTTTTCTATGTGCAATTTGGGACGTCCCTTTCGCACATCCCGACAGCTGGAAGAGCAGCAATGAAAGCCGCAACGAACGGCCAAGGAGAGAAACCGCACCTGGGAGCGGTTCGTCGTGTGCAAAAAGGACGTTCCAAATCGCACATAGAGATCGTCTTTCAGTGCGCATGGTCTTTTTCCTATGTGCAATTTGGGACGTCCCTTTTGCACACGGCCCAGGCATAGGTGCGATCAGGGATGCCCCTTTCGCACGGATGGGGTCAGACCAAAGGCCTGCGGGATTTCTGGGCTTGGACCAGCTTCTCTTGGAGCGCCACCAATTCCTGGAACAGGCGCGTCTCATCAGGACCGCCCTTCGGCGCACGCTCCATCTCCTGCTTCAGGCGCGCGGCCTCATCCTCCATGTCCCCAATGGACAGTTCCTGCACCAGGTATTCGATGATGCGTGCAGGCGGGTGGACATCGTTCACGGCAACGGAGGTCAGGATGGACGCCGCCCGCGGCTCAGCCTTCGCGGCCGCATCCATGAGCTGCACTGGGGCCGCGTTCAGGTTCTGCGCCAGCTCCCCCACCACACCCTGCGCGATGCGCTCATGCGCCTTGAAGTGCCACTTGGTCTGGGCGATGGCATCAACTTGCGCCAAGCAATCCAGCGGGTGCTGCACGAACGTGCCCAGAAGCTCCCGCTCCAAGGCCTGCCGGTTCGCCTCTTCACCGCGCAGCTGCACGGCCGGCTGCACAGCAGCAGGTGCCGCTTCTATCTGAGCTTCATCATCATAGACGCGCGGCTTGCTCAGGCGCGCCAGCTGACCCAACGCATCCTCTTCGCGGATGCGCAACTGCTGCGCGATCTGCACGGCGTATTCCTTCGCGAGCACGGAATCCTTGATGGGTGCCAGGATGGAGAGCGCATCAGGCAGCGCCCGGGCGCGGCCTTCCGCAGAATCCAGGTCATGGCGCGCCAAACGGCGGCTGATCCCGAACTGCACCAAAGGCTCTGCACCATCGATGAGCTCTTGCAGCGCGCTGGCGTCATGCTCCGCCAAGAACTCCGCCGGATCCTGCCCGTCCGGCAAACAGAGCGCACAGATCTCAGTCTGGGAGCGCCCGGATTCGGGCGTGGCAGCTTCATCTATGAATTGGAGCGCCCGTTCAGTGGCGCGCTGGCCTGCCGCATCGCCATCGAAAAGGTACACGATGCGCTTGCCCGCATGCCGGGACAGCAGGCGGATATGGCTCTTCGTGAGCGCCGTTCCCAGCGTGGCCACGCTGTTCACAATGCCCGCCTCGTGCATGGCGATGACGTCCGTGTAACCTTCGGCCACCACCGCGCAGCCCGTGGACGCCATGCGCGCCTTCGCCTTGTCCAACGCGAAAAGCACGTTGGATTTGTGGAAGATGGGCGTCTCCTGGCTGTTCAGGTACTTCGGCTCCCCCTCACCGATGATACGGCCGCCGAACGCGATGCACTCCCCGGCCACATCATGGATGGGGAACATCACGCGTTCATAGAAGCGGTCGTTCAGACGCCCGTTCCGGTTCACGGCGATGTTCGCCGCCACCAGCTCATCAGGGGTGAAGCCCAAGGACAGCAGATGCGTGGTCATGCGCCCACGGCCGGGCGCGTAGCCCAGCTGCCACGTCTTCGGCACGCTGCCACCCAGCCCGCGCGACGCCAGATATGCGCGTGCCTTCGCAGGGCCAGCGTCAGGCGAGCGCATGAGCTGGGCATGGAAGAACTCCGCGGCTGCCTTGCAGGCGTCCCGCAAGCGCTGCTTTTGGGAGGATGGCATGCCGCCGCGCTCGTCTTCCGCGATGTCGATCCGGGCGCGTTCCGCCAGCTTGCGCACGGCTTCGGGGAACGTGATGTCATCCATCTTCATAGCGAAGCCGAAGACGTCTCCCCCTTCGCCGCAGCCGAAGCAGTGCCACAGCTGCGTGGCCGGATCCATCTTGAACGACGGGGTCTTCTCGTGGTGCAGCGGACAACATGCCCAGAACTCCCGGCCGCGCTGCTGCACGCGGGTCCTCTCGCCCACGAGCGCCACCAGATCAGTGGCTTCACGCACCTTCTGTATGTCGTCGTCCGAGATGCGGCCCATCCGCGCGATCACCCTTTCCTGTACCATATACAGGACAGAAACGTCCGTTCCTTTTTGCTATGATAGCGAAACATTTCCCCGTTGGACTCCGAAGGAATCAGATGCCCACCACTCCCAACGCGAACATCCCCTACCTCACGCTGGACCCCCAGCTGGAAGAACAGATAGCAGCAGACATCCGCACCAACGCCATGAGCGCGCTGGCATTCAAGGATGAAGACATCCTGCGCCGCGAGGACCTGCCGAACGACCGCGCCACGCTGGCGCGCCCGGCCTTCATGCGGGACGTGGAGAAAATCGTGAACGTGCCCGCGTACAACCGCTACGCCGGCAAGACGCAGGTGTTCTCTTTCGTCAACAACGATGACATCACCCGTCGCGGGCTGCACGTGCAGCTGGTGAACCGCGTGGCGAAGGGGATCGGGCGCCTTCTGCGCCTGAACACTGACTTGATAGAGGCCATAGCGCTGGGCCATGACGTGGGGCACACGCCCTTCGGCCACGCGGGAGAGCGCTTCTTGTCCCAGTGCTACCACCAGCACACCGGCCTCTACTTCAACCACAACGTCCACTCCGTGCGCGTGCTGGACGAACTGTATCCGCGCAACATCTCCCTGCAGACGCTGGACGGCGTGCTGGCGCACAACGGCGAATTCGCCTGCCAGACGCTCTCCACCAGCGGCGCGTCCACGTTCGCCGAACTGGACGCCGCCGTGGCCGGCTGCACGGCTGACGCCTCCACCATCAAACAGCTGCGCCCGGCCACGCTGGAGGGCTGCGTGGTGCGCGTGAGCGACATGATCGCCTACATCGGCAAAGACCGCGCGGATGCGTTGCAGATGGGCGTGCTGGATGACATCGATGTGTTCGAGAGCACTGTTCTGGGCAAGGACAACGGACGCATCATCAACAACATGACCGTGGATATCGTGAACAACAGTTATGGGAAGGACACCATCTCCATGAGCGAGGAGATGTTCCAAGACCTGAAACGCGCCAAGCGCCAGAACTACCATCTGATCTATGAACGCGAAGGCATGTTGGAAGACGCCTCCAACGTGGTGGAGCATATGTTCGGACGCCTGTACGAGCGGATGCTGGAGGACCTGCGGTCAGGGGATGAGGCCTCCCCCATCTTCACGCACCACATCCAGCCTTTGGTGAACACGTCGCAGACCATCACCCAGGAAGCCTATCTGGAGCAGGATCCGAACCGCATCGTGGTGGATCACATCGCCTCCATGACGGACGGGTATTTCACCAGCATCTACGAGAAGCTGTTCCCGGACGAGACCTACGAAATAGAGAAGCGCGGCTACTTCGCGAACCTATGACCGAACGCGTCGCGCTTTTCCGAATGTGCAAAAGGGACGTCCCAAATTGCACATAGGAGTCGTCTTTCAGCGCTCGATCTTTCTTTCTATGTGCAATTTGGAACGTCCCTTTTGCACATTCGGATGCAGCATCACCAAACCAAAAAGGTGAGCAAACGAGTTTGCTCGCCCACGGTCATCCTGCAACAGGAGCTTCGTGGGTGCGCAGACTGGTTCGCTGAACCCTCCCGCAGGGCGAGGGTTCAGCGCGGATCGCCGTTGCGGGCTGGCGCACCTCCTGCGCGCGCCAAACGTTGCTTGCATCAGCAGCTGCATGCGCACATGCAGTTCACAAGGATGAGCAAACGAGTTTGCTCATCCACGGATTTTGATGTCCAGGGATTTGGGAGTCCAAGAAGGAGGCAGAGATCTCTTCCTGAGCGTCATGCTTGCCGAGGGCCCATTTCAGAGGGTTCTCCTCCATGTATTTCATGATGCGCAGCGCATCTGGTTCATTTCGAACAATGTGGTCGTAGTAGTTGGCTTGCCAGAGCTTGCCCTGAAAACCCAGATGGCGCGCTTGCACGGTGGCCTTCTTCTTGAATGAAAAGATGATGTTGCCGAGATCTGCGACATCACCATCTTCCATGTCATTCAAAGCGATGAGAGCATGGACGTGATCGACATCACGGCGAGCTTCACAAAGGATGCATGAGGATAGCGCTCCTGAACCGAACCAGCCACGTCCATGCAGACAAGCCCAAGATCGGATGCGTTGAATATCGCACTCAGACCTGTGGAATCAGGAGCAGATTCCACTGTGCCCAGAAGAGGCGTCCGCGCATGGGTGCAAAAGGTCACGAAGTAGAGACCGTTTTAGGAATAGTCTCAATGAGGGAGGCGGCGATTGATGCGATTGTGTTCCATTGATGCATCATAGCACCGAAAAAAAAGGGTGAGCAAACGAGTTTGCTCACCCACGGTCATCTTGCAGCAAGAATTTCATGGAAGCGCAAACTTGCTTTGCGCATCCCTGCGGCTGCGTCAGCAGCCGCTTGCGGTTCGTGAGCCGGGGCCAGAATGCAGAGTTGGAAGCCTTGCGCGGCGCTGCACTCATCCAGGTGCAACATCACCAAACCAAAAAGGTGAGCAAACAAGTTTGCTCACCCACAAAGTCCATCGATGCAAAACAGGTAGCGTGATCTTCGCCAGGGCTTCGCTTCAGCCGGCAACGTAGCCTTCGTCTGCGATGAGGGCATCACCGTCCGCAGCGGCGGTGGCCAGCGCGTCGCACCGCTCGTTCTCCGCGTGGCCGGCGTGCCCCTTGATCCAGGTGAAGGCCACCTCATGGCCATCCATGGCAGCCAAGAGCTCCTCCCACAGATCCCGGTTCGCTACCGGATCCTTCTTGGCGTTCTTCCAGCCGCGGCGCTTCCAGCCTTCTATCCAACGCTGATTGAATGCATCGACCACGTATTTGGAATCCGTCTGCACCCGCACCTTGCAGGGCCGTTTCAGTTCTTGGAGCGCGCGGATGACGCCCAGAAGCTCCATGCGATTGTTGGTGGTGAGCTCATAGCCTTGGGACAGTTCCCGCTCATGCACCTGCCCTTGGACGTCCGTGAAACGCAGCAGCGCGCCGAAACCGCCGTTGCCGGGGTTCCCGCGCGCTGAGCCGTCCGAGAATATCAGGACTTCTTGCACAGCCTGCGCGCCGTCCAGGGCCTAGAGAAGGCCCTGGATCAGGATGAAGAGCGGGCTGAACGTGAGGGACACGATGGTCATCAGGTTGATGAGGATGTTCATGGACGGACCAGAGGTGTCCTTGAACGGGTCGCCCACCGTGTCGCCCACCACGGCTGCCTTGTGGGCTTCAGAGCCCTTGCCGCCGAAATGGCCCTGTTCGATGTACTTCTTCGCGTTGTCCCACGCGCCGCCGGCGTTCGACATGAAGATGGCCATCAGCATGCCCGTGGCCACCGCACCTGCCAAGAAGCCGCCCAGCATGGCAGGATCGATGCAGCCGATGACGATGGGCACCACGATGGAGATGATGCCCGGAGCCATCATCTCTTTGAGAGCGGAAGAAGTGGAGATGGCCACGCACTTGTCGTATTCCGGCTCCGCCTCATATTCCATGATGCCCTTGATCTCACGGAACTGACGACGCACCTCTTCTACCATGGCATGGGCCGCACGGGACACCGCGCCCATGGTGAGCGCCGCGAACATGAACGGCATCATGGCACCGATGAAGATGCCCGCCACGATCAGAGGATCGGTGAGAGACAGCTCGAAGGTGGGGATGTAGTTGTGCATGGTGGCCTGGTAGGACACGAACAGGGAAATGGCGGACAGGCCCGCGGAGGAGATGGCGAAGCCCTTCGCGATAGCCGCCGTGGTGTTGCCCACCGCATCCAGCGCGTCCGTGCGATCGCGCACCTCTTCGGGAAGGCCGGCCATCTCAGCGATGCCGCCCGCATTGTCGGCCACCGGGCCGTAGGCGTCCACGCCGATGGTGATGGCGGTGTTGGAAAGCATGCCCGTGGCCGCCAGGCCCACGCCGAACAGTCCCACCGCGATGGCGTTTTCGGTGGAGGCCATCGGGAAGGCCATGTTGCCGAAGAAGAACGCGCCGATGATGGCCAGCGCCACCAAGCAGATGGGCGCGATGGTGGAGAGCATGCCCGTGCCCAAGCCTTCGATGATGACCGTGGCCGCGCCCGTCTCAGCGGCCTCCGCCAGCTTGTGGACCGGCTTGTAGTGATCAGAACAGAAGTATTCGGTGATCTTGCCGATGGCCAACCCCGCGATGAGGCCGCAGAGCACGCTGCCGAACAGCCACAGCGGCTGAGCTTCCACCGCCATGCCGTTCCAGATGAAGAAGATGGCCAGGATGACCAGGATCTCGATGACGGCCGCCACATACGTGCCGCGGTTCAGCGCCTTGTGCAGGTCAGCGCCTTCCTTCGTGCGCACGGCGAACAGGCCGATGATGGAGGTGATGATGCCGCAGGCCGCGATGACCACGGGCACCACCATGGCCCAGATCAGATCTGCGCCCACGAAATAACCGCCCAACGCACCGAACGTGATGGCCAGGATGGTGGGAGCAAGGATGGAGCCGGTGTAACTCTCGAAAAGGTCAGCGCCCATGCCGGCCACGTCTCCCACGTTGTCGCCCACGTTGTCGGCGATGGTGGCGGGGTTGCGCGGGTCATCTTCCGGGATGCCAGCCTCCACCTTGCCAACCAGGTCCGCGCCCACATCAGCCGCCTTGGTGTAGATGCCACCGCCCACACGAGCGAAGAGCGCCACCGCAGAGGCGCCCGTGGCGAAGCCTTCCACCATGCCGATGTGCTCATGGGCCAGATGCATGACCTCCCCGGTCACATCGATGCCGGAGATGCCGCTGAACACCAGCAGCACCAGCCAAAGGGACAGGCCCAGAAGCGCGAACGACGCGACACAAAGGCCCATGGTCAGACCAGAGCGGAAGCTCACGGTGAGAGCCTTCGCCACGCTGGTCTCAGCAGCGTAAGCCGTGCGCGTGTTCGCACGCGTTGCCACGTGCATGCCCACGTACCCGGCAGCTGCTGACAGGACGCCGCCTGTGATGAATGCGAGCGCCGTGATCCACGAGAGCGCCACGGCCATGACGATGGCCACCACCACCATGAAGATGATGAGCAGCTTGTACTCGCTCATGAGGAACGCTTTCGCGCCCTGCTGGATCTTGATGGAGATGGAGTTCATCTTGTCCGAACCCGGATCCTGCTTGAGGACCCAGCTGCCCAGGTACGCCGCGACGATGATGCCGATCACGGCGCAGACGGGAGCCATCCACGCGATTGCAGTTGTCACTTCTCTCATCCTTTCGTGAGGATACGTACTTGACCTGATTGTACCCAAGAGCGACGCCCATTCGCTGGGCAATCAGGCCTGCGGCGTGCACTCCGCGGTCCCAGGCGAGCGCAAGGGTCCACTTGCCCAAGGAATGCGCCGAGCCACCCCCTGTGCAGAAGGGATGTTGCGGGTTGAATGTGCAAAAGGCTCCCCAACCACACAGGGGGATGTGCAAAAGGGACGTTCCAAACTGCACATAGAAAAAGGGCGATGCGTAC
>CANSWY010000017.1 GCA_947650915.1 uncultured Eggerthellaceae bacterium | reverse complement strand
TCGCACCGGCGCGGTTGCCTGATGTGCAAAAGGGACGTCCCAAATTGCACATAGGAGAAGGAAATGAGCACTGAATGACCATTCCTATGTGCGATTTGGAACGTCCCTTTTGCACATCAGGGTGCGGGATCAACCGCCGATCCAGGTTTGGATCAGCGGAGCCCAGCCCATGATGAGGATGACCACGATCAGGATGGGCACGCCTACGGTCATCCAGCCGCGCATCCATGCCGGGAAGCGCATGCCCTGGCCCGCGTTCGCTTCCGTCAGGAAGTTCTTCCAGCCCCAGCCGCGCTTCGTCACGCAGAACAGCACGAACACCAAAGACCCGATGACCAGGAGGTTGTTGGAAACCAGGAAGTCCTCCACCGCTTGGATGTTGCCGATGCCCGGCAGTTCCACGCCTGACCATACGTTGAATCCCAGCGCGCAGGGCAAGGACAGCAGCGGGATCAGCACGCAGTTGATGGCCACCGCGCGCTTGCGGCTCATGTTCCACTGGTCCATCCAGAAGGACAGGATGCCTTCGAAGACGGCGATCACGGTGGAGATGGCCGCGAAGCCCATGAACACGAAGAAGAGCGTGGCCCAGAGGTTGCCCATCCACATCTGCTCGAACACGGCAGGCAGCGTGATGAACACCAGCCCCGGGCCGGAATCAGGGGAGACGGAGAAGGCGAAGCATGCCGGGAAGATGATCAGCCCCGTGACCACCGCCACGAACGTGTCCAAGCCGGCGATGCGCACCGCCTCGCCGGCCAGCGAATACTTCCTGTCAATATAGCTGCCGAAGATCTCCATCGAACCGATGCCGATGGACAGCGTGAAGAACGCCTGTCCCAAGGCGGCGAACACGGCGTCGGAGAACTGCTGGGGGCTGGTGAAGAGCTTGCCGAAATCCGGCAGCAGGTAGAACGCGATGCCTTCAGTCGCGCCCGGCAGCGTGCAGGCGCGCATGGCCAGCACGCCGATCAGCACCAACAGGCAAACCATCATCACCTTCGTGATGCGCTCCACGCCCTTTTGCAGGCCGAACGAGCACACCAGAAGGGATATCAAGCATGCCGCCACCATCCAGCCCACCAGTTCAAAGGGGCTTTCCAGCATGGAATTGAACATGCCGGTGACATCCACCCCGTGCCCGAACGGGGCGGTCGCCATCTTCGGGATGTAGGCCAGCATCCAGCCGGCCACGGTGGTGTAGAACATCATGAGCAGATACAGGCCGCAGAAGCCGACCCACTTGAAGCGGTGCCATTTCGCGCCTTTCGGTTCAAGCTCATCGAAGGCGCGGGCGATGCCCTTCTTCGAAGCGCGGCCCACAGCGAACTCCATCACCATGATGGGGACGCCCAGCGCCACCAGGAACAGCAGGTACAGCACGATGAAAGCGGCTCCGCCGTATTCGCCCACGATGTAGGGGAAGCGCCAGACGTTTCCCAACCCCACGGCGCATCCGGCTGATATCAGGATGAAGCCGAGCCTTGACTTGAACTGTTCGCGCGCCATGGATCTCCTTGCTGTCTGCGTCTTGAATGAAATGCACGCAGGACATGGTAGCGAATGCGTGTCAAAGCGCACGCGGAAGCCGCAGAAGCTGCTGCTTCGCCGTAATCTGTGCGGAAAATGAACGGCGAACGGCAAAGGAGGCCGAAGATGAGCGCAGCGGTGGTGTTCTATTCGCAGACGGGCAACACGCGGGATGCGGCGGGATTGGTGGAGCAGGGCTTGGCGGCGAAGGGCCCTCATGCGGATCTGATCGAGGCGGCAGAGTTCGGCCCTGAGATGGTGGCGGACTATGACTGGTTCGCGTTCGGCTGCCCGGCCAGCGGATCGGAGGAGCTGGAAGCGTCCACGTTCCAACCGATGTGGGAAGCGGTGCGCGGCCCCTTGGCAGAAAGCGGCAAGCCGGTGGCGCTCTTCGGAACCTGGGGCTGGGGTGAAGGCGAATACCTGGAAGAGTGGGAAGCTGACGCGAAGGCTGCGGGCGTGGATGTGGTGGGCGTCGTCTCCTGCGAAGGCGACCCGGATGACGAAGCGTCAGCCCAGCTGGTGGAGCTGGGGGAGAAGCTGGCCTCCTAGGCATTCCGGCCTGCCTTTTTCGCCATTCGTATCCCGCAGACAGCGCGGGCGTGAGCGGGTACAATCGCCTGTTGGAAAAGAGGCGAAAAGACAGGACGCAGACAACGTGGAACAGCACAGGAGCGCGGCGCGCAAGCCGAAGGCGCCGTCATCGAAGGGCACGCTCACGCGGCGCACCCTCTTCTATTTCTGGGTGGCCACGCGCAAGCATCTGGGCTTGTTCCTAGGGCTTCTGGCATCCACCATCGGGTTCGTGGGGCTGCTCACCTATGGCAACCCCTACGTGATGAGCCTGATCGTGGACCGCGTGAGCGCGGGGCCGGTGGCAGCGGATGAGGTGTTTCCCGTGTTCGGCCCATACATCGTCGCGCTCGTGCTCATCAACGCGGTGGGGCAGGCGTGCAGCAAGCTCCAGGACCTCACCGCCTGGAAGCTCCAGATCGCTGCGAACTACGACTTGGCCACCATGGCCTTCGACGCCCTTTCGAACCAATCCATGTCGTTCCATTCCAGCCGCTTCGGCGGCACGCTGGTCAGCGAGACGTCCAAGTTCATGAACGCCTATACGTTGTTGATGAACACCATCACGTTCCCGTTTTTGCCCGTCATCTGTTCGGTGGCGTTCACCTGCACGCTGCTGCTGCCGGTGGTGCCGGTCTATGTGGCGGTGCTGATGGTGTTGCTGGTGGTGTACGCCAGCGTGTCTTATCTCATGTACAAGCGCATCCTGCATCTGAACGAGAAGGCCGCAGCTGCGCAGAACCGGCTGTCCGGGGAGCTGTCTGATGCCGTGACCAACATCCTGGCGGTGAAGACCTGTGGGCGCGAAGACCATGAGCGGGCGCTCTTCGATGCGGCCAACCGTGACGTGGTGGCGCGCGATTCCAAGCGCATGATGTCATCCATTGCGCGCGGCATCATCACGGCCTGCATCACCGTGGTCATCATGAGCGTCGTCACCGTGTTCATCGCGGGCGGCAATGCCTGGTTCGGCATCTCTGCGGGCACGCTCGTGATGATGTTCACCTACACCTATACGCTGACGAACCAGTTCAACTTCATCAACACGGGCCTGCAGCGCTTGAACCAGGTCTTCGGGGATGCCAGCGGCATGACGGCGGTGTTGGACGAGCCGCGGCTGGTGGCGGACGTGCCGGGCGCGCTTCCCTTGAAGGTGGAGCGGGGCCAGATAGACTTCCAAGACATCGGTTTCAGCTACGCCGACGGCGGGGTGGCCACGGTGGTGTTCGATGACCTGGACCTGCACATTCCCGCAGGACAGCGCGTGGGGCTGGTGGGCGCATCCGGTGCTGGAAAGACCACCCTCACGAAGCTTTTGCTGCGGTTGGCTGACATCCAGCAGGGCCGCATTCTGGTGGACGGCCAGAGCGTGGCGGACGTGACCCAGCAAAGCCTTCGGCGCAACATCGCCTACGTGCCCCAGGAGGCCATGCTCTTCCACCGCAGCATCGCCGAGAACATCGCCTATGGCAAGCCTGACGCGACGCGGGATGAGATCCGCGAGGCAGCGCGGCTGGCGAACGCAGACGGGTTCATCGAAGATTTGCCCCAGGGCTTCGACACGCTGGTGGGGGAGCGGGGCATCAAGCTCTCCGGCGGCCAGCGCCAGCGCGTGGCCATCGCCCGCGCCATCCTGGCGGACGCGCCCATCCTGGTGCTGGATGAGGCCACGAGCGCACTGGATTCGGAGAGCGAAGCGGCGGTGCAGGACGCCCTGCGCACGCTCATGCGCGGACGCACGTCCATCGTGGTGGCGCATCGCCTGTCCACGGTTGCTTCTCTTGACCGCATCATCGTGCTGCGCGACGGCGTGGTGGTGGAAGACGGCACCCATGAGGAGCTGCTGGCGCGTGAGGGCGAATACGCTGCGCTCTGGGGGCGGCAGACCGGGGCGTTCTTGGAATGAGCGGGCACTTCATGTATGTGCTGAGGTGCGCGGATGACACGCTCTACACGGGCTATGCCGTGGACGTGGAGGCCCGCGTGCGCGTGCACAACGCGGGCACGGGTGCGAAGTACACGGCCGCGCGGCGTCCTGTCACGCTGGAGGCGTCCGCTGCCTTCAGCAGCAAGCATGAGGCCATGAGCGCTGAATACCGGTTCAAGCGGCTTTCGCGCGAAGAGAAGCTGAATCTGATCTCGCGCGCGGCGGATATGGAGGCATTCTCCCGTCTTCTGCGCGAAGAACTGGGGATGGGCGGATGATGGTGGGCCGTGAGGGAGTCGAACCCGCGACCTTGGGATTAAAAGTCCCCTGCTCTACCAGCTGAGCTAACGGCCCACGCGAATCGAAAAGCAGAAGAGATTCTATCCGTCGCAGGTAACGAGGTCAAATCGAAAGCGTGCGGCCGCCATGCCGCCGTGGACGCGCGCGCTAGAATCTGGCCCAACAACTGCGTTCGCAAGGAGGGCTGCATGTGGTCACGCAAGATATTGGTAGCCTATGATGGGTCGGTGCCGTCGCGCCGCGCCATCCAGATCGTCCAAGACATCGCCAGCCGCACGCCTGAAGTGGATGTGGTGCTGGTGCATGTGATGAGGCTGTTCTCGTCCGGCGCTGCCGCTGCGGGCATCGACACGGTGGTGATGGATGAAGCCGAACCCATCAAAGAAGAGCTGGAGCGGATCGCATCAAGCCTGCCCCGGGCCCAGGTCAAGATCCTCAAAGGCTCCTCTCCGGCCGATCTCATCCTCAACTGCGCACGCGATGAAGGGGCTGACCTCATCATCATGGGCAGCCGTGGCATGGGCGGCGTGAAGGGGTATCTGGGTTCGGTGAGCTATGCGGTGGTCAAGGATTCGCCGGTCACGGTGATGATCGCCAAGGAGGCGGATGAGGCTTGAGGACCTCGGGCATCTCAAGCCATGCCGGCGAAGGCATCCGTGCCGTGCCCGGACGCCCGTCAGAAGATCCGCTCTGGACGAAGGATTTCGTCTTCGGCACCGTGACGAATTTCGTGCTGTCCTGCAACTATTTCATGCTGACGGTGGTCATGACCGCCTACGCCATGGACGTCTACGGCGCGCCGGCATCCCTGGCGGCGTTCTGCGCCAGCATCTTCATCATCGGAACGCTCTTCGCGCGCCTCGCCTCCCCGAAGCTCATGCAGAAGCTGGGGCGCAAGCCGCTGCTCTTCGCCGGTGCCATCGCGGATTGCATCCTCACGGGGCTGTATCTGGTGGACGCTCCCTTGGCGCTGCTCATGGGCATCCGGCTTCTGCACGGGTTCTCCTACGGCACGTGTTCCACCACCATCGCCACCATGGTGACCGCCGTCATCCCACCCGCCCGCAAAGGTGAAGGCATCGGCTATTACATGCTGTCCGTCACGTTGGGTGCGGCCATCGGTCCGTTCGCAGGCATCCTGCTGTCGCGGCATCTCAGCTACGAAACGCTCTTCTTCGTCTCCGCTGCCGTCATCTTGGTGGCGCTTCCCTGCATAGCCATCCTGAAGCCTGGCAAGCGCATCGTCACGGCCGCGCAGGCCGAAGAAGCCCAGGCCTCAGATGAGCTGCAAGGGTCCGTGGAAGGTGCGCGCGAAGCGGCCGCTGCTTCGCGCGCAGGATTGGCGCAGCGCGGCCGCTTGGACGCGGTGATCGAACAGAGCGCTGTGCCCATCTCCCTGGTCAGCGCGCTCATCTTCTTCGGGTATTCGGCGCTGCTCACGTTCCTCAACCCCTATGCGGAGCTCATCGGCCTCACCCGCGCGGCCAGCGTCTTCTTCATCGTGTACGCGCTCTCCATGTTCTTGACGCGCCCCTTCACCGGGCGCGCGTTCGACCGTCGCGGGCCGGCGCTGGTGATGACGCCGGCGTTCTTCTCGTTCTCAGCAGGGATGCTGGTGCTGGCGTTCGCGGCGAACGATTGGATGATCTTGGGCAGCGCGCTTCTGTGCGGCTATGGCGTGGGCACCATCCAGTCATGCGGCCTGGCCATGGCCGTGAAGGCGGTGCCTGATGACCGGCTGAGCACGGCGAACGCCACCTTCTATCTGTGCCTCGATGCGGGCGTGGGCGTGGGGCCGCTGATCTTGGGGGCGTTCGTGCCGCTGATCGGGTATCCGATGCTGTATGTGGCCATGGCCGCGGTGGGCATGGTGGCCTTCGTGGCGTTCCTCATCGTGCGCCGCTCCTCTGCGCGCACCTGAGAGGGGCGCTATTCGGCAGGCTGGAAGGCGTCTTTGTCCGGTGCGAAGGAGCGCATGGCCTCTATGGTGCGGCTGAACAGCTCGTCCAGCTCCCATCCCAGCATCTCCGCGCCGCTTTTGATGACGTCCCGGTCCACGCCAGCGGCGAAGCGCTTGTCCTTGAACTTCTTCTTGAGGGATTTCACTTCGAAATCCATGACGCTCTTGGAGGGGCGCATCACCACGGCTGCGCCGATGAGCCCTGTCAGCTCTTCGGTGGCGAAGAGGATCTTCTCCATCTGAAGCTCCGGCTTGGGCAGTTCCGGGTTGAAATCAGAAGTGTGCGTCTGGATGGCGCGGATGAGCTCTTCTGAGCCGCCGGCCGCGCGGATGTCCTCGGCGGCGTAGATGGTGTGCATCTCCGGTTCATCGGCGTGCTCTTCCCAGTCCAGGTCATGCAAAAGACCCACGATGCCCCAGAAATCCTCATTCTCCGGGTCGTATTCGCGCGCGAAATAGCGCATGGTCTGCTCTACCGTCTCTCCGTGCTCCAGGTGGAAGGGGTCTGAGTTGTGCGCCTTCAGAAGGGAGAGGGCCTCATCCCGGGTCATGCCCGCATCCAAGGTTGCCATATCTGCCGCCTTTCGTCCGTTTCCGCCCATTCTACTGCACGCCCGGACACACGAAAGCGATGTGCAAAAGGAACGCCCCAGATCTTGGGGTGCGGATGTGCGAAAGGGACGTCCCGGATCGCACCTGCAAGGTTGCCGGATGTGCGAAAGGGACGTCCCAAATTGCACAGAGGAAAAGTCATTCAGTGCGCACCATCTTCTCCTCTGTGCGATTTGGAACGTCCCTTTCGCACATCCGCAGGAACCGCGCGCTCTGTGAATCCCAGTTGCCCTGGCGCTTCCAATGTGCGAAAGAGTCTTCCTGAACCGAGGGTGTGAATGTGCAGAAGGGACGTCCCAAATCGCACATAGAAATAGCCTCTCAGTGCTCATCCCCTATTCCTATGTGCAATTTGGAACGTCCCTTCTGCACATTCCCTTCGCGTTCCGTGCGATCTGGAACGTTCCTCCTGCACATGGGAGAGGAGGGGCGTGCGTCAGAAGGTGATGCCGAAGGCCAGGACGATGAAGCCCCAGATCACGCCCATGGCGTACAGGCCGCAGATGATGGCTGCGTTCTGCTTCCAATGGCGGTTCGCGCGCACCAGCACCAAAAGGCCCACACCGGCGGACACTAGAAGCCCGGAGAACATGGCCGCGGCCCCCAGCACGCCTTCCACGTACAGGTCCGCGATCACCACGCTGGCCGCGCAATTCGGGATGAGGCCCACCAGGGCGGACGCGAAGATGGAGAGCATCGGGTTCGCCATCAGGAGATCCCCCAGCGCGTCCTCGCCCACCGTCTCTATGATCGCGTCCAGCGCCAGCGTGATGATGAAGATGAACACCATCACTTGCACGGTGTGCTTGAGCGCGGAGAGCAGGATGGACCGCCAGCTGTGGTCATCATGGGCGTGGTCGTGGGCGTGGTGGTCGTGCGCGCAACCCGCGCAGCAGTCATCCGCGTGCTCGTAGACCAGTTCCGGGTTCTCCTCGCAGGTGCTGCATGCGGGATTGCATCCGCACTGGTCGCGTTCGCAGAGCTCGTGGATCCTGTAGCCTTCTTCCGCGACGCGCCTGCGGCGGCGGATGAGGCGCAGCGCACCGTCCACCGCAAAGCCCATGACCATGCCCACCAGCACCTTCGCGCCCATGATGGAGGCGATGGTGGAAAGCGGCACCTGTTCGGCCAGGAAGATGGGCAGCATCTCATCCGATGTGGACAGGAAGACGGCGAAGAGCGTGCCCAGCGTGATGACGCGCCCGGCGTAGAGCGTGGCGGAGACGGCGGAGAAGCCGCACTGTGGCACGACGCCCAGAAGCGCGCCCACGGCAGGTCCTGCGGCGCCTGCGCGGCGGATGGCGTCCTGCGTGCGCGAACCCGTCTTGTGCTCCAGCCACTCCATCAGAAGGTAGGTGGCGTAGAGGAACGGGATGAGGTAGAGCGTGTCCGTGACGGCATGTTCCAAGACATGCGCTGCTATATGAAAGAATCCGTCCATGGACGGCATTGTAGCGCGCCCGGGGCGCGTTCTGGGCACACCGTTCGTCAACGATGCGGTGGCGGGTGCTATGCTTGGCGCTGCAAAAGAGAGAACGGCCAAGGAGACCAGAGGTGGAACAGATCAGCCCGTTCGCGTTCGTCACCATCGTGACGCTCATATCCGGTGCTGTGGGAACGGGCTTGGGCGGCGTGGTGGGCGCCTTGTTCAACAGTGATTCGAACAAGACCGTCAGCTTGCTTCTGGCATTCGCGGGCGGCGTGATGTCAGCCATCGTCTGCTTCGATCTGCTGGTGGAGGCCGTGGAAGCGGCGGGGGAGGCGTCAGGTGCGGGCGTGTGGATGGTGGCGGGCGCGTTCGCCGTGGGCGTGGCCGTGGTGTATGGGCTGAACCTCATCATCGATCGCAAGACCCGCGGCGAAGTGCCCCACACCCATGACGCGGCGCACCCGCAGACCCATGACGACCTGGACGAGCTGATCCATGCGGACCACCTGAACCAGCACATCCGCAACAATGATTCGCGCCTTTCGTTGGTGGTGGCGGGCGTGGTGATGGCGTGCGCCATCGCGCTGCACAATATCCCTGAGGGCATGACCATCGGGGCCAGTTTCGTCGTGTCCGATGACCTCATGCTGGGTTCCGGCATGATCATGGCGGTGCTCATCGGGCTGCACAACATACCGGAGGGCATGGCGGTGGCCGTGCCGCTCATCTCCGGCGGGATGGGGAAGGCGCGCGCCGTGCTGATCACGGCGGCCTGCGGGCTGCCCACGCTTCTGGGCGCCTGGCTGGGATTCTGGTTGGGGGATGTGGGGCCGGTGGGACTGGCCCTCAGCTTGGGCTTCGCATCCGGTGCCATGGCGTATGTGGTCTATGGGGAGATACTGCCGGAGGCGTACCTCATCTATCGGTCGAAAGCGCCCGCCTTCGCGGCCATGGCGGGCATGGTGTTGGGGATGCTGCTGATCTTCGGTTGAGCGTCGCGCGCAGGCGCACCGCGCATGGTAAGATGGCGCGTGCTGAACCCATTCGAAGGAAGCGCATGACTCCGCACGACGGCTCTGGAACTCACATGAATCCTTACGCAAGCGCAAACGGCGCACCGGGCGCTGATGATCCGGATGTGCTCTATGCTGCTCCGGTGAACGCTTCAGGCGCAGATGCGCCGCCGCCCACAGGCCGCCCCTATCAGGTGTCTGGCGGCGCGGCGCGCACCCGGCCGGACGCCGATGGGCGTCCGCATCGGGATCGCGCTCAGCGTGCACGGCGCGCGCCGCATCCAGGTGCGCGCACTCCTGACCAGCAGGATTTCGAACGCCTCTGCCAAGACATCGGCCGTGGCGTCACGCAGGTCTCGGACGCCCTGGCGAAGGGCCTTTCCGGCGCGGGCGACGCTCTGGGGGACGTCATCGGCCAGGCGGTCCAGGGCTACCGGGAGAACCAGGCGCGCGCTCAGCAGCAGGCAGAGCTGGCGCGCCAGCAGGCCATGCAGCAAGCGCTCATGGACACGCGCTTCCGACGAATGTCATCCACGCGCACCGGAGGCGTTCTGTGCTGCGTGTTCGGCGGCCTGCTCACGTTCTCTTTCGGCATCGCGCTCATTGCCATCCTGCCCGCGTTCTTCTGGATGGAAGCCTATGAGTGGCTGGTGGGCACGGGCGTGGTGGGCGCGTTCTTCGCCGGTTCGCTGGCGCTTCTGCTGAAGGGGACGAAGCTGCTGAAGACGGCGCGCCAGATGGATACGCTGCGCCGCATCGTGGGCACGCGGGAAGCCGTCCCCATCGCCGAGATAGCCCGCGCCACCGGACAGCGGCCTGAGAAGATCCGCGCGGCCCTCCAGAAGCTCATCGCCAAGGGATGCCTGCCGCAAGGGCGGTTGGATGATGAAGGCGCCACGCTCATGGTGACGGATGCGGCCTATGACCACTACCGTTCGCTCAAGGAAGCGGAGCGGGCGCGCCGTGTGGAGGAGCGCGCCCGGCGCGCGCCTGCGAAGACGCCGCCTTCCGGCAGCGTGCGCACGCCCGCTGATGGGCTGCCGCCTGAGGTGCGCGCGTTCCTGGAATCCGGCAATCGCTACCTCAGGCGTTTCCGCGAACTGGACGTGGCCATCAGCGATGAGGCGGTGAGCCAGCGCATCGTGGCCATCGAAGGGGTGGTGGGGCGCATCTTGGCCCGCGCCAAGGAGGAGCCGGCCGTCATCAGCCAGCTGGGACGGTTCGCAGACTACTATCTGCCCACCACGGTGAAGCTCTTGTCCGCCTATGATGCGCTTGAGAAGCAGGCGGTGCAGGGTGAGAACATCGAAAGCTCCCGGCGTGAGATCGAATCCACGTTGGATGTGCTGTTGCGGGCCTACGAAAAGCTTTTGGACGCCACGTTCGCGGACCTGTCCTTGGACGTGTCCTCTGAAATATCCGTGTTGAACACGGTGCTGGCCCAAGAGGGCCTCACGCAAAGCCCGTTCGACGCGTTCCCTGACGAAGACCAGACGAAAGGATAACCCCCATGGCAGACGAACTCTCCCAGTTGGACAGCACGCCGGCACCGGAGCTCACGCTGACGCCGGATGTCAGCGCGCAAGCCGCTCCGGTGGCAGAGGCGCACATCATCCCGAACGCGGCCGAGAACACGCCGGCGCTGGAGGATTCCCTCACTCCCGAAGAGCTGGCGCAGGTGGATGCGTTCGCCAAGCAGATCGATGTTTCGAACACCGCCACGGTGCTCCAGTACGGCGCGGGCGCCCAGAAGAAGATGGCAGATTTCTCCGAATCGGCGCTGGAGCGCGTGCGCACGCAGGACCTGGGGGAGGCGGGAGACCTCATCGCCGGCGTGGTGGTGGAGCTCAAGAGCTTCGACGCGGATGAGGAGAAGGGCCTTTTCGGCTTCTTCAAGAAGCAGGCGAACAAGGTGACCGCCCTCAAGGCGCGCTATGACAAAGCGGAGGCGAACGTCAACAAGATCGTGGGCGCGCTGGAGAACCACCAGATGGCGCTCATGAAGGACGCGGCCATGCTGGACAAGCTCTATGAGCTGAACCTCACCTACTTCAAGGAACTGACCATGTACCTTTTGGCAGGCAAGAAGCGCCTGACAGAGGTGCGCGAAGGGGAACTGGCCGAAGCAGTGGCGCGGGCGAAGGCGTCGGGCCGCACTGAGGACGCGGAGGCGGCGCAGAAGCTGGAGGCGTCTTGCAACCGCTTTGAGAAGAAGCTCTCTGACCTTGACCTCACGCGCATGATCGCCATGCAGACGGCGCCCCAGATCCGCCTGGTGCAGAACAACGAGATGCTCATGGTGGAGAAGATCCAGACCACGCTGGTGAACACCATTCCCTTATGGAAGAGCCAGATGGTGCTGGCGCTGGGCATCGCGAACAACGAAGCGGCCCTGCGCGCGCAGAGCACCGTCACGGACATGACCAATGAGCTGCTGAAGAAGAACGCGGAGAAGCTGCACCAGTCCACCGTGGAGGTGGCGCGTGAGAGCGAACGCGGCATCGTGGACATCGAAACGCTGCGCGCCACGAACGAGAACCTGATCCAGACCTTCGATGAGGTCATGCAGATCCAAGCCGAAGGCCGCCAGAAGCGCGCCGAAGCGGAGCAGGAGATCCGCCGGATGGAGGCGGAGCTCAAGAACAAGCTTTTGGAAGTCCGGTAGGAACGCCCCCGTGGCGAAGACAGCCGTGCTCACCGGCGGCGGCACCGCCGGACACATCTATCCGGCGCTGGCGCTGGCGGAACGCCTGCAGATGCGCGGTTGGCGCGTTCTGTACGCGGGCACGCCTTCCGGCATCGAGGCGCGCCTGGCACCGGAGGCGGGCATCCCCTTCACGGGCTTCACCGCCTCCGGGTTCGACCGCGCACGCCCCTGGACGCTCGTCTCCGGCGTGGCGCGCATTTGGATGAGCGAACAGCGCGCCAAGCGCTGGCTCGAGGATGTGGGGGCGGATGTGGTCATCGGCTTCGGTGGATACGTGTCCGTGCCGGTGGTGCGCGCGGCCGAAGCGCTCAAGATCCCGGTGGTGGTCCATGAGCAGAACTCCGTCATGGGCCTGGCGAACAAGATGGCCGCGAAGCACGCAAGCGCCCTTTGCCTCACCTACGGGTGCACGCGAAAGGACGCGCCTGCGGGCGTGCCGGTGGAGGTCACGGGCAACCCGGTGCGGCAGCTGGTCATGGGCGCCAGCCGTGCGCGGGCGCGAGAGGCGTTCGGCATCCCGGATGAGGCGGTCATGCTCCTGGTGTTCGGGGGCAGTCTGGGGGCACGCCACATCAACCAGGCGATGGCGGCGCTGAAAGCCGACCTCCTTTCACGTGATGCGGTGCGCGTCATGCACGTGACGGGGCCGAAGGAGCTTGAGGCCACCGAAGAGGCGCTCTCTCTCACGTCGGAAGAGCGTGAGCGCTACCAGGTGCTGGGGTATCAAGACCGCATGCCGGAGGCGCTGGCGGCGGCGGACGTCATCGTGTCGCGGGCGGGCGCCACGTCCTTGGCGGAGATATCCGCCCGTGGCATCCCGTCCGTGCTCGTGCCCTATCCGCACGCCACGGCGGACCACCAGACCACCAACGCCCGCGCCTGGGTGGATTCGGGGGCTGCGCTGATGTTCCCTGATGCGGAGGTGGAAGGCGCGGCCTTCAAGGAAGCGGTGCTGGCGCTCTTGGATGATCCGCAGATGCGCGCCCGGATGCAGCAAGCCGCCTGCGCCGCGGATTCCGCGAATGCGGCGGAGCGCTTGGCGGATGTGGCGGAGCGCGTGGCCTGAGCCCATGGCATTTGGACTATCCCTTGTCATGCATATAGCAGAGCGGTTGCGGGATGTGCAGAAGGGACGTCCCAAATCGCACATAGAAAAAGCCTTCCAGTGCTCATGGTCTCATCCTATGTGCGATTTGGAACGTCCCTTCTGCACATCCACATAGGAATCTGTCTTCCAGCGCTCATCCTCTTCCTCTATGTGCGATTTGGAACGTCCCTTCTGCACATCTCACGTTGCATGACAGGGTGCAGCGTGCATCGCCCCTCATCGTCCGGGGCTGGATCACGTTGATGCAGCCACCCTGTTAGAATGGCGGCGCAAGAAACACAGCATCCACGAAGGAGCACCTCATGTCTCAACCGGTTTCTGACAACGTCTACTTCATCGGCATCGGCGGGGTGGGCATGAGCGGCATCGCGCGCGTGGCCCATGACCAGGGCCTGCACGTGGAAGGATCGGATCTCAAGGCCAGTCGGTTCACCCAGCCTTTGGAAGAGGCCGGCATCACCGTGCACATCGGGCACGCGGCGGAGAACCTGCCTGAGGGGGACCCCACCATCGTGGTGTCCACGGCCATCCTGGATGAGAACTCGGAATTGGTGGAAGCGAAGCGGCGCGGGCTCAACATCGTGCGGCGCGCTGAGATGCTGGCCCATCTGGGGCGCGACCTGGACACGGTGGCCGTGGCCGGCACGCATGGCAAGACCACCACGTCATCCATGCTGGCATCCACGCTGGATGGGATGGGGCTTTCTCCCACGTTCCTCATCGGCGGCATGGTGCGCGAATATGGTGCGAACTCCCATTCGGGGGAAGGGCGCTATTACGTGGTGGAGGCGGACGAATCGGACAAATCCTTCACGCATCTGTCCCCGAAGGCCGTCATCGTCACGAACATCGAACCGGACCATCTGGACCACTACGAAGACATCCAAGAGATCTACTCCCAGTTCGGCCAATTCATCTCCCTGGTGCCCGAGGGCGGCCCGGTGGTGGTCTGGGCGGGAGATGAGAAGCTGGTGGAAGTGGCGCGGGAGAACGCTTCGAACGTCATCACCTACGGCACGGATGAGGGGGCGGATGCGCGCGTGACGGCCGTCACGCGGGAGGGCATCGCGTCCCATTTCACGCTGGAGCTGCCGGACGGGCGCATCGTCACGTCCACCATCCGGCAGAACCCGGGCATTCACAACGTGCTCAACGGCGCGGCCACGCTGGTGATGGCGGACGCGCTGGGCGAAGATGTGGACGCGGCGGCGCGCGCTCTGGCGGAGTTCGCGGGCGTGCGGCGCCGGTTCGACCTGGTGGGACGCATGTCAGAGGTGGACGTGGTGGATGACTACGCGCACCATCCCACAGAAATCGCCGCCACCATCAAGGCTGCGCGTGAGATGGATTACCGGCGCGTGCACGTGGTGTTCCAGCCGCACCGCTATTCACGGGCGAAGCTCTTCACCGAAGTGCTGCATGACGAATTCGGCGCTGCGTTCGATCTGGCGGACACGGTCACGTTCATGGACGTGTATCCGGCAGGGGAGACGCCCATCCCGGGCGTTTCGGGCAAGACGTTCCTGAATGTGGTGTTGGACCATGCGGGATGCCCAGAAGCTGAATTCGTGCCGCGGCGGCTGGATGTGCCGGCGCATGTGGCGGACCTGGCCCGTCCGGGGGACGTGGTCCTCACGCTGGGCGCAGGGGATGTGACGGAGATCGGACAGCTGGTGCTGGATGAACTGGCGCGCCGCGCAGAGGGGGCCTGAGGCCTTCATGGCGACAGCGCATGCGCGCCACGCATCTCCCCTTGAACGCCTGCTGCTCTCAGAGTCATTCGACGGGGAAGCGCTGGTCAAGGAACCCATGGCGCGGCACACCTCCTATCGCATCGGCGGCCCGGCAGATCTCTTCGTGCGCGCTGATTCCCTCAGCGCTGCGCGCCAGGTGATGGAGGCGTGCGCGGAGGCGGGCGCGCCTTGCATGGCGGTGGGGCGCGGCACGAACCTCTTGGTGTCCGATGAGGGCTTTTCTGGCGTCATCCTCACGCTGGGGCGCGATTTCAAGCGCATGAGCACGGATCTGGCCACGGGACGCATCACAGCGGGCGGCGCGGTGCTGCTCTCTGCGGTGGTGCAAGAGGCCATGCGCCAGGAACTGTCCGGGCTGGAGTTCGCCGTGGGCACGCCGGGCACGGTGGGGGGCGCCGTGCGCATGAACGCCGGTTCGCGCGAGGAATGGATGGGCTCGGTGGTGTCCAGCGTGGTGCTCATCACGGCTGATGCGGGCATCCGTCGCATCGGCGCTCGCCAGATCAGCTGGGAGTACCGGCGCACCAGCATCCCAGCGGACGCGGTGATCGCCGAATGCGAGATTTCCATGAAGGAATCCGATCCGTTCTTCATCCGTGGCAGAATGGAAGCGAATATGGCCAGGCGCAAGAAGAACCAGCCGCTGGGGCTTCCCAGTTGCGGCAGCGTCTTCAAGAACCCAGAAGGCGCCTCGGCTGCGAAATTGATAGATGACCTGGGGCTGAAGGGAAGGACCATCGGAGGCGCACAGGTCTCGGAGGTGCACGCGAACTTCATCGTCAACACGGGCGGTGCGAAAGCATCCGACGTGGTGGGTCTGATGGAGCTGGTGCGGTCAGAGGTAGAGAAGGCATATGGCATCACGCTCGAGCCGGAGGTCCGGCTCCTCGGGTTCTCGTAGAGGCGCGCAGACGCGCCATGCGCCCGTGCGCGCCGGGTCACCCCGGGCCTCTGCCCGCTCTCGTTCGGCGTCCGTGAGCGCTTCCACGCGCACCGCGGCGCCTTCTGTCCGCACGTCGCGCCCCGCCAAGCCCGTCAGCCCCTCGCGCACCAGCCGCGCGTCTGGCGGATCGCGCCCTGCGCGCAGCGTGCGCACGGTAGGGGACATCCGCGCTTCTGCACGCCAAGAGCGGCGCACCTCCGCCGCCCAGCGCATGGCGCGCGCCGGCAGGCTGCCTCTCATCGTCGTGGGCATCATCATGGGCGTCATCATGGTGGCGGTCATCGTGTTCGCGGCCGTCGCGAACACTGGCGCGTTCCGCATCCAGAACGTGGACATCCAGGGCACGGATCACCTGACGGATGAAGAGGTGTCCGCGCTGGTCACCATCCCAGAAGGGGCGACGTTGTTGAACGTGGACGCTGACGGGATAGAGGCCAGCCTCATCCGGGATTCTTGGGTGGAGAGCGTGGATGTGGCGCGCGTGTTCCCGGACACGCTCCAGATCAAGGTGAACGAGCGGCGGGTGGGCGCCATCGCGGAGGTGCCCATCGGCACGAACCAGACCATCCAGCGCTGGGCGCTGGCGGAAGACGGCATGTGGCTCATGGCCATCCCGGAACGGTCCTCTGAGCTGGGGCAGAAGCTCTCGGCCCAGATCTATGAGGACGCGGACGCGGCGCTGCACATCACAGGCGTGCCCTACGGCGTGGAGCCGAAGATCGGCGCCTATTGCACGGATGATTCGGTGCTGAACGCCCTTTCCATCATCAACGGGCTCACCACCGATCTTGCGGACAACGTGAAGACGGTGACGGCCACGGATGAGGAATCAACGCAGCTCACGTTGAAGAACAACGTGGAGATCGCGTTCGGCACGGCCGACAACGTCCGGGAGAAAGAGCGCATCTGCAACCAGATCATGGAAGAGCACCCCTCGGTGGTCTACATCAACGTGCGCGTGCCCGACCGTCCCACCTGGCGCGCCGCCTGACGGGCTGCCCTGAGGCCGCTCATCTCCATACATTCCCCACGGAAACCGCCTGCGGGTTTGTTGCATTGAGCCTCGCATCATGTACAATCATCATCCAAATGCGCGGATGCGTTCCATTAGTCTGCGCGGAAACCGAAACGGACTTTGAACGCAGCAGCACTGGAGGAAATGAACGATGCCGAACTTCTCAGGAGACCATCTGGCGGTCATCAAGGTAGTGGGCGTGGGCGGTGCCGGCACCAATGCGGTGAACCGCATGGTGGAAACGGGCGTCCGCGGCGTGGAATTCATCGCCGTCAACACGGACCATCAAGCGCTCCTCATGTCAGATGCGGACCGCACCATCCACATCGGCGAAGAGCTCACCAAGGGCTTGGGCGCTGGCGCGAATCCGGAAGTGGGCTGCCAGGCCGCTGAAGAGAGCCGCGCAGAGATCCGCGAAGCGCTGGCTGAAGCTGACATGGTGTTCGTCACCGCAGGCGAGGGCGGCGGCACGGGCACGGGCGCGGCGCCCATCGTGGCAGAGATCGCGCGCGAAGAGATCGGCGCGCTCACCGTGGGCATCGTCACGAAGCCCTTCGGTTTCGAAGGGCGGGTGCGGTGCAACCAGGCGGAACAGGGCGTAGACCTTTTGTCCGGCAAGGTGGACACCCTCATCGTCATCCCGAATGACCGCCTGCTTGAGATCGTGGACAAGAAGACGTCCATGGTGGATGCGTTCCGCATCGCTGATGACACGCTGCGCCAGGGCATCCAGGGCGTGACGGACCTCATCACCGTTCCTGGCCTCATCAATCTTGACTTCGCGGACATCCGCACGGTCATGAAGGACGCGGGCACGGCCATGATGGGCATCGGCCTGGCCGCCGGTGAGAACCGTGCGCTGGAGGCGGCACAGCAGGCCACGAACTCCAACCTTCTGGAAACCTCCATCCAGGGCGCCTCCCGCGTCCTGTTCTCCATCGCGGGCGGTCCTGATCTCACGCTCACCGAAGTGTCCGATGCAGCCCGCACCATAGAGCTCTGCGCTGATGAGAACGCCAACATCATCTATGGCCAGATCATCGATGAGAGCATGAAGGACGCCGTGCGCATCACGGTCATCGCCACCGGGTTCAATAACGCGCCGGCGCAGTCTTCCCTGACGTTCGGCAGCCGCATCCCCCAGCAGGAGTTCGCACCGGCGGAACCGGCCTACGCGGCTCCGCAAGCATCTCCCATGCAAGCGGCTCCCACCACGTTCTCTCACCAGGGAGGCTACGCTGATGAGGATTACATCCCGGATTTCCTGAAGCGGCAATGAGGAAGGCTCCCATAGCCCGCCTGCATGACAGGGAACTGCCCTTTCCGCGCCTGAGCCTTGAGACCACCGGCTCAGGCGTTCGTTTTTGGACGGATGCGGCCCTGGAAGCAGCCTCTAGCGTGCGCATGGGCTTCACCGAACGCGCTGGCGGCTTGAGCTCAGGCCCGTATGCTTCGCTCAACTTGGGGCGGTTCGCGGGAGAGGGAGAAGAGGCGGCCCGTGCGAACATGCGCCATCTGATGGAGGCGGCCGGTTGCGCGGAGGCTGCGCTCATCAACCCGCAGCAGGTGCACGGAACGCGCGCGGTCATGGTGCTGGATGGCGCGCCGGAGGCCATCGCGGCGGCGGATGCCGCCGCCCAAGAGGGGGCGGATGCGCTGGTGGTGGGCGTGCCGGACGTTTTCGCTCTCTTGGGGTTCGCGGATTGCGTGCCCGTGGTGATGGTCTCTCCCGCCGGTGCCTTCGCGGTGGCCCATGCAGGATGGCGCGGCGCTCACGGGCGCATCGTGTCCAAGACGCTTGGCGTGCTGGCCGATCTTGCCTGTGCGGAAGGCGCGTTCGCTTCCCGGCAGGAGGCTGCAGCTGCCTGCAACATCTACATAGGGCCCTACATCCATGCGGAATGCTTCGAAGTGAGCGCTGATGTCCACGGACTCTTTTCAGAGGAGTTCGGGCGGCCGGTCTGCCCGGATGCGTCCCACGTGGATCTGGGTGCCGTCATCCGCGCGGATGCCGTGGGCGCCGGGGCGGACACGCGCCGCATCGCGGATGTGGACGCGTGCACGGTCTGCAATGAGGACCGTTTCTTCTCCTATCGGGCATCAGGCGGGACGTGCGGGCGCCATGGCGCGTTCGTCGTCAGGAAGTGAGGCGCAGTCATGGGCATTGCTCAGCGCTATGAGCGCGAACGGGAGCGGGTGGACGAGGTCTGCCGGGCGGCAGGGCGAAAGCCCGGTGACGTGCTGCTCTTGGCCGTGTCCAAGACGGTGGACGTGGAGGGTGCGCGCCAAGCCTTTGAAGCAGGTGCCCGCGCGTTCGGCGAGAACCGTCCTGATGAGCTTATGCGCAAGGCGGCGGCGCTCCCGGACGCGGCATGGCACTTCATCGGGAACATCCAGTCCCGGCGCATCCCGGACATCGTGGGCGCCTCTGCGCTCATCCATTCGCTGTATCAGGAGAAGCATGCGCGCAAGATAGACGAGGCGGCCGCCAAGCTGGGGCGCGTGCAGGACGTGCTCATAGAGGTGAACGTCTCCGGCGAGGCGTCCAAGAGCGGCGTGGCGCCGGAGGACGCGGCGGAACTGGTGCGCATGGCGGTGGCGTTGACTCACGTGCGCGTGCGCGGGCTCATGACCATGGCGCCCCGGGGGGATGCGGCCCGCGCGCGGGCGTGCTTCGAAGGCCTGGCCGCGCTCCAGGCGGACATCCGCGCGCAGCTGTCGGCTGATGACGCGGCCGTCTTCGACCAGCTGTCCGCAGGCATGAGCGAGGACTGGGAAGAGGCGGTGGCGGCCGGATCCACCATCGTGCGCATCGGCCGGGCGATATTCAGCGAAGAGTTCGCGTGAGCCGCTATCATACGGTGGCAAATGAGGTTTAATGGACGGACAGCGGTTCTGCAAGCTGTCAAGCGAAGGTGGCGCGGCCACCGGCGAGTCAGGAGTTTGAAGCATGGCGAACACCAAGAGCGTATTCGGCTCCCTCAAGGAGAAGCTGGGGTTGGACGCGCAGCCGCAGGCGGCTGCCTACGACGAATACGATGAGTTCGAGGACTACGAAGAGGACTACGCGGAGCAAGAGGAAGAGGATCTGGGCTACAGCACGCGCAGCGCGCGCGGTTCGCGTTCCTCGTTCAGCAGCATCGGGCTGCCGCATCTGGTATCCCGGGCGGATGCCGAAGAGAGCACGCGCTCACGCTCCATTCCGCTCACGGGCTCTTCGGCCATTCCTTCGCGCGGCACCGGCCGCACCATGGTGGATTCGTCTTTGCCGCCCACGATGACGCCGGAGGGCACTGCAGCGGTGTCGGCCGCCAGCAACCGTCGCAGCGAGGGGCTGGATTCGCTCTTCTCCTCCACGGCGAAGAGCCGCACTGATGCGCCGTCCCTTTCCATCATCGGGGCTGCGGCCGGCGCTGCCAGCGTGGCGGGTTCGCGCACACTGCAGGTCATCCGCCCCAGCACCTTTGAAGATGCAGAAGCCGTCACCACCGCGCTCAAAGCGGGCGACGTGGCTGTGCTCGCCCTTTCTAGCGTGCCGGAGGCGCTCATGCACCGCATGCTTGATTTCTCCTTCGGCGCGGCCAGTGCGCTGGGCGCAGCCGTTGAATGCGTCGGCCCGAAAACGTTCGTCATCAGCCGTGGGGATGCGCTCTCCGAAGCTGAGCGGTTGAACCTCTCCAGCATGGGCCTTGTCTGACATGGCTGATTCCTTGACGCAAGGTCGCGCCTGCTTCGTCGGTTGCGGCAAGATGGGCGAGGCCATGTTGGCAGGATGGATGGCCTCTGAGGATGCATCCGCGTCCGCGCTCCGGGAGCGCGGCTTCTGCGTGGTGGCGCCCCGCGAAGAGCGCGCTGCGCTTCTTGCCAGCCGCTATGGCGTGAGCACGTTCGCTTCGGCGGCGGAGGTCCCTTCTGATGCATCCTTCATCATCTTGGCGGTGAAGCCGCAGATGATGGACGAGGTGTTGCCGCTTTTGGCAGCCTCTCCCGCGTTCGAACAAGAACCGCCGCTGGTGCTCTCCATCGCTGCCGGCACGCCCTGCGCGCGCATCGAGGCAGCGCTGCCGGAAGGCGCGCGCGTTGTCCGCGCCATGCCGAACATGCCGCTTCTGGTGCAAGAAGGGGCTACCGTGGTGGCGCGCGGGACATGCGCTTCAAGTGCGGATGCTGCATTCGTGAACGGCCTGTTCTGTGCGCTGGGCACCTCAGAGGTGGTGGAAGAAGGACAGATAGATGCCGTCGGCGCGCTCTCGGGCGGCGGTCCGGCGTATTTCGCGCATCTGGCGGAGTGCTTGGCTCGGGCCGGCGCGGAAGCCGGTCTCAGCCCGGCCATGGCAGAAGCGCTGGCGCGTCAGACACTGGCGGGCACGGGCGCCTATTTGGCGCAAGGAGACGCTTCCTTGGCTGATCTGCGCGTGTCCGTCTGCTCTCCCGGTGGCACCACTTTGGCTGCGCTGGCCGCCATGGATGAGACCATTCCTGAAGCTGCTGCAAGCGGCGTGCAAGCCGCCATCTCACGTGCAAAGGAGCTGACCTCATGTTGATGCATCTCATCGTCCAGTTGGTGGACCTGTACACCTTCATCATCTTCATCTACGTGCTGCTCTCTTGGATCCCCACCAAGCAGGGAGTGCTGCAGAACATAGACGAGGTGCTGGGCAAGCTTTGCGATCCGTACCTTGACCTGTTCAAGCGGTTCATTCCCCCTCTTGGAGGAATGGTGGACATATCGCCCATCATCGCCATTGTTGTTTTACAATTGGTCGTACGAGTGCTTTACTTCATTTTCTAGGCAGCAGGGCGCGGGAGCGCTGAGACCGGGTGCAGTTGAAGGGACACGAAGATGGCTATAACGGCAGAGGACATCCACAACCAAAGTTTCGCCATTGACCGCAAGGGTTATGACGTTGATGAAGTCGACGTGTTCCTGGAGCATGTGGCCGATGAGATCGATTATCTGAACGACCGCATCGCTGAGTTGGAAGAAGAGCTGGAAGAGACGCGCAATGCCGAACCGGAGACCATCGTGGTGCAGGAGACGGTGGAGCCGGAAGGCGTCACGGGCCAGATCGCAGGCGGCGCAGATGATGAGCTTCTGGCGGAGAAGGACGCGCGCATCGCGGACCTTGAGGCGCAGTTGGCTGAGAAGAGCGCGAATGACAGCGCCATCTCCCAGGCGCTCATCATCGCGCAGCGCTCCGCTGATGAGATCATCGTGAAGGCGAACGCGCAGGCCTCTGAGACCATGCAGGATGCCCGCGAAGAGGCGGACCGCATCATCAACCGCGCGAACGCCGATCGCCAGGACGTGCTGGATGCCATCCGCAAGCTGGAGGATGACCGTGAGGACACGCGCGAGGAATACGCTGACATCCTGCGTGATTTCATCGATGACGCCACTCGCAAGCTGAATGACCTGGGCTACGACGATGACATCGATTCTATTCCCGGCATCGGCCGTGACGCTGGTGAAATAGACGTCATCTATGAGGAAGACGTCGCCACCGAGTACAGCACGCCGGCCCCGGCACCCGCGGTGGTGGAGGCCGTCACTCCCGTCGCCAGCGTGTACGAGAAGGACCTCTCCGGCTTCGGTGACGTGGAGGATGACTTCGAAGACGTCGATTAGTATCTCCACCTGACCGACCGGTGCCCTCTCGCCATGTGCAAAAGGGACGTCCCAAATCGCACATAGGATCAATCTTTCAGTGCGAACAGCCTTATCCTATGTGCAATTTGGAACGTCCCTTTTGCACATCCGGACACCCTCTGCTATGTGCGATTTGGAACGTCCCTTTTGCACATCCGGACACCCTCTGCTATGTGCGATTTGAAACGTCCCTTCTGCACATCTGATTTGGAACGCCCCGTTCGCACATCAGAGGGGAGCGGGCCGCGTAAGCCGGGTTCTGTCGTGAGCAGCCATTTATCTTGGACCTGCGTCACCGCAGGCCTCCAGCACGCAACCCGGATGCGCGGCGGACCACCGCATGGCATCCCTATTCGCGCTTGCTCCAGATGGGGCTTGCCAAGCCATGCTGTTGCCAGCATGCTGGTGCGCTCTTACCGCACCGTTTCAGCTTTTCTCCCAGCGCAAAAGCCAGGGGAGTCTTCTTTTCTGTGG
Source organism: uncultured Eggerthellaceae bacterium (assembly GCA_947650915.1). Taxonomy (GTDB): domain Bacteria; phylum Actinomycetota; class Coriobacteriia; order Coriobacteriales; family Eggerthellaceae; genus MGBC163016. The sequence goes on along the minus strand of CANSWY010000017.1, from coordinate 8,785 downwards.
CGCTGTCCGTCAGGTCACCCTGCCCAGCCGTTAGCTGGCATCTTGTCCTGTGGAGCCCGGACTTTCCTCATGCCCCTGAGGGCACGCGGCTGCTTGGGCCCGCTCCGGCGTGGTATTCTAGCAGACCGTTGATGAGGGTCCGGCTCAAGCGGAAGGAGGTGCTGCGCATCATGAAGACGTTCGCGCTGGTGGGCGCATCCGATTTCAACGCGGAAGAGTTCGCCCGCCTGGATGCGCAGGATGCCTTCGGCTGCGTGATCGCGGTGGATGGTGGATTCGCCTCCTTGGAAGAGGCGGGCCGCAAGCCGGACATGGCCCTGGGAGATTTCGACTCGCTGGGATACGTGCCCCGCGGCATCCGCACGGTGCGCTTCTCTTCCCACAAGGACAAATCTGACATGGAGCTGGCGTTGGAGCGGGCGAAGTCAGACGGTGCGGATGAGGTCATCGTCTTCGGTGCGCTGGGGCGCAGGCTTGACCATACGCTGGCGAACCTGCAGCTCTTCGCCCGGTTCAGCGAAGCGGGCCTGCGCGTCACGGCCATCGGGGAGGCGGAAGCCATCGTCTTCGTCACCGGCCCGGACGCCTTTGAAGCACCGGCGCGCGAGATCGGCACCGTGTCCGTGTTCGCCATGAACGACGCCTGTGAAGGCGTGTTCGAGCGCGGCCTGGAATGGGAACTGGATGACGTCACGCTCACGAACCGCACGTCATGGGGGCTTTCCAACCAGCTCATCGGTGAGGCGGTGATGATCGGCGTGGAGCGCGGCACCATCGCCATCTTCTATCCTCTATAATCTCTCTCATGGGGAGCTTGCACACGCCTCGGGCGACGGCAGGCTGAGAGGGGGCGCGTCCACGTCCCGACCCGAAGAACCTGATGTGGGTAATGCCAACGAAGGGAGCCATATGGGAGAAGTTCCATCCACATCCGCATATCACGCCCAGGATCGGGGCTCGCCTGTGACGCAGCTGGATCATGCGCGTGCGGGCATCATCACGAAGGCCATGAAGGCTGTGGCGGAGGCGGAAGGCTATGAAGCTGAAGACATCCGTCAGGCGGTGGCCGCTGGCACGCTGGCCATCCCCGCCAACATCCACCACGGGGGCCTTGCGCCCTGCGGGGTGGGCCGCGTGGATGAGGTGCGGCCCTTGTCCACCAAGGTGAACGTGAACCTGGGGATATCCGGGGATCTGGCTGATGAAGCGGTGGAGTGGGAAAAGGTGCGCATAGCGGAGCGCTTCGGCGCGGATGCCATCATGGACCTGTCGAACGCGGGCAAGACCGCCGCGTTCCGCCAGCGTCTCATTGCGAAGACGCCGCTCATGGTGGGCACTGTGCCCATGTACGACGCCATCGGATACCTGGAGAAGGCGCTGGTGGACATCACGGCGGACGATCTTTTGGAGGTGGTGCGCCGCCACGCGGAAGACGGGGTGGATTTCGTCACCATCCATGCGGGCATCAATCGCACGACGCTCTCTGCCTTCAAGCGCACGGGGCGCCTCACGAACATCGTTTCGCGCGGCGGATCGCTCCTGTTCGCGTGGATGGAGGCAACGGGGTGCGAGAACCCGTTCTATGAGCGCTTCGATGAGGTGCTCTCCATCCTGCACGAACATGACGTGACCATATCCTTGGGAGACGCCATGCGGCCCGGCAGCACCTACGATGCCACGGATGCGGCACAGGTGACCGAACTGGTGGAGCTGGGCATCCTCACGCGTCGCGCGTGGGATGCGGGCGTGCAGGTGATGATCGAAGGACCGGGGCACATGGCCCTGAACGAGATAGCCGCCAACATGGAGTTGGAACGCAGGCTCTGCCACGGGGCGCCGTTCTATGTGCTGGGGCCGTTGGTGACGGACGTGGCGCCGGGCTACGACCACATCACGGCGGCCATCGGCGGCGCGGTGGCGGCAGCGTCAGGTGCGGATTTCCTCTGCTACGTGACGCCGGCGGAGCATTTGCGCCTGCCGGATGCGGCCGATGTGCGCGAAGGGCTCATCGCCACGAAGATCGCCGCCCACGCGGCGGACGTGGCCAAGGGCGTGCCGGGCGCGCGCCGCCGGGATGACCTCATGAGCGATGCGCGCCGCCGGGTGGACTGGGAGGCCATGTTCTCGCTGGCGCTGGATGCTGAGAAGGCCCGCGCGTATTTCGAGAGCGCCCCGCCCGCCACGGAAGGAACCTGCACCATGTGCGGCAAGATGTGCGCGCTGCGCACCGTGAACGAATTGATGGACGGGATCACCGTCGATTTGGGAGGAGAATGAGACCATGGAACCCTTTGCTTTGAAGAATGCGCTCAGCCGCGTGCAAGAGACCTGCCCCCTTGTGCACTGCATCACCAACTACGTCACGGTGAATGATTGCGCGAACGCGCTTCTGGGCGTGGGCGCGTCACCCATCATGAGCGACGAGCCGCTGGATGTGGAGGACATCACCTCCATCTGTGGCGGTCTGGTGTTGAACATCGGCACACTGAACGTGGCCACCATCGCGGGCATGAGAGCCGCTGCCGCGCGCGCCACGGCCCTTGGGCATCCCATCGTGCTGGATCCGGTGGGGGCGGGAGCCAGCGCTCTGCGCACGGAAACGGCCTCAGAGCTGCTGGACGAATACGGCGTGCGCGTCGTCCGTGGCAACATGTCGGAAGTGAAGGCGGTCTCCGGTGCCAGCGCCTCCACGCGCGGCGTGGACGTGGATCCGGCGGACGCAGTCACGGACGCTTCGCTTCTTGAGGCTGCGGCGTTCGCGAAGGACGTGGCTGCGCGCACCGGGTGCGTGGTGGCCATCACGGGCGCCACTGATGTGGTGGCGGATGCCGGCCGCGCGTTCGCCGTCCGCAACGGCAGTTCGCTCATGGGGAAGATCACGGGCACCGGCTGCATGCTCTCCGCCATCACGGGCGCGTTCGCCGTGGCGAACGAAGAGGCGCTTCTGGAAGGCGTGTTGGCGGCGGTGGCGTGCATGGGCGTGGCCGGCCAGTTGGCTGCGGCGCGGATGGAGGGCCCTGACGGCACGGGTTCGTTCCGCACCTACCTGCTGGATGCGCTCTCTACCATGGATGGTGATATCCTTGAAGCCAAGGCGGCCATTGAGGAGATCCAGGAGGCGTGATGCAGTTGCCCCGGCACATCTATCGCATGTGGACGCGGGCGGATCTGCGCCATGCGCTCAAGCTGTATGCGGTGACGGATTCGCGCTGGCTTCGCGGCCAGAGCCTGGCTGCGGCGGTGGCGGAGGCCATCGTGGGGGGTGCCACCATGGTGCAGCTGCGCGAGAAGGGCGCGTCCACGGTGGATCTGGCGCGGCTCGCGCGGGCGGTGGCCCCGGTCTGCCGCGTGGCGAACGTGCCGCTGGTGGTGGATGATGACATCGAAGCTGTGAAGATGAGCGGTGTTGATGGCGTGCATGTGGGCCAGTCTGATGCAACGTGCGCAGAGGCGCGCGCGATCTTGGGGCCCGATGCCATCGTGGGCGTGTCCGTGCGGACGACAGAAGAGGCCCGTGCGGCGGAGGCGGCCGGTGCCAGCTATTTGGGCGTGGGCGCCGTCTTCGGCACGGACACGAAGGCGGACGCGGATGCGGTGCCGCTTGAGGCGCTGGCGGACATCTGTCGTGCGGTTGCCATCCCGGTGGTGGCCATCGGCGGCATCACCGCGGCGCGCGTGCCTGGATTGGCGGGCACGGGCATTGACGGCGTGGCCGTGGTGTCCGCCCTCTTTTCTGCGCCGGACATCGAACAGGCGGCCGAAGAGCTGCGCCGTGCCGTGGAAAGCGCCCTTGTGTGACCAAGGAAAACCCCGTAGCGCAGCTCTTCAGAGCTGCCCCCGAACAGCGAACATGAAAGGAACGGATGACATGCCCGGATACGTCCATCAGAACACAGATGCAGCCCTTGACGCCGCAAGCCTCGCGCACAGCGCGCTTTTGGTGATCGACGAACTGGGGGAGGTGGAAGAAAGTCCATTCGTGGACAAGATCCGCACGCCCACGCAGAATTCCGCGCGCCTCTGCCGTGCGGCGCGGGCGGCTGGCGTGCCCGTCATCTTCGCGAATGACGCGCATATCCCCGGCCTTGATCGGGAGCTTGAGCTTTGGGGGCCTCACAACCTGGCCGGTGCTCCGGAATCCCGGCCATCCAGCGTGCTGGAATGCCAAGAAGGGGATTTCGTCGTGGAGAAGCGCCGGTATTCCGCGTTCTTCCAGACGCCGCTCCGGCTGCTGCTGGATGAGCTGGGCGTGGACACGCTCATCCTCTGCGGGTTCGACACCAACATCTGCGTCATGCACACAGCGGCGGATGCGTATTTCAACAACTATCGGCTCATCGTCGTTGGGGATGCCACGGAGACGTTCTTGATCGGGGACCAAGCGTCGGGTCTGGAGTACATGCAGAAGTGCTACGCGGCGAAACTGGTGGACACGGATGAAGCGGTGGCGCTCTTGGCGAACGTGAAGGCGGTGCGTCCGTGACGGAGCTCTCTTCCGTCCTCACCATCGCGGGGTCGGACTCCAGCGGGGGAGCGGGCATAGAAGCGGATTTGAAGACCATCCAGGAGCACGGGCTTTTCGGCACCTGTGCCATCACAGCTCTGACGGCGCAGAACACGTGCGGAGTGCGCGCGGTGGAGGAGGTCTCCCCACAGATGGTGCTGGATCAGATCAGCGCGGTGTTCGATGACATCCGCCCTGACGCGGTGAAGATCGGCATGGTGTCATCGGCAGCAATCGTGGACGCCATCGCAGAAGCGTTGCGCGCGTTCGGTGCGCGGCATGTGGTGGTTGACCCGGTCATGGTGGCCACCAGCGGCTCTGCCCTCATCAAGACGGATGCGGTGGAAGCTTTGGAGGCGCGCCTGTTCCCGCTGGCCCAAGTCATCACGCCGAACATTCCGGAAGCGCAAGCGCTCTCAGGCATCCCGGTGGACAGCGCGGATGCCATGGTGGAGGCGGCGCGCATCATCGCTGATAGGGCATGCCCGGATGCGGGCGTCCATCGCAAGCCGGCCGTGCTGGTGAAGGGCGGCCACGGGGTGGGCGCAGCCGGGGACGCATCTGATTTCCTGCTGGATGAAGACGGCCAAGAGATCTGGCTTCCCGGCACCCGCATCCAGAACCCCAACGCCCATGGCACAGGGTGCACCTTGTCATCCGCCATCGCCTGCGGGTTGGCCCAGGGCCTTTCCACGGAGGAGGCCTGCTGCCAGGCGAAGGCCTATGTGGCAGGAGCGCTGGCTGCCGGGCTTGACATGGGGCGCGGATCGGGCCCCTTGGACCATGGCTGGCAGCGCCGTTAGCGGACGCGCTCAGGCGGGGAGCGTCAAAGTGAACGTGGTCACGCCCTCGGCGCTGGCGGCGGTGATGCTGCCCTGGTGCGCTTCCATGATCTCTTTCGCGATGGCCAGCCCCAGCCCGGAATTGCCCGAGGCGGCGTTGCGCGCAGCGTCTTCTCGGTAGAACTTCTCGAAGATGCGCTCCAAGTGCTCAGGGGATATCTCCCGCCCGTGGTCCGACACCGTGAAACTGACGTGCTCCTCCGTCTTCTGCGCTTTGAGGGACACGTCCGTCCCGGTCTCAGCGAACGCCACCGCGTTGCGCACCACGTTCCCCAGCGCGCGGGCCAGCTTCTCCGGATCCACGAAGATGCTCATGCCCTCGGGCGCGTCCACTTCCACGGCGACGTCCTTCGCGGACGCCGCCGGGAACAGCTCGTCGGCCACCTGCAAGCACAGCACGCGCGCGTCCACGTTCTGCCGCTCCACGGGCATGGCGTGCAGGTTGTAGCGGGTGATCTCGAAGAGCTCATCCACCAGGCCCTCCAGGCGCTCGGCCTTCTGCAGGGACGTGCCCACGTAGCGCACGCGCGTCCCATCGGGCAGATCAGGCGCTTCCTCCAGCAAAGAAAGGTAGCCGATGAGCGAGGTGAGGGGCGTCTTCAGGTCATGGGCCAGATACGCCACCAACTCGTCCTTGCGCTGCTCCGCAGCCTTTGCCGCGCGCTCATCTGCCAGTGCGGTGAGGCGCACCGTGTTCAGCTCGTCCTGGGTGATCAGAAGGTCCGGCGGCAGCTTCACCGGACGCGTGCGGTCCGCTAGAAGGCCGGCCACCGCTCCTGACAGCGCATCGAAGGGCCGGAGCGCCCGCTGATAGCCATGGAGCACCACGATGATGCAACCCAGAAGGTAGAGCGTCACGGCCACAGGGATCTTGAGGCCGCGCAGGAAGAGATAGGTGGCAAGGTCGCGTCCTTCGATGGTCTGGCCCGCATCCAGGATCTGCCAGGTCCCCTTCGCGTCGAAGGCGTTCGCGCGTGCGATGGCTTGGCCTTGCAGGGCGTTCAGCGTGGTCCATTCGGGAGCCGCTCCTTCGATGCTCACCAGCACGGGAGCCTCTGCTGGGATGTCTTCGAGACTGGCATACGGTCCCAGGTCAGAGGCTTGCTCGATCAAGATGTCCGCATTCTGGCTGCTGTCGCCCTTCTGGGAGATGAGCATGCCGCGCTCTTCTGCTGCTTGAGAGAGCGCTTCCAGCTCGTCGGTGTTCTGCCAAGATCCTGCTGCCGAGAGGATCGTGGCATCCAAGAGGTCCAAGCATGCCGCAGGCGGGTAGTCGGCTTTGTTCCAATATACCCATTCAGAGGTGGCGTCCGCCACGGCATCGGCCGCCTTCGGCACCACCGTGGCGTTCAGCAGGAGCGCGCAGATGGCAAAGGCGGCGGTGAAGATGAGCCAGTCGCGCAGCAGCCGGAAGGTGAGCTTGCGCCGCAGGACCTTCGCCTGCGGACTGACGGGGTGTCCGTGCGGATCCATTCAGTCCTCCCTGATGAGGTAGCCCACGCCCCAAGCGGTGCAGATGATCTCGCGCGATGAGTCCACCGCTGCCAGCTTGCGCCGCAAGCGGCGGATGTGCACCATCACGGTGTTGGCGGACGAGGCCAGCGGCTCTTCGCCCCACACCTGCGCGTAGATGTCCTTGGATGCCACCGGGGAGCCTGCATGCTCCAAGAGCATCTCAAGGATGCCGAACTCCTTCGGCGTGAGGGAAAGGGGCACGTCGAAGAGCGCCGCGGTGTGCGCCTGGGGGTCCAGCTCCACCCCGCAGGCTTCAAGGATGCGCGTCTCTGCCGCCTCTGGGCCGCGTCCTTCCGAGGCGGCGCGGATCTTCCGCAGGCGCGCCTTCACGCGGGCCAGAAGCTCGCGTGGTTTGAAGGGCTTCGTCACGTAGTCCTCCGCGCCCAGTTCGAACCCCACCACGATATCCGTTTCCTGGTCTTTCGCGCTCAGGAAGATGACGGGCAGATCTGAGGTGGCGCGCAGCCGCCGCAGGAATTCGAAGCCGTCCGTGCCGGGCATCATGACGTCCACGATGGCCAGTTCGAATGCGTCTGTGCGAGCTGCGTCCAGGGCGTCGTCAGGATGATAGAAGGCGCGTGCTTCCAACCCTTCGGACGCGAAGAGGTCCACCACCAGATCGGCGATGGCCACCTCATCATCCAGCACCAGGATGGGTCTGTTCAGCGCGTTCTGTTCCATGGCTTCAGATTCTACTGCCCGCAGGAGGGGAGGGGCGGCGGGGTGCCGGACCCACCAGGATTCTTAAGGGAAAGTTAAGGGGGCTCAAGGGAAGGTTAAGGGTCCCGTTCGGGAAGGTTCAGGCCTCCATTTCATACGATCGTGTTGTGCCGGCGCTCAGGAGGCGCTGGTGTGGAAGGAGGCGTGCATGCAGGCGTATGGATACAACTCGGAGGCGATGAGGCGCACACGGTGTGCCACGAACAACCCGCGGGAGCGTGCAGGATGCCGCACGACCCTCGTCCCTCTTCCTCGTGCTGAGCGCACGTTGCCGCGCAAGCGCATCGGCGTGCATCAAGGGGCGCTGATCGCCGTGCTCCTGGTCTTGGCGTGCGCGCTTTCCTTCGGCTGGCTCGCCCGGTTGCCGCTCATGGATGCGTCGCTGACACCGGATGTGGCGCGTGCATCAAATGACGCCAAGATGGGTGTGAACGATGTCCTTGCGACGAGCACGCCGGTGGCGCAATGGAAGCGTGGGGAGATGCCGTATCTGTACCAGACGGATCCTGTTTGGGCGGATGTGCCCTACGCGGGCGCCACGGTGCGCACGCATGGATGCGGACCCACCTGCTTGAGCATGGTGCAGGCGTTTTTCATGGGGCAGCGTGCGAAGGACCCGCGTGCGATGGCGGCTTTGAGCGAACAGGAGGGCTTCGTGGACGGAGGTGCCACCAGCTGGACCTTCATGACGGAAGGCGCGGCGAAGGCGGGGCTTTCCGGACGTGAGCTTCCCGCCAGCGCTGACGTCATCCGCGCGCAGCTGCGCATGGGGCATCCCGTCATCTGCTGCGTGGAGCCAGGGGATTTCACCACAGTGGGCCACTTCATCGTGCTGGTGGATGAGGAGGCGGACGGCACCATCAGCATCCGCGATCCAAATTCGGCCGAGCATAGCCGCATGACGTGGGATCTGGACCGCATCTTGGGCCAATGCCGCAACATCTGGGCGTTCTCCGCTTGACGGGTGAGGATGCTTTCCCTAATATACTGACTCGCGCTTTTTGCGCTGACGGTATGCGTTGGGGTGTCGTCTAATGGCAGGACAGCGGTTTCTGGTGCCGTATGTGAGGGTTCGACTCCTTCCACCCCAGCCATAAAATTTTCTCTGGACAAGGCAAAGGGTTTGTGTATAATAGCAAAGCGCTGCAAACGTGGCTCCGTCGTCTAGCGGTTTAGGACGCCGCCCTCTCAAGGCGGAGGTCGC
>CANSWY010000016.1 GCA_947650915.1 uncultured Eggerthellaceae bacterium | reverse complement strand
GGGTGGCCCTTGGTCTTTAAATATTCCACCATTGCACTTTTTTTTTGGGGGCCCCGCCATATGCTTTTGTCCTTTGTGGCCCGCCCCTGCCCCACACCGGGGGGCAGGCTTTCGCACACCAGGGCAGGCTTTTTCGCGCACCGGAGGAGCCTTTTGCACATCCCTTTCGCGCATCGGCTTGCGCTATCCTTTGCATCATAAGCGACAAATTGTCCCGAAAGGAATCTCCCATGACTGACCAGAAGAAGCTCGGTTTCGGTCTCATGCGATTGCCGGAGACCGCGAACGGAATCGACCTGGAGCAACTGAAGCAGATGGTGGACGCCTTCATGGATGCCGGTTTCACGTACTTCGACACTGCGTGGATGTACGCCGGATCGAAGAGCGAGAGCGCAGCGAAAGAGGCGCTGGTGGATCGCTATCCGCGCGAAGCATTCACGCTGGCCACGAAGCTGCATTCCGGGTTCTTCGATTCCCGCGAAGGCCGCGATGGGATCTTCAACGAACAGCTCGCCCGCACCGGTGCGGGCTATTTCGACCAGTACCTGATCCACGGAGTGGAGCGCGCCAGCCTCCCCAAGTTCGAGGAGCTCGACTGCTTCGACTGGCTGTTGGACAAGAAAGAGCGCGGGCTGGTGAAGCGCGCGGGATTCTCGTTCCACGATGACGCGGAGCTCTTGGATGAGGTCTTGACGAAGCACCCCGAAATGGAATTCGTCCAGCTGCAGGTCAACTACCTTGACTGGGAGAGTCCATGGATTCAAGCGCGCGCGAACTGCGAGGTGTGCCGCGCGCACGGAAAGCCCATCATCGTGATGGAGCCGGTGAAGGGCGGCACGTTGGCACCGGTGCCCGCGCAAGCGCAGGAGCTCTTCCGCGCCGCCGACCCCGCCGCCTCCGACGCCAGCTGGGCCATCCGCTTCGCCGCATCGCTGCCGGGCGTGGAGATGGTGCTCTCCGGCATGAGCACGATCCAGCAGATGGAGGACAACGTCTCATTCATGAAGGACTTCGTCCCGCTGACCTCAGAGGAGATGGACCTCTGCTTCCATGTGGGCAGCCTCATCAACGGCCAGATGGCTATCGCGTGCACCGCGTGCGGATACTGCGCCCCCGGCTGCCCCCAGGACATTCCCATCCCGCAGTATTTCTCGCTGTTCAACGAGATGGAACGGGAGGATATGGAGAAGAAAGGCTGGACGTCATCGCTGTCCACATATGGGATGGTGGCCGCCGATCACGGTTCGGCATCCGACTGCATCGCCTGCGGGGCGTGCGAAGCCATCTGTCCACAGCATCTCCCCATCATCAGCGACCTTGAACGGGTGGCCGAAGCGTTCGAACCAGAAGCCTGACCACGCGCGAACGCTGCGGATGTGCAGAAGGGACGTTCCAAATTGCACATAGAAAAAGAGAATCAGCCCTGAAAGACTGTTCCTATGTGCAATTTGGGACGTCCCTTCTGCACATCCTGGGGTCGCTCGTGCTATATGCAATTTGGGACGTCCCTTTTGCACATCACGCGCTGAAGAGCTTGCGGGCCTCTTCGCCCACGGCGCGCCGGTTCACCAGCAGCAATGCCGCCAGCATGGCCACCGCCGCAGCAGCACAACTCCAAGAGAGCGCCGGCCACGCCACGGTTCCTGTCAGGATGAGCAGCGGAGGCAGCGCCCCGAAGACGATGTCGTACAGAAGATACTTTCCGTATTCAGCCACCAACCGGCTTCCGAACACGGCCCAGAGCACCATATCGAACAGGATGGCCGCCCAAGATATGGCCGGGATCGCCCAACTGGATGCCACGGGGCTCCCGGTGGCAGCGAACCAGATCAGCGCACACGCCATGACGGCCAGGCACACCCGCTTCACCGCCCGCAGAGCGTTCGGCGCATGCACCATGAGGTTGCGGGTGACCAGGTATCCCACCAAAAGCGCCGCGGCTGCCGCCACGCCATAGGTCCAGGGGATGCGCGCCGCGCAGCAGATGACGGTCCAGACGATCAACGTGCCCAGCGTGGCCACGCCCAAGATGCGCCGGGCACGCTTGCTCTGCCGCTGGATGGGGACGCACGGGAACGGACTGGGATCAGGCGCGCCTTCCAGCGGTGCGCCGCAGAGCGCGCAGCGGTCGAGGTCTCCCGTGAACGAAATGCAGCACCGAGGACAGCGCATCATGAGCGCTCCCTCCCCTCGGCCCACGCGCCAGCGATGTTCGCCAGCTTGCTCTCCATTTGCGCCCGGCGCAACTGTGCGTCCACTTCCGCTGCATCCTTGTTCAAGTTGATGGCACCGCGGATGCCCAGTCCATCCAGGATGCCCACCAAGCTGCGCACGATGCGGTTGCTCTCATAGACGCTGGTGATGCCGATGCTCAGGTCATCCCCGTAGGTGCAGGCCACGAAATTGATGCCGGAGGTGGTGGTCAGCACGCTCACGCCGCGCACATGAGACGTGGCCGCATCCGGCAGCGTGATGACGCCCAAGCTGGACACGGTGGTGGTCACCTCGCCCTCGGACAGCTTGGATGCCAGCCCCAAGATGGCATCTTTCAGCACCAGCGGGGCCACGCGCAGAAACGGGTTCTTCTCCAGCTTCACCATGCGCATCATGCGCCGCTTGAGCGCCGGGGCTTCCGTGGCGCGGGCCAGCTGCTCCTGCACCTGCGCGGCCACGGCGGCCAGCGGTTCGTCCTCCGCACCCGGCACGTAGGACACATACGCCAATCCGAAGAAGTTGCGCAAGGTGGCGGATCCGAAGAAGCGCCGCAGGTCCACCGGCACGTCCATGCGGATGGCGCGCGTGCGTTCGGCGGCTGGCATGTGCGCGCGGATGGCGCAGATGACCGCCGCTATCAGAAGAGAGGTGACGCTCACCCCCATGGTTTTCGCCTGCTCATGCAGGGCACCGGCGCTCACGTGCAGCTCCATGAAGGTGGGCGCAGCTTGGTCCTTCCATCCGCGGATGCGGTAGGGCTTCGGTGCCGCGTCCTTGCCGGAGGCGCGCTTGTCATAGTTCTTGGAGAAGCTGTCCTCGGCCTTCTCATCAGCGCTTCCTGCATAGGGCGCTGCCGCCCCCGCAGCGCCATAGCGCAGATCAAGATAGGTGCCCACCAGCATCTTGAACAGCTCCAGCGTGCCACGACCGTCAGAGATCATGTGGGACGCTTCCACGTTCACGCGGCGGCCGTAGAAGCTCACGCGCGTGAGCACGCTGCCGCGGCCGGTATGCAGCGGAGCGCATATGGGCAGATGCTCTTCCTGCACCCGCGGGGTTCCCGGTGCCTGCTCCAGGTAATGCCAGAAGAAGCCGGAACGGAGCACCACGTTGAACCCGGGAAACGCTTCCATCGTCTCATCCAGCGCGCGCTGGAGCATGTCCGCGTCCACCGGTTCGGTCAGCTCCGCTGAGATGCGGAAGACCGTCTGGGCGGAACGGCCTGCCTGCGCGGAGTAGAACTTGCCGATGTTGTCTAGTCGGTACCAAGCAGGGCGAGCCATCGCGGCTTGCCTTCCTCTTCCAAGGGCGTGCCATCCAGGAAGTGCTGGATGATGCGATAGGTGTCGCGCACCAGGCTGAGCACGGTGGGGTATAGGAAGTAGCCGTGCACGCCGTCAAGCATGCGGTAGCACTCCACGTCCCCGCCATCCGCTTCGATGCGCGCGGCATAAGCTTCGCCTTCGTCGCGCAGCGGACAGTATTCCGCGCTGATGACCAGCGTGCGCGGCATGTCCGCCAGGCTTTCCGCCAGAAGGGGCGCGAAGTGCGGGTCCGTCCGGTCCTCCGGACCGCGCAGGTACAGACCTATGTAGCCTTCCACATCCTCCCGCGTGAGCAGGTAATCCTCCCCGTTCTCCATGACGGAGGGGAAGATGGTGTCCGGGCTGTGGTCGTTGTAGGTGAGCGGATACAGCAGGACCTGCGTGTGGGGGGCGAACTCCCCGCGTTCGCGCGCCATGAGAGACACCACCGCGGCCAAATTGCCGCCTGCGGAATCCCCCATGAGGACGATGTGCTCCGGCTGCACGTCTTCGATCAGCGTGCCCGCGAACAGCTGGCGCGCCACCTCATAGCAGTCTTCCGGTGCCTGCGGGAAGCGGTTCTCCGGGGACCTGCGGTAATCCACGGCCACCACGCGCCGCTCCAGTTTGATGGCCGTGCGCATGCAGGAATCCGTGTAGAAATCCACGTCCCCATTCGCCCAGCCGCCGCCATGGAAGTACAGGATGGTGCCCTTGTGGTCCTCGTTCACGTGCAGGCCGGCCCTGAAAGAAAAATCTATGTCCAGCGGTGTGAACACCTTGAGCGGGACCCGATAGCCGTCCGGCGCTGTGGCGAACGTCTCGTCGATGCGGCAACGGGGGTCCGCGATGATGAGCTTGGCGGACGCGTCCTCCGCCACGCGCTGCTGCTGGTAGGAGTCCTGGATGTTGCCGGGTCTGAGCTTGGTGATGGCCTTCACCACCGCCCGTGCCGCCTTGCTGAGCGCCATGGATGACACCGCCTTTCTCTGAGCGTTTCGCTCACTGTAAGGCATGCGCACCCCCGTCCGCCAACCTGTGAAAAGCCTGTAACGTGCCCGCATACGTGCAAAGGGGGGTCGCCATGCCTGTGTGCAAAAGGTATGTGCAAAAGGGACGTTCCAAATTGCACATAGGAAAAGAGAGCCAGCACTGGAAGGCTGATCCTATGTGCGATTTGGGACGTCCCTTTTGCACATCTGGCAACCTCGCGGGTGCGATTTGGGACGTCCCTTTTGCACATCTGGCAACCTCACGGGTGCGATTTGGGACGTCCCTTTTGCACCCCTTCTGCACCTCATTCGGTGACCAGGGCTTGGATGCTGACGGTGCGGATGGAGCGGGAGAAGACGTAGGCGGACGCGGCGAACACCAACGCCAGCGCCACCGTCACCGCCGCCGCTGACCACACGGGAAGCGCGATGGTGAACGCCCCTGCGCCGAACAGGCTGAACAAGCTGCCCACCAGGCTGCTGCCCCCGAGGAACGCCGCGGCCGCGCCCACCGCACCGCCGGCCAAGGCCACGCCGAAGAACCGCCAGGCGAAGGACACGCGGAGCGCGCGCACCTTGAACCCGCACGCGCGCAGCGCCCCCAGATCCGCCCGTTCGGCAGAGAGCATCCGCTGGCTCACCAGCGCCACCGCAGCCACCGCGATCAGCGCAGCGAACGCGCACATGGCATAGCCGATGGCGGTCAGGATGTTCCGGACGAGCAGGATCATGCCCGCAGCCGATCCGAACAGGCCCGTGAGCCTCGTGTCCACCTCATCTCCGAACCGCTCTTCAAGATGAGCCCGCACCGCATCGGCCTTCTCTGCATCCTCAAGCTGGTATTGGCGCGCCCTGCTGGCATCCTCCAGGTCATCGCCCACCAGGCGCTGCAAACCCTCGAAGGTGAGGAACGCGCCGTCGCCGCCGTTGAGCACCGAAGACACCACGCCGCAGGCGATGAGCGTCTTCTCCTGCCCGGAAGGATCAGCGATCACCAGCTCATCGCCCACGGAAAGATCCTGGCTCCGGGCCAGGTTCAAGCCCACCATCACCTCGTTGGACTGCCGGGGCATGCGCCCTTCGATCAGCGACGACTCGTCCAAGACGCTGGGATCAGATAGGCCCAAGAACGTCCGCGCCGCTCCGTCCAGATTGAGCATGTACGCGCCCTCCAGCCACTCGTGGGAGATGGGCGCCACCTCTTCGATGGCCTCGCGCACCTCCTCCGGCCCCACTTCGTCAGAGACCAGCTCCACGGACACGTCGCTTTCCCAGATGCCGAACGCGCGGTTGACGGCTTCGTCTTCGGACACCGCAGCGCCGATCCCGAAGCAGAGCGCTATGAACGCGCAGAGCAGAAGCGCGCAGACGCCCAGGCCCACATAGCTGCGCTTCCGGGATGCAACCGCCCGCCACGCAAGGGACGCGCTCAGGCGCGATCCGCTGATCTTGCAGCTGCCCCGCGGCGAGAAGCGCACGTCCCCGGCCCCTTGGCGCAGAGCCGCAAGCGGCGTGATGCGCCCGATCTTGCGCGCTTTGAGCGCCACAGCGCACACCAGCACCGCGAAGAGCAGCCCCAGGATCGCAAGGGCGGCCGCCGGGAAGACAGATGCCTGCACCAGCACGCCCGTGACCATGAGGAACGGCGGCCACGCCACCGGTTCCACGAAAAGCCCCACCGCGAAGCCCACGGCGAGCGCACCGAGCGCCGTCAAGGCGTACTGGAGGATGAGCGCACAGGAGAGCATCCCCGGCGTGACGCCCACCGCTTTCGCGATGCCATGGTCCGCATAGCCCTCTTCGATGGCCACGGATGCGGAATGCACGCAGAGCGTGAGCGCGATGACGAACAAGAGCAGCGCAAACACGGCCAGCAGCGCTGATATGACCTGCACCACGATGAGGCTCTGCCCCAGCATCGTCTCTTCGGAAAAGACACTGGCCTCCCGCGACCAGACGCCCTCCTCTTCCAGGATGCGCGCCAGATCGCGCCCGTCAAGCCCTGCCGCACGCGCTTCATCGGACAAGTCCACCTCGTATTCCATGAACGGATAGGTGGATTTCTCCACCGCGAACGGATTCGCACCGCCCGCGCGGGCCATCTCCTCTTCGGCCAAGGGCAGCAGCTCATCGAACGTCTGAGGATCCAACAAGAAGCGCCTCGTTCCCATGAAAGGAGACCCCATCTGCGGGTCTTCGAAGAAGCCCGCCACGGTGAACCGCCGCTCTTCCTGGCCCAAGCTGATCACCACCGAATCCCCCACTTCCAGCTGGGAGAGCACGTTCTCCGCAGGCGTCACATACACCTCATCCGCCTTCGGTCCTGGAGCATCCGCCTCGTAGGAATCGAAGCCGTCCGAGAGCGCCTTCACCTCCAGGCCTCTGCCCCAGGGTTCGAAGAACGCGGTGACGCTCTCCGATTCTCCCAGCGGCTCCCCTTCGGCGTCCTCGAAGGCCATGGGCGCGGAGAATGCCCGCAGCACGCGCACCTGGCCCACCTCCGACAGCGCTTGGAGGCGGCGCGCCGGCTCCCCTTCCGTCTCTTCCACCCAATCAAGGGCATGCACATCGCCTCCGCCCGTTTCTTCATAGCTGGCAAGGGCCCGGCCGGACAGGTCGGCATGCAGGCTGATGGTGAACGTGAGCGCGAAGGCCGCCAGCACCAGCAGAACGGCCAAGCCTGCGAACGTCCTTGCGTTGCGCTTGAGGCCGGCCAGCGTCAGCGTGCGCACGGGTTCCATGAGCGCACCCCTACCACGCCAGGGACGAAAGCCATGCGGTGGCCTGCGCCTCGCGGTCACGGACATAGGCGGCGTCTTCGGCCCGCGCCGCGTCCCATGCGGGCAGGGCCATCTCGCCGCGGATGGCACCGTCTTCGAAGTAGAGCAGGCGGTTGCCCCGGATGGCGCTCTTCACGTCATGGGTGACCATGAGCACCGTCTGGCCTTCGGCGTTGAGGCCGCCCAAAAGCCCCAGCACTTCCCGGCTGTTGGCCTGGTTGAGCGCGCCCGTGGGCTCATCGGCGAAGACGATGTCCGGCCGATTCACCACCGCGCGGGCCACCGCACAACGCTGCTGCTGGCCTCCGGATGACTGGTTCGGCAGATGGGCCGCCACCTCCTCCAGGCCCATGCGGCTGATGAGGCCTTCTGCCACCCCCCGTGCCTCATGCGCGCTGCGCCCGCGCTTGAGGTATCCCGGCACCACCACGTTCTCGAACAGCGTCAGATCGCTCACCAGGTGAGCCGCCTGGAACACGAAGCCGAAGCTCTGGGCGCGCAGTTCCGCCAGTTCGTTCTCCTTTGCGCCGGATATCAGCTTGCCCCGAAAGCGCACCTCGCCGGCAGTGGGCGCATCCATGCCGGAAAGACAATAGAGCAGCGTGGACTTGCCGGAGCCGGACGGCCCCATCAGCACGGTGAAATCCCCTTCACGGATCTCAAGATCGACGCCCAGCAGCACGTGGGTCTGCACGCCATCGGTCACATAGCTCTTCGCCAAGCGCGCAGCGCTCAGGATCGGTTCGCCTCCCATGGGTCTCCTCATCTTCGAAACGGCATCTGCATCACATGCACCGTACCCGCCCGCAGATTAAGAAGTCATTAAGAGAAGCGGCAATTCGATCACAGCGCGCAATCCCGGTTCCGCGTTCTCCACCATGAGCCGTCCGCCCATGCGCTCAGCCAAGTGAGCGCTGATGAACAGCCCCAGTCCCGCTCCCGGCACCTCCTTCGCGTTCGCGCCGCGGAAGAACCTCATCTGCGCGAACGGCAGGTCCTCCGGTGCCATGCCCGGGCCGAAATCGCGCACGGTGATGCGGTACGCTTCCGCCGTGCGCACGCCGGACACCTCCACCCGCGCGCCGGGCGCGTGCTTCGCCGCGTTCGCCAGCAGGTTGTCCACCGCCTGCGCCAAGCGCTTGGCATCCACGGACACGCGCGCCGCGTCCACCTGCGCGCAGGAAAGCGGCACCGCGGACGAGAACCCCTCCACGCACGCCCGCAGGATGGGCGCTGCATCCTGCGCCTCGCACGCCACTTGGATGCGCCCCATGTCCGCCAGCGCATGGGAGAGCAGGTCCTCCACCAGAGCCGCGGCTTCATCGCACTTCTCCTGGATCAAGCGCTCATAGGCCGCGCGCTCCTCCGGCGTGCGCGCAAGGCCCATCTCCAGCGCCTCCGCATGGGCGCGCAAGGCCGCCAGGGGCGTGCGCAGGTCATGGGAGAGCGACGCCAGCGCCGTCTTGTAGGCCTCATCCGCTTCCGCCTCGGCCGCGCGCGACCGGGCCAGCTCCACGCGCAAGTGGTCGAACGCCCAGGCGAAGCTGCCGAACGGATTCGCACGTTCGTAGGCCAGGGGCGCGTCCAGATTCCCGCGCGCCACTTCCTCCGCGAACGCGTCCAGGCGCAAGAACGGCGCCACGATGCTGCGATGCAGATACAGCGCCAACCCGGCGACGGCCGCGCATGCGGCAGCGGCGACGCACGCCAAGGCCGCCCATGTGGACTGGCTGCGCGCATCCGCTGCGCTCCGGAGCGTCTCCTGGGCAGCCGCCAGCGCCTCATCCGCTGCCTGTGATGTGGAGCTGCCGCCCGAAGGCGCCTCAGCCGCATCGGCCGCATCAGAGGCGAGGCTCACGCGCGCTTCGTTCAACTGGAGCACTTCTGTGCGCAGCGCATTTTCGGCACCGCCCTGCCAGCAGATGGCCGCCGCTGCCGCCGCGGCGCAGAGCACGGTGCTCAGCGCGATGATGACCGCCGCACGGAAGCGCGTGCGCACGCGCGTGCCGGACCGCGCGCTCATGCGGTGGCCTCTTCGCCTGAGGTGAACCGGTAACCCTGGCCGCGCACCGTCTTGAAGTGCTGCGGGCGCGCAGGATCGTCCTCCAGCTTCGCGCGGATCCAGCTCATATGCACGGCCACCGTCTGCGGCTCCACCGCCGCGAACGCGCCCCACACCTCCGCCAGAAGCGCATCGCGGGACCACACGCTGCCCTCATGCCGCATCAGATAGGCTGCCAGCTCGTATTCCTTGGGCGAGAGCCTGGCTTCCACCCCACGCTTCAGGATGCGCCCCGCTGCCGCATCCAGCGTGAACGGGCCGAACGGGCGCGCGTCCGCCCCGCCCGGCCGTGCGCCAGCGTTGCGCCGGATGAGCGCGCCCACCTGCGCCGTCATCTCGCGCAGGCTGAAGGGCTTCTGCAGATACGCGTCCCCGCCTTCATCCAAGGCGCGCACGCGCACGTCCTCCCCCAAGCGCGCGGAAGCGAAGAGCACGGGCACGCCGCTTGAAGCCCGCAGGTTGCGACAGAGCGCGATGCCGTCATCCCCCGGCAGGTTGATGTCCAGCACCAGGCAGTCGAACGCCGCCTGGGAGAGCGCGTCGTAGGCCTCTTCAGCGCTGGATGCCACGCGCGCGGTGAAGCCCTCAGCTTCCAGCGCCCGCGCCATGATGGGCGCCAAGTCCCGGTCATCCTCCACGATGAGCACGCCTCCCATGCCCCCTCCTTTCCAAGGATGCCATTAGAACATACCAACAGAGCGCACGGATCTCCATGTGCAAAAGGGATGTTCCAAATTGCACATAGGAAAAGATGATGCGCGCTGGAAGACCGATCCTATGTGCAATTTGGGACGTCCCTTTTGCACATGGGAGGTCAACTGGCAGAGCGTGCAGCTTCCAACACAAGAACACCCAAGAATCCGCGGTCGAACAAGCGGCCCGAAAGGAGTGCGTCGATGTGCAGAAGGGATGTTCCAAATTGCACATAGGAAAAGATGATGCGCGCTGGAAGACCGACCCTATGTGCAATTTGGGACGTCCCTTCTGCACATCTTTTCGCGCGGATGCCCGTTCGTCGCGGGAGGGCGCACTCCACGCTCGCATGCAACAGAAGCGAAACACGACCAGGATAGAATCGTGCCGACCGCACTGCGGGAGAAGGAGGAGCATGTCACGCTTGTTGATAGAAGAGGAGCCGCGCACGCAGAGGGAGCACGCTGCGCTGGCTGAAGGAGCGGCCACCCGGCTGGTCTCCATCCCCTCGGGCAAATGCCCGGTGGATTTCACCGCGTCTTTGGCGCGGATGTACCTGGCGGATTCCTGCGGGAAGTGCACGCCCTGCCGCGTGGGCCTGAAAGCCTGTTCGGAGAAGCTGGACCGCATCCTGGACGGCAACGGAAGCGAAGCGGACGTGGAGGCGCTCAAGGCCACCGCACAGGTGATGTTCACCGCATCTGATTGCGCCATCGGCTTCACGGCCGGCAAGATGCTCCTGGACGCCCTGGCTGGCTTCGCGGAGGATTTCGAAAGCCACGTGCAACACGACGCCTGCTCCCAAGAGGTGAAGGCCGAAGCCACCTGCACCAGCACCTGCCCCGCGCACGTTGACATCCCCGCCTACATCGGCTGCATCCGCGCCGGGCGGCTGGATGACGCCCTGCGCGTGATCCGCAACAACAACCCGCTGCCCACGGTGTGCGGATACGTGTGCGAACACCCCTGCGAGATGACCTGCCGCCGCTCCCTGGTGGACGCGCCCGTGAACATCTGCGGCCTCAAGCGCTTCGCCGCTGACAACGCCCAGTGGAGTCCGGCGCCGAAGCCGCTGCCGGACACCGGCAAGACCATCGCGGTGGTGGGCGGCGGCCCCGCTGGTCTCACGGCCGCCTATTACCTGCGCCTCATGGGGCACGCGGTCACCATCTACGACCAACGCGAGAAGCTGGGCGGCATGGTGCGCTACGGCATCCCGGACTACCGCCTGCCCCAGGACAAGCTTGACGCGGACATCAGCTTCATCCTGAGCACCGGCATTGAAGTGAAAGCAGGCTGCGCGGTGGGCACTGACGTGGACTTCAGCACGCTCCTTGAAGATCACGACGCGGTGTACGTGGCCATCGGCGCCCACGACGGCAAGAAGCTGGGCTGTGATGGCGAAGAGGCCGAGGGCGTCCTTTCGGCCGTTGAGTTCCTGGGCGCGGCCGGCAGCGGGTGCGCGCCGGATCTTGCCGGCAAGCGCGTGTGCGTGGTGGGCGGCGGCAACGTGGCCATGGACTGCACGCGCACCGCCAAGCGCCTGGGCGCCGCGTCGGTGGAATGCGTCTATCGGCGCCGCATCACGGACATGACGGCGCTTCCCGAAGAGATTGATGAGGCGAAGGCCGAAGGCTGCCAGATCACGCAGCTGCAGGCGCCCGTGGCCATCGAAACGGACGGTGCGGGCAACGTCACCGGTCTGGTGGTGCAGCCGCAGATCATCGGCGCCATCGGGCGCGGCGGCCGTCCGGCTCCCTACGCCGCGAACGTGCCCGCGCGCACCATCCCCTGCGACGTGGTGCTGGTGGCCATCGGGCAAGCCATTGACTCTGATGCGTTCGCTGACGTGGTGCAGACCGAACGCGGCTGCATCGTGGCCCGCGAAGACGGCTCCATCGCCGATGCGCCCACGCCGCTCTACGCTGGCGGGGACGCCGTCAGCGGCCCAGCCACCGTCATCAAGGCCATCGCCGCAGGCAAGGTGGCGGCCGCCAACATAGATGAGGCGCTGGGCTTCACCCACAACGTGTTCGACCCGGTGGAGGTCCCCGCGGCTGAGCCGGCCATCGGGCCGTGCGGCCGCATAGACCTGAAGGACATCCTATTCGCCGAAGCCGCGCAGACCTTCGAACTGGCGAAACTGGGCATGACGGAGGAAGAGGCGCTGCAAGAAGCCAGCAGATGCCTGAGGTGCGACCATCACGGGTTCGCAGCCACGAAGAGCCAGGAGGTGGCAGCATGGTGAAGCTGACCGTGAACGGCACGCCCGTAGAAGTGGAAGCCGGCACCACCATCCTGCAAGCGGCCCGGAAAGCGGGCGCAGAGGTGCCCACGCTCTGCCACTTCGAAGACTTGAACAACATCGGTGCCTGCCGCGTGTGCGTGGTGGAAGTGGAAGGCGAAGAGCGCCTGGCTGCGGCCTGCAACACCGTCGTGCAAGAGGGCATGAGCGCGCAGACGGACACCGAGGCTGTGCACGAAGCGCGCCGCTGCGCGCTGGAGCTGCTGCTGTCCCAGCATGACCTGAACTGCGCCTACTGCAAACGCAACGGCACCTGCCGCTTCCAGAAGCTGCTGCTGGACGAAGGCCTCATCGCCTGGGATCCCAGCGGCCTGTTCATGACCGAATCTCCCACCCCCTACCCGCGCAGCCTGGTGAAAGGCCGCCGTGCTGAATGGCCGGCGGAGGCCATCGTGCAGCGCGATGAGAACCGCTGCGTGAAATGCGGCCGCTGCATCGCTGCCTGCAGCAAGCTGGAGGGCATCGGCGTCTGGAGTTTCCTCAACACCGGCGCGCGTTCCACCGTGGGCGTGGAACATCACGCCACCATGCGCCAAGCGGGGTGCGTCGCCTGCGGCCAATGCATCACGCACTGCCCCACCGGCGCCCTCACCGAACGCGACGACACCCAGCGTTTGCTGGATGCCATCGCTGACCCGAACATCACCACCGTGGTGCAGATCGCGCCCGCCACGCGCACGTCCTGGGGCGTTGGGCTGGGCGTGGAAGACGGCACCCTGCCCGTTGAGCGCATGGTGGCCGCGCTGAAGGAACTGGGCGTGGACTACGTCTTCGACACCTGCCTGGCGGCGGATCTGACCATCATGGAAGAGGGCACGGAGCTCCTGGCCAGCCTGAGTGAACGCAGACCGGATGAGAACGGCATCACTTGGCCCATGTTCACCAGCTGCTGCCCGGCCTGGGTGCAGCGCGCGAAGGAGGCACACGCGGATGCGGTGCCGCACCTGTCCACCGCGAAGAGCCCCATGATGATGTTCGGTGCCGTAGCGAAGACCTGGTTCGCCGATGCCCACGGGCTGGCTCCGAAAGACATCTTCTCCGTGGCGCTCATGCCCTGCACGGCGAAGAAGCGCGAAGTGACGCTGCCCATCAGCTCCCACGACGACGTGCCGGACATGGACGCGGCGCTCACCACGCGCGAACTGGTGCGCATGATCCGCAACGCCGACATGGATGTGACCGCCTTGGAAGACGCGCCACTGGATGACCCCCTGGGCACGTTCACGGGCGCGGGCGTCATCTTCGGCACCACTGGCGGCGTGATGGAGGCAGCGCTGCGCACGGCCTGCTACGTGGCCACCGGCCAGCTGCCCCCGCCGGACGGTTTCGCGTTCACCGTGTCCGAACACGGTGCCTGGACGGAAGGCACGTTCGATATGGACGGCACGCCGGTGAGGTGCGCCGTGGCCCATGGCCTCTCCAACGCCGAAGCGCTCTTGGACGCCATCCGCACGGGCGTGGCGGAATACGAGTTCGTTGAGATCATGGCCTGTCCCAGTGGTTGCGCGGGCGGCGGCGGCCAACCCATCGACGGCACGGACCGCGAACTGGGCATGGTCCGCGGCACCACGCTGCGCGCCATCGACCGCACCCAGATGCCGCTGCGTTATTCGCACGAGAACCCGCAGATCCAGATGCTGTACCAGGAGTTCTTCGGCGAACCCTGTTCTGATCTGGCCCATCATCTGCTGCACACCATCCACCAGCCTGCAGGCGCAGGCGTGGAGAAAGAAGAGGCCGCCCGATGAAGAAGCGCACGCTCACGCCGTTCGCGGCTGTTGCCGCGCTCTGCCTGGCGCTGGCCCTTGCAGGCTGCGCCACCCCTGCGCAAGACGCGGGATCGAATGCGGACAACAGCGCTCCCGCTGCGGAAGCCGCTTCAGGAGAGGCGGCCGCAGTGGCCGACGCTCTGCGCATCGGATCGCTCAAAGGCCCCACCTCCGTGGGACTGGCGGCCATGATGGAAAAGGATGAAGGCGTCTTCACCGTGGCCGCGTCCGCTGACGAGATAGTCCCGAAGCTTCTGCAAGGGGAGCTGGACATCGTGCTGGTGCCCGCGAATCTGGCCGCCACGCTGTACCAGAAGACGGAGGGGAACATCCGCGTGCTGGACGTGAACACGCTGGGCGTCCTGTACGCCGTGAGCGCTGCTGACGTGGACAGCGTGGAGGGCTTGGCCGGCCGCACCGTGTACCTGACGGGCCAGGGCACCGTGCCCGAATGCACCGTCCGCGCACTCCTGGACGCTGCGGGTGGGGCGGATCAGGTGGACCTCCAGTTCCGGTCCGAACCGGCTGAAGTGGCTGCGCTCATCGCGCAAGACCACGAAGCAGTGGGCATCCTGCCGCAGCCCTTCGCCACCTCCGCCACCATGAAGGATGACGCCCTCCAACAGCGGATCGACCTCACGCAGGCATGGGATGAAGTGACCCAGGGAGAGCGCGGGAACCTCATCACCGGGGTCACCATCGCAACGGCCGGCACGGTGGCCGAGAAGCGCGGCGCCATCGATGCGTTCCTTGAGCGCCACGCGCGCTCGGCCGCCATCGCGCAGTCCGACCCAGAGGCCATCGCGGAAGAGGTGGTGGCGCTGGGCATCATCGATGACCTGAAGATCGCTGAAGCGGCCATCCCGCGCTGCAACGTGGTCTGCCTCACCGGACAGGAGATGAAAGACGCGCTCTCCGCCTATCTGGCCGTGCTGGAGCAACAGGACCCGGCATCCATGGGCGGTACGCTGCCCGCGGAAGACTTCTACCTCTTGTGAGCATGGCCCAAAGCGGTCGGACAGGACGCACGCTGAACGATGCCGGGGGCGCTGCCCTCGGCATCGTGTTCTGGGTGGCCATCTGGTTTTTGGTGGCGGCCCTGGTGGGGAACGATCTTCTGTTCGCGAACCCCCTTGAGACGGCCCGCGCGTTCGGGCGCAGCCTGGGAGAGGCCGCATTCTGGCAAGCCGTGGGCGCCACCACGGCCCGCATCCTGGCCACAGCCGCGCTCTCCGCGCTGGCCGGCCTCCTTCTGGGCGCGCTGGCGCACCGCTTCTGTTGGGTGCGCCGCCTCATGGCACCTGCGCTCCAGGTGATGAAGAGCGCGCCGGTGGCCTGCGTGATCGTCATCGTGCTGGTGGCCTGGGGATCCACTGGCGCGCTCATCACCATCGTGGCGTTCGTGGCCTTCCCGCCCTTCTACGTGAGCATGGGACAAGCTCTGGACGACCGCCCCCGCGAAACCGAAGAGGTGCTGCGCCTGGCAGGCGTGGCGCGCTGGCGCATCTTCCTTTGCTGCGCGTGGCCGTCGTCCCTTCCCTATTTCATGGCCGCCAGCAAGACGGCCGTGGCGCTGGCCTGGCGCGCCGGCGTCACCGCAGAGCTTCTGTGCCTGCCTTTGGGCACCATCGGATCCGCCGTGCACGCCTCCAAGCTCACGCTGGATTCGGGCCAGCTGCTGGTCTGGACGGTGATGGTCATGGTCTTGAGCTGGCTCACCGAACAGGCCGTGCTGGCGCTCCTGCGCCTCTCGGGACGCGCGGGGCGCATGGCGCTCAAGGCGAGACCCGAAGCCTCCCCGGCACCGGATGCACCCGGAACGCTCAGATGGGACGGCGTGCAGAAATCCTACGCCACGGACGTGCTGGACGGCTTCACGCTTGCCATCCACCCTGGACAGCGCGTCTGCCTCATGGCGCCCACCGGCAGCGGCAAGACCACGGCGCTCCACCTGGCGCTGGGCCTCGCTGCCCCTGAACGCGGGCAGGCAGCCGCGCCCGAGCGCGTGGGCGCCATGCTGCAAACGCCCACGCTGGTGACCGGGCTCACCGCTGCACAGAACGTGATGCTGGCCGCCGCCCCTGGCGTGAGCGAAGATGACGCGAAGGCAGCGCTCCAGCGGCTGCTTCCCGAAGGAAGCGCGCATCTTTTGCCCGCACAGCTCTCAGGCGGCATGAAGCGCCTGACGGAGCTGGCCCGAGCCCTGCTTTCCGCCGGACAGGCCATCGTGTTGGACGAACCCTTCGCCGGCCTTGATGCGGACAGCCGGACGCGCGCCTGCCGCTTCATCACCGAACGCTTGGACGGCCGCCCCCTCATCGTGGCCACCCATGACGAAACGGACGCACGCCTCCTGGACGCCCAGATCGTCCACCTTCCCTGAGGTCACGAAGGGACGGAGGATTCGTGACCTCCGTCCGCCTTTCCTGGACATCCCCAGCGGCATCGCATCAGAAAACGCGTACCATGGATGCAGACCACGAAGGAGGCATCCATGAGCGAAGTCCATCAGATCGCACACCCCCTGATCGCATCCAAGCTCACCCGCATGCGAAACGAGAACACCCCCACTGGCGAATTCCGCAGCCTCCTGCATCAGATCACCACCCTCATGGCCTTCGGGGCCACGCGCGACCTGCCCACTGAACAGATCACGGTGAAGACCCCTGTGGCCTGCGCTGAATTCCCCACCCTGGCCTGTGGCCGCGTGACCCTGGCACCCATCTTGCGCGCAGGCGTGGGCATGGTGGAAGGCATGCTGGCCGTGCTGCCGGATGCATCCGTGGGCTACATCGGCATGTACCGCGACGAAGAGAGCCTGCAGCCGGTGGAATACCTCTGCAAGCTGCCCGCTGACATCAGCGCTGATACGGTCATCGTGCTGGATCCCATGCTGGCCACGGGCGGCAGCGCCATCGACGCTGTGTCCACCCTGAAGGCCCGGGGCGCCACGGACATCCGCATGATGAACCTGGTGGCCGCGCCCGAAGGCATCGCTGCCTTCCAGAAGGCGCATCCGGATGTGGACATCTACGTGGCCGCCGTGGACGAAGGCCTGAACGAACGCGCCTACATCGTGCCCGGCTTGGGCGACGCCGGCGACCGCATCTTCGGCACCGTGGGCTGAAGCCGCTGAGCACACGCAGCTCTCACGGCATGGCCACTTCCCCATATTCGTAGCCGGAAGGGCAGAACTGCGCGATGAAGCCATCCGGGTGCATCGCCCTCACTGGAGACGCCTTGAAATCCTTGACGTTGCGCGTGAGGATGAGATCGGCCTCGTGGCGTTTCGCTGCGCTGGCCAAGAGCGCATCCTCGAAATCCGCCATCTTGAGCGTGACCGCATCAGCATAATCCGCAGGGATCACATCAGCCATCGGGACGATGCGCGTGAGCCGGTCGAGAACGGAGAGCGCAGCATCCTCTGAAGCGTACCCCCTTGATCTGACGACGTAGCAGACCGTGGGCGCCATGCAGGTGAGCATGCATGGCTCATCCTCCCTGAGCAACATGATGTCCAGCGCTTGGAAGGAAGATGACAGGTCCTCAGTCTGGCCGCAGATATCGATCAAGATGTTCGCATCCAAGAGCACCTTCATGGCCTTCACCGCACCTGACCCGCATGCGGCGCATGTTTTTCAACCAGATGGTCACGATAGGCCTGGCGTCCATCGAATCCTTCTGGAAGATCCACGACCCCTGCCAGAGAACGCAGCAGAAGACGCTTCTGTTCCACGGAGCCATCCGCATCCTGATCCAACGCGAAGGGCGGAACATCCTGTTCACGGACCATGAATTCATACAGCTTGCGAACCGCCTTCGAAACCGAAAGCCCATTCCTCTCAAGGACCTGGTTGCCCTGATCCTTGAGCTCTTTCGGCAGCCTGACGTTCAAGACCGCATCTGATGCCATGGCGCCTCCTTTTCCGTCATGATGCGACATCATACCATATCTGCATTACGTAATGCAGATATGAACGGCTCAACCGCCCGCGCTACAATGCCCCCATGGAACGCGCCATCACATGGCTCACGCGCGCGCTGCCGACGCTGGTGGCGGCATGTTTGTGCTGCCTGCTCTGCGCATGCGGCCCTACTGTCATGCAAGACGCTCCCGATGCGGCGCATCCGGGAAACCTGGAGTTCCGCAGCGACGCGCGCCTGCAAGACCATTTCGAGAAGCACGGGGATGAGGTGAGCTGCGCCACTGCTGAAGAGTACCTGGCCCGGGCGAACGCCGTGGTGGCGGATTCCGCCGCCCGGCACAAGACCCAGCGCGAAGACGGTGACGACGTCTACTTCCTTGACCGCACCGGAGAATTCGTGGTGGTGTCATCGGAAAGGTTCATCCGCACGTATTTCATCACAGACGCGGACTATTTCAACAACCAGTGACCACGGACATGCGCACGCCGCTGCTGGACCGCTGTGCTCTCCGTCAATGCAGCCCTGCGCGGGCACGGGGCATTCGCTAGAATGGACGCTCACTGATCGCACGAAGAAGGAACGCCCATGAGAGCACTACCCGAAAGCAAACTGGATCCCAAGATCAAATTCGTCTGGCGCATCAATGACGCCATCTGGATCATCATCTCGTTCTTGATCTGCTTCGGCATCGCCGCCGTCATCGCCGCGATCGCCGCAGAAGAAGGAAACGCATCCTGGGCGCCCATCCTGCTGGCGGCCGTGGCCATCCTGTTCGCAGCGCTGGCCGTGCTCTGCCTCATCATCCTGCCGCCCATCCGCTACGCCCGCTGGCGCTACCAGCTGACGGACGATTTCCTGGACATCGCCAAAGGCATCATCTGGAAACAGCGCATCGTGATCCCCTTCATCCGCGTGCAGAACACAGACACCCGCCAAGGCCCCATCATGCGCGCCTTCGGCCTGGCCAGCGTCACCGTCTCCACCGCCGCCGGCGAACACGAGATCCCCGGCCTGGCGCTGGCGGAAGCGGCGGATGTGCGCGACAAGGCAGCAGAACTGGCCCGCATCGCTCGTGAGGACGTGTGATGACGGCCCCCGTTCAAACCGCGCCAGCCGCTCAAACCCCGGAAGCCCGCTACAAGGTGCACGCCAGCTATGTCTGGCTGGGTTCGGCCGGTGCCGTGATCGCCCTCCTCTTCGCGCTGCTGGTCACCTCCGGCGGATCGGTCATCTCCTACTTGGCCAGCGGAGATTCTGACGCGCTCGTCGGCCTCATCGCCACCAGCACCACCCTCTTCGGCTTCATCATGATCGCCGCCATCATCATCGCCTCGCGCTTCTTCGCCTACAAGCACCTGTACTTCACGCTCTCCGCTGATGAGTTCTGTCTCTGCAGCGGCATCTTCAACAAGCAGCAGGTCCACGTGCCCTATCCGCGCATCCAATCCGTGGATCAGAACGCTACGCTCTTGCAGCGCATCTTCGGCGTCTGCACCGTCTCCATCGACACGGCCGGCGGCGCGTCGAACAAAGCCGTGCAGGTGCCCTATCTCACCAAGGCCCAAGCCGAATGGCTGCGCACGCAGCTCTTCACGCACAAGATGCAGGCTGAACAGGCCGCCGTGGCGAACACAGCGGCCACAGCCCCCGCAACGCCCAGCGCAGCAGCAGCCGCGGCCCCCGCTGCCCAGACCGGCAACGTGCTGGACGCAGGCAAACAGGTCTGGGACGAAGTGGGCGGCATCTTCGCGGGAGCACCACAAGCGTCGCAGGCCGTCTCATACCAGTACGGCCTCACCAACAAAGAGCTCATCCTGGCCGGCATCTCCAACAACTCCGCGTTCGCGGTGATCGTCGTGGCCATTCTGGGCGTGCTGGCCGAAGCGCTGCCGCTTCTCACGGACGTCTTCGGCAATGAGAGCGCGCACATGGCCAACGACCTCTCATCGGCCATCACCCGCGGAGACATCTTGAACACTGCGGTCTTGAGCGTCGTCGGAGTGGCGGTGGGCATCATGGTCATCATCTGGGTGCTGAGCATCATCGGCTCCTGCGTGAACTACGGCGGCTTCCAGGCGCGCAGGCGCGGCGCGCGCATCGAAGTGGAGCACGGGCTTTTGCAGCACGCGCTGCAAGGCGTCGACATCAGCCGCGTGCAGGCCGTGGTCATCAAGCAGACGTTCATCCGCCGCCTCATGGGCTACTGTGAGCTGTCCCTCTCCCGCGTGGGAGCCGTCTCAGGAGACCAGACGGACAGCAGCCAGAAGAACAGCCGGCCTGACACGGGCATCGTCATCCATCCCTTCCTGAAGCTGAGCCGTGTGAACGAGGTGCTCTTTGGCATCGTGCCCGAATACCAGGACGTGCCGCAGACGCCCACGCCCGTGTCCCCCAAGGCGATGCGCCGTGGACTCATCCGGCGTGCGCTCTGGCAGGGCAGCGGATTCTGGTGCGCCGTCATCACCTGCGCCGTGCAGATCATCACCCATTTCCTGGTGGGCCTTGACCCTGACCCGTACCGCACGGACGCATCCGCGGTGCTGGGCATCACGGATGTGCTCTGCGCCATCCTCTACGTGCTGGCCGTGGTGCTGCTCGTCTTCGATGTGGCAGGAGCCATCCTCTGGGCGAAGGGTTCCAGCTTCGCGCACAACCGCCGCTTCATGCAGATCACGAACGCAGGCCTTTCGCGCGAAACGGTGAACTTCCCGCGCCAGAAGATCCAGTACGGATGCGTGCGCACGAACCCGCTGCAGCGCGCAGCGGGCACTGCCACCATCTGCGCGCGCACCGCAGCGGGCGTGGGCGGCACCACGTTCACGCTCATCGATGTCACGCAGACAGATGCGGACGCATGGCTTTCCTGGCTGGAACCCCGCCACATGAAAACGGTGGGCCCCCAGAAAGACCCTGTAGCGGAGGCTTCACCCTTCGTCCCCGCAGGACCCGGACAGACCCCCACGCAAGGAGCCTAGATTGACCATGCTGAACGCGCCGGATGCGGCGCATCCCGTGCGCACCGTCGGCATCCCACGAGCGCTCCTGTTCCACAAGTACGGCACGCTCTGGCGCACCTTCTTCGAAGAGGTGGGCCTCACGGTCGTCGTGAGCGGCGACACCACCCGCGCCGTGGTGGAAGCAGGGGACGCGCTTTCCATAGACGAAGCCTGCCTGGCGTCGAAGGTGTTCATGGGGCACGTGGACGCGCTCAAAGACCAGGTGGACGCTGTCTTCATCCCGTCGTTCGCCAGCGTGAACCACCGCGCCGGATTCTGCACGAAGTTCCAATCGCTGCCGGATCTGGTGAGCAACACCTTCCGCGCAGAGGGCGTCGCTGTCATCTCCCTTGACCTGGAAGATGCCACGGACGCGAAGAAGATGAAGGCGGCCTACCTTGATCTGGCCAGCCGCCTGAAGGTGCCGGGCGCCCAGGCGAAGAAAGCCTACAAGGCAGCTGTCGCCGCACAAGCCGCCGAAGACGCGAAGCGTGCCAAGCGCGCCGCGGAGACGGTGGCGCTCATGGCGAAATACCGGAAGGTGGCCTCAACCGATCCACACCAGAAAGAGCTGGCGCCTCCGCTCATCCTGCTGGTGGCGCACCCCTATCTGGCGCACGACCGCTACGTCTGCGGAGACATCACAGACGCCTTGGAGGCCGCGGGTGCGGTGATCGTCTGCGCCGATGAGGTGGACCACGCGAAATCCTTCAAGCGCAGCTTCGCGTTCTCCGAAACGCTTCCCTGGCTGGTGAACCGCGAACTGGCCGGAGCTGCGCTGGAGCTGAAGGATGCCGTGGACGGCATCGTGATGGTGAGCGCCTTTCCCTGTGGACCGGATTCGCTGTTCACGGACGCGCTCATGCGGCGCCTGAAGGAGCTGCCCATCCTGAACCTGGTGATCGATGCGCAAAGCGGCAGCGCCGGCGTTCAGACGCGCGTGGAGAGCTTCATCGACATCCTGCGCTTCAAGCAGGAAGGAGGATACCTGGATGCTCAAGAAATTCCGCATCAAGGCGGGCAGCGCTGACGGCGCGGACGCGCCTTCGTTCAAAGGGACCAGCGCGAAGGATCTGCGCAAGCGCTTCCGCAAAGACCGCCACAAGGACAAGAAGGTGGCCGTCTTCCGCTACGCCTACTACGCGCCCGCGTTCAAGTTCTTCGTGGAACAGGTGCTGGATTGCGATTACCTGGCGCTCCCCCCTGCCACCAAGCGCACCATGGAGCTGGGCATCCAAAGCTCTACGGACGATGTCTGCACGCCCTTCAAGCACATGATGGGAGACTGGATCGAAGCGCTGGAGCGCGGCGCGAACGTGCTGGTGCAGGTGGGAGGCCCCTGCCGCTTGGGCTTCTACGGAGAGATGCAGGAAGAGATCCTGCGCGATATGGGCTATGACTTCACCATGCTGAACTTCTCCCACGGGATCGAACAAGGATACGTGGGCTGGGCCAAAGAGGTCATGAAGATGGTGAACCCCGACATCAACGTCCCTCATGGCGTGAAGCAGCTTCTGGCCTGCGGGCACATGATGACGAAGCTGGACCAAGCGCGCGATCTGTACATGACATGCGCCGGATTCGAAACAAAGCCGGGCGCCTGCAAGCGCGCGTGGGAGGGCCTGCTGGACGCGCTGGAGGGCTGCACCTCTGCCAAAGAGGTGGACGCCGCCTACAGCGCTTTTGCCGCCCAGATGCGCGCCGTGCCGCTGGACAAGCCCGCGCGCCCCATCCGCATCGGCATCATCGGGGAGATGTACACCGCCATCGACATGGAATCCAACCTGGATCTGGACGAGAAGCTGATGGGCATGGGCGTGGAAGTGCACCGGATGCTGAACTTCACGAACCGCTACACGCACTACAACGAACCCAATCTGCGCCGCGGCATCTCCGAATACGTGACCTACGACATGGGCCCCACCACCACGCTCACGCTGGCGGCCGCAAAGGAATACGCTGAGCGCGGCTTCGACGGCCTCATCCACGCGAAGTGCACCGGCTGCACGCCAGAGATCGACGCCATGCCGGTCCTGCGATCACTGAGCAAGGACTTCAAGATCCCCATCCTGTACCTCACCTATGACACGGAAACCAGCGACACCGGCCTCATGACGCGCTTGGAAGCGTTCTACGACATGCTGGCCATGAAAAAGGAGGCGCAACTCAGATGAGCACCGCGAACACGGCGAACGCAGTGAAAGAAGCCTATCTGGGGATAGACATCGGCTCCATCTCCACCAAGGGCGTGGTCATAGACGAAGACGCGAACATCATCGCGCGTTCCTACCTTTGGACCGAAGGGGATCCGGCCGGTGCCTCCAAGCGCGTGGCGGCAGAGCTGGCGCGCCAGCTGGAAGATGAGGGCGTGCGCATCGTGGGCGCGGGCACCACGGGCAGCGCACGGCGTTTGGTGGGCGCCATGATCGGCGCCACGGTCATCAAGAATGAGATCACGGCCCACGCCGTGGGCACCACCTATCTGCACCCTGAAGTGCGCACCATCCTTGAGATCGGCGGCCAGGATTCGAAGATCATCTGCGTGGAAGGCGGCATCGCCACTGATTACGCCATGAACACGCTCTGCGCCGCGGGCACCGGCTCGTTCCTCTCCAGCCAGGCGGCTCGCTTGGGCGTGGAGGTGGAGGAGTTCGGCAAGATCGCGCTCACCTCGGAAAAACCCGCGAACATCGCCGCGCGCTGCACCGTGTTCGCCGAATCTGACCTGGTGCACAAGATACAGGTGGGGTATGCCCGTGAGGACATCATTGCCGGCCTCTGCCGCGCGGTGGCCTCCAACTACCTGAACAACGTGGGCAAAGGCAAGCGCATAGAGGCGCCCATCGTCTTTCAAGGCGGTGTCAGCAAGAACGAGGGCGTGGTGAAGTCCTTCGAGGACCTGCTGGGCCAGAAGGTGATGGTGGACCCGGATGGGCACCTCATGGGCGCGTTCGGATCAGCGCTCTTGGCGCTCAAAGCCGGCCCGGTGCAGGACGGAGGCACCGGTCCCTTCGCCCGTGGCAGCTTCGATTTCAACGCCGTACAGGATTTCCAGTTCAAGACGCGCGAAGTGGAATGCCAGAAGTGCCCCAACAACTGCGAGGTCATCTGCGTCTACCGGGACAAGGACATCATAGACTCCTGGGGCAACCGCTGCGAACGCGGCGCCATCCCCTGCACCCGCTGACCGATGTGCGAAAGGGACGCCCCTCCCGCACATCTTGGCGCACGAAGCGAAGAGGCAACGCTATGGCAGCCGCTCTCAAGCAATGGCTTCCAGTCCCTTCACTCCGAACGCATTGTTGCCTGATGTGCAAAAGGGACGTTCCAAATTGCACATAGCAGAGGAGATTGAGCGCTGAAAGACTTTTTCTATGTGCAATTTGGGACGTCCCTTTTGCACATCAGTCGGGCCCCTCAGCAGCGGGTACGGCCGATGGCGGTGCGCCACCCGGCCAACAAGGCCTCCCGCCATGCCTTCGTGCCTGCGGGGTTGAACACCTCGCCGCACGCAGGCAGCGCCCGAAGCGCATCCAGGTCCTTCCAGAATCCGGTGGCCAACCCGGAAAGATAGGCCGCCCCCAGCGCAGTGGCCTCCAGATCGCACAGGCGCCGCACCGGGCGTCCCAGGATGTCCGCTTGGAACTGCATCAGGAAATCATTCTGCGACGCTCCCCCATCCACGTTGAGGCACCGGAGCTTCATGCCCGAATCCTCTTCCATGGCCTCAAGCAAGTCATAGGTCTGGTACGCCAGCGCCTCCAACGCGGCCCGAATGATGTGGTCGGCCGTGGTGCCGCGCGTGAGCCCATAGATGGCGCCGCGCGCCTCCGCGTCCCACCAGGGCGCGCCCAGGCCTGTGAAGGCCGGCACCACGTACACGCCGCCCGTGTCCCGCACGCGCTTCGCGCGCACGCTGGATTCAGCCACGTCATCCAGCAGCCCCAGTTCGTCCCGCAGCCACTGCATGAGCGCGCCCGCCATGAAGACGCTGCCCTCCAGCGCGTAATCCACCCCGCGCATCTCAGGCGCGGATGCCGCGATGGTGGTGATCAGCCCATGAGCGCTCTTCGGCGCGTTGTGTCCGGTGTTCATCAGAAGGAAGCAACCAGTGCCGTAGGTGTTCTTCGCATCCCCCGCATCCCAGCAGCGCTGCCCGAAGAGCGCCGCCTGCTGGTCGCCCGCCACGCCGCGGATGGGGATGCCCTGCACCACGCCCGGATTCGCCGTGATGCCGAAATCCCCCGCGGAGGGGAGCACCTCCGGCATCAGCGCCTCCGGGATGCCGAACAGATCCAACAGCCACGGGTCCCACTTCAGGTCGTGGATGTTGTACAGCATGGTGCGGCTGGCGTTCGTCATGTCCGTGGCGTGCACCGCCCCGTAGGTGAGCTTCCAGACAAGCCAGCTGTCCACCGTGCCGAAGGCCAAGCGCCCCGCCTCCGCCTTGGCGCGCACGCCCGGCACCTCATCCAGGATCCACGCGATCTTCGAAGCGGAGAAATACGGGTCCGGCACCAGGCCCGTCTTCTCCGTGATGGTGCGCACCACTTCCGGGTCCTGCGCCAGCTCCTCGATGAGGGGCGCGGTGCGCCGGCACTGCCAGACGATGGCGTTGTAGACCGGCTCTCCCGTCTCCCGATCCCAGATGAGCGTCGTCTCGCGCTGGTTCGTGATGCCGATGGAATCCACCTGCGCGGTGTCCACGTTCGCCGCCAGCAGCAATTCCGTGAGCGCGCCCAACTGGGAAGACAGGATGTCCGCCGGGTCATGCTCCACCCAGCCCGGATGTGGATAGATCTGCTGGTGCGGCCGCTGCACCCGCGCCGCCACGCGCCCACTGCGCTCCACCAGCATGGCGCGCGAGGACGTGGTCCCCTGATCCAACGCGATCACATACCGCTTGCCCACCGCCGCTCCTTTCTCTTCGCTTAGCCCACCCTAACAGATGTGCAAAAGGGACGTTCCAAATTGCACATAGGATGAGCAAATCAACGCAGAGAGCGCATTCCTATGTGCGATTTGGGACGTCCCTTTTGCACATATCGGGCCCAAGGTGCATAGGAGCAGAGCGGGCAGGATGGCGGGAGTCCATGCCAGCCGCCATCCTGCCCGCAACCGAAGGAGGTGAGGAAGTCCTCTTCGCGCGCTATTCCTTGACGAACGTCCAGACCATGGCGTCCCCGTCAGAGAGCGTCACCACCGCCGGGGATGCCTTCTGCTCCTCATCGTTCACGGTCCAGCTCCAGTGGCTGCCCGCACCGTCCGCGCCCCTCTCCAAGGCGCCGATGGCCACCACCTCAGTGCTGTCACCCTCGCCCGAGGTCTTGACCTCGCGGCCCGTTCCTTGCAGCACCTCAAGTGCCGTAGCGCCGTCCGGGGCCACCACATCGATGGTCTCCTCCGCGAACTGCAGCGGAGAATCCGGTGCCTCAGAGGAGACCACGTCCTGCTTCATGGTCACGTGCACCGTGATGGACCCTTCAGGCGTTGCCGCAGCCGAAGAGCTTGCCGAAGAGGCTGCCGACGATGAGGAGGAAGCCCCCTCATCAGATGCCTGCGAACAGCCCGCCAGCGTACCCAACGACGCTGCCAGCACGGCAGCGGACACCACCGTTGCCGCCTTTCTCATACCCGTCCATTTCATGGCGTTTCCTTTCCTGACGCTTCTCTACACCCACGGTTGCACGATGGTGATGGGCATGGCGGCCACTAAAACGAGCAAACGCAAGGTGAAGCCGCCCACCAGCACCAGCACATCCGAGGCAGCGCTCACCATGTGCCCGGTCTTGGACTCTTCCACTTCCTTGGTCGACATGAACAGCATCTTCCATTCCAGGATGGTGGGCATCACCAAGCCCGCCAAGACGAACATAAGCCAGAACGCCACCGCGTCATCCCCCGCCACCAGATTCATGACGGATGCCCATCCAGCCGCCTCAGCGCTGTTCGCAGTGATGAACAGCAGGCACGCCACCAAGAACAATTCGAAGATGGGAAGGAAGAAGTGGAACTTCTTGAAGGCGCCTGACAGGTGGAACTCATGGGGTGCGCGGAAGATGCCCACCAACAAGATGGCAGCCATGCCCGTGGACACCGCTGACACCAAGAACAGCACCGGCAAAAGCGCGTTGTTCCACAAAGGGAACGTCTTCGCCACGCCCAGCAGGCAGCCGGTGTAGACGCACACGCAGATGCCCAAGACGGCACCGGCCACGTCGAGCCACACCGGGATCTTGAGGCCTTTGCCCAAAAGATCCATGATCAGCACGATCAACGACACGATGGTGAACGCACCCAAGAACACCACGCCCCAGGTCATGACCGAGCCGAAGTTCGTGAGCAGGAGCGCGAAGCGCAGCGGATGATGGAAACCCGCAGTCGCATCGAACATCAGCAGCACCAATCCGATGATGACCGTCACGGGAGCGATGATGCGGCCGTAGCGGATCAAGTGCACGCACTTCGGCGTGCGCAAGCGCATGTACGTGGATGCCGCGAACGCACCGCCGCCCAATCCCGCCAGGAACAGGTAGCACGCGATCACGACTCCCCAGATAGGTTCGAACATCATCGCCATCACCTCACGTAGAAGACTTTTGACTTGGTCAGATCCCCTGCGATGGGCGCGGCTTTCGTCCGCGCGATCTCAGCCACGATCTGGCTGTCCGGATCGTCCAAGTCGCCGAACAGGCGCGCACCGGTGGGACACGCCTCCACGCAGCTGCACATCTTGGTGCCGCTCTCTTCGGCGGACACCGTGCAGAACCGGCACTTGTCCACCGCGCCCGTCTCAGAGTTGCGCACGCGCACCTGGTACGGGCAAGCCGCCATGCAGTACAGGCAGCCGATGCAGCGGCCCTGATCCACCTCCACGATGCCGTCAGCGCCCATGTGCGCAGCGCCCGTGGGGCACACCTGCGCGCAGGGAGCGTCCTCGCAATGCATGCATTGCAGCGGCACGTTCTCCACGTTCACGTCAGGATATGAACCCACTTCGCGCTGTTCATAGCGGATGAACGCTTCATCGGGCAGCAGGCTGTTCTGGCGCTGGCAGGCGGTCCTGCACGCGTAGCAGCCGATGCACTTCGTGGTATCTATCAGCATTCCGTAGCGAGCCATCATTCACCTTCTTTCCAGAGCCAGACGCAGGCCTCTTGGGTGCACAAGGTGCCGTAGCCGCCTTCTATGACCGCGTTGGTGAACCGCAGCGGGTTCACGCCCTTGCCGTTCGAGTTGGCCTGCTTGGAGGACGCGCGCCCGAACCCATAGGGCAGATACACCGCCGTGGGCACGATGCGCTGGGTGACGAACGCCCGCGCAGGAGCGCTGGTGACGCTGTTGCCCACCATCACCTCATCCCCTTGCGAAATGCCCAGCGCCTCCGCCACGGTGGCGTTGATCCAGACGCTGTCCAGCCCGTATTCCTCAGCAACGCCGGCCAGCTCCGGCACGTCGTGGCCCACCGGTCCGATGACGGTCTGCTGGCCGGTGATCAGGTGGAACGTGGGACCGGACCCGGGCTCTCCCGTGGTCACGATCTGAGAGATGTTCCCTTGTCCGAAGTCCATGTCATCGCTGATGACGGCCTTGATGGAGGGCTCCTCCAACGTGGGAACCCATGCTGGAGACTCCGGCAAGCCCGCTTCTGCACTGCGGGCGCTGATGCACTGGATCTTGTGCGTGAGCGTGGGCCAGCCGACCACGCGCAAAAGCGCAGGCGCTTCGGCGCAGCCCGCCTCTTTGAGGCCCGTCAGATCAACGCCTGCCGCTTGCAGCTGCTTCGCCGCCGCCTCGTCCACTGAGAACGCGAACGCGTCCCTGAGGCCGCACGCATCAGCCAGATCCGTGATGATCTCCGCCACCGGCCGAGCGGTGCCTTCGTCGTTGCTGGTGACCGGGCTTGCGATGGCCACCGTGGCCGCCTGCCCGCTGGTGAACACCGGAAGCGATGGGCTTTCCAAGAACGAGGCCGCCGGCAGCACGTAATCAGCCAGCAGCGCCGTTTCCGTCATCTCGTCGGTGATGCAGACGAACAGGTCCAGGCCTTCCAACACCTGGCTGAGGCCTTCATAGCCAGCATAGTCATAGGCCACGTCAGCGCCCACCGCGAACAAGCCGTTGATGGCACCGGCGTGCGCCTGCTGCAGCCCGTGCGCAGCGAACGCGCCCACGGTGCGGCCCAAGGCCACCAGCGGATCCAGCCCCGTGGTGCTCAGCGCATCCGCGCCCTTGATCGCGCCCACGGCCGCATCCAGCGTGACCGCGCTCAGGTCATAGGGCATGAGCGCGCCGCCCTTGACACCCCAAGCGCCGCAGAGCGCGTTCAACAGGCACACGCAGCGCGCCGTTTCGCTTGAATTGGAGAACGTGGCCGCCCCCACGCGCCCATTGCCGTATTCCACGGCCAAGCGCGGAGCGGCCTCCGCGATGCGCGAGGTCAGCTCATCGATGCGGAACGCCTCCACGCCGGTGAGGGGCTCCGCCCACTGGGACGTGCAGCCAGTGATGGCTGCCGCCCACGCGTCGAACGCGGACGTGTTCTCGCGCACGAACGCTTCATCATAGCGGTTCGTGGAAATGAGCCCGTTGCAGACCGCCAGCAAGAGCGCCAGCTCAGACCCGGGGTTCACGCCGATCCATTCATCAGCGAACGAAGCCAGCGTGCCCAAGCGCGAATCCACCGCGATGATGGGCGTCCCCGCCTGGCGGGCCGCCTGCAGCTGCTCCACCAGCCCCGGCACGGCCACATCCGCGTAGCTGGTATCCACCAGCAGGATGAGGCCCGCATGTCCGAAATCCGGCACATAGGCGCCGGTGCCGATCACCTGGATATAAGCGGCCTCCTTGTTCACATTCAGCGTCACGTCATCCACGAACGCGTTGCCGCTTCCCAGCGCTGCCATGAACCGCGGAACGTAGGCGGCCACCGTGGGAGAGACGCCATCATAGATGGCAGCCAGGGCTCCCGCGCCCTTCGCATCCTTGATGGCTAGCGTGCGCTCAGCCACCTCGGCCAGCGCTTCATCCCAAGAGATGGTCTGGAAGCTGCCGTCATCCTTGCGGCGCAACGGGTTCTTCACCCGCGCGCTTCCCTCTGCGCCATGGGCGCATCCATATCCGCGCGTGCACAGGGTTCCTGCCGCGTTCGGGTCAGCGCCCGTCCCGATGGCCTTTTCCAGTGCTCCATCCACCTCATAGGCCGTGAAGCTGCACCCATACGGGCATCCCGGGCAGATGGTGGCCACCTGACGGCTCTCCGGCCGGGCAGCAGTCCCGATGTCACCGCCTTCTGCGAACGCAGGAGCGGTTGCGCCCAAGCAGGCCGCTGCGGCCCCGGTGACCGCACAGCCCTCCAGGAAGCGCCGCCGCGTGAAAGATCGTGTCATCATGTCGATCCTCCTTGCGTCTCAAGCGTCTACCAGGGTGATGGTGCGCACGACCCCGGCATCCAACGCGGCCTGGGCGATGTTCTTCCAATCGACGAACGTGATGGCGCCGTTGGGGCACTGCTCGGCGCAGCGGCCGCACGACACGCACTTCGTGGAAACATCGGTCTCAGAATCTATCCTCGGCATGTTCCAGGGGCACGCCTGGGCGCACATCCCGCATCCGATGCACGCGGAATCGTCCACCACACGCGCGCCCGTCTCCGGATCAGCGTAGATGGCATGCACGGGGCAGTAATTCGCACACCACGGGTCTTCGCACTGCTTGCAGTGTTCGACGGTGAACTGGCAGTCCTCGAAGATGCCATCGCCGGTGTCCACGCCCGCGCCGAAATAATAGTTGTCCCACACGCGCACGCGCGCGATGTGCTGGCAGACGCGGCCGTCGTTCTTCAGCGTGCAGCTCATCTCGCAGCGCTGGCACCCCGAACAGCGGGCGCGGTCGGTCACGATCATCTTGAGCGGGGTGGTGCGGATGTCGATCCGGCCTGATGCGATGGAGCGTTCGGTCACGCCCCAGCTGGCCAGCACGCCGCCGGCCACCAAGCCCGCAACGCCGCAGCCGCACATGCCCAGCACCGTGCGGCGCGTGAAGACATGCTTTTTCTCTTTCTTTTCGCCCGTCTGCGGCACATCCGTGCCCGGGCTGTTCTCTGATGCATCCTTTATGAACGGGATCTTGGACTTGCTGGTCCCCTCTTTTTCGGCTGTCATCGTGAAGCCTCCTCTTACCTCCTGATAGGTTGAAAGAGAGCTCCGATGCCAGCGTTCCCCCCTCTGCACAACACTCCTGGTTCCGAATGTATCCCTCTGCCACCAGATGCTCCTTCGGCCCCTTCCTTTGTTACCTGGCTGACATCTTCATGCACCGTTGTGTTACGAAATGATCAATACATGAGAGTTGCGCTCAACGATGACTTCACAGTGCTACCATTTGCGCCATGTGAACTCCGAACCGCCGGTTCCGCCGTCTGCACAACGCGCATGCAACCGAGGGAGTTGGAGATCCGCACATGGCTGAGAAGAAGTCTTATGGTTGGGCGGGTAAGATCCTCCGCGTGAATCTTACTGACGGCACCATCACCACGTTCCCAACGGAACCATACAAGGCATACATCGGAGGCATGGGAATCGCGAACAAGATCATGTTCGACGAAGTGCCGGCCGGAACAGAACCGTTCGACGAAGCGAACAAAGTGGTGTTCGCCGTAGGGCCGCTGACGGCCTCGGGCGTGCCCCTGGCAGGGCGCACCACCATCGCGTCGCTTTCCACCTACACCAAAGACCACCTGGTGGTGGACGCGCACTGCGGCGGCATGCTGGGCGCGCGCATCAAGCAGGCGGGCTACGATGGCATCGTGATAGAAGGCAAGGCAGCGAAGCCGGTCTACATCATGGTGGATGACGATGACGTGAAGATCAAATCCGCTGACGGCCTTTGGGGCCTGGGCACCCGCGCCACCACTGAAGCGCTCAACCGTCGCGAAGGCCTGGACGCTGTGGTGGCCACCATCGGCCCTGCCGGTGAGAACCTGCTGCCCTACGCCTGCCTCATCAATTCGCGCAACCATTCCGCGGGCGCCGGCCTGGGCTCGGTCCTGGGCTCGAAGAACATGAAGGCGCTGGTGGTGCGCGGCACCGGCACCGTGAACGTGGCCGACCCGCAGGCGGTGGCCGATCTGTCGGACTACATGCTGCGTGAGATCATCGGTTCCAACAACAACCATGTGGTGCCCTCCACCCAGCAGCAGTGGGCGCAGTACTTCGACAAGGAGTCCCGCTGGACGGCGCGCAATGGCCTTTACTGGGAGCTGGCCGAAGGCGGCCCCATCGATACGGGCGAGCCGAAGCCGGGCAACATCAACACCGTAGGCTACCGCTGCATGAAATCCGTCAAAGACGACGGCCCGGATGCCGAGAAGTACACCATCAAGATGGATGGCTGCCACAGCTGCCCCATCCACTGCTATTCGGATATGCGCGTGCCGAAGAGCGCGGAGAACGGCGGCTTCGAGACCACCGGCAATACCTGCGTGCCGAACTTCCCCTACCTGTACATGTCGAAGATCTTGGGTTCCGGCATCGAATCAGCTTCTGAGGCCGGGCTCATCTGGAACCAGGTCATCGGATCCACCGTGGATGACCTGGGGCTTTGGTGCAACTATGCGCAGCTCTACCGCGACATCGCTCACTGCGTCAGCGCGGGCGTGTTCGAACGCGTGCTGCCGCCTGCGGAATACGCCGCCATCGACTGGGAGGGCTTCTACCGCAACGATCCGTCCATCATGCCGCCGCTGCTGCGCATGATCGCGCAGAACGATTCAGAGCTCTCCTACATCGGCCACGGCACGCATGTGTGGACGGAACGCTGGGGCGACATGGAATGGAACGACACGGCGGCCTCCTGCATGATCAACCCGCGCGGCTGGCCGGTGCATCACTCCCAGGAGTGCTTCGGGCAAGTGGGCATGTTGTACAACAGCCTCTTCAACCGCGATGACATGATCCACTCCGCTGTGAACTTCCAAGGCTGCGGCCTTCCCTTCGAACTGAAGCAGCAGATCGCTGCTGAGGTCTGGGGCGGTGCGGACGCCATCGACATGAACATGGACTACACGCCCATGAACGAGCGCAAGGCGAACTTCGTATGGTGGTCAGTGGTGACGGACGTGCTGCATGACTCCCTCACCCTCTGCAACTGGGTGTGGCCCATGACGGTGTCCCCCACCGAAGCGCGCGATTACCGCGGTGACCTGGACCTGGAAGCGAAGTTCTTCAAGGCCGTCACTGGAGAAGACGTGACCACCGAAGACCTGTACCAGGCCGGCGCGAAGATCATGACGCTCCAGCGCGCGAACACCGCCCGCGGCATGACGGACGCTGCGGGCAACATGGGCACGAACGATTTCCGCGGCATGCATGACATCTACACGGAATGGCCGTTCACCAAAGATCCTGACAAGGCCGTCTTCACCGAAGGCACCGACAAGATGGACAAGGACGACATCCAGAATGGCCTCACCATGGTCTACCGTACGTTCGGCTGGGACGAACAGCTGGGCTGCCCCACAGCTGCCTGCCTGGACGCCTACGACATGCCGGACGTGAAGGAAGAGCTGCAAGGCCTGGGGCTGCTCCCATAACAGAGGCATCTCCACCTGAAAAGGGCGGCCCACCGGCCGCCCTTTTCTCATGCCCCCGCGCAACCGTGACGGCATGCGCGAAAGGGACGTTCCAAATTGCACAGAGCGGGAGGCGTGGATGTGCGAAAGGGGCGGGGCGAAATTCACAGAGGGGCGGACAGTCTGTGTTATAAGGGGGTTTGTATGTGGGGTTTTGGGAGTGCCGTTAGAC
>CANSWY010000015.1 GCA_947650915.1 uncultured Eggerthellaceae bacterium | reverse complement strand
AAGGGCGATGCGTACGGAAAGATTCTTCCTATGTGGGGATGTGCAAAAGGGACGTTCCAAACTGCACATAGAAAAAGGGCGATGCGTACGGAAAGATTCTTCCTATGTGGGGATGTGCAAAAGGGACGTCCCAAATTGCACATAGGAAAAGGGCGATGCGTACGGAAAGATTCTTCCTATGTGCAATTTGGAACGTCCCTTTTGCACATCAAGTGATCCCGCAGGTGCAATTTGGGACGTCCCTTTTGCACATCAGGGAAGCTGGCGGGTGCGGGCGATGTCCTGTTGGATCTGAGCCACCAGCTCGTCCGTGCTCGCGAACTTGACCATGGGGCGCAGGCGGCGCACGAACGAGAGCGTGAGCGCATCCCCGTAGATGTCCTGGTCGAAATCAAGCAGGTGCGCTTCGATGGTGGATTCCGTGACGCCTTCGAAGGTGACGGGCACCCCCACGGAAACGGCCGCCTTGCAGCGCGCGCCCTGGACGTCCGCATAGGCCGCGTACACGCCGTCTGCGGGCACCAGCCGGTCGGCCGCCACGCTCAGGTTCGCCGTGCAGATGCCCATTTCCCGCCCAGCCTGTCTGCCAGAGACCACGCGGCCCTCCAGGGCATAGGGACGCCCCAGAAGATCCGCCGCCTCTTCCACATCGCCAGCGGCCAGGCGCTTGCGGATGCGCGTGGACGTGACCGGCGCGCCATCCCGTTCAAGGAGCGGCACCCCCCGCACTTCCATCCCATGCGCGCTCCCCCATGTCTGGAGGTCCGCCAGCGCGCCTTGAGCGCCACGTCCGAAATGCACATCTTCGCCCACGAAGAGCGTCGCGGGCGCGCCTTGGGCGAACAGGCCATCCAAGAACGCATCAGGGCCCTCTGCCGCCACCTCCCCGTTGAAAGGCACGACCGCCACCGCATCCGCCCCCGTGGCCGCCAGGGCGCGCAGCCGCTCATCGTTGCCCATGAGCTTGTCCCGGGCCTCCGGACAGAAGAGCTCTGAGGGGTCCTGGCTGAACGTGATGATGACGGCCCTCCTGCCACGAGCGCGCGCGTCCTCCTGGGCGCGCTCGATGATGAAGCGATGTCCCTCATGCACGCCGTCGAACACGCCGAAGGCACAGGAG
The DNA here is from genome assembly GCA_947650915.1 of uncultured Eggerthellaceae bacterium. Classification (GTDB taxonomy): domain Bacteria; phylum Actinomycetota; class Coriobacteriia; order Coriobacteriales; family Eggerthellaceae; genus MGBC163016. The sequence continues at coordinate 34,769 of CANSWY010000015.1, read as the reverse complement.
GCGCCTGAGAATGGAACGTCTTTCGCTGGCAGCACCTCACACGACACCGCGAATCACCGCCTTCGAGAACACGCAGTCCGGCACATAGGCGCCCGCATCCGCATCGAAGCGGTAGATGGCTTTGAGCGCATTGTCCAAAAGGACGGAAATGCGCTCCCCCGCCCTCGGCGGACAGCAGGACTCCACGACCCCTGAGGTGCACGCGCAGTCATCGAATGCGTGAGAGCGGGCGTATTCGTGCAGCATCGTGGCGCGCGCGGAGAGCTTCCCGCCGTTCTCAAGGGATGCGCGCTGCTTGCCTTCGGCATAGGCGAACCGCAGGCCCAGCGCCTTCACCGGATCCAATGCCGCCCGTTCGCGCACTGACTCCAGCGCTTCCAGCGTGACGCAATCGCGCAGCGAGATGGATCCGATGCTCAAGCGCTGGAGCGCGCTCAGATGCGCCTCTGTCCCCGCTGCGCGCCCGATGTCCCGCGCCAGCGCACGGATGTAGGTTCCTTTGGAAACGTTGAAGCGCACCTGCCAAGAGAGGCGTCCATCCTCTTCCGATATGGAGATGAGCTCCGCTTCCTCAACATTGATGGGGCGTGCTTGGAGGTTCACCACTGTGCCCGCACGGGCCGCCTCGTAGGCCTTCACGCCCGCTTTCTTGATGGCGGAATAAATGGGCGGCATCTGCATCTGAGGACCCATGAACCCGCTGAGCACTGACCGCGCGAACGCTTCATCGGCCGCTTCAGCGGGGATGGGCGCAGTGCGGATGACAGAACCCTCTTCATCATCGGTGTCCGTGCAGGCGCCCAGCGCGATACGCGCAGCGTAGCGCTTGTCATGCAGCTCCAGCTGGGCGTTCAGGCGCGCAGCGGGGCCGATGAGCATGATGAGCACGCCTTCCGCCATGGGATCCAACGTGCCCGCATGGCCCACGCGCCGCTCCCCGAAGATGCGACGGCAGGCGTTCACCACATCATGGGAGGTCATGCCGCGCGGCTTGTCCACCGCCAGCATCAAGCTCAGATCGGACTGCCCGCGTTTCATGGCCGGGATCAGGCGTCCTTCAAGCTGGAGAGCGCCTCGCGTGCCTGGCAGAGCGCCTCGTCCAGAGAGCATTCCAGCGTGAATCCTGCAGCCGCCTTGTGACCGCCGCCACCGAACCGCGCCGCCAGAGCGGCCACGTCCGTCCCGTCCTTGGAACGGAAGCTGCCGCGCACGAGGCCTTCATCGTATTCCTTGAGCACGCAGGCCACATGCACACGCCCGATGGAGCGGAGCGCGTTGATGATGCCCTCGCAGTCATCCCGGCGCGCATCCAGACGCTGGAGGTCTTCCCGGCTGATCCAAGAAAGGACCGCATCCCCTCCGTTCAAGAACTCCATGCGCTCCACCGCCAGAGCTTCTGCACGAAGGGCGGCCACGGTCTTGTTCTGGAAGAACTCCTGAGATATGAGAGAGACGTCTATCCCGCAGGCCACCATCTCAGCAGCGGAGCGGAATGCGCGCGCATCCGCGTTCTGGTACTGGAAGCGGCCGGTGTCCGTCATGAGGCCGGTGTAGCAGCAGGCGGCAAGATCCTCCGTGAGCGGCACCTCAGCGGCGCGCGCCAGATCCCATACCAAACAGGTGGTGGAAGCCGCCTCCGGTTCGATGCGGCAAAGATCAGCCGCGCATGAGCGCACTTCATGATGGTCCAGGACTATCTGAAAAGACACCTGGGCACGGAGCGCAGCCGCAGCCTCTCCCAGCCGTTCATCAGCCGTGGCGTCAACTGTGATGAACACGGGCGTGGGGCGGGCGTCTTCGGCGCGCACGATGGCATCCGCACCCGGGATGCTGGCAAGGGATGGATCCAACGGGTCCTTCAACGCCGCGATGGGCTGCACTTCCTTGCCCAGCGCCCGCAAAAGATGCGCACAGCCCAGAACGGATCCGATGCAATCGCCATCGGGATTCACGTGTCCGCAGACCGTGAACCCGTCATGGCTGCGCAGCGCCTGCGCGATCTCTTCGTACGATGCCTGGCGGAAAGAAGGCTCTGCCATAGGGGTCAGAATTCCTCGCCTTCGCCCACCGTGTCCTCATAGGTGGCCTGGCGCGCTTTCTCAGCGCTCAAGTACTTGCCCAGCTTCTCCGCGGCATCCACCGTCTCATCCACATGGAAGCGCAGCTCCGGAGCCTGCTTCCAATCCAGCTTCTTCGCCATGAGAGACCGGATGTGGCCCTTCGCGGACGCCAATGCCGCCTCCACCTCCGCATACCGCTCCGGTTCGCAGGTGTAGTAGATGTCGCAGTAAGCACGGTCATAGCTCACCTTGCAGCCGGTGACCGTGACCATTTCAAGGCGCGGATCAGAGACTTCGAACAGCAGGATGCTGGAGATGACCTCCCGCGCCTGTTCGTCCACTTTGCGGTTCCCCTCTTTCATGGCGATGCCTCCTTCACGCAACGGCTGTTCGGCTATTCGGTGCGTTCCACTTCTTTCACAGTGTAGCCTTCGATGGTGTCGCCCACCTTGATATCCTGGAATCCAGTGATTCCGATACCGCATTCATACCCATGCGCAACCGTCTTGACATCATCCTTGAAGCGGCGCAAGGAAGCGATCTCCCCTTCATAGATGACCGTGCCGTCGCGCACGACGCGCACCTGGTCGTCACGGGAGATCTCTCCCTCGATGACGTAGCAGCCGGCGATGGTGCCCACCTTCGGCACCTTGAAGGTCTCGCGCACCTCAGCGATGCCCGTGTCCTCTTCCACGATGTCCGGAGACAGCAGGCCCACGCGGGCGGCGTTGATCTCTTCGATGGCCTGGTAGATGACACGATACAAGCGGATGTCCACTTTCTCTTTCTCAGCCTGCTGGCGGCTCTTGCCCGTGGGGCGCACGTTGAAGCCGATGATGATGGCGTCAGAGGCGGCTGCCAACGTGACATCCGTCTCCGTGATGCCGCCCACGGCGGAATGCACGATGTTGATGCGCACTTCAGACTGGTCCATCTTCTCGAAGGCGTCGCGCAGCGCTTCGATGGAGCCTTGCACGTCCGCCTTGATGATGAGATTGAGGTCGGTCTGCTTGCCCTCTTCGATGCGGTTGAACAGCTCGTCCAGGCTCATGTGAGACGTGTGCTGCTGTTCGGCCAGGCGCTCGCGCAGGGCACGCTCCTCCGCCAGCTTGCGGGCGTCACGCTCATCCTCGAAGACACGGAACTCATCGCCCGCCACCGGAACGGAAGAGAGGCCCAGGATCTCCACCGGGTCAGAGGGTCGCGCCTCCTCCACGTGGTTGCCGTGCGGATCCACCAGCGCACGCACGTGGCCGTAGGACGTGCCCGCCACCACGGCGTCTCCAGGATGCAGCGTGCCGCGCTGCACCAGCACCGTGGCCACCGGGCCGCGGCCTTTGTCCAGGTTCGCTTCAATGACGAAACCGGAAGCCAGCGCATCAGGGTTCGCCTTCAGCTCCAGCACGTCCGCCTGCAGGATGATGGTCTCCAGAAGATCATCTATGTGCAGGCCCTTCTTGGCCGACACGTTGACGAACATGTTGGAGCCGCCCCACTCCTCAGGGATGACCTCGTATTCAGTGAGCTCCTGGCGGACGCGATCAGGGTTCGCGCCGTCTTTGTCTATCTTGTTGACCGCCACCACGATGGGCACCTCTGCCGCCTTCGCGTGATTGATGGCCTCGATGGTCTGCGGCATGACGCCGTCATCCGCCGCCACCACCAGCACGATGACGTCCGTCACCTGGGCACCGCGGGCGCGCATGGCGGTGAACGCCTCGTGGCCCGGCGTGTCGATGAACGTGATCTGGCGCCCGTTGATGTCCACCACCGACGCGCCGATGTGCTGCGTGATGCCGCCGGCTTCGCTGTCCACCACGCCGGTGTCGCGGATGGCGTCCAGCAAGGACGTCTTGCCGTGGTCAACGTGTCCCATGACGGTGACCACAGGCGGGCGCGGCTTCAAGTCCTCTTCGGTGTCGTTGTAGACCACCACGTATTCCTCTTCAGGAGAGACCACGCGGACCTTGCGGCCCATGTCATCGGTCACGATCTCTATCAGGTCATCGGACATGGATTGCGTGACCGTGAGCACCTGGCCCAGCATGAACAAGCGCTTGATGATGTCGTTGGGCTGCACGCCCAGAAGCTCCGCCAGCTTGCCAACCGTGGCGCCCTGGGGCACTTCCACCACGGAATCGTCCAGCACGAGCGTGGGGTCGATGCCGCGCTCGATGGCCTGGGCCTCGGCGCGCTCGCGGGCCTCCGCCTCACGCTTCTGCTTGCGCTTCTTGCGGCGGCCCTCCCCTTCGCTGCTGCCCGCAGCCGCGGCCACGGCCGCTCGCGCCTCCGCCAGGACCTTGTCCCGCTGGAGCTGTTCAGCCTGCACGGCCATTTGGCTGTAGCGGTCCTCACCTTGGGCCACCTGCTCCAGCTCAGGGACGGATTGCGCCTTGCCACGCTTGCCCTTCTTGCCCTTGCCGCCCGCAGACGCCGCCCCGCGCGCGTCTTTCTGCGCCTGGATGCGGGCCTGCTCGGATTCGATCTGGGACAAGAGCGAACTGAACTTGGCGGAGCCGGATGGCGCGGCTGCTGTCGGAGCGGTCTTCACCTCATGTTCAGCCGATGCCTTGGAGGACTTGCGGCCCTTGTTGCGGAGCGCTTCCTCCACGGCCTGTTTCTTGGCCACCTCACGGGCGCGCTTCTCGGCCACGGCGCGCGCAGCGGCTTCGGCCTTTTCCCGCTCGACGCGCTTCTTTTCGTTCTCAATTTGAGAGGCCAGGCTCTCGAAGGCCGATTCCGCCTTCGTTTCGATGCGCTTGACGGGGCGCTCCTTCTTGACGGACGCGCCCGCATCCGCATCCCCGCGCGCCTCCTTGGCGGCCTTGCGCTCGGCCAGCTCCTTCTCAACGGCCGCTTTGCGCTCAGCCTCTTCCTTGGCCTTTTCAGCCTCAGCCTTCTTCTGCTCCTCTTCAAGGGCAGCGCGCTCTTCCTTGTTGAGCTCTCCCGAGCGCTGGAGCACTTCCGGTTCGAACGTCTCGCGGATCTTCGCGATGTCCTCGTCCGTCAGGATGCTGGCGTGCGATTTCGCCGCGATCCCGTTGTCGCGCAGGCGCGTGAGCATCTCCTTGCTGGAAAGCCCGTATTCCTTCGCTAGCTCATGAACTCGCATTCCTGGCATCTAACACCCCTCGCATCCTTGAGCGGCAACGCTCGCTGCCTTCTTCAAACCATCCTCTATGGCCGCGCAGGCCTCCGCATCCACCTTGCACCGCAGCGCTGACGCGATGCGGCCGCTTTTGCGCGCGGCCTGGAAACACGGGAGCGAACACACATAGGCGCCACGTCCCGGCCCTTTTCCCGTGGCGTCGAACACGGCACCTTCAGGCGTGCGCGCGATGCGGAACAGCTCACGCTTGGAAGCCGTGGTGCGGCACCCGATGCAGGTCCTCAGCCGTTCCGCCATCCTGCGCCCCCGCCTCAGCCGCGCCTACGCTTCGCTGTCCGCATGCACGCCGCAGAAGCGCGAGCCTTCGCGGGCATGATTGCGGCAACGCGTGCCGTCTTCACTGACGTAGGCACAGAAATCATCCTCAACGCCGTCCTCGTCATCGATCAGCGTCTCTTCAGCAGCCAAGGGCTTGCCCTGGAAGCTGTCGGACTTGATGTCGATGTGCCAACCGGTGAGGCGCGCCGCCAAGCGCGCGTTCTGGCCCTCCTTGCCGATGGCCAAGGAGAGCTGGTCGTCCGGCACGATGACGGTAGCATAGTTGTTCTCAGGGTCGATGGTCACGCGGGACACGTGCGCGGGCGAGAGCGCGTTCGCCACATAGGTGGCCGGGTCCTCGCTCCACTGGATGACGTCCACGCGTTCGTTGCGCAGCTCTTCCACCACCATGCGCACGCGGCTGCCCTTCGGGCCCACGCAAGCGCCCACCGGATCCAGGTTCGGCTCACGGGAAGCCACGGCCACCTTCGAGCGAGCGCCCGGCTCACGCGCGATGGACTTGATCTCCACGATGCCGTCGTAGATCTCAGGCACCTCTATCTCGAACAGGCGCCGGATGAGATCCGGATGGGTGCGCGAGACGATGATGGGCGGACGGGACTGTTCGCCGCGGGCGCGCGTCTGTTCGCTGGAAGGATCGCGCACGTCGATGATGAGCACCTTCAGCCTCTGATTGTGGCGATAGTGCTCGTTCGACGGGCGCTCGTTGCGCTCGCCGGGGTTCTTCTTCGTGTCGTAGTGCGGCAGCTCCGCCTCCACGCCATCGCGGATCTTGATGATGGTGAAATCCTGCGTGCCTTGCAGGACCGTGCCGGTGATCAGATCCCCTGAACGATCGGAGAACTCCTCGTAGATGGAGCGGCGCGCGGCGTCGCGCACGATGGAGGAGATGACGCTCTTCGCGTTCTGCGCGGCGATGCGGCTGATGTCGGCGGGCGTGACGTCGCGCTCTTCGAATTCCGAATAGGTGCGGATCTCCTCGCCCGTTTCCTCGTCAACCGTGATCTCAGGCTCCCCTACCGGCACCAGCTCATACACGTAGATCTTGCCGGTCTGGCGGTCGATGGTGACGCGCGCGTCATGCTCCAGGTCAAGGATGCGCTCGTAGCTGCGCGCAAGCGATTCCTCCAGACGCTCGATGATGTAGAACTCATCTATCTTGCGCTCATGCGCCAGCATCTGGAGCGCTTCTATCAATGAGTATTCCTCGTCAGCCATGTTGCCCTTGCTCCCTTCGCTAGAACTTGACCGTGCCGATGATGTTTGCTTTCGAGATGATCGCGAACGGCAGCGCGACCTCTGCGCCGTCCACTTCGATCACCACCGCATCTTCCGTTGCGGAGACGAGGGCGCCCTTGAAGTGCTTGCGGCCCTCCACCGCCTCCGACGTCTTCACCTTGACCTGTTCGCCCACCGCTGCTTGAAAATGAGCGGGGGTGCGCAGCGGACGGTCGATGCCCGGGGACGAGACCTCCAGCACGTACGCGCCCGGGAACGGGTCCAGTTCGTCCATGAGCGTGCCGATCCACTCCTGCGCTTCGGTGAGCTCTGTGAACGAGACTCCGCCCGGCGCGTCGATGTAGACGCGGATGACCGGCGATTTGCTGGCGCCCGCCACCTCCACCGTGACGATGCTGATCCCGTGCGCCTCTGCATGCGCCTCCAGCGCATCCAGCAGGCTCTGTTCCTTCGCTGTGAGCATGTCCTCAAATCCGTCCGTGGCCTCCGCATGCTCCGTGCAATAAAAAAAGCGGGTCAGGTGGCCCACTTTTCCGGAGACGCGAAAAGTCAATTGATGATGCAACGCACGGGATAGTACCATATCAGGCGGACATGCGCAAAGCGGACGATCTGAGAAGACGGACAGGAGCGGCATGAAGAAGCTCATAGCCCAGTTGATGAAGTTCGGCGTGGTGGGCGTCATCGCGTTCGCCATAGACTACGGCCTCATGGTGCTCTTGACCGAAGCGTTCGGCGTGAACTACCTCTTGAGCGCCACGGTGTCCTTCGCGGTGTCCGTGACGTTCAACTACTTCGCGTCCATGCGCTACGTCTTCCGGCACAGGGAAGGCATGTCGAAGCGGCGCGAGTTCATCATCTTCGTGGTGCTGTCCGTCATCGGATTGGGCATCAACGATCTGATCATGTGGCTGGGCACGGGACTTTGGGGCATCAGCTATCTGATCACGAAGCTGGTGGCCACGTTCATCGTGATGGTGTGGAACTTCATCACCCGCAAGATCTTCCTGGACGCCGGCGAAGAACCGGTGCTGGATTCCCTGGAATAGACCCCGAAGGGACCGCCCGTACGCATCCCAGCGAAAGGGCTCCCCGTGTGCGAAAGGGCTCCCCAGGTGCGAAAGGGCTCCCCAGGTGCGAAAGGGCTCCCCAGGTGCGAAAGGGCTCCCCAGGTGCGAAAGGGACGTCCCAAATTGCACATAGAAGCAGAGAATCTGCAAAGAAACGTCATTCCTATGTGCAATTTGGAACGTCCCTTTCGCACACGGGGAGCCCTTTCGCACACGGGAGGCTTTTCGCACTTGGCCTGCATGGCCCGAAGCCTAGCCTGTCGCGCACCTGGAGGTCAGCGGCGGTCTGAGATGAGACGGTTCAAGGCGTTCAGGTAAGCCTTCGTGGAGGACACGATGATGTCCCCATCTGCCCCGCGGCCCGTGTAGATCTCACCGCTTGCAGCTTTCACGCGCACCGTGACCTCGCCCAGAGCGTCTATGCCGCGCGTGACGGACTGCACCGAATACTCCATGAGGTCGTTCTCCGTGCCGATGACCTGGTTCACGGCCTTGTAGACCGCGTCCACCGGCCCCGTGCCCCAATCGCACACCGTGATGGACTGGCCTTCGGGATTCCGCACCGTGAGCGTGGCCGTGGGCGTCAGCGGGAAGCCGCAGCTGATCTGGACGCCTTCCAGCGTGTAGAGTGCGTCCGCTTCACGGTCGCGTTCGTTGACCAGGCTCTCCAGGTCCTCATCGTAGACTTCCTTCTTCTTGTCAGCCAGGTTCAGGAACGCCTCGTACAGCTCGTCCAGCTTCTCCGGTTCGAATTCATAGCCCAGCTCCTCCAGGCGGTGCTTCAGGGCCGCATGCCCGCTGCGCGCCGTGAGCACGATCTGGCTGGCACCAGCGCCCACATCCGCCGGATCGATGATCTCATAGGTGTCGCGCTTCTTGAGGACGCCGTCCTGATGGATGCCGGAAGAATGGGCGAACGCGTTCGCGCCCACGATGGCCTTGTTCGCCTGCACGTTCATGCCGGTGATGGAGGACACCAGACGGGACGCCTTCACGAATTCGCGCGTGTTGATGTCGGTGTGGGCATCCAGTTCCGCCTCATGCATCTTGATGGCCATGACCACTTCTTCCATGGCCGTATTGCCCGCGCGCTCGCCCAGGCCGTTGATGGTGCATTCGATCTGGCGCGCGCCGTTCGCCACGCCCGCCATGGCGAGGGCGGTGGCCATGCCAAGATCGTTGTGGCAATGCACGGCGATGGTGACGCCTTCGATGCCGTTGACGTTGTCCACCAGGTGCTTGATGCGGCGGCCGAACTCCTCCGGCAGCGAATAGCCCGTGGTGTCCGGGATGTTCACCACCGTGGCGCCCGCGTCCACCACCGCCTGGATGATCCGAGCCAAGAACGCGTAATCAGAACGGCCCGCGTCTTCGGCATAGAACTGCACGTCATCCACGTACTTCTTGGCGCAGGTGACGGCCTCCACCGCACGCTCCACCGTTTGGTCCGGCGTCAGGCGCAGTTTGTCGCGCATATGGCTCTCCGACACGCCGATGCCGGTGTGGATGCGCGGGCGCTTCGCGAACTGGAGCGCGTCGGCGGCCACCACGATGTCCTTTTCGATGGCGCGGGTGAGCGCGCAGACCACCGCGTCATAGCCCACCAGCTCCGATATCTTGCGGACGCTCTCGAAATCCCCCGGGCTTGAGATGGGGAAGCCCGCTTCGATGACATCCACGTTCAGCCGCAGCATCTCGCGCGCGATGACCAGCTTCTCCTCCGTGTTCATGGAAGCGCCCGGAGATTGTTCCCCGTCGCGCAACGTGGTGTCGAAGATGTCTATCTTGCGGGTCATGGCAGCGTCCTTTCCGTCTGCAGTGCGTGCTGGATAGCTTTATACGCCAAAATGCGGCGGCTCAAAGGGACAGTTTCCAGATATTCCGATATTCCATGGCGCTTTCCAGCTGCGCCATGACCTCCGGGGTGACCTTCCCTTCAACGTTCATGTAGACCAGCGCGCACTGCTCTTCGGGCTTCGTGCCGATCTGCATGGTGGTGATGTTGATGCCGGCCTGCCCCAGGATGGTGCCGATGGTGCCGATGCGGCCCGGCGAATCCACGTATTCGAACACGAGCGCAGACGCGGCTGGCTGGATGTCCACGTGGTAGCCGTTGAAGGCGATGAGGCGCGGCGCCTGGTCCAGCCCGTAGAGCGTGAACGCCACCTCCATGCCGTCAGCGCGCAGCCGGATGGCCGATTCGTAGCCCTGCGCCTCCCGCTCCGAGGTGGCGCGGACGTCCATCCCGTGCCTGCCCGCCATGGTGCGCGCGTTCTCAAGGGATATGGCGCCGATGTCCTTGTACTTGAGGATGCCGTCCACCACGCCCGCCACGATAGGTGCGCTGTCCGCATCAGCGATGGCGCCTTCCAAACAGACCTCCACCTGCTTCGGGATGCCCAAGAGGCTGGAGATCATGCGCCCGGCCACCTTCGCCGCCGGGATGTAGGGCCGCACCGCATCCATCACCTCGGGCGGGATGCCGGAAGGATTGATGGCCGTGGGCACGATGGAGCCTTCCAGCCCCGCCCACACGTATTCAGCGATCTCCGTTCCGGCGCGCACCTGCGCCTCCCGGGTGACCGCGCTGATGTGCGGCGTGAGGATGGCGTTCTCGAACTCATGCAGAGGGCTGTCCGTGCAGGGCTCTTCTTCGAAGACATCGATGGCCACCGCGCCGATCTTGCCGGCTGCCAGGAAATCAGCCAGAGGCTCCACCTGGAAGATGCCGCCACGGGCCGGGTTCACCAGGATGACGCCGTTCTTCATGGCGGCGTACTCCTCCGCGCCGAAGAGACCGTAGGTGTCCTGCGTGAGCGGCAGATGCACCGTGATGAAGTCAGCCAGCGGCAGGATCTCCTCCACGGAATCCATCAGCGTGACGTCAAGCTGGGCGGCGCGCTCTGGAGAGCAGTAAGGGTCATGGGCGATGACGTCCATGCCGAAGGCACGCGCCCGCTCGGCCACCAGGCTGCCGATGCGGCCCAACCCGAAGATGGCCAGCGTCTTGTCGAACAGCTCCGTGCCCATGAAGCGATGGCGCGCCCAGGAACCCGCATGCACCGATGCGTTCGCCTGGCAGACGTTGCGCGCTGCAGCCAGCAGGAGCGCCATGGTGTGCTCCGCCGCTGAGATGATGTTGGAGGTGGGCGCGTTGCAGACGATGATGCCGCGCTCGTTCGCCGCTTCCACGTCTATGTTGTCAACGGTCACACCTGCGCGCCCGATGATCTTGAGGGCCGGCGCCGCGTCCAGAAGCTCCGGCGTGACGCGGGTGGCCGAGCGCACGATGAGCGCATCCGCATCCGCGATGGCCGCATGCAGCGCTTCGGGTTCCGCATCCAGAAGCTCCACCACGTCATAGCCGCGGCCCTTCAGGATCTCCAGGCCTTCGTCTGCGATCTTCTCCGTGACAAGGACTTTCGCTGCCATGATCAGCTGTTCTCCTTCTCGAACTGGGCCATGAAGCTGACGAGCGCCTCAACGCCGGCTTTCGGCATGGCGTTGTAGATGCTGGCGCGCATGCCGCCCACGCTGCGGTGGCCCTTGATGGATTCGATGCGGTGGTCCTTGCATTCGGCGATGAACTTCGCGTCCAGCTCAGCGTCACCGGTGATGAACGGCACGTTCATGAGGGAACGGCAATCCTTGCGCGCGGTGCCCTTGAAGAGCTTGGAAGAATCCAGGAAGTCGTACAGGATGGCGGCCTTCTCTTCGTTCATCCGCTTCATCACATCCAGCCCGCCCAGGCCCTTCAGCCACTTGAACACCAGGCCGCAGACGTAGATGCCCCAGCACGGCGGCGTATTGGAGAGGCTCTTCGCGTCCACCTGGGTGAGGTAGCGCATGATGGTGGGCGTGGCGGGGATGACGTCTTCACGCACCAGGTCGTCCCGCACGATGACGATGACCACGCCGGCCGGGCCCACGTTCTTCTGCACGCCGCCGTAGATGATGCCGTAATCCGACACGTCCACCGGCTCGGACAGGAACATGGAAGAGACGTCCGACACCAAAGGCACGCTGCCCGTGTCCGGCAGCTTCGGGTAGCGCGTGCCGTAGATGGTCTCGTTCTGGCAGATGTAGGCGTAATCGGCGTCCGGACGGAAGGCGAGGCCGTCCACATCAGGCACGTAGGAGAAGTTCCCATCTTCAGAGGAAGCCACGATGCTCACATCCCCATAGAGCTTCGCCTCCTTCGCAGCCTTCTTGGACCACGAACCGGACACGATGTAATCCGCCTTGCCATTCTTCATGAGGTTCATGGGGATGGCGGCGAACTGCTGCGTGGCACCGCCCTGCAGGAACAGCACATGGTAGTTCTCCGGGATGGCCATGAGATCGCGCAGGTCCGCCTCGGCCGTTTCAATGATGTTCGCGAAGGCCTTGGAGCGATGGCTCATCTCCATGACCGACATGCCGGTGCCGTCGTAGTCCAGCATGCCTGCCTGCGCTTCGCGCAAGACCTCTTCGGGAAGGATGGCGGGACCGGCCGAGAAGTTGTAGACGCGTGCCATGAGATGTGAGCTCCTTCGCTTGGGTTCTTTTGGGTTTTGCTATTGTACTGCTTGAAAACGCTCAAACCCGCACACGCGAAGGGACCTGGACCCCATATGCTCGCTGAACGATTCCTGACGAACCTGCTGAAGCCCATGATCCGCCGCTCATTGCTGTCCGGACCGACGGACGAGACGCATCTGCCCGGACCCACGGCCGGCGAGCGCTACATGCTGTATCTGCATGTCCCCTTCTGTGAACGGCTCTGCCCCTATTGCAGCTTCAACCGCTACCCCTTCCGGGAAGACCTGGCGCGGCCATACTTCAAGAACCTGCGCGCCGAGATGATGATGCTCAAAAACCTGGGCTACGACTTCGAGAGCCTGTACTTCGGCGGCGGCACGCCCACCGTCCTGATAGATGAGCTGTGCGAGACCATCGACCTTGCGCGGGATGCGTTCTCCGTGGAGGAAGTGGGCGTGGAGACGAACCCGAACCATCTGGTGCCGGAATACCTGGAGAAGATGACCGGGCGCATCCAGCGGCTGTCCGTGGGCGTGCAGTCCTTCGATGACGGGCTGTTGAAGCAGATGGACCGCTACGAGAAGTACGGCAGCGGGCAAGAGATCTTCGAGCGCATCGGTGAAGCGGTTCCCTATTTCGATTCACTCAACGTGGACATGATCTTCAACTTCCCGTCCCAGACAGAAGACATCCTGTTCGCTGACCTGGAGCGGATCGCCACCTGCGGGGCGCGCCAGACCACGTTCTCCCCCTTGTACGTGTCGAACGCCACCATGCGCAAGATGACCTCCACGCTGGGAGAGATGGACTACGGGCGCGAATGGGACTTCTATCGCATCCTGGATGGCGTGCTGGCGGGGGGCGAACATCCCCTGTTCGAACGCGAGACGGTCTGGACGTTCAACCGTTTGGGCGCTGACGGCAAGCCGGACGATGCCGTGCGGATCAACGAATACCAGACGTCCTACAACGAATACCCCGCCATCGGCAGCGGCTCCATCACGCATCTGGATGGCGCGCTGTACGTGAACGAGTTCAGCCTGCCGAAGTACAACGCCATGATCGAGAGCGGGCGCATGTCCGTGAAGGAGAAGACGGTCATGAGCCGGCGGGACCTGATGCGCTACCGGTTCCTGTTGGACCTGTACCGGTTGCGGCTGGACAAGGCGCGCTTCAAACAGGAATTCGGCGTGCCCGTAGAAGCCGGTCTGCCCGTTGAGATGGCGTTCCTGGCCGCGAACGGCGCCTTCTCTGTGAACGACGCAGAGGAGATCCTGCTCACCGAACGCGGACGGTATCTGGTGCTCGTGATGTACCGGCAGTTCCTCTCTGGCATGAACAACCTGCGCGAACAGGCCCGCAAGCGCCTCACCGGCTATGAACGGGAGCTCCACTTCGGAGACGGCACCCAATCATGAGCGCTCCCGTCTCCTCTGACGGATCGCCTACGGATGTGCAAAAGGGACGTTCCAAATTGCACATAGGAGAAGTCTCCCAGCACGCAATGCTCATTCCTATGTGCGATTTGGGACGTCCCTTTTGCACATCCGCCCGGACGGCACGCCCTCGGACATCCTGAAGGACCGGTTGGACAATGCAGTGGCGCTCTACGAAGCGGGCGCGGCTCCCAAGATCATCATGAGCGGCGACCATGGCACCGTCGCCTACGACGAAGTGAAGGGCATGAAGGACTACGCCGTCAGCCAGGGCGTTCCAGCTGAGGACGTCTTCTGCGACCATGCGGGCTTCTCCACCTATGAGACCATGCACCGCGCGAAGCACGTCTTCGGCGCTGAGAAGATCATCGTCTCCACGCAAAGCTACCACCTTTCCCGCGCGCTCTACGATGCGCTGGGCATGGGGATGGATGCCGTCGGCGTGCCTTCCGACCTGCACGCCTACCAGCAGCAGATCATCTGGGATGTGCGCGAGGCTCCCGCTCGCACCAAGGATGTGCTGATGGTCGCCTTGGGAGCTGAACCCACTTTCGGCGGAGAACCCATCAACCTTGACGGCTCCGGTAACGTCACGGATGGCTGACCCAGCACCACGCAGAACCCCCACCCTGAGCACCCGGCGCAAAAGGTGCAAAAGGGACGTTCCAAATTGCACATAGCAAAAGAAAATCTGCAAAGAGACATCATTCCTATGTGCGATTTGGGACGTCCCTTTTGCACCTGAGGAAACGCTTGCACATCTACGATTCGTGATGGATGCCGCGTTGGATTTCGTGGATGCGCAACGGAATCGGCGACCTCCACGCAAGCGAACTGAAGGATGCGCAAACGAGTTTGCGCATCCACGAAGACCCGCTGGTTGCAGGACGGGGGCTTGCGTGGGTGCGCAAACTCATTTGCGCACCTGAAAAGCAGTGGAGCGCGAGCTCCACTGCTTTAGGGCGTTCGCGCAGAGCGCGTGAGCCCGTTATGGATGCCACATGCCTTGGCCGATCTTGCCAAGGCTTCCTTTGGGTGCGCAAACGAGTTTGCGCACCCTTGAGTGGATTCATGCCTTGGCTTTGCCGAGGCTTCATTCCTTAGGAGATCCAGGAGAACATGCCGCGGATCTTCTCGCCCGTCTTTTCGATCTGGTGGTCATTGATGGCTTCGCGCTGCTCGATCAGCCACTTGTGGCCGTTCTTGCAATCATCAACGAACTCCTTGGCGAAGCTGCCGTCCTGGATGCGCGCCAGGATCTCCTTCATGGCCTCGCGGGACTGGTCGTTGATGACCTTGGGGCCGGCGTAGTATTCACCATACTCAGCGGTGTTGGAGATGGAGTAGTTCATGAAGTGGATGCCGCTCTCGTACATCAGGTCCACGATCATCTTCATCTCGTGATAGCACTCGAAGTATGCCAGCTCAGGCGGGTAGCCCGCGTCCACCAGCGTCTCGAAGCCGGCCTTCACCAGCTCCACCAGGCCGCCGCAGAGGACCGCCTGCTCGCCGAAGAGGTCCTCTTCGGTCTCCTGGGCGAACGTGGCCTTGATGACGCCAGCGCGCGTGCCGCCCACGCCCCACGCGTAAGAGAGCGCGATGTCCCAGGCATCCCCGGTGGCATCCCGGTCAACGCAGATCAGATCCGGCACGCCGGAGCCTTCGGTGTACTGACGGCGCACAATGTGGCCGGGGCCCTTCGGCGCGCACATGATGACGTTCACGTCCTCAGGAGGCGTGATGTAGCCGTAGTGGATATTGAAGCCGTGGGCGAAGGCCAGCGTATCCCCCGCCTTCAGGTGCGGTGCCACGTATTCCTCATAGATCTCAGGCTGCAGCTCATCCGGCACCAGGATCATGATGAGATCCGCTTCCTCAGCGGCCGTGGCCATGTCCGTGACCTTGAGACCGGCTTCCTTCGCGGCTTCGATGGACTTGGAGCCTTCGCGCAGGCCCACGCGCACATCGCAGCCGGAATCCATGAGGTTCAGCGCGTGCGCATGCCCCTGGCTGCCGTAGCCGATGACCGCGATCTTCTTGTCCTTGATGATCTGCGGGTTCGCGTCCTCTGCGTAATAGATGGTGACTGCCATGGTGTGCTACTTCCTTTCCCTTGTGTGCAGCGTTGCTGATTCTATCCGATAACGGAGGCGCGCCCTCCTTCACTGAACGCGCCGCCGACTGTTTTCGGCCGTGTGCGGCCTCAATCCTTCGCGTTGCGCGACATGGCGATCTTGCCGGTGCGGACGATCTCCTTGATGCCATAAGCGCGGAAGAGGTCTTCCAAACCTTGCAGCTTGGACGCGTCTCCCGTGGCTTCGATGGTGAGCGAATTGCGGCCCACGTCCACGATCTTTCCGCGGAAGATGTTGGATATCTCGATAATCTCATTGCGCCGCTCAGGAGATGCATTCACCTTGAAGAGCACCAGTTCCCGCTCTATGGCACCGTCATCGGTGAGATCGGTGATCTTGTGCACGCTGATGAGCTTGTGCAGCTGCTTGGTGATCTGCTCATAGGCCACGTCATCCGCGTCCACCACGGCCGTCACGCGCGACATGGTGGGATCTTCCACCGGACCCACGGACAGCGATTCGATGTTGAACCCGCGGCGGGACACCAGACCCGTCACGCGCGAGAGCACGCCAGGTTTGTTCTCCACGAGGACCGACAGCACGTGTTTCATCGGGCGCCCTCCTTCTCTGCCTGGAACTCCTCTGCGCTCATGCGCTCCCCCGTATCCCCCGGCTGTGCTTCCCACCGGCCGCCGAACTGGGCGTCTATGGTGGCGCAGGGGGATGTTTGCGGCACCGCGGATGCGGGCATGTCCGTGCGCACCGCGCCCACCGCAACATCTATGGCGCCCATGATGTCATCCAGGGCCGACCCCGGTGCCACCATGGGATAGACGTTCTGCTCGCGCGAGATGGCCACGTCCAGAAGATACGGCTTTTCGCTGGCCAGCATCTCCGCGATGGCGCCCTCCACCTCGTCCGGATGCATGATGCGCTTGCCCTCCCAGCCGTAGGCGTCCGCCAGCTTCACGAAATCAGGATTCGGCTCAAGGAGCGTCTGCGAATAGCGCTCGTCATAGAAGAGCTTCTGCCATTGGTGCACCATGCCCAGACAGCGGTTGTCCATGATGAGCACCTTCACGGGCACGCCGTTGATGGCAGCGGTGGCCATCTCCTGGGAGTTCATCTGGAAGGAGCCGTCCCCGGCGATGCAGACCACCTGCGCTCCCGGGTTCGCGATGGCAGCGCCCACGGCCGCCGGGAAGCCGAATCCCATGGTGCCCAGGCCGCCGCTGGAGAGGAACGTGCGCGGCTTTTCCCGATCGATGAACTGATGCGCCCACATCTGATGCTGGCCCACCTCCGTGACCACGATGGAGGAAGCCGGATCCAGCTGGCGGGAGAGCTCCATCATCACCCGTTCGGGCACGATCTCATCTTCCGCGTCCTTGAGGCCGGGATGGTAGATGGGGAACCGGTCCCGCCATTGGTCGATCTCCGCCAGCCACGTCTGCGTGTTCGGGTGCGCGTCATCCTTCTCCAGCTGGGAGATGAGGCCCTGCAGCACGCCCTTCAGATCTCCCACGATGGGCACCTGGGCCTCGCGGATCTTGCCGATCTCCGCTGGATCTATGTCTATGTGGATGACCTTCGCGTTGGGCGCGAAGCGATCCAGCTTGCCGGTGACGCGGTCAGAGAAGCGCGCGCCCGCGGCGATGATCAGATCCGCCTCCGTCATGGCCAGGTTGGAGTATTTCGCGCCATGCATGCCCACCGGACCTAAGTTCAGCGGGTCTGACTTAGGGAACGCGCCCTTGCCCATGAGCGTGGTGACCACCGGGATCCGCATCAAGTTCGCCAGCCGGACCACCTCTTCGGAGGCATCCGAGATGACGCAGCCGCCGCCCACGTAGAGCACGGGGCGCTCCGCCTCTTCGATCAGCCGGCAGGCAGCGCGGATCTGCTTGGCGTTGCCGCGGTAGGTGGGCTTGTAGGACGGGATGTTCACCTCATCCGGGTATTCGAAGACCATCTCTGACCCGGCAAGGTCTGACGGGATGTCTATGAGCACCGGCCCCGGCCGCCCCGTGGTGGCGATGTGGAACGCTTCGCGGAAGGTGGTGGTCAGCTCGTCCGTTGACTGCAGCAAGAACGAATGCTTCACCACCGGCATGGTGATGCCCACGATGTCCGATTCCTGGAACGAATCCGTGCCGATGACCGCGCGCGGCACCTGGCCGGTGATGACCACCATCGGCACCGAATCCATGTAGGCGGTGGCGATGCCCGTCACCGTGTTGGTGGCACCGGGGCCGCTGGTGACGATGGCCACGCCCGGCTTGCCGGTGGATCGCGCATAGCCGTCCGCCATGTGCACCGCGCCCTGTTCATGGCGGGCCAGCACGTGGTTGAGCTGGTGCGAATCATAGAGCGCGTCGTAGATCTTGATGGCCTGGCCGCCCGGGTATCCGAAGACGGTGTCCACGCCTTCCGCTTCCAAGGACGCCACCACGGCCTCCGCGCCCAGCATGCGCTGGCCTTGCTTTTCCGTGCGGGAACCCAGCCCGCGCGGGGCTCCCACCGAACCGGCCGTGCGCTTGGCCGGACTCTTGAACGCGTCATTCGCGCTTGAGATCTTTTCCGTCATTGCACATACGCTCCTTCGTCAGCGGATGACACCATCCGCGCGTACTTCGCCAGAACGCCATGGTCGTGCTTGGGAGCGGGCGGCTGGAACGCGGCGCGGCGGCGCTCCAGCTCATCGTCCGGCACGTTCAGCGTGAGCGCGCCTCCCTGGATGTCCACCGTGATGGAATCCCCTTCTTCGATGAGCGCGATGGGGCCGCCCGCCGCCGCCTCCGGGCTGACATGGCCCACGGCCGGACCCTTCGTGGCACCAGAGAAACGGCCGTCAGTGATGAGCGCCACGCTGGAGGACAGGCCCATCCCCACGATGGATGAGGTGGGCGTGAGCATCTCGCGCATGCCTGGGCCGCCCTTCGGGCCTTCGTAGCGGATGACCACCACGTCCCCCGCCTTGATCCTGCCCGCGTTGATGGCCTCACAGGCCTCCTCTTCGCTGTTGAACGTGCGCGCGGGGCCGGTATGGGTGAGCATGGCCGGGTCCACCGCGGACTTCTTCACGATGGCGCCCTTCGGTGCCAGGTTGCCATGGAGCACCTTCAGCGCCCCTTGGGGCGAGAACGGATCCTCATGGGTGCGGCAGACCTCACCGTCTGCCGGCTGCGTGCAGTCTTTCAGGTATTCGGGCAGGAGACCCATGCAGGTGAGCGCGCTCTCATCCAAAAGCCCCAGCTCGGCCAGCTCATGCATGACCACGGGCACGCCGCCCACTTCGTACAGGTCAGACAAGGGCCGCGGGCCGGACGGCTGCAGCTTCACCAGATGCGGCGTGCGGGCGCTGGCAGCGTCCCAGTCGTCCATGGTGATGGGGTGCCCCGCCGCCCGCGCGATGGCCGTCAGGTGCAGCACCGTGTTGGTGGAGCCACCGAAGGCCATGTCGCATTCCATGGCGTTGTGGATGGCCGCGGCGCTGATGATGTCCTTGATCTTGACGTCCTTCTGGACCAGCTCCATGATCTTCATGCCCGCATGCTTCGCCAGGCGGATGCGCTCCGAATACACCGCCGGGATGGTGCCGTTGCCGGGGAGCGCCACGCCCAGGGCCTCGCAGAGGCAGTTCATGGAGTTCGCGGTGAAAAGGCCTGAACAGCTGCCACAGGTGGGGCAGGCCGTGTCCTCGTAGAACGCCAGATCCTCTTCGGTCATGGAGCCGTTCATGACGGCCGCCGCGCCGTCGAAGAGCGTGTTCAGGTCAGTGGTGGAGCCGCAGCCGCCCTTCTGCTTGCCCGCCAGCATGGGGCCGCCGGAGACGAACACCGTGGGCGCGTTCACGCGCAGCGCCCCGATGAGCATGCCGGGCACCACCTTGTCGCAATTCGGAATGCACACCACGCCGTCGAACGCGTGGCCCTGCATGGCGATCTCCAGCGAATCCGCGATGGTCTCACGGGATACCAGCGAATAGTGCATGCCGTCATGGTTCATGGCGATGCCGTCGCACACGCCGATGGTGGATATCTCGAACGGGACGCCGCCGGCCAGATAGATGCCAGCCTTCACCGCCTCCGCGATCTTGTCCAGGTTCGTGTGCCCCGGGATGATGTCGTTGCGCGAATTGAACACCGCGATGAACGGGCGCTGCATCTCTTCGTCCGTGACGCCGTCCGCCTTCAGAAGACTGCGGTGCGGCGCGCGCGCCACGCCTGACTTGATCTGGCTGCTCTTCAGCTGCATGGCTCTCCTTCCCCAAAAACGAAAACCCCGATGCCTCCAGGTCAGGCATCGGGGATGCAAAGCCATATGCACGTGCACGGGCGCGCCCTTGCACGAAGCGACATATGACGGTGTCCACCGGCCCGGCCTTACTGGCAAGGGCGCCCGGCGGTAAGCCTGTCAGCGCACCCTGCGTTCATGGCCGAACTGCTCAGGATGGAAACGTTCGGTTCGCGCGGCTGCCAGCTTCCAGTCCCGCTGGCTTTCTTGAGAAACCGCGTTCGCCCCGGCTCCACCCGTCAACGCATTTCGGAGTATGAACGTGTGACCCAGGAGTATACGCCTAGATCACGGCATTCTGCCGACGATGTTTCCGATCAGGCGGCAAAAATCCCCTTCGCGGGCCTTCGCCACCGCCAGCGGATCGTCTTCCAGCGGGTTCGTGCCCCCCACCCCGCACGCCTTGTTGACCACCAGCGAAAGCCCCAACACGCGCATGCCCACATGGCGCGCGGCGATGACCTCTTCGCAGACGCTCATGGCCACCGTGTCCGCGCCCCAGATGCCGAACGCACGGATCTCCGCCGCTGTTTCGAAACTGGGACCGGAAAGCCCCAGGTACACGCCTTCGTGCAGCGGGATCTTGAGGTCCAGTGCCGTGGCGCGCGCCAGGTTGCGCAATTCCGCGTCGTAGGGTTCGTGCATGGTGAAGAAACGGTCGGCCAGCTTGTCCGGCTCAAGCCCCATCACCGGATTGCGGCCGGTGAAGTTGATGTGGTCGCGCATGAGACAGAAGTCCCCCGGACGGTAGCTCTCATTGATGGAACCCACGGCGTTCGTGACTATGAGCACCTCCACGCCCAGCTCATGCATGAGCCAGACCGGGTACGCGATCTGCTGGGAGGAGTTGCCCTCATAGCCGTGCAAGCGCCCCTGCATGGCCATGACCTGCTTGCCGGAATGAAAGCCCGCCACGAATCGGCCCGCATGGCTGGTGGCGGTGGAGGCCTTCATGTGGGGCACGTCTTCGAAGGGGATGATGGCCGCGTCCTCTACCTGGTCGGCCACCGGGCCCAACCCTGATCCCAAGATGATGCCGATCTTCGGCTGGCGCTGACCCAGCGCCTCCTTCAGCATGGCCGCTGATCCTGGCAGCCATTCCGCAAGCTTCATCTCTTCCATTCAGACCGCGTCCTTTCCCTTCGCCGCCCGCAAGATGCGCGGGCGTCCTGCCAGGTCCTCCACGATGCGCGCATCCATGAAGCCGGCCGCCTCCGCCAGCGCCTGAGCCTCATCCAATGACGTTTCATGCAGCTCGACCACCAGCGCGCCGCCCGGCCGCAGGAGCCGCTGCGCGCTTTTGAGCAGGCGGCGGAACACGTCAAGGCCATCCACCCCGCCGCGCAGCGCCAGATCGGGTTCGTGGTCCTTCACCTCTGCGGAGAGTTCTTCCATCACCTCATCCGGGATGTAGGGCGGGTTGGACACCACGCAGTGGAAGGCTCCCGCCAGATCATCCGGGATGGCCGCGTCCAGGTCACATTCCAGCACGTGGATGCGCGCTTCCGCCCCTGCCGCCTGCGCGTTCTCCTGCGCGAGCACACACGCTTCAGGGGAGATGTCCGTGGCCCACACGCGCGCATCCAGCACCTCTGTGGCCACCGCGCAGGCGATGCAGCCGCTCCCGCAGCAGAGGTCCGCCACCAAAGGCGCTTCCGTGCCCGCGAGCACCGCCAGCGCTTCATCCACCAGCACTTCCGTTTCCGGGCGCGGGATGAGCACGCCCGGACGTACCTTCACCTCAAGATAGCGGAAAGGCGCGGTGCCCGTGATGTATTGCAGCGGCTCCCCTGCCCCTCGGCGCGCGACGGCTTCGCGCAGCACGTCCCGCTCAGCCAAGGAGAGCGGACGGTCGAAGAGGGTGTAGAGCTCCAGATGCGAAAGCCCGGTGGCATGGGAGAGCAGCGTGCGCGCGGATATGAGCGCATGCGCATCCTCCTTGCGGTCAAGGTAGCCCTGCGTCCATTCCAGCGCTTCCTTGACCGTCCACGTGCGCGCCTGTTGCGTCACACTGCAGCCTCCAGTTTCTGGGCGCGGTCGGCCGCTTGCAGCGCGTTGATGACATCCATCAGCTTGTCGCCCATGAGCACGTCGTTGTAGCTGGAATTGAAGCCGATGCGGTGGTCGGTCACACGGTCTTGCGGACCGTTGTAGGTGCGGATCTTCTCAGCGCGGTCACCCGTGCCGATCTGCGCCAGCCTCTCAGCGCCTTCGGCGGCCTGCTGTTCGGCCAGCATCTTCTCGTACAGGCGGGCACGCAGCACGCTCATGGCCGCGATCTTGTTCTGGAGCTGGGACTTCTGGTCCTGGGATTGCACCACCAGGCCCGTGGGAAGATGCGTGATGCGCACCGCGGAATCCGTGGTGTTCACGCACTGGCCGCCCGGGCCGCCCGCGCGGAAGACATCGATGCGCAGGTCGTTCTCGTTGATCTCCACTTCCACCTCATCCGCCTCCGGCAGCACCGCCACCGTGGCCGTTGAGGTATGGATGCGCCCCTGGCTCTCCGTCTTGGGAACGCGCTGGACGCGGTGCACGCCGCTCTCGAACTTCATGAGCGAATAGACATGGTCACCCTTCACCTTGAACTGGACTTCCTTGTACCCGCCCGCCTCTGACGGTGACACGTCCAAGGTTTCGGTCTTCCAGCCTTGGGACGACACGAAGCGTTCGTACATCTTGTACAGATCCCCTGCGAAGATGGCCGCCTCATCCCCGCCTGCTGCCGCACGGATCTCCACGATGATGTCCTTCTCATCCGCAGGGTCCGCCGGGATGAGCATGAACTTGATGTCCTCTTCCAAACCGGGCAAGCGCTCTTCGATGCCGGCTATCTCTTCCTGGGCGAACTCCTTCATGTCCGCGTCAGACAACATCTCCTTGGCCGCCTCCAGGTCATCCAGCGCGCTGATGTATTCGGCGGACTTCTTGGCCAGAGGGCCTTGGTTCGCGTATTCCTTGGCCAGGCGGTTGTATTCCTTCTGGTCAGCCAAGACCTCAGGACTGCCCATCTTCGTCTGGAGCTCCTGGTATGCCTCCAGGAACTTCTCCAGCTTCGCCTTCATATCCGTATCAGCCATGCGCCCTCAGATCCTCACGCCGAAATGAAACCATGCAAAACGAATGGATTCTACCAGAGACGGAGGGCACCCGACGGGACGGGGCATCCGAACCAGCCCATCCACCCCGTCCCTTCCCTTTGGGTCCTGCATCCTTGCCCCGGCAGGCGTGCTGACAAGCCAGCACCTGCGGATCTCTATGGAACATTGTTCCTGGGTGGATCCTGTGGAGCCATCTGCAGCGTCGGTCCTGAGTCCATGCGGATGCGTATATGGCATTGTCCCTGGTTGGATCCATAGGTGCCAGCTTGCTGGCACGCCGCACCGTCAGGTGCGGAACATCGGAAGGGCGGCATCCCTTGCGCGCACGGAAGCGCACCGCCGAATGGAGCGAGGGCCGCAGGGTTTCGCGACATTCGGCGCATAGGAACGATGCGCGCCGCAAGAAGATGCGCATCTACAGCTGCATCTTGGGGCGTTCGGCGGAGGCGGGGTCAGCCTTCACGGCCTGGATGATGGCCAGGATGATGCCTGCTGCACAAAGGCCCCAGGTCAGATATCCCGCCAGGTGGCATGCCATGTCAGCTGACGCGCAGATGCCGACCCCCAAAGGCGTCGGCAGGTACGCGATGGCCGCGAACACCGCAATGAGCGCCACAGCCAGGAAACAGCGCGCCTGAGCCTCTTTCGCCGTCTGGGCCACCAACGCGATGACGAACCCCGCCACCGCGAAGACGCTGCAAGCCACGAACGTCCAGTGGCATTTCATGTACGTGGCAGCACCGCTCGCCAGCTCCACCTGGCTGTCGCAGCCGCCCAAGAGCGCGCACACCGCGAAGATGGCCGCCATGAAGAGCAGCTGCACGGCGCCGAGAAGCCGCCAGACCCGTCCGTCCATGTCCCACATCCTTTCCCGCGCGCGCCGCCTACAGCATCCAGCCCTGACTGGGGCCTTCCAATACCTGGTATCCGGCCTTCTCGAACTGATCGCGACAGTAGGCGATGTCGTATCCCTGGCCGCCGTTCTCCGTGCGCTCCTGCACGTCGCGCGGGTTCGTGCCCACTTCCGCCCAAGCCAGGTTCGCACCGGAGGCCGCGGAGAGCGCAGAGGACATGGAGCAGTTGAGCGGCTGGATGTGCTTGCCGGCCGCCAGGCGGTAGATGGCCACGTTCATGGAGTTGCGGTCATCTTGGATCATGCCGCGGTCCGCGATCACCGTGCCCGGCACCGAGATGCGCCGCCCGACGCCCGCGGAGAGCGCGCCGCTGTCGATGGCCAGGCGCGTAGCGCGCGTGAGCTCTTCGGGAGTGTGTTCGGGACCCACCGGCTCCACGCAGGTGGAGATGGAAAGCCCCGCTTCGCGCAGGTTCTCGAACGTCTGCAGTCGGTCTTCCACCGGAATCTCCGTGTCCTCGCCTTCGCGCATGCGCACGGCATGGTAGGCGCCGTTCACGCCCACCGCCTTCAGCTGCTTCGCCTGGTCCAGCGTGATGTCCTCAGTATTCGTGATGAGCGGCATGCCCGGGCTCATCACCTCGCGCACGGCAGAGGCCATCTCCAGCACGTTGCTGAACTTGTAGGATGCCGTAGCCAGCAGCAGGATGGCGTTCGCACCCTGGTCCTCGTAGATCTTGGCATACTCCACCACGTCCGCTTTCGGCATCTCCAGCTTGTCGTGGCGCAGGTCGTTCACGATGGCGAAGCTGCAGAACTTGCAGTTCTTCGGGCACGGGGTGCCGTTCAGGCCGATCTGCGCGTGGATCTCCGCCGTGCCGTTGCTCATCTCATATTGCATGGTGCCGCCGGCCCAGCGGATGTGCGCCGCCACCCGGGAGCGCCAGTCCACCGCGTAGAGCTTCATGATCTCATCGTCAGCAAGGCCGTTGCCTTCCATGCCGTGCTCCACGATGTCGATGATCGCCAGTTCTTCCTTCGTGAATTCCTTCATGTGACCCATCCTCATCCGGCTCTGCGCCTGATTGTGCCTTTCACATAGCAGACACATCATATCAGATGACCATATCCTATAATTGACCATGACCGATGAAGGACGAACACGGGAGGACGCATGGATCGCACGGTCTCTCAGATCATCAACAAAGCGCTGGATGGCGGGATGCTCACGCTCGAAGAAGGCGTGGAGCTGCTCAAGTGGGACGATCTCTCCGACGAGGCAGCCGCGGTGCGCCTGGCAGGCCGCCGCTTCAGCGATGAGCTGCTGCCGAAGGCGGAGATCCACGGACAGGTGGGGCTGAACACCGGGCTCTGCCCCGCGGATTGCAAGTTCTGCTCGTTCGCGGCCAGCAACAAGGTATTCACCGAACCGGCCGAAGAGGAGCTGGAAACGGTGGTGGATTATGCGCGCTTGCTGGAGGAGGCCGGATCGAACGCCGTCTACCTCATGGCCACCGCACGCTACGACCAGGAGCAATTCCTCGCCTATGGCCGCGCCTGCGCGGATGCCCTCGGCGGCAAGGTCCCGCTGATCGCGAACGTGGGAGATTTCGACCATGACTATGCAGTGGAGCTCAAGAAGGCCGGATTCACCGGCATCTACCACGCCATCCGCCTGGGAGAAGGCGAATTCACGCGCCTGCCCGTGCAGCAGCGTTGGGACACCATCCACGCAGCCCAAGAAGCCGGCTTGCTCATCGGCACCTGTGTGGAGCCGGTGGGGCCGGAGCATTCCCTGGAAGAGATCGTGGAAAAGACCATCATGACGCGCGAGATGGGCGCACGATTCTCAGGCGCCATGCGCCGCACCCCCATCCCCACGTCAGAATTGGCGGTGCATGGCGCGGTGGCCTACGCGCGGATGGCCACCATCGTGGCAGCCGTGTCCCTCATCACCGGCACGAACGTGACCGGCAATTGCACCCATGAGCCCAACCAGCTGGCCGCTTTCAACGGCGCGAACCTGCTGTGGGCGGAGGTGGGTTCGAACCCGCGGGACACCAAAGACAAAACCGAGGACAACCGCGGGTGGACGGTGGCGCGCTGCGCGGAGCTGTTGGAGGAATGCGGCCTGGAGGTGCTGGAGGGTCCGTCAGCCATGTTCGCGTGACGCGGGACGGGGATACCGTCACCACACCACACAAGCGATACGCGCCCTTTGACTTGTTAGGCTCATGAAGGCTCGAAATGAATATCGGTCCGATCGCTGATGATCGCATCCCAAAACGCTGAAGGGCGGTTCGCTATACTGCTCGCCCTCACCTACTGGGAGCACGCGAATCAAAAGAGAGGCGCCATGACAAGAGGACCACGCAGAGCATCGTCCACAGGTATATACCATGTGACCAGCCGGGGAGCAGGACGCAGAATTCTCTTCGAAGATGATGACGACCATCGATTCTTTCTAGCCAAGATCTCGGAATACGCAGATAAGGCCAGCGTTCGCATTCTGGCATGGTGCTTCATGCCCAACCACATCCATATGCTGCTCGAATGCGGCGATGTGGCGAGCCTCACGCAGATGATGCGCTCTCTCGGAACCTCCTACGGGCGCTACTACAACGGCCATCATGGCCATGTGGGGCCGGTTTTCCAGGACAGATTCCACAGCTTTCCCGTTGAGAGCGACGCGTATCTCCTAGAGCTCGCGCGCTATATCCACCTGAACCCCACGCGCGCAGGCATAGCTAAATACGATGAATACCCTTGGAGCAGCTATCTGGAATATATCGACGGACCGATCCTTTGTGTGACAGATCGCATCCTTGGCCTGCTTGGGGACTCGGGGCAGATCAGCGAATTCCACGCATGCGCCCCTGACGATGAATGGGAAATGGAGGTGACCATCGATGATGGAGCGGTCATCCCCAAACGGCGCGCCATCCCAGATAGCGAAGCCATCAGATTCGCGAAGGACGAGTTCGGTGCCACGTTCGCTGACACGATAACAAGCTTGCCGTCGAAGGAACGCAACGCTGCGATCAAACGGCTGCGTAGATACGGGATGTCAGTGCGCCAGATCGAACGCCTCACGGGAATCGGTCGCGGGATAATTCAGAGAATCAGCGTATGAACCTCGATCCCGTGTGACAGTATCCCCGTCCTGCGTCACTTCAGGTGCATGACGCGGGTGGCGCGGGTGGCCAGGTTCGCGTCATGAGTGGCGAACAAGAGGATGCCGCCCTCCTCCACGCGCGCGAACAGCTGATCCGCCACGCTCTGGGCGCTTTTCGCATCCAGATCGTTCGTGGGCTCGTCCGCGATGATGACTGGCGGGTCCATCATGAGGGCGCGGGCCAAGGCCACGCGGCGCTTCTGCCCGATGGAGAGCTGGAACGGATAATGCTCCAACCGCTCCCCCAGCCCTACGCTCCTGAGCAACCCCTCTGCCCGCTCGCGCACGTTGAACGGCAGATCCTTCGCGAAGAGCGCTGGCGCCTCCACGTTCTCCACCGCGCGCAGGCTGCCCACCAGCTGCGTATGCTGGAACACGAACCCGAAGACGTTGCGCCGAAGCGCCGAGAGCTGCTGGTCATCCAGATCATCCGTGTCCTGGCCATCCACCACCACGGTGCCCGTGGTGGAAGAGAGCAGCAGCCCCAACATGGAGAGCAGCGTCGATTTGCCCGAACCAGAGGGCGACACGAACGCCACCGATTCACCGGATCTCACCGTGAAGGAGATGCCCTCCAGTATGGTTTGGTCACCGTAGGACTTCCCCAGCCCCTTCACTTCGAGCATGGTCATCAGTCGATATCCCCCTGTTGCATGGCAAGCGAGGGATCCAAACGGCCCACCTGCCGAAGCGGCCAGATGATGGACAGAAACGAGAGCACGGCGATGAGCACGATGATCCCTGCGATGAGGAGCGTCATGCCCGCCGCGCCCACGGACACGAAGGGGAACGCCAACGAATCGGCGAGCACGCCCAAGAGCGCCCGGTAAAGGATGAAGCCGACCACGATGCCCACGATGACGCCCCCGCCCGCCAGCAACGCCACTTCGCCGCCGATGAGGCCACGGATCTCGCGTTGGCTGGCACCGATGGCGCGGTAGAGCGCCAGTTCGCTCTTGCGGTCCCACACGCATGAATAGAACCGCGCGAAGAGCTGCAGCACGGTGACGGCCAACATCAGGACGGCTGCTCCCGCCAAGAGCAGGAACACGGAGCGCATCTGGTCTTGCGTGCGCTCCGCCGTCTCCGCGTTCTCCACGTAGGCCACGCCATCCGTCAGGTTCAGCTTGATCTTGAGCTTCTCGTAGGACTCAGGATCATCCGTGGCGTCCACCATGATGGCGCTGATGAGGCCTTCCGGCGCACCATACTTCTCCCAAGTGCTGTCGAAGCCGTCCGTCTCTGCGGACACCTGGCGCGCAACGTCCATGTCCATGATGATGGAGTGGTCCAGATCTCCCCCGGACTCGGCCATGGTGGCCGCCACCCGGTAGGGCTTTCCGTAGATGTGCAGCACCCCGTCAACGATGCCGTCCACCTGGCTTCCCACGATGACCTCATCGTCTGCCAGCTGGCCGCCGAAGCCATCCGGCAGGAGCGGGGAGACGATGAAGTCATCATCCAAATTGATGCCCACCAAGCGCGTCTCGTCCGTGGCCAGCAACAGGAGGCGTTGAGCGTCTGACTGAAGAACTGCGCTGTTGCGCGCTCCACCCCCTCAAGCCCACGGATGGCGTCCATGACATCCTTGTCCATGTACATGGGCACCGGTACGCCGGTGTAGAGCAGCTCTCCCTCATCAAGATACGAACGCGCATCGGCGGGCACCACCAGAAGATCCGCGCCGTTGCGCTCCGCAGACAAACTGATGCCCTGGGTGACACCTCTGTAGATGCCACCCAGGACGAGAAAGAGCGCTGCAGAGAGCGCGATGGAGACGAGGATGGAGGCGGATTGCACCTTCCTCATGCGGATGCTATGGAAGATCAGCTGGCGCATGCGCTCACCTCTCTGCTGCCCTCGGTTCCTTTAGATGATATATGCCGGGCCGCGCTGCTCAAGCTCCACGACCACGCCGTCATGATCCGCAGTGGGCTCAGCGCCCGGCGCATCGCCATGCCAACGAGCCACCATCTCCACCAGACCGTCCAGATACGCATCGATCTCTTCGTCAGAGGCGTTCGCCGGAGCCTCGGTCAGCAGGCCCGCGTCGTACAATTCGCGCCAACGCTCCTTGATGGAGCGCTCAAAGTCATCCTTGTTGCCATGGCCGAAGAGATAGTTCTTCGTGAGACCGCGCTGGATCTCAGGGTATTCAGAATCCATGTAGCCCTGCTCCATGGATTCGTCCGCGGCTCCCACCTCATTGGCGCGAATGTAGTCATCGGCCAGCGCCATGGCGGTGGCGATCTTGTCGCCCACGGACGGATCCTTCTCCAGCGTGTTCGCGTTCACGCCCACGAAGCAGCAGTAGTAATCGCCCAACTCATCAGCGGAAGTGTAGAAGAAGTTCACGTCATCCTGATGGTTGTAGCGGATGGGATAGGTGATGGCGTCAGAGCCGCAAGCAGCGTCGATCTCACCGTTCATGAGCGCGGCCTCGATGGTGGCTCCGGTGTAGGCGATCCACTGGATCTGGGACGGGTCACCGCCTTGACGGCCGCAAAGGGCCATGCATTCAGTGTAGGCCGGACCGTTCATCATGGTGGTGCCCACGCGCTTGCCCGTGAGGTCCGCGCAGTTCTTGATCTCAGGGTTGTTGGTGACGCCCGACCAGCAACCCACGTGGATGGTGTCGATGTGCTTCAGCGGCATGCCCTGATAGATGGCCGGGAAGTCGCCAGGGGTGGATTCGAATACGTCGATCTTTTCGTTCGCCAGCAGGATGGACACATCCTGGGTGATGAGCGTGATGTTGGGTTCGATGCCGGCCTGCTGCCAGTAGCCCTGCTCCAGCGCCACGTACATGGGCAGCTCGCACGGGCTGCCGCCCCAGTAGCCGATGGTGAGCGGCGTGAGGCCATCCGCGCTCTCAGCAGCAGCGCTGCCGGACGCGCTGGAGGCAGAAGAGGCCTCTGACCCGCTGGAGCAAGCGGTGCCCGCCACGGCCATGGCGCCCGCTGCCACCGCCGCGCCCGCCGCCTTCGTGAAGGTGCGGCGGCTCATGCTCATCTTCTTCGCTTCTTTCATGCTTCCCTCTTTCTCATCTGCCGGATGCACCCTGCATCCGGCCCTGACGGATACCGCACGGCGCTCCCCTTCACCGCGCACCCGCTGGTATCACCAGCGGACCAGCCCCTTCTGCCAACGCAGGAGCCAGTTACGCACGGCGAACATGATCGCCGTCAGCGTCGAGAAGATCAGGATCATCGCGAAGACGTAGGCGAACACCACGCCGAAGTTCGCGATGGTTCCCATCATGCGCACGGCCAGGGCAAGCCCCGTGCCGACGCCACAGAGCTCAGCAGCGGCCAGCGCGCCGAATGAGCCGGACAGGGACATGAACAGCGCGTCCGCCAGCGCGGGGACCGCGTTCGGGATCATCACATGCACCACGATATGGGCCTTGGATGCGCCCAGCGTCTCCGCGCGCTCGATCAGCCCGATGTCCGTGTTCTTGATGGCGTTGGACAAGATGAGCGTCATGGGGAACCAGACGGCCAGCACAATGGCGGCCAGAGACCCCGCGTAGCTTGACTGGAACGCGATCACGAAGATGGGCAGCCAGATGAGGCCGGGCACCGGTCCCACGATCTTGAGCAGCGGGGACACCCAGTAGTTCGCGATGGCCGAGCACCCGCAGAGCACGCCCGAGGCGAACCCGATGACGAGGCCCACCGCGAGCCCTTGAGCCAGCAAAGACAAGGACGCCACCGTGGCGTTCACGATGTTGCCCCAGTTCGCGATGAACTGCTCGATGATCTTGTCGGGACTGGGGATGAACGGCAGCTTCAGCGTGCCCGTCTTCAGCGTGGCGACATCCCACGCCTCGAAGAGCACGAAGATGAACGCGATGAACCACGCAAGGCGGCAGGCTTTCTTGCGCACCGGCCGGATGGCCAAGGACGCCACGAAGACGACGGCCCAAACGGCCATGCAGACAAGGAGGCACGGTGCCCAGTATTTGGGCGTGTAGGTTTCCGGATAGACGTTCGGAAGGGCCGCGTGCACCACATAGTCCAAGAGCATGGCCGCGAACGGGATGAGCATACGGCCCACCTCGCGCAGGCTGGCGCGGCTGATGATCGGCTCTTTTTGGGGACGCTGTTCGGTCATGGACGCCCCATCCTCAGGCTTCCTCGAAGTTGAGCGCGTCCAGGACCTCGTGGCGCTTGGCGATGAACTCCGGAGAGATGCGGTCGCGCGGATGCGGAAGGTCCACCGGGATGTCAGCGATGTTCGTGCCCGGGCGCGGCGAGAGCACGATCACGCGGTCGCTCAGGTACACCGCCTCTTCGATGTCATGGGTGACCAGCAGCACGATGGGATGGAAACGGTCCACCATCTTCAAGATCTCATCTTGGATGACCGCGCGCGTGAACGCGTCCAGCGCGGAGAGCGGCTCGTCCAACAGGATGACCTCCGGATCCATGACCAGCGTCTGGGCGATGGCCACGCGCGCCGCCATGCCGCCTGATATCTGATGGGGGTAGGACTTCTCGAAGCCGGAAAGCCCCATGAGATCGATCATCTCCTGGACGCGGAGCTTCTTCTCCTGGTATTCATTGTTGGCCTTCAGCCCGAACGCCACGATCTTCTCCACCGTGAGCCACGGATAGAGGTTCGCCTGCTGGAAGACGAAGCCACGGTTGGGGCTGGGGGCGGTGATGGGATCGCCGTCATAGGTGAGGGTCCCCTCCTGCATCTCGTCCAGCCCCGCCACCAGGCGCAGGAACGTGGACTTGCCGCAGCCGGACGGCCCGATCAAGGCCACCACTTCGCCCTGGTTCACTTCCAGGTTGAAATCATCCAGCGCCAACAGCTTGACGCCGTCCTCGCCGGTGAACCAACGCGAAACGTGAGCCGCGATCAGCTGATGGTTGCCCGCTACCACTGGATCGCTCCTTTCGACCACTTCATGCAATGCTTCTGCACTTTGAACAGGATGGTGAGCAGCACGAACGCCATCAGGATGAAGACGATCACGCTGGAGAAGATCAGATCGAATTCGTTCCAGCCCTGCGCATGGTTGATGACCCACCCCAGCCCCGCCTCGACGCCCAGCGCCTCTGCGGTGACGAGCGCCGTCAGAGAAAAGCAGAGTCCCATGAAGAGCCCGGTGAAGATGTTCGGCAGCACGGCCGGGTAGATGACGTGACGGATGATGTAGAAGGGGCTCGCGCCCATGGTCTCCGCGCGTTCAATGAAGGCCTTCGGCACGCCGCGGATGCCCCCGGAGAGGTTCACGGAAAGCGGGAACCAGGTGGTGAGAGACACCAGGAACACAGATGCGGTGTGGCTGGAGGGCGCCAGCACCATGGCGATGGCCATCCATGCGGTGCTGGGCACCGGGCCGATGATCTTGATGATGGGCTGGAGCCAGTAGTTCCAGAAGCGGCTATAGCCCATGAGCGTGCCGTAGATCATGCCCGCCACGAAACCGAGCGCCACGCCTTGCAGCAACAGCGAGAACGAACCCATGAAATGGAAGAAGAGCCCGCCCGTGGCGCCGCTGGCCGCTCCGCCCACGTCTTCGAAGAAGCCGTTCAAGATGGCGTCGGGACTGGGCATGACGGGAAGCAGGAGGTTGCCCGTCTTCACCGTG
The DNA here is from genome assembly GCA_947650915.1 of uncultured Eggerthellaceae bacterium. Lineage (GTDB taxonomy): Bacteria > Actinomycetota > Coriobacteriia > Coriobacteriales > Eggerthellaceae > MGBC163016. Next base: position 1,890 of record CANSWY010000015.1, on the reverse strand, counting down.
TTGTAGTTGTAGGCCATGAGCAAGCCGTAGGCCACGATCAGAAGTCCCCAGAAATGGATGACCTTCGCGCGCACCGGTTTGAACCAGACGGAGAGCGCGGCGAAGAGGAGGTAGACCACGAGGGAGATCATGAGGAAGGCCGGATAGCGCGCCTCAACGTAGCCTTCCGGGTACACCGCCGGCATGGCCGCGTCCTGGATGAAGGCCAGCGCAATGACCACCAAGGGAGCCGCCAGCTTCAAGACCTCCTTCCCGTTGGCGAATTGCACATATTGGAAGATGGTGCGCTGATCTTGGGTGCGCTCATTCTGGGATGCGAGCGGCACGTCAGACCACGCTCCTTCCCTGTCCGTTTGCGAGGGCAGCCATCGCTCAGGTCCATCTCCTTCGTTCGGTTCGGCTCATTCGCCGTGCGCGACCATAGCACAAGTATAGGATTATATCCAATAGAGTAAGTGGTCTTCTATATGATGGACCATATCCAATAGTTGAGCGGCACCGATGGAGAGAGTGCAGGATCGAGGGGATGCAGGTTGAGGTCGCAGGCTGAAGCCTGCGCTACGAAGACGTTCAAAGAACGAGAGGGTCCACGGAACGGGAGAGCCTGCGGAACAGGAGGACCGTAGCAAAGGCTTCAGCCTTTGTCCGTCGCAGGCTGAAGCCTGCGCTACGAAGACGTTTCCTACGAAGGGGGTTCGAGGAAGCGGGCCGGGAAGGCGTTGGGGAAATCCTCTGCCAGGCGGGACGTCAGGCCTTCGATGCGTTCGAGCGACCCGCACGCCGCGAACAGGTCATCCCCCAGCTCCTCCACATACACCGGCAGCTTCACCTGCTGGAGCCGATGGCAGCACTTGAACGCCTCGCGCCCGATGGAGATGACCGCCTCTGCCAGCGTGAGTTCTTGGATGGACGAGCACCCCGCCAGCGCATCGCGTCCAATGATGTTCACGTGCTCCATGAGCGGAAGCGCCACAAGCGCGCTGCAGCTGCGGAAGGCCCCGATGCCCACTGTGTGGACATAGTCGCCGCCCTCCACTTCGCGCAGGCTGGTGCAGAGCGTGAACGTGGCGTTCCCCACTTCGAACAGATCATGCGGCAGCGTCACGCGCTCAAGGGCCGCACAACCCAGGAACGCTCGCGCGCCCACCTCGAACACGGATTCGGGGATGCGCGTCTCTTTGAGGGCCGTGCAGCCAGAGAACGCGCTCTCGCCGATGGAGAGGAGCGTGTCCGGCAGCTGGATGGATTGGATCTCATCATGGCCGGCGAAGGCCTTGTCAAGGATGCGCGTGACGCCCTCGGACACCACGACGTGCGCCTCCCCCGCCCCTTCATAGCGCTCCAGGATCAGACTGAACATGGCCTCACGCACACCTCAATTCTCGCACTGGATAGTTGCTTGTGACAGATGAATGCAGCATCACGTTATTAGACCATATCCTTATCAGGACCGCGCGAGAAATGGTATCAGAGCAGCGCCACCCGTCGTCAGGCGGAATCTGCGCGGTTGAGCTTGTCGGCACAACGGCGCAAAAGGCGGATGTCCTCAGGCGTCACCGCGAGAGCCGCCTCATAGCCCGCATCACGGGCGCGTTCTTCGGCATCCATGCAGCGCATGAGAAAGGCGGCGTCTTCCGCGGTGATCATGTTCGCGTCTACGGCAGCGCGGATGCACGCATCCAGATCCGTGCTGTCTCCCACCCGCCAGAGCAGCAGGCGCACCAAGCGCGCCTGCCCTGCGAACTGCCGCTCAAGACCCGCTTCAGCCATGGAACCCCCCCCCAGCACACAAAGGACCGCCCCAATCCACGAAAACCCCAGGTGCAAAAGAGGTGCAAAAGGCCCCCCAGGTGCAAACGGCCTCCCAGGTGCAAAAGGCCTCCCCAGGTG
>CANSWY010000014.1 GCA_947650915.1 uncultured Eggerthellaceae bacterium | reverse complement strand
GATCAGACCAGCAAAGGACGCGCAGGGAGAAAGACCAGCCACCCGACTCTCCCACTTCCCTTCTAGAAGGCACTCCCCCATGTGCAGAAGGGACGTCCCAAATCGCACATAGGATGAGCCTTCCTGTGCCCATGCTCTTTGCTATGTGCAATTTGGAACGCCCCTTCTGCACATGTCGCTCCCTCTTCACGGCTGGGATGATCAGTGAACGCTGCAGGACAGACAGGGATCGTAGGCGCGCACCAGTTTCTCCACTTCCAGCTGGATGTCCTCCGCGCTGCGGCCCTCATCCGCCAGCATCTGCGCCAATGCGCGCATGTCCGCTTCGATGTTCGCGATGTTCTGGGACGTGGGCGTGATGATGTTCGCGCGCACCACCCGGCCCTCATCATCCAGTTCCAGCTCATGGAACAGAGCGCCGCGCGGCGCCTCCGTGAAGCCCACGCCGCGGCCGGCTCGCACCTGGAACGGCACCGGTTCGCTGGAGCCCTCGAACGCGCCCTCGGCCAACCCATGGCACGTGGCCGCGCACCGCACCAGCGCATCCACCACTTCAACGGCCTGCGCCACGTTGTTCGCGAACGGGTTGGACTCCGGCGGCCTGAGGCCTGCCTTCGCAGCGGCGAACCGCGCCTGCTCCGTGAGGTTGCCCCAAGAAGCATTCACGCGCGCCAGAGCGCACGCCATGTACGGACGGCCGTTCGCGCGCTCCTTCGCCAGGAATGCCGCCGAATGCCCCACGGCGTATTCTTCCACGTGGTCCCGATAGTCCTGAGCGGAGAAGCGGATGCCCTCACGCACGAAGAGCGCCTCATCCGATCCGATGACGGGGTAGGCGCCCTCCTCCACCATGGCCAGCATGTCGCCCTGTGTCTGCAAGTCAGTGGCTTCGAACCCGTTGAACAGATCCACGCTGGCCAGCGCGAAATCCACCATGGCATCCAGCTGGTCCGCCAGCGCACGGTACTCATCGGCGGAAAGCTCGGACGTGAAGCCACCCACCACCGCCGTGATGGGATGGATGGACCGGCCGCCCACCTGCGTGCACAGCTGGTTTCCCAGCCCCTTCAGCGCAAGCGCCTGGTCGAACAGGGCGGGATCCGCGTCTTTGAGCGGGAACACGCTCTTGTGCCCCAGGAAATCAGGGGCCGCGAACACGAACAGATGCGTGGCGTGGTTCTGCAGGAAGGAGCCGTAGATCAAAAGCTCCCGGATGGCGCGCGTGCGCTCCGCCACCTCCACGCCGAAGATGCGCTCGATGGCCAGGATGTCCGTCAGCGTATGGCTGGCCGAGCAGATGCCGCACACCCGCGAGGCGATGTAGGGCGCTTCCTGGAACGGGCGGCCGCGCACCATGGACTCGAACAGGCGCGCCGGTTCGGTCACTGCGAATTCGCACCGGGTGACCGCGCCGTCCTCTATCTCCAGATGGATGTCGCCATGGCCTTCGATGCGCGCCAGGTGTTCCACGTTGATGCTCTTAGAAGCCATGGGTCACGCCTCCTCATCTGCGCACGGACGCTGGTTGAACATCCGCAGCGCCCTGCCCAGCGCCTCCGCCCCCACGCCCGCGCGCTCAGCCACGCGCCGCGCCTGCGGCACGTTCGCATCCGGGGAAAGCCCCGCACAACCGTTGCACGGGCGGCCCAGGTTCGGGCACCGCGCCCCGCAGCCCGACCGCGTGACCAGCCCCAGACAGAGCGTTTCGCGCCCATAGAAGCAGCCGCGCTCGTTGTTCTTGCATTCACCGCACAGGGTGGAAGAGCGCCGATAGATGTTGGAGCCGTACAGCGCATGCTGCAAGACCTCCACGAAGTCGTAAGGATCGATGGGGCAGCACGGCACTTCGAAATCCACTTCGATGACGTCCTTCACCGCGCACGGCGCGATGGCGCCCGCGCCCGCCGCATCAGGCACCTGTTCCCCGTAGACCGCCGCCAAGTCAGCCGCGTGGTCTTCGGTGGACATGCCGGGAATCCCAGAAGTGGCCGCACAGGCCCCGATGGTGATGACCGCATCCGCCCCTTCGCGCAAAGCGCGCACGGTGCGCTTCGCCTCTTCGGTGGTCACCGCCCCTTCGATGACCGCCACGTCGAAAGAATCCGGCATGGGATCAGAGGACGTGAGCTGCCAGTAGCGCATATCCACCTGCCCCAGCACGTCCATGAGATGCTTCTCCACATTGGTGATGTTGATCTGGCACCCGAAACAACTGGCCAACCCAACGAACACCACTTTAGGAGTTTCATCAGTTCCGCTCATCACCCCTCCTAAACAAGGGTTTTAAAACGTCACAGAAAGAGCTTTCACAGTGCGTGCAGTTGGCGTGAAAGCGCGCCCGAACAGCCTTCGCGCTGTGAGGAAGAAGCACTTGGAGCGCCAAATGCGCGTGCTGTGGAAGCTCCCCCATATCACATGCTTCCTTGGATATTCTTGGCTTCCCAGTAGTTGAACACCGGGCCGTCGATGCAGCAGTATTGATGCCCTATCTGGCAGTGGCCGCACTTGCCCATGCCGCACTTCATATGGCGTTCGAAGCTCATGTAGATATGATCATAGGAGATGCCCTTCTTGCGCATCTCCTCCACCACGAACCGGTACATCACCGGAGGCCCGCAGACGGCACCGTACGTGTTGCCCGCGTCCACCTCAAGCCCCGCGAAGGGGGCCGTGACCAGGCCTACTTCTCCATCCCAGGTATCATCCGGCTCATCCACCGTGAGGATCAGATTGAAGTCCTTGCGATGGCGCCACATCTCGAACTGATCCCGGAACATCACCTCAGAGGGGTTGCGCGAACCATAGATGATGGTGACGTTGCCGAATTCGGAGCGCTCGTCATGGATGTTGTTGATCAGCGACCGCAGGGGCGCGATGCCCAATCCTCCCGCCACCAACAGGATGTCATGGCCTTTCATGTCCTCATAGGGGAACGGCCGCCCATACGGCCCGCGGATGCCCACGATGTCACCGCACTGCATCTCATGCAGCCGCTGGGTGAATTCCCCCGCACGGCGCACGCACAATTCAATGAACCCGCTCTTGGTGGGTGACCCGGAAATGGAGATGGGAGCCTCCCCCACGCCGAAGATGGACACCTCCACGAATTGTCCCGGCTCGTGATGGAACGCTTCCCTGATGCGCTCATCCACCAGCCGGAATTCGAAGAGCTTCTCCGTTGCCGTGAGGCGCGTGATGGACGTGATGCGTGCAGGCCACGGCCGGTACGGGTTCGCCATCATGAGCGCGTTGCCCGCTTGCACCTGCGCGCTGTCGGCCAGGCCTGCTACATGGACGGTCTGGGCATCAGGCATCCTCGGCCCCCTTCCTCTCGAAGAAGCGCAGCACTTCGATGGGCGAGATGTCCGCCTTGCACGCGCGCACGCACCTTCCGCACCCCACGCAGAGATAGCGCCCATGCTTGGAGTTGAAACCGTTCAGCTTGTGGTACATCCGGTGCCGCACGCGGTCGCGCGCCGTTTCGCGGAAGTTGTGGCCGCCGGTCACCAGCGCGAACTGCGGGGACGTGCACGCATCCAGAATGCGCTCGCGCCGCCCGGTCTTGCCATCAGGATCCAGCACGTCGGCTATGTCGAAGCAGTAACACGTAGGGCAGACGGCGGAGCACGCCGTGCAGGAAAGGCAACGCTCCCCCAGCTCGGCCCAGAACGCGTCCTTGTGGAACGCGTCCATCAGCATGGGGATCTCTTGGATGTCCGGGATGTCGTTGGAGAACGCCTCTTGGCGCTCGCGCGTGAGGCGGCGGAATTCGCGCCGGTCCTCATCCGTGGCCTCCCGCAGATCACAAGCCGCTTCCAGGATGTTCGCCGCTTCCACGCTGCCGATGGACACCAGGTACCGGCCGCCCAGATCCTGCAAGAACAGGTCATAGCCGCTGCGCACCTCATCCGCATCCAAAAGGTGGCAGAAACAGCTTCCTGCGGGCGAACAGTTGATGCCCACCACCATGGTGGCCGCCCGGTGCGCCTCGTAATACGGATCAGGGTAGCGCGCATCCTCGAACACCAGGTCAAGGTTGTTCAGCGCGTTGATGTCGCACGCGTGCGCGCCGAACAGCACGCGCGGACGGATCCGAAGGGTGTAGTCCGTCACGTCCGCATCTTCCACGTTGAATTCGAACAACGTCTCGCGCGGAGGCAGGATGTACTTCTTGAGAGAGGTGAGCGTGGTGGGGTAATCCAGCACAATCTCATCGAACGAGGATACGGGTTCGAACGCAAAACTGCGCCCGCTCTTGACGGGCGCAACCACTTCGTACTTTTCCATGAACGCGTCGATGAGCCTGGGCAGCTCTGATGCATCCATCACGCGGTACAGCATAGGGCCTCCTCTGTGCGGAATGCCGGAATGCTCGCAGGCTTCCTAGCCGAAGAAGATGGCAATCTCCCGTTCGGCGGATTCCGGAGAATCAGAACCGTGGATCACGTTCTCATCCATGATGAGGCCGAAATCCCCGCGGATGGTGCCCGGTGCAGCCTCAGCCGGGTTCGTGGCGCCCATGAGGGAGCGGCACTTGGCCACCGCACCTTCGCCGGAGATGACCATCTTGACCACCGGACCGGACGTGATGTATTCGATCAGCCCGTCATAGAAGGGCTTGCCTTCGTGCTCCTTGTAGTTCTCCCGCGCCTGTTCGGCGGTGACGTTGCCAAGCTCCATGCGCTCCACCTTGAGGCCCGCGCGCTCGAAACGGTTCACGATCTCTCCGATGTGGCCGTTGCGGACGCCGTCCGGCTTGATCATGGTGTACGTCTTCTGGACTGCCATCGCTCGCTCCTTCTTGTCGATCCGTTCGGTTCCAATGGAATCAGGTCAGGACATGCTGGGGAAGTAGAGTTCGATGGACGAAACCTTCCACCCGATCAGATCCCTGACCATGTTGATTCTATACGTGAGAGAGCCACCCTCCGGCGTGGTGGCGGTGGCATACACGACGGAATCGGTCATGGACTTGTTCATGCCGTCTATGGCGACGTTGCCGTCCGTGACCACCGGCGCGCACATGGATTTGATGCTCTCTTCGGAAAGCGTGTCGATGAAGACGCCCTCACCAGCGCCCTGCGGATCTGCGAACAGTTGCTTCACCACGGCATCTTGGGTGGGCCAACCGTAGCCTTGGGTGTAGCCGAAGATGGCCGCGCCCAGCGCCAGCACGATGAGCACGATGAAGAACACCAGGATCTTGAGCCCGATGTTGCGGCGCTTGCGATCCTTCTTCGCCAGGTTCTTGGAGAGCGCCTCCAGCTCTTCATCGGAAGTTTCGAAGAAACGGTCATCGTTGCCGCCATAGGCGCCCACGAAGCCCGGGTACTGGGACGGGTCCTGCTCTTCATAGCCTTCATCGTAGAAGAACGGGTCCTCCCCGTCTCCGAAGTAGTCCCCCTCAGCCGTGACGTCGAACCCGGACATGTCCGCGTCCGCGCCATCCGGCGCCATGTGCGCCACGGCGCTCAAAGCCCGTTGGTAATCAACGCTGGCAGAATCGGACAGGAGGTAGGTGCCGTCTTCGATGGCCACCTCGAACGCTTCCACCGCTTCGCGCATCTGGCCATTGGCCGCATAGGCCTGGCCCATGGATGCATGCAGGCGGTGGGACGTGTCCGGCTGCATGTCGAACTCCTGCGCGCTCTGATAGCTGGCGATGGCGTCCTGCGGACGGTCCAGCGCCATGAAGCAGATGCCCAGGTTCAAAAGCGCCTTCGCCGGATCTGGGTTGCCCTCGTCCAGCGCCGCTTCGCGGAACGCCACGCCCGCCTCGGCCGTGTTGCCCAGCTTCAGCTCGGCATTGCCCAGCCCCATGTAGGCCTTGTAGGGAGTGTCGTAATCAGGGTCTTCCACCGCATGCTGGAAATGCGCCTTCGCGTTGTTGTAGTCCCGCAAAGACGCATAGGCCATGCCGATGTTGTTCTGCAGCGCGCCCTTCACGCTGTAAGCCGCATCTGACGCCGCCTGCGCGTAGGCCTGAATGGCCTCCGTGGGATTCTTGAGCTTCACCAGGCAATTGCCGATGCGGTGGTAGATCAGGCCCACTTCTCCCAGCTGGAACGGCGCGGACGTGTCCTGCAGGCACGCCGTGTAGCCGCGCAGGGCTCCGCGGTAGTCCTTGTTGTTGTACCGGATGGTGGCTTGATCGAAGAGGCTCTTGTTCACGCTTCGCGTCCTGTGTGAGGGGTCAGATGAGCGACATCCGCTCAGTTCTCGTTCTCGATGGTGACGGATTCGATGACGTCCCCGGCACGCAGCGCGCCGATGACATCCAGCCCTTCGATGGTCTGGCCGAACACGGTGTAGCCGTCATCCAGAAACGGCTGGTCACCCAGGCAGAAATAGAACTGGCTGCCCGCGGAGTTCGGGTTCTGGCTGCGCGCCATGGCCAGCGTGCCGTCCAGATGCTTGTTGTTGGGGTTGGTGGTGTATTCCTCATGGATGGAATAGCCCGGATTGCCGGTGCCGAAACGCCCGCGGCCCGCTGCCACGTCCTCCGGAGAAGCGTCACGGGTGTTCGGACAGCCGCCCTGGATGACGAAGCCCGGCACGTAGCGATGGAACTTCAGGCCATCATAGAAGCCCTTGTCCGCCAGCTCCACGAAGTTGCCCACGTGGATAGGGGCGTCGTTGCCCGCCAGCTGCACGCGGATGATGCCCTTGGACGTCTTGATGGTGGCCACCTCATTGCCGTTCGGCTTGTATTCCGGCGTGTATTCTGCCATGGAAGCAGTCCTTTCTATGCTCTTCAGCTGCGCATGTGCATACGCAACACGTGATTCTAGCAGATGCGCGCCTGCGCCGCCCTCATCGCACGGGCACGAACAGATTCACCGTCTCCACGTGATAGGTCTGGGGAAACAGATCCACTGGGCAAGTGCGCACAAGCCGATACCCCTGGTTCGCGAAGCGGGCCGCATCGCGCGCCATGGTCTGCGGATCGCAGCTCACATACACCACCCGCGCCGGCGCCGCCTGGCAGATGCCCTCCAGCACGCGCTTCTCAAGCCCCGATCGCGGCGGGTCCACCAGCACCACGTCCGTTCCTTCCAGCTGGTCCAACGCCCGGACAGCGTCATCGCAGACGGCATCCACGAACAGCCCGTTCGCATCCGCGTTGCGGCGAAGGTCGCGCACGGCGCTGCCGGAAAGCTCGATGGCCACCACATCGGCCCCTGCCTCTGCCAGCGGCAGCGAGAACATCCCGGCCCCGGCGAACACATCGGCCACGAACGACCCTTCTTCCACCTCTGCCATCTCCAGCGCCAGCTTGACCAAGGCTTCAGCCTGCGCGGTGTTCACCTGGAAGAACGAAGGCGCTGACACGCTGAAGGAAAGCCCGCACGCCTCTTCCAGCCAGAACCCCTTGCCGGAAAGCACCTCCACCCGCTTCACGCGACGGCTGCTCCCGGGGTCAGCGATGACGCGCACCACCGACGTGGCGCCGATGGCCTCTTCCAGCATCTTCGCGGCGAACCCGCGCGGAAACGCGCTGGGCGGGGTCCACAGGGCCACTTCCACGCTCTTCGTGCGCAGGCTGGCGCGCACGCCCACGCGGTAGATGCCCAGGTCCTGGCCGCCTGCCATGTACCTGAGAGCGCCCGTGAGCGCTTTCGGCGCCCGTTCGATGGGACGCACGGCGAGGGAGCACTTCTTCGCGGCCGAGCATTCCTCCGTGCCCTGTTCGCGAAAGCCCAGCTGGAAGCGGCCCGCGACATCCGAGAATGCGGTCAGCTCCAACTTGTTGCGGTACCCGTAGGTGCGCTTGGAGGGCCGCACCTCTTCCACCAGCTTCTCTGCGTCCGCACGCGGGATGCCCCCGTTGCGTGCGAGCGCATCCACCACGTTCGCGCGCTTGGCGGCAAGCTGGGCCGGATAGGCCAGGATGGCCCACGGCTCCACACTGGTGACGAGATCCGGATCGGCTGGTGCGGTGCGGTCAGCGGAGGCTTCCACCACGCGCATGACCTGCGCCTCAGCGAAGCTCTTGTGTTCAGAGACGATGCGCGCCTCCACCACGTCTCCCGGCACCGCGCCCTGCACGAACACCGTGCGCCCGGATGCCTCATGGGCGATGGCGCAGGGCCCGTAGCTCATCTTCTCTATCTGGAGGGTTTCCGTCATGAGGGGCCTCTTGGGAGTTCCGGGGATGCAAACCGCATCCCTTGGCGTATAATCTGACTTCGTGCATGATAGCGCGACGTGCCCTCGTAGCTCAGTGGATAGAGCACTTGCCTCCGGAGCAAGGTGTCGCAGGTTCGACTCCTGTCGAGGGCACCATTCCTCTCACCCCTCTCCCAAAATGTGCAAAAGGGACGTTCCAAATTGCACATAGCAAAAGCCTTTCAGTGCGCATGGTCTTTTTCCATGTGCAATTTGGGACGTCGCTTTTGCGCATTTTGAGCGGTCGTTCCTCTGCACATTGGCAGACGGGGCAGCGAAGCCGAGACCCAGCTCTATGGAGGAGCACGAAGAACACCAGAAGCAGCAAAGAAGGTAACGGGCATCGCGCACACGCGCAAGAGTCCCCTCATATATGCACGGCTGTTTTCCCTGTGCAAAAGGGACGTTCCAAATCGCACATAGGAACAGGCATTCTGTGCGCATGGTCTTTTCCTATGTGCAATTTGGGACGTCCCTTTTGCACAGGAGGGGAGAGGCTTTTCACGGGCAGAGCAACCCTGTTCCGGGCCAAGACATGAAGAAGGCCCCGGCGGATGCCGGGGGCCTTCTTCAGAGGAACGCTTACTGGCCGGGGGCCTTCGGAGCCGCCGGAGCGCCCGGGGCAGCCGGAGCAGCCGGTGCGCCCGGAGCCGCCGGGGCACCAGGAGCAGCAGCCTTCACAGAGCCGTCCTCATTCATGTACTTGGTGAAGTCCGCCTTGCAGAACGGGCAGGTCTTCATCTGGATTCCGCCCATCGCCTGGACAGTCTTGCCGCACTCAGGGCAAGTGTTTCCGCCACCTTCGGCGCCAGCTGGTCTGAAGCACATATCGCACTCTCCAATCCTCGTAGCTTGTGCACAGCGACCATAGAATAATCCATATTGCAAGCCGCGCAAGCGCATTTCGGTGAACGAACGAAAAAGAGCACTATTTCATTTCTGCACTATTGTCTTTTGCAATGCATGGCCGCGCATCATCAATGGACGCGCGTGGTGAGCTCCGGATGCAAGCTCATGGACTGGAACCGGGCTTCCATGTAGGCGTTGTCGAAATGCTGCGCGAAGAACTGCTGGAACGCCGTTTGATCCACGGGCGCGCCGTTCAGACGCATGTACCAGCAATCCAGCGCGATGAGCGTCATGGCGCCGTCGAAGATCATGAACGCCGCGCATACCGCCGTCACCGAATAGCGCCACTGCCACGGGATCTTGTTCACGAGCCCGATCAGCCACGGCAGCAGCATCTTGATCCAGATCACGCCCAGAACGCCCCACATGCACATGAACATGAAATCCGTGCGGCCTCCGATGTTCAGAAACCGGCCGGTGTAATCCCACGCCACGGCACCGAACGCGAACTCCAGAAACCAGCTGACGAAGTATTCGAACGCGCCGCCCACCACGGCGCTGACCAGGAACACCGCAACTGCGGGCGCTCTGTAGAACCGGTTCAAGATCAGCGAGAGCAGGACGGCGCCGAACCCGTAGATGGGCGAGAACGGCCCCCAGAGCAGGCCCGCCCTGATCTGGAACTCACCGGGCACTTCGATCATATAGTGATAGACCGTCTCCACCGCGTCCCCGAACACCGCACCGATGGTGAAGATCCAGAACAGGTTGAAGAAGTTCACCGCCATGTAGCCGCGCCCTGACGGGTCGCGCCCGAGCGTGCCCTCTTCGGCCTCCTCGCGCGCCTCCATGTCCCGGAGCACCCGTTGCAGCTTGCGCTCTTCAGAGAGCGCGGGATCGGCGAAGGTGAACACCGCTGCCAAGATGAGCGCGGAGACGGCCAGGATCCAGAAGATGGTGGTCACGCCCTCCAGCATCAATTCGAACAGCGCGCAGACCAGAAGCGCGCCGCAGATGATCTCTGCCGTCAGATGCGCGCCGCGGATCTTGTCCTTCAGCAGGCGCACGCCCAGGATGAACGTGCCCACCGCCACCACGCCGATGCCCGCCACCAAGCAGACGAACAGCACGATGGATGCGGCCGGCTGGTCGTTGATGGCGCCTTCATAGAACGCCTTGCCCGTGAAGAAGAGCATGAACGCCACCATGGCCGCCAAGACCGCGCCCACGCCCACGCTGAGGACGCCGAAAGAGATGCGGGCCACCTTGTCCCGCACCCGTGCTGCGCTCATCGCTTGCCGCTCTTTCCCGTGCGCCGCCGCATGACCTCTTCGCGGTGTTCGCGGATGGCGCGCTTCTCACTGGGCCGCAACGGCCGCGGCTCCTCTTCGACGCATTCAGGGCTCTCCGCTTCGGACAGCTCCGGATCCGCTGGGTCTATCAACGGCACGAACGTGGTGCGCGGATGCTCCGACGCTGCTGCGCCTTCAGCGGCCGCCTCGACGACGCCGCCAGCAGACCCATGCCTGCCCCGGGACAGATCCCGCCGGATGCGGAAGTATTCCCAGACCAGAAGCACGCACAGGATGGATTCGATGATGAGGTAGCTCAGGATGGCACCTTCCAGCTCAGCGTAGCCGATGAGCAGGATGGGGATGAACAAGGAGAAGAAGAACGACACGCAATACAGGACGGTGACATCCTTCTGACGGCGCATGATGGTGATGACCTGGTACAGGAAATCGATGAGAGCCGTGATGCCGCCGGTCACCAGCATGAGATACAGAAGGCTCCGGTATTCTTCGAAATCTATCCCGTACAGGACGCCCATGACCGGGATGCCCACCCACGCCATGACCGCCCAGACGGCTGCGGTGATGGCCACGATGACCGCCACGATGCCGTACAGGATCAGGTCGAACTTCAGCCGCTTGCTGGCATCCTGCCAGACCCCTGCCATGCGCAACAGCAGCGGCTTGTACACCAGCTGGGCTGCGATCAGGATCATCTGGGCCGGAAAATACAGGGCGTTGTAATACAGCTGGTTGTCGTAAGGGAGCATCCCTTCCATGACCAGTTTCGGCATGTTCTCGATCACATTGAACAGGAAGATGGCAACGAACAGCGGCGCGCACATCTTGAACAGCCCCATGAGGGACTTCATGCTGAACCCGCGGGACTTCGGCGTCTCCAGGAGCGCCAAGGGCCAGGTGATCACCACGAACGTGGCCAGAGACGCGATGAACATGGCCGTGCAGGCGGCCACGGAATTGCGGGAGATGGCCAGCACCGCGCAGAACACGATGAGCGCCGCCAATGACCGGAACGTCTGCGAGATGCCCGCCAAATACAGCTTGTCCACCTGCTGCAGGCGTCCTTCGTATACATCCGCCAGCGCATCCACGCACCGATACGCGATGACCGCCATGGATATCTGGAACATCTCCGTGGCGTAGCCGCGCGCCGAGCAATAGACCCAGCCCACCACCACCATGAGCAGGCAGGTGATCCAGCGGTTCACCTGGTAGTCCAAGAACGAGTGATCTTCGTCCACGTCAGAGACCTGGTAGGTGCGCACGCCGAAGTTGCCCAAGAACATCAGCAACAGCGCCACCACGAACGCCATGGAGATCATGCCTGCCTGCTCCACGCCCACCAGCTGCGTGGACACCATGGTGACCACCGGGAACACGAATGCCCACGAGGCAGCGCCCGCGGTGTTGAAGATGAAATCGCGCGTGGTGCGATGGGGCGCATAAGCCGCCTCAGCGGCGGAGAGCCCCTCCCCTTTCATGGCGCCCACCACGCGGTCGAACCACTGGTTCGCCGCCCGCGCGATGAAGTTCTGCTTGTGCTGTCGCGGAGTCTGGCTGGCATGCAAGCGCCCCGTGATGCCGTTGCGGTCCGCGCGGGCCTGCCTCAGGCGGTCCACGGCATTCGCACGCGCGCCGGACGCGGGAGCTTCCTGCGGCGTGCGCACGCGCGCGCGACCAGCACGACCATGCTGGACGGGTGCGCCCTGCACGCTGCGGCCGTCAGCGACGTCCAGCTTTCCGCCCTCCGCGCTGGCGCGGCGCCGGCGCGGTTTCGCCACGGGCGCATGCGCGCTGCGACGCGCAGATGATGGAGCGTTATCGGTCTGGTCGGGGTTCTCGCGCATCAGCCCGCAGCCAACCTGGACATGTGAATTCCTCCTGTGCTTTCTCAGTGTGTTTATAGTATAGTTTTTCAGACACTGAACACCGCACATTCAAACACTGTTGCCAACCGAGAACCCGTGCGGTGGAAAGGAAGCATCTGAAGTGAGCGATAACCGGTCGGTCCCTGGTGGAGGCGTGCCTTCTTCCTCGCCGACAGTCAACATAGGCGCCGGCGACGCGCAGGGGCAACGGTCTCAAACGGATTACGTTCCCATCCCCGTCGTCACGGCTCCCGCGGCAGGTTATCGTCCGCCCAACGTCCCGAATGAGAAAAAACCCGGATCGAAGCTGCTCGTCATCGGCATCATCCTGTGCGCCATCGCCCTGGCGGCCTTGGCGGCCATCCTGTACCTGGTGCTGGCGCGTCCCTTCTCCACCGTGAACGCTCCTGAGCCGCCACAGCTCTCTGAAGTGGAAGCGGCTTTCGACGCTGCCACCATTCCCCCTCCTGAGCTGAACGGCTATCTGTACATCAAAACGGAGGGCCTGACCGATCCGGCGCTGTCTGATTTCAAGACCGGCAACGTCAGCGAAGACGCCTCTGCGCACGGCACGTTCACCTGCAACGGCGAAGCGAAGGCGACGTTCCAGAACGATTACGTGAAAGCCGTGGTGCCTCTCACCGTCAAGATGACGCACGCCGCTGATTCCACTTCCTGGGTGCCCGGAGGCGTGGATCCAGGCTCGCCCGAGGTCACCCCCACCGGCCCTGCGGACCTGGAGGCCATGCAGGCCAACATCCAGAACATCCTGAAGGCCGCCGATCAGGAAGTGGCGAACCAGTTCGTCGATTGCGAAGTGCGCCCAGAAGCCAGCCTCAATGCCCAGGGCGGCACCGTGGTGTTCAACCTCACGAAGACCGTGGGCGAAGAAACGAAGACCTGCGCGGTCAACACGAACGTCACCTGGGGAGACCGGGGCTGGAACGTGGAGGTCACCGGCATCACCGGTCTCGAGGAAGAGCCTCCTGCCGAAGAGCCGTCAGAGCCTGAGACTCCCACAGAAGAGGAACCCGCCTCGCAGCCTGAGCAGAGCGGCAGCTCCAGCAACGGCGGCTCCACCGACCTGCGTCCCACCATGCTCTTGGAATGCTGGACGGGAGACCTGGTGCGCGTGCCGGGCACCATCCAAGTGCAGGCCAACGGATCCATCCTCCTGCGCACCGATGACGTCATCCGCGTGGTGTTCAACAACATGACCTACATCACCACCTACTTCGAGATCACGGGTTCCGGTTCGTTCCAGAACGGCCAGCACGTCATCGTGGACGGCGCCATCTCGGCCACGGGCACGAATCCCATAGCGCCCCTGGTCATCAACCTGAACTGGTCCTGAGGTGCCGCGTCTTCGCCCGCATCGCCGCGCCATCCAAAGTGAACGGACCCGTGACCCACAGGTTACGGCTGCCTTAACGCTCCCCCATCGCTGCGCGCAACGCTCAGCATTTCCGCAAGAATCGCATCCAGGAGAAGGAACCGTACCGAAAGGCAGGTGGGGATGATGTCTACGCACACTGAAAGCGGACAGGGAAGCAACATGAAGCGAGCCATTGACTGGGGCGCGTTCTTCGTCGGGATCTTGGTGGCCATCGCAGGGCTCATCGTGCTGGCGTGGCCAGGGCTCACCATGGTGATGCTGGCCCAGATCGCCGGCATCGGACTGCTGGCGGCTGCTGTGTTCGACGGCGTCAAATGGTGGCGCATGCGCAACACCGTGCAAGGCGCCGGTTGGACACTGGTGAACGGCATCTGCAACCTGATCTTGGGCATCATGTTCTTGGTGCATCCCATCGTGGCGGCGGGCGTCATCACCATCCTGGTGGGCTGCTTCGTCATCGTCTACGGCGGCTTCGCCATAGCGGCCGGGTTCGGCATGCGCAACCTGGTGGGCAGCGGCTGGGGATGGATGGTGGCCAACGGCATCGTGGCCGTCCTCTGCGGCGTGCTGTTCCTGATGAGCCCTGAGTTCTTCGCCATCTATTTGGGCATCTTCTTGATCATGAGGGGTGTTACCATGTCTGTGCTCGGCGTGACGGCGCCGAACCAGATCAGCTATTTCTAAGACCCCTGGAAGGTGCTATGTACGACGGAGACGTGGAACTGGGCCGCAACGACGAATGCTGGTGCGGCAGCGGCAAGAAATACAAGAAGTGCCATCTGGAATTCGATGAGAAGCTGGAGGCGCTGGCCGAGGCGGGAGAAGACGTCCCGCCTCGCGCTCTGTTGAAGACCCCGACGGAGATCGCCCGGATCAAAGAGAGCGCACAGGTGAACGTGGGCGTGCTGGACCACGTGGCAGAGCGCATCCAAGCAGGCGTCACCACTGAAGAAATAGACCAGTGGGTCCATGACTGCACGGTCAAGCACGGTGCCATCCCGGCTCCGCTTGATTACGAGGGCTTCCCGAAGAGCGTCTGCACCTCCGTGAACGAAGTGGTCTGCCACGGCATCCCCTCCCCTGACGAGGTGCTCCAAGACGGGGACATCGTGAACGTGGACTGCTCCACCATCCTGGACGGCTATTTCTCCGACTCCTCCCGCATGTTCTGCATCGGGAACGTATCGGAAGAGAAGCGGCGGCTGGTGGAAGTCACGAAAGAGGCCGTGCAGGTGGGCTTGGTCCAGGTGAAGCCCTGGGGGCATCTGGGAGATGTGGGTGCGGCAGTGAACGCCTTCGCGAAGGAGCACGGCTACTCAGTGGTGCGCGAGTTCGGCGGCCACGGCATCGGGCTGGAGTTCCATGAGGACCCGTTCGTGAGCTTCGTCACCCGCGCAGGCACGGGACCGGTCCTGGTGCCGGGACTGATGTTCACCATCGAGCCCATGATCAACATGGGCAGGCACCGCATAGACATGTCGGACCCCAACGGGTGGACGGTGCGCACGAAGGATGGCCAGCCCAGCGCCCAGTGGGAAGTGCAGCTGGTGGTCACCGAAGACGGATACGAGCTGATCAGCTGGTAGCTGCGCGCCTGCGCCGCTCTTGCAGCTGACGCCTCGGTTGCAGAACCGGCATCACTGAAGGATATGTGACCGGGTTGCTTACCATGGCTGGATGGAGCGCATCCGGTCATATCTTTTGCCCATCTTCGCCATCTTCCGGCGCGATGCGCTGCGCCTTCTGAAGAACCCCATCGCGCTCGTCATCGTGGTGGGCGTGTGCATCCTGCCGGCCCTGTACAGCTGGTACACCATCGCGGCGTTCTGGGATCCGTATCAGAACACGTCCTCCATCAAGATCGCCGTGGCGAACGAGGACGAGGGCGCGGACGCGCCCGTGGCGGCTCATCTGGACGTGGGCGATCAGGTGGTGGCCAGCCTGAAAGAGAACCATGAGCTGGACTGGCAGTTCATGGATGAGCAAGCCGCGCTGGAGAGCGTCGCTTCCGGCGAGTGCTACGCCGCCATCGTGCTGCCGAAGGATTTCAGCGCGTCGTTCGCCACGCTCTTCAACGGCACGTTCACCCGCCCTCAGATCCAATACTACGTGAATGAGAAGCTCACCGGGTCCGGCGTGAAGATGGTGGACACGGGTGCCACGGATGTGGAAAAGCAGATCGATGCACAGTTCGTGCAGACGGTGAGCGAAGAGGTGCTCACGTTGGCTCAGAAGGCCGGCTTGCAGCTGGAAGCAGGCGAAGCATCCGCCGAAGCGCGCCTTGCCGCCAACGTGACAGAGGCGAAGAGCGCACTGGACGAGGCCGCTGCGCTCCTGGACGGACTGCCCGCGGATGTGGATGCGGCATCCGCCTCCCTCAGCAGCGCCACTGACGCCCTCACATCCGTGACCGATGCCCTGCCTGAAGCGGAAGCGCGGCTGGACGAGGCTGCTGCGCGCATCGCGGAGACGCGCGCATCCTTGGGACGCACCGCTTCCGAGCTGGGAGAGAAGGCCACGAACGTCGCCACCACCGTGGCCGAGGCTGCCACGGACGCATCCATCGCGGCCGGAACCGCTGCTGGGAAGGTGCGCCAGGCATCCGCCGATGCGCAAGCCGCTGCCGCACAGGCGGAACGCGCGGGGCGCCTCAGCACGGGGGCCTTGTCCAAACTGGAAGCAGAAGCCCAAGGGAATCCGGATCTGGCGCAAACGCTGCAATCCCTGAAAGACGGCAGCAGCGCATGCACGAACGCCGCCCAGACCTTGTCCGAGGCAGCCTCATCGCTCTCCGCCACCGCGGACGCCGCCGCTTCGGCCTCAGATGCCATCAGCCAGGCTGCGAACGACGCCGCTGCCCAGATCAGCGCGGCCGCCAAGAACGCGCAGGCAGAAACGGTGCCCCAGATGCAGGCCTCTCTGGACGCGGCCGATGAGGCCCTGGGCGCCTTGCGGGGCATGCTGGAAGCCGTGGGCGCTGGTGCCCAGCAGACCTCTGCCGCCGCATCGGCCTTGGAAGGGTCGCTGGAAGGAGCCGCCTCCACCATCACCAGCGCACGGGACATCCTGGAAGACATCCAAAGCGGGCTCAGCGAAGCCGTCACAGACCTGGGCGCCGTGCACGCCTCCACCGCACTGGCCCAGATGGAGCGGGCGCTCAAGCTGGACCCGGACGACGTGGCGCACTTCCTGGCCGCCCCCGTCGCCGTGCAGACCGTCGCACTGTACCCCATCAAGAACTACGGCACGGGCGTGGCACCGTTCTTCACGAACCTGGCGCTCTGGGTGGCGGGATTCATCCTGATGGCCATGGTGCGCATCAAGGTGGATCCAACGGGACTGCCGCCATTCACAGAGCGCCAAGCGTATTTCGGCCGCTGGCTCACCTATGCAGCGCTGGGTTCGGCCCAGGGGATCATCACCGGAGCCGGGGACATCGTCTTGGGGATCCAGTGCGCCTCCCCCGCAGCTTACCTGGCCACCTGCTGGCTCACGGCACTGGTGTACGTGAACCTGATGTATGGGCTGGCGGTGGCCTTGCGACACATCGGCAAAGCCATCGCCGTGGTGCTGCTCATCATCCAGATCCCGGGATCGTCCGGCATGTTCCCCATCCAGATGCTGCCTTCGTTCTATCAGGCGCTGAATCCGCTCCTGCCCTTCACCTATTCCATCGACGCGCTGCGCGAAGCCACGGGCGGCTTCTTCGGAAGCACGTACCTTGACTGCATGCTGATGCTGGCGCTCATCTATCTGCCGCTGGGATTCGTGGTGGGATTGGGGCTGGGGCGCGCCTGCCAGAACCTGAACGTGATGTTCGACGAGAAGCTGCGCGCCACGGACTTCTACCAGGTGGAGGCACCCGGACGCATGCACATCCGCTTCCGTTTGCGCACCGTGGTGGCGGCCCTTGCGGATGCGGACGCCTTCCGCGCCAAGGTGCGCGCCAGCGCGGAACGCTTCCAAACGCTCTATCCACGGCTGCGCCGCATCGGATGGACGGCGCTCTTCGCCGTTCCTGTGATGATGCTCACGGCCATCATCGTGCTGCGCGGGAACGTGGACGTGAAGATCGGACTGGTGCTGGCGTTCTTCGGCGCCTGCGTGCTGATAGCGGGTGCCCTCATCGCGCTGGACTACGTTGAGCAGATGCTGCGTGCGCAGATGGAAGCCGCAGAAGGCTCAGATGAAGAATTGGCGCGCACGCTCCAGGCCGGGTCTGCACACGGGCCGCAGGCTGGACAGGGGCGGACGGGCGGTGATGGCGCATGAAGAACGTCCTGGCCCTCATCCGCACCGATCTCAGAAGCCTGTTCGCGAACACCGTGGCCACCATCGTCACCATCGGGCTCATCATCGTGCCGCCCATGTACGCCTGGCTCACCACGCTGGGGTTCTGGAACCCCTACGGCAACACGGACGGCCTCAGCGTGGCCGTGGCGAACGAGGACGCGGGCTATTCGTCCGCGCTCTTCCCCAGCCGTGTCGACGTGGGCGCCACCATCGTGGGAAAGCTGCACGAGAACGGCCAGTTCCATTGGGTGTTCTGCACGGCGGATGAAGCAGAGGAAGGCGTGAAATCCGGCGAATACTGCGCAGCCATCGTCATACCGGAGAACTTCTCCGCCGATCTCATGAGCGTGATGTCTCCCGATGAGAAGACGCCGGAGCTCATGTACTACGTGAACCAGAAGGAGAACGCCATCGCGTCCCACGTGACAGCCACCGGCGCTTCGGTGTTGCAGACCCAGATCAGCCAGTCGTTCGCGCAGACCGTGGCGGAAGCTGCGCTCACCGTCATGCACGATCTGTCCCAGTTCATGTCCGCAGACGGCCTTGCGCGCTACGGCAGCGCGCTGGCGGAACAGCTGCGGAACACGGACGAGGCGCTGGATGCATGCGTGACTGAAGCCGAAGGCGTGGAAGGGGCGCTGGCCATCACGCGTCAGCTGCTGGACGCCACTTCCAGCATCCTTGAGAACAGCGCTTCTTTGAAGGGGGCGGCTGACGCGCTGGGCACCGATGCCACCGCCTCCCTGGATGAGGCGGCCGCCGCACTGGAAGGCGCATCTGCCACCGCCTCCCAGGACATCCAGAGCGCCGATGATGCGCTCGGGCGCGTCCAAGACGCCATCAACGGCATGCTGGGCACCGCTTCTTCTGACCCCGCCTACGCGCGCCAGCTCATAGCCGATGCATCTGCCATGGCATCCTCCCTGGCGGACGCCTACACGGGCGCGCGCGATGAGCTGGCCGGCTTGGGCGCCAGCACCGATGCAGTGGCCTCGTTGGATGCGGCCATCCAGGCCTTGGATTCCCTTTCGTCCGAACTGTCCGCCGCCGCAGGCGATGTGGATGCAGTCGCATCCACCACCTCAGCCGAGCGGGACGCCGTGAACCAGAAGCTGGATGAGGCGCGCGCCCAAGTGCAAGCGGTGGACGCCTCCTTGGCCCAGGACCTTGACACCAAGACCGCAGCGCTCAAGCAAGCGCTGGCGGGTGCGAACGCCTCCACGGAGGGCCTGGCCTCCATCGTCTCTGGCGCAGCGGGTGCCGCAGGGAGCGCCGCAGGAGACCTGGCTGACAGCCTGACGGATGCCGAGGTCGCGCTGGAAGAAGCCACAGCGCTGCTGGCCCAAGCGAAGGACAGCGTGCATGCCTCCCTCACCGCGCTGGAGGGCGCGCTGGCCTCCGGGGACATGGAAGAGTTGCGCGCGGTGCTGGGCAGCAACCCGGGATCCCTGGCCTCGTTCATCGCCGCGCCCACCGAACTGGTGCGCCACGCCGTGTTCGAAGTGCCCACCAATGGGGATTCCATGAGCCCGTTCTATTCGTCGCTGGCACTGTGGGTGGGTGCCATCTTCCTCATCGCCCTGGCCAACGTGAACGTCTCCCGCGAAGAAGAGGCAGGACTGACGGATGCGCGCCCCTGGCAGCTGTACCTGGGGCGCTACGGCGCATTCCTGGCCGTGGCCCTTGCGCAAGCGCTGGTCTTGTTCGTGGGCAACGTATTCTTCTTGCAGGTGCAGTGCGAGCATCCCCTGGCCTATCTGGGGACGCTGCTCCTCAGCGCACTGGTCTTCTCGAATGTGGTGTACACCTTGAACCTGTCCTTCGGGAACGTGGGCAAGGCCATCGCCATCATCCTTCTGGTCATGCAGCTGGCGGGCACGGGCGGCATCATGCCCATCCAGACCTCCGCGCCCCTGTTCCAGGCGCTCTACCCGTGGCTGCCGTTCACGCACGCCATCTCCGCGCTGGCAAGCTGCATGTCAGGAGTCTATGGAGACCAACTGGCCGTGAGCCTGGGATGCCTGGCCGCATTCCTGGTGCCTTCTTTGCTGCTGGGCTTGGCGCTGCGCATCCCCATGATCCGCGCGAACGCCTTCATCCAGCAGAAGCTGGACGAGACGAAGCTCATCTGAGGCGCCGCCCTCCCCTGCCACAGAAGGTCAGTCGCGCTCGTTCGGCTGGCGGACGGTGATCTCCTGCTCCTTCACGGCCACGCGCGAATGCGGGGGCACGCTGAACGTGACGAAGGTGGAGCCCGCGATGACCGACCCCTCCCCGATGACCGTCTCGCCGCCCAGCACAGAGGCGTTCGAATAGATGGTGACGTTGTCCTCGATGGTGGGATGGCGCTTCACGCCCTGCAGGCGCTGGCCGCCGCGGGTGGACAACGCCCCCAGCGTGACGCCCTGGTAGACCTTCACGTGGTTCCCGATGATGGTGGTCTCGCCGATGACCACGCCGGTGCCGTGGTCGATGCAGAAGTATTCGCCGATCTCAGCTCCGGCGCCGATGTCTATTCCCGTGCCCGCATGGGCCAGCTCCGTCATGATGCGCGGGATGGTGGGCACCTTCAGCTTGTGCAGCACGTTCGCGATGCGGTAGACGTAGATGGCATAGAGCCCCGGATAGGAGAAGATGACGTCTTCCTTGGACTGCGCCGCCGGGTCTCCGTCGAAGATGGCCTGCACGTCCGTCAAGAGCTTGCGCTGCACATGGGGCAGCTCATCGAAGAACGCGGTGCACACGTCCGCCGCGCGCTGGGCGATGGCATCCGGCACGCATTCGGTGCAGAGCCCCGTCACCGGGCGATCCTCCCGACCCTTCTCCGCGTAGGTGAGCGCCACCACGATCTGTTCGCGCAGACTGCGCTCGATCTGAATGAGCAGCTCTCCGATGAAGTATTCGGGGCTGGTCTTCGGGGACAGCATTTCAGGTCCGAAGTAGCCCGGGAAGATCACACGGCGCAGCTTCTTCAGCATGTCCTTGATGACGGACTTGTCAGGAAAGCCCAAGCCCGGCTTCGTGAAGAAGATCTCATCCGCCTCGTAGTTCTTCTCGATGGCCTTGACGATGCGGTCCAGATTGTCACCGAACATCAGCTAGTCCTCCTCTTCGTCAGACGCCGACTCCAGCGCCTTGAACTTCGCCGCCATGGTGGGGTTGTTGTGCGTGAGCCGCTTCACGGAAAGCCCTTCGGCCTTCTTGTTCGCCAGCTCCAGGTTGCGCTCGCTGCCCAAAAGCTGCTCTTTCACCTTGGTCAGGTGGTCGATGGTCTTGTCTATCTCATCGATGGCCTTCGCGAACTTCTCAGACGCCAAGCGGTAGTTTCGCCCGAACTTGTCCTTGAAATCCATCAGCTTCGCTTCGAAATCCGCCACGTCGATGTCCTGCTGGCGCTGCAGCTCCAGTTCGTCTTTGTAGCGGGAGGCATCCAGGGCAGCGTTGCGCAGAAGCGAGATGAGCGGGATGAAGAACTGCGGGCGGATGACGAACATCTTCGGATACAGATGGGACACATCCACGATGCCCTGGTTGTACAGTTCGCTGTCCGCCTCCAGCGTGGACACCAGCACCGCGTATTCGCAGCCTTTCTTGCGGCGGTCATCGTCCAGCTTCTTCAGGTGGCTCTCGTTCGTCTTCTTGCTGCGCGTCTTGGACCCTTCAGCTTCCGTCTTCATCTCGAACATGATGGAGATGACCTCAGCGCCCGTCTCCGTGCGCTCACGGAAGATGTAGTCACCCTTGGTGCCGCCGACCGTTTCGTTGTCCTTCCCGAATTCGGCGTTGCGGAACGCCGTTGCGCGCAGCTGATTGAACGCCACCTCGCAATGCTGTTCCAAGCTCTCCCCCAGAAGCTTCACCGTGAGCCGACTGCGCATCTCATGCAGGTCCTGGATCTCACGCTCGCGCAGGGCGATCATGTCCTCCTTGGCCTTCAGCTGCCCGTCGAATTCCGCGCGCAGCCGCTCCATCTGCAGCTCTTGCTTGGAGGTCTCCACATCCTGCTGCGCCCGCAGCTGTTCCAGCTCCAACCCGAAACGGCTCTTCAGCTGCTCTACTTCCACCGCATGCTTCGCCGCCTCCGCGTCCACGCGCGCTTGATGCCCTTCTTCGACGGACGCCAAACGCTCGGAGAGCTTCGCCACCTCTTGGTCCTTCGCGGCCAGCTTGAGCTCCATCTGGGCCTGCAGCGTCTCTTCCTTGGTGTGCACGGCCTCGTCCACCGCCTGCGCGAATTCCGCGTCCCGGATCTGCCGGGCGATGTCCGCGTAGTTGCTCTCATCCACCGTGAAGACGGTGCCGCATTCCGGGCACTTGATCTCATTCATAGGCCCAACCACCCCAACAATCCCACGCATCCATCATGGATGTCCTCATACGTCTGGTCGAAATCCCCTGTGTACCACGGGTCTGCCACATCGCGTTCCACGCCGGCGAATTCCATCATCTTGTGCACCTTGCCCGCCGGGTCGCGCTTCCACGCGCGCATCATGTCGGCCATGTTCTCCGCGTCCATGCCGATGATGACATCGAACGTGCCATAATCCGCAGCCGTGATGCGGCGCGCGTGCTTGTCCGCGCAACTGATGCCCTCTTCCGCCAGACGGCGGATCGTGCCGGGATGCACGGGGTTGCCGATCTCCTCATTGGTGGTAGCAGCCGATTCGATGTGCAGCTTGTCAGCCACCCCGCGCTTTTCCGCCAGGTCCTTCAGAACGAATTCCGCCATGGGAGAGCGGCAGATGTTGCCATGGCAGACGAACAGGATGCGCACCGGCCGTGCTGCGCCCGCAACCATCAGAGCATCGCCTCCCGGGCCGCAGCCAGCGCGCGGATCTCTTCCCCGTATTCCGCCACCTCGTCATGGGGCGTTTCCAGATAGAACGGCAGGTCCCGGAGCGCCGGGTGCGCCGTGACGGCCGCCAGCGCGTCCAGCCCGATGCGCCCGCCGCCGATGACCTCATGGCGGTCTTTGTGCGCACTGCGCGGGTTCTTGGAGTCGTTCAGATGGATGGCGCGCAAACGGGACAGGCCCACCGCGCGGTCGAACGCTTCAAGGACGCCCTCCAGGTTTTCCTTGATGTCGTAGCCGCCTTCCCAAACATGGCACGTGTCCAAGCAGACGCCCACTTTGTCTGAGAGCTGGATGCGGCTGATGATGTCCGCCAGTTCCTCGAACGTACCGCCCACCTCCGTGCCCTTGCCGGCCATGGTCTCTAAAAGGAGCGTGGTGGACTGTTCCGGTTTCAACACCTGGTTCAGGGCATCTGTGATCTTCTGGATGCCCGCCTCGGTCCCCTGGCCCACGTGCGCGCCGGGATGCATGTTGTACAGCTGCCCTGGCGTGGCCTCCATGCGCTGGAGGTCATCCGCCAGCGTCATGAGCGCGAATTCACGCGTCTCAGGTTTCGCTGCGGCCGGGTTCAGCGTGTAGGGCGCGTGCGCCAGGATGCGCGTGATGCCCGCCTCCTCAGCGGCGGTTTCGAAGGCCTCCACATCATCAGGGCTGATGTCCTTCGCGCGTCCGCCGCGCGGGTTGCGCGTGAAGAACTGGAAGGTGTTCGCGCCGATGGAGGCCGCTGTGCGCGCCATGGCCTCGTAGCCTTTGGATGAGGACAGATGGCAGCCGATGGTGAACAAGAAGCCCTGCTTTCATGGACGGTTTCCGCACCGCCCATGGTATCAGGTTTCCCCCACCCCGCGCCAAAGACCGATGTGCGAAAGAGACGTCCCAAATTGCACATAGGATGAGCCTTTCTGTGCGCATGATCATTGCCTAGATGTGCGAAAGGGACGTCCCAAATTGCACATAGGATGAGTCTTTCTGTACGCATGATCATTGCCTATGTGCGATTTGGAACGTCCCTTTCGCACATCCGCAGACAGAAAGGCGAGGGCCTGGTGCCCTCCGATCAAAAGCGCTGCACGCGGAGCACAGCAGGATGAGAGGAGGAACGTTTCCCGGATTGCGCAGAAGATGAGAGAACGACCATGAGCCGAGCAGTTCCCCTATGCAAAAGGGACCCATGTGCAGAAGGGACGTCCCAAATTGCACATAGGATGAGCCTTTCTGTGCGCGCCATCTTTTCCTATGTGCAATTTGGAACGTCCCTTCTGCACATGGAGGAAAGCTCTCGCGCAGGGGCGGTCAGCGTTTGCGGCTGCGGAAGGTGGCCACGATGACGTACACGCCCAGCACGAACGCGCCCACGTACCCCAGCACGCCCAGCACCGGCACCTCCAAGAACCTCGGTTCCATGTTCGTGGTGCAAAGGATGGACGACCCCAAGAACAGCCCCACGGAGATGAGCGCCAGCGATATGCGCCCCACGGACGCGTACACCGTGGCCAGCACGTTCGTGGACACCTCCACGTTGCCCTTGAGCGCGATCTCTCCGCGCTCCAGCATCTCAACGGCGTTCGACACCTGGCGCGGCAGCTTCACCAGCGCCTCGGCCGATTCAGCCGTGGACGTGAGCAGTTCCAGCGCGCGCATCTCGACGTGCTCGGGATTCAGGGATTGCACCAGCACGTGCTGTGACACGATCTGGATGACGTTGAGGGTGGGCGCGATGGCCTCCATGACGCCTTCCAGTGTGACGATGCCGCGCACCAGCATGGTGACCGCGGGCGCCATGATGAGGTTCTGCGTGCGCATGACCTCCACCATCTCGCCCATGGCGTCCCCCACGTTGATGTCGGACAAGTCGGAGGAGCCGTATTTGTCCAGCAGGATGGACAGCTCCTGCAAGAGCTTGCCGAAATCGACAGGGCCGTTCTTCTTGGAGATGCCCACCACCGATTCCATGAGCAGATACGGATCGTTCGCCGGAATGGAGCGGAACATGCGCCCCACCAGCTGGCGCTGGCTGGGCGTGAGACTCCCGGTCATGCCCAAGTCTATCCAGACGATCTCCTTCCCGCGGATGAGGATGTTGCCCGGATGCGGGTCCGCGTGGAAGAAGCCGTCGTCCAGCACCTGGGAGATGTAGCTTTGCATGATGCGGTACGCCAGGTGGTCAAGATCGATGCCTTCCGTCTTGAGCGCCGGCACGTCGTCCACCTGGATGCCTTCGATGTATTGCATCACCAGCACGGACTCGTTGGAGCACGCCGGATATGGGATGGGTGACGTGACGCCGCGCTGGTTCGCCGTCTCAGCGTGAAAGCGGATGAGGTTGTCCAGCTCCACCCGGAAATCCAGTTCGTTCTTCGTGGTGCGCTCAAGCTCATCCAGCAGGTTGTCGAAGTTCAAGAACAGCGTCTGGTTCCCTGGATCCACGAATTCAGCCGTGGCCAGGATGCGCTGCATGAGCGTGATGTCTTCAGACATCTCCGCCACGATGCCCGGGCGGCGCACCTTGACGGCCACCACCGAACCATCCTTGAGCACCGCGCGGTGCACCTGCGCCACGGACGCGGACCCCAAAGGCGCAGGATCAATGGCCAGGAACGTTTCTTCCCAGCTGCGCCCATAAGAGCGCGTGATGCAATCCAACACCTGGAAGAACGGCATGGGCGACACGTCCGCATGCAAGCTTTCGAAGGCTTCGCAGTAGGCTTTCGGCAGGATGTCAGAGCGGGTGGACGCCATCTGCCCGATCTTCACGTAGGTGGGACCCAGCGCCTCCAGCACCGCCACAGCCTTCTGCGGCGTGAAGTCATGCAGCACGTCGTAGCGCTTGAGGACGGAGAGGATCTGGCGCACACGGCGGCCGGACGTCTTGTCCTTCCAGGAGAGCTTGAGCACCCTATAGAATTCCTGCCAGGTGGCCACGAACGCCTCCTTCTTGGCCGGTGGTCCTTGCCCCTTCTCGCCATTCTACCCAAGGCGCATCCACGCGGGCTTGCCGGTGCGGATGCTGTAACGAGTCCGTATGAGATAGAATCCGGACCACCTGATGAGGAAGGACCATCGCCCATGAGCGCATCTGCCACCCCCGTAGAACACCCCGCGTTCGACCGGTTCGTCGCCACCATCGCCGCGCTGCGCGCGCCGGACGGATGTCCCTGGGACCAGGAACAGACGCATCTCTCCATCGCGCCCAACATGATCGAAGAAGCCTATGAGGCGGTGGATGCCATCGAATCGGATGACGTGGCGCATCTGCGCGAAGAGCTGGGAGATGTGCTTTTGCAGGTGGTGTTGCAGAGCCAGATCGCAGCAGATGCGGGCGAATTCACCATCGATGACGTGTGCGCAGAGGTGGACGCGAAGATCGTCCGGCGCCATCCGCACGTCTTCGGCGAGGCTCAAGGCGGCAGCGCGAACGAGGTGATCGCGCTCTGGGACCAGATCAAGCTGACAGAGAAGGAAGTCGCTGGCAACTCTGCCGGGCCGGAGCGCTTGCTGGACGGCGTGCCCACCGGGCTTCCGGCGCTCACCCAGGCGCAGAAGATATCCCGCAAGGCAGCGGCCGTAGGCTTCGAATGGGAGACCGTGGATGGCGCCTGGGGCAAAGTGGCCGAAGAGGTGGCGGAGCTGAAAGAGGCCTACGCCGCCGCGCCCCAAGATGAACGCGGACGCGTGCTGCATGACGCGCCAGAGGCGGCGCACGTGGAAGAGGAGCTGGGGGATGCGCTCTTCAGCCTGGTGAACGTGGCGCGCAAGATGGGCCTCAACGCCGAGAACGCCCTGCGCGGGGCCTGCCGCAAGTTCCGCGCGCGGTGGGCCGCCATGGAAGATGCGGCCCTGGAGGCAGGAGAGCCGCTGGAAAAGATGGATGCCCAGCAGCGGGAAGCGCTCTGGCAGGCCGCGAAGAGGACGGAAAGCGCAGCGCGTTAGGCCTGCGCTTCGCTCTCCTCCACAGCGTCCACGATCTCTGCCAGGCTGCGCATGATGTCCCGGCGGGAGAGCGTGCCCACCAAGCGGCCGCCCCGCACCACGGGCACCTTCTTGATGCGGCGCTCCGCCAGCACGCGGCAGGCGTCGTCGATGGCGGAATCAGCCTCCACGGACACCACCTTCTTCGTGGCGATGTCCATCACGTTCAGATCCAACAGCGTGAGCAAGCGCCCCTTGAGCGGTGAATCATCCACGAACCGGTAGAAGTTCAGCGTGGTGTCTATGACGGAGATGTCATGGCGTCCCAGGTAGTTCGCCACATCCCCATCAGAGATGAAGCCCGCCAGATCCCCGGCCTCATCCACGATGGGCAGCCCGCTGGAGTCAGTGCGAGACATGAGGCGGATGACATCGCGCATGCGCGCAGAATCCTGCACCACCACCGGATCGGTGTTCATGGCATCCTGCACCTGCGTGCCGATGGTGCCGCCCAGAAGCTCGATCTTCGGTTCATCCGCGCGCGCGTCAACCGTGACGCCGTCCATGCCGGCCGCGTAATCCGGCAGCGCGTCCTTCTGCATGGCCCCATCCTTCGCCTTCCTGTCGTTCACGAACACGATGATGATGGCCACCGCCACGCACATGAGGATGGCTGTGGCCAAATAGGCCAGGTGGTAACCCTCATAAGCCTGCTGCACCGGCGGCGCATCGGGGTAGAGCTGCGAGGACAGCGCTGAGATGGACACCAACAGCGCCGTGCCCACGCTGGCAGCCACCTGGTTCAGCGTGTTCGACAGTCCCTGCGCGTGCTGGATGACGGAGTTGTCCAACGAATTCACGCCCCAGGTGTTGAGCGGCGTCATGGTGAACTGCAGGCCCACCATGAGCACCGTGTAAGCCAGCGTGATGAAGATGAAATCGGTGTCCATGCCCAGCAGCACCAGGCAGAACCCGCCACAGAGCGCCACCAAAGAGCCTGGCACCACCACGCGCTTCACGCCATAGCGATCGAACAGGCGTCCGCTGATGAGCCCCATGAATGCACCGATGAGCGCGCCGGGCAGCATGGCCACGCCCGACATGGTGGCGGAATATTCGCGCACGCCCTGGATGTAGAGCGGCGTGATGACGCCCGTGCCCATGAGCGCTGCCTGCACCGTGACGATGACGATGACAGAGGTGGCGTACTTCCGGGTGGAGAGGATGCCCACTTTGATCATGGGTTCCGGCATGGTGAGCTGGCGGCGCACATACACGCCCATGATGACGACGCCCACCACGATCAGCCCCACCGTGATCGGCATGTTCGTGGTGGAAGCGAAGGTGGAAAGGCCGTAGAGCAAGCACACCAGGCCACAGGTGGAGAGCGCCACCGAAGGCACATCGAACTTCGTGCGCTTGAAATCCCCGTAGTTCCTGAGCGTGAAGGCGGCCAGCACGATGACCACCACGGTGAGGACCGTGACGATGCCGAAGAGCCAGCGCCAGCCCACCGAATCCACCAACAGGCCCGCCACCGACGGCCCCACTGCGGGAGCGAACCCGATGATCAGCCCGATGACCCCCATGGCCGTGCCGCGCATCTCGCGCGGGAAGACCAGAAGGATCACCGTGAACACCATGGGCATGATGGCGCCCGTGCACGCCGCCTGCAGGATGCGGCCCAAAAGCAGGATGGGGAACGCCGGCGCCACCGCCGCCGCAAGGGATCCTGCGAAGAACACGCAAAGCGCGCTGATGAAGAGCTGACGGGTGGTGAAGCGCCCGATCAAATACGCGGAGAGCGGGATGATGACCGCCTCCACCAGCGAATAGCCGCTGGTGAGCCACTGTACCGTGGTAGCGTCCACGCTGAGCGACCCCATGATGGCCGGCAGCGCCGGAGACAACAGCGTCTGGTTGAGCACAGCCAGCAACGTGCCTGCGAGCAGCACGCCGACCATGACAAGATCTTTCCTGTCCACACCTAGCGTCATATTCAGTTCGCCCCTCTTTTGCTGTTCGAAGTCAGATATGCGAAAAGGATTTTTCCGTGAGGGATTGTAACGGAACGCGCAGGCGGGTCAAGCGTTTTATGGTAGCGTGGACGAAGAGGCTGCCAACGGGGAAAGGAAGGACGCTCATGGCTTCTGCTCACGCGTGCTTCCCGGCTGACCCGCAAGCCCCGCTGGCCCTGGATGCGTTCCCTGCGCTTCTGGATGTGGGAGAAGCGCTGCTGCTGTCCGGCGCGGACGTGCACTCCATCGAAGAGGAGCTGATGCGCCTGGGGCATGCCTACGGCGCGCGCAAGATGAACGTGATGGTCATCACGGCCACCATCATCGCCACCATGACGCTGCCGGGCGGCTACGAACACACGCTCACCCGCCGCATCACCGGGGACGTGGGAATCGATTTCCACAAGATGGAGCGGCTCTTCGGCTTATGCGCGAAGGTGCGCGCCGAACAGCCCGGGCCGGATGAAGTCCGCCGTGACCTGCGCGCCATCTGTGCCCGGCCCATCCCTGCCTGGGCCCTCTTCGCAGGCGGCATGCTGTCCGCAGGCGCGTTCGCGCTGTTCTTCGGCGGCACGCTGTTGGATGCGGCGGTGTCCGCCGCGTTCGCCATCCTCTTGTGCTGCTCCATCCGCTGGGCGCGTCCTTGGACGCCGGACACCATCATCTTCAACTTCGTGAATTCGTTCATCTGCGGGCTGGGCATCATGGCCGTGGCCGGCATTTGGACAGACATCTCCCCTGACCTGGTGATGATCGGGGACATCATGCTCTTGATCCCGGGCGTGGCCATGACGAACGCCACCCGCGACATGCTCTCCGGCGACACCATCTCCGGCGTGATGCGCTTCGTGGAGAGCCTGCTGTGGGCCGTGTCGCTGGCCTTGGGGTTCATGGCCGCCATCTGGATAGCGCAGGTGGTCGCATGATGTTGGACGGATACGCGGTAGTGCAGCTGGTCACGGCGTTCGCGGGCGCTTTGGGGTTCGCGCTGTTCTTCAACATGAACCCGCGCTTCATCCCCGCCGCGTCCGTGGCGGGCTTTCTGACCTGGGCGTTGTACTGGCTGCTGTACCAGATGATGGGGCAGATCTTCGTGCCGTGCATCGTGGCGTCCACGTTCGCTGCCGCCTTCGCAGAGGTGATGGCGCGCACCGGCCGCGTGCCCGCCACGGCGTTCTTCATCATCGCGGTGATCCCGCTGGTGCCGGGGCGGGGGCTGTTCTACACCATGTCAGGAGCGGTGAACGCGGATTGGGCTTCCTTCGCTGCGAACGGCAGCGCCACGTTCCTGTTCGCCGCGGGGATCGCCTGCGGCATCTGCATCGTCACCGCCTGCGTGCAGACCTGGAAGTACGGCCGCGCCAAACTTGCTCGTCTGCACCGAAGAACCCCCTCATAGCACGCACAGAAACCCCCTGCGAAAGCCTGAGTCCCAGATGCGAAGCAGCCCCATGCGAGGCTTCCAGATGCGAAAGGCTCTCCCCGTGGGCTGAAGGGGGGCGGGGGGGGGGGGCGGGGGGGGGGGGGGGACGTTCCAAATTGCACATAGAATTGCGCTTTTAGCACGCATCACCTTTTCCTATGTGCAATTTGGGACGTCCCTTTCGCACATCTGGCAGCCCTTCAGCCCACGGGGAGAGCCTTTCGCACAGGACCCCGCCGTGATCCGCACCGACTATGCCAGGAAGTCCTGCAGGTCCGCGTGGAGAAGGAACTCCCGTTCCGCGTCATCATCCACCGGCGTGCGCAGGAACAGGAAACCGTAGCTGCCCACCTTGCCCACATCGAACCGGGAGAAGTGCAGCACATCCGAAAAGCGTTCCGCGAACGCATCGTATTCGAACGCGCCCTCGCCCGCGCGTCCCAGCAGGGACATGGAGTAGACATCCTCCGGATGGGTCCGGTACACCTGGCGCAGGTCCAGCGGCAGGTCTTCCAAGTAGCACTCATAGGTGCGATACCCGCACCCGTAGAAAGCCATATCCGTGCCGCCCAGCCCTGCGAAGCGCAAGGGGTTGAATTCGATGGGGATGATGCCCGCGGCCGTGCGGCGCAGCTCCACGTGCACGCAGAAGCTGCGCGCGCCCACGATGGCGTTCACGTCTGAGAGCCACTGGCTGAATTCATCGAACGTCTCATCCACGATCTGCTGGCTGGACAGGTACAAGCGATCGCTGGTGTCCTCCGCGCTGGCGAAATCGTGGCGCCAGATGTTCAGGATGTGCGGCGCGCCCGCTTCGTCGTAGTAGGCGTCCACCGCGAATTCCGGCCCCTCGATGTAGCCTTCTATCAGGTATTCGCCCGCACCCACCACGCTCTCAGGATACATGGCGTGCCACTGGTCTTCACTGCGTTCGATGTCCGCCAGCGCCTCCGCCCAGGCCTGGGCGCTGTCCACCACGTATACGCCCATGGAACAGAAGCCCACGTTGGGTTTCAGCACCACCGGCAGCGGCAACGCGTCCGCGTCCACCTGCGCCAGCTCATCCCGGCCCAAGCGTTTGAAGAAGAAGCCGTCACTCAACGCGCTCAGATGCTCCCGCATGAGGCCCTTGTCCTTGAACAGCTGGATGGAGGCCTTCAGGCCCTCGTTCGCAGCATGATCCATGATCCAAGCCAGCGCGTTCTCCGTGCAGGTGTAAATGCGCTCGCCCGCATCCGCTCGGCGCGCACCTTCCGCATCGTCCACCAGGTTGAGCGCGCAACCCTCGGCCGCCTTCTGCTTTGCGAACGAGTTCGCCAGCACCGGATGCTGGCTGGCCGCCAGCCACTGGATGAGCGCCTCGGATGCCACCGGTTCGTCCAGGATGACCATGGTGCCTAGCCTATCTCTTCGGCCGCCACCAGGCCGTGCAGATATTCGATGATGTCATCGGATTCGTAGAGCGGCTGACCGCTGATGATGAGGCACGGCACCTGGCCCTTGCCGCCGATGTTGATCAGCTCATCGCGCACGCCCGGCTCCATGGTGTTCTTCATGGCGCATTCGATGTCCTGCTCCTGCATGTACGCCAGCACTTTCACGCAATACGGACACGTGGGCTTGTAGTACAGAGTGAGATCCTCAAAGTAGGCCATGATGCTCCTTCCATGGATTGCAGATGCCCATCACCATACCACTGCCGTGTAACGATGGCATGCCCAGAGGTCACGAATCCTCCGTCCCTTTGTGACCTCCTGATGTGCAAAAGGGACGTTCCAAATTGCACATAGCAGAAGTTCATGCGCACTGGGAGACTTTTCCTATGTGCAATTTGAGACGTCCCTTTTGCACATCAGGCAATCTCCAGCAAGCCGAACCCAGCAATACCCGGATCAAGGGTGACGGGCGCGCACGCGCCCTAGAGCCCGCCAGTGAATGCAGCGGCCGGAGGCCGCGACAGCTGGACGCCCCGCGAGCGGCCAGCTGTCACTCGCGAAGCGCATGCGGCCGGTGCGCACCCCCGACGGGCGGCGCAAGCCGCCCTTTTGAAAACAGTGGTGCGCAAGCACCGCGACAGGTGCGCCCGCAGGGTCGCGCCTGGCACAAGGGTGCCGCCGGCCGTGCGCCACAGACAAAAGTCATACCCCAGCGCGCTCGGCATGTGCAAAAGGGACGTTCCAAATTGCACATAGCAGATGTTCATGCGCACTGGGAGGCTTTTCCTATGTGCAATTTGGGACGTCCCTTTTGCACATCAGGCGATCTCGCGGGTGCAATTTGGGACGTCCCTTTCGCACATGCATGGAGCAGCAAGGGGAACCCGTTCGAGAGCGTGTTCCGGGTGGACGAAGGCTGAAGCCTTCGCTACGGGCCTGCGCTATGGAAGTTGTGCGTACGTGCAGGGCGGAACGGGATCAGAGGGCGGAGACGATGGCGTCCACGGAAGCCTTCGCGTCCCCCAAGAGCATGTCCGTGTTCTCGTTGAAGAACAGCGGGTTCTGCACGCCCGCGTACCCGGCGTTGCCCATGGAGCGCTTGAACACGATGACGCGCCCCGCATCCCACACGCGCAGGACCGGCATGCCCGCGATGGGCGAATCCGGCTCGGTCTCCGCAGACGGATTCACGGTATCGTTCGCGCCGATGACCAGCACCGTGTCAACGTCTCCGAAGTCATCGTTCACGTCATCCATGTCCAGCACGCTGTCATAGGGCACCTTCGCTTCCGCCAGCAGCACGTTCATGTGTCCAGGCATGCGCCCCGCCACCGGATGCACCGCGAACTGCACGTCCACGCCCGCATCCTGCAAGCGCCGCGTGAGGTCCGCCACCGGGAACTGCGCCTGAGCCACTGCCATGCCATAGCCCGGCGTGATGATCACGCGTTTGGACCCTTTGAGCATCTCCGCCGCTTCTTCAGGCGTGACTTCGGTGTATTCGCCCATCTCCGCTGCATCCCCGCTGCCGCTGGCCGCTTTCGGCGCATCCCCGCCGAAGCCGCCCAAGATGACGGAGATGAAGGAGCGGTTCATGCCTTGGCACATGATGTAGGACAGGTATGCGCCGGACGAACCCACCAGGGCGCCCGTGATGATCAAGAGGTCGTTCCCCAGCGTGAAGCCGGCCATGGCCGCGGCCCAGCCGGAATAGGAGTTCAGCATGGACACCACCACCGGCATGTCCCCGCCGCCGATGGCCAGCACCAGATGGGCGCCCAGGATGAGGGAGATGGCCGTCAGGATGGCCAAGGGCACGATGCCCTCCCCCACGCCACGCGATGCCACCAAGCATCCGATGAGCGCCAGGCACGCCACCACCATGACCACATTGATGGCATTGCGGCCCGGCAGCGTGAGCGGCTTGCCGGAGATCTTCGCCGACAGCTTCAAGTAGGCTACCACCGAACCGGTGAGCGTGACCGCGCCGATGAACACCGCAAGCCCCACTTCGCCCATGTGGAACGCGTTCTCAGCGCCCGCAGCCCCGGGTTCGGTGAGGAAGGAGTTGTATCCCACCAGCACCGCTGCCGCGCCCACGAACGAATGCAGCATGGCCACCAGCTCCGGCATGCCCGTCATCTTCACTTTGAGCGCCCGCCAAACCCCGATGGCCGCGCCCACGGCGATGGCCGCCACCAAAAGCCCCACCGTGGTGACCGCCGCCACTTCCGTCTGGAACACGGCCACGATGATGGTGGCCACAAGAGCCAGCGCCATGCCGATGATGCCCATGAGATTGCCGCGCCGCGCCGTCTTCTGACGGGAGAGCCCCGCCAGGGCCAGGATGAACAGCACCGCCGCCAACAGGTAGGCCAAGGATTGGAACCGGAAGATGCCCTCGTAGATGCCGGTCAGATACCCCACTTCATAGACCATGGTCTCCCCCATCATTCATCAGAGCTCCTCGCGAACATGGCCAGCATCCTGTTCGTGACCAGAAAGCCGCCGAAGATGTTGATGGAGGCGATCACGATGGCGATGAACGAGAGCGCGCAGACCACCGGATCCGCACTGCCCACTTGCAGCACCGCTCCCACGATGATGATGCCGGAGATGGCGTTCGTCACGGACATGAGCGGCGTGTGCAGCGTGTGGGTCACGTTCGTGATGACATAGAAGCCCACCACCACGGCCAGCGCGAACACGATGAAGTGCGGCTGCATGGATTCGGGCGCCGCCAAGATGAGCGCCGCGGCCAGGATGCCCAAGAGCACCTTCCACCAGAGTCCTTTGAAGGGGCTTTTCGAAGCGGCAGGCGCAGCATCTTCTGCCTTGACCGCTGCAGGCGCAGGCGTGGCCTTCGCGGAAACGGACACCGGAGGCGGCGGCCACATGACCGAACCGTCCAAAGAGACCGTCATGGCGCGGATGATCTCATCGTCTTCATCCAGCACGCACTGTCCATCCTTGCCCGGCGTCAGCAGCTTGAAGAGGTTCACCACGTTCTGACCGAACAGCTGTGATGCCTGCGTGGGCAGCTTGTCCGGCAGGTTGCGATACCCGATGATGGTGACGTCGTTTTCCGTGCGCACCACCTCATCCGGCACCGTGAGCGCCGTGTTCGACCCCTGCTCTGACGCGCCCAGATCCACGATCACCGAACCCGGCTTCATATGCCGGATGGCCTCTTCGGTGAGCAACAAGGGGCTGGGGCGGCCGGGGATCTGCGCCGTGGTGATGACCACGTCCATCCGCCGCGCCTGTTCCGCATACACCTGCTGCACGCGCGACTGTTCGTCATCGCCCATGGCCTTCGCATAACCGTCAGAGGATTCCTGGCGCACCGGAATCTCAATGAAGGTGCCGCCCAGCGATTCCACCTGGTCAGCCGCCTCCGGGCGCACGTCCGTGGCGAACACTTCAGCCCCCATGCCACTGGCGGTGCCGATGGCCGCCAGGCCGGACACGCCCACGCCGATGATATAGACCTTCGCGGGCGCCACCTTGCCCGCCGCCGTCATCTGGCCGCCGAACAAACGGCCCAGCTCGTTCGCCGCTTCGATGACCGCCTTGTAGCCGGAGAGGTTCGCCATGGAAGAGCGCACGTCCAGCGGCTGCGCGCGCGAGATGCGCGGCGCGGCATCCATGGCCAACGCCGTCAAGCCGCGGAAGGCCAGCATGTCTGCCAGCTCAGCATGGGATTCCATCCGCATGCGGCAGATGAGCGTGGCGCCCGGTGCCATGAGGTCCAGTTCCGCTTCGGTGGGGATGTCGATGCAGACCACGATGGGCTGCCCCCACGCCTCTTCGCGAGAAACGATCTGCGCCCCCGCCACCACATAGTCCGCATCCGGGAGGGCGGCTTCACGCCCGGCGCCCGCCTGGACGCTGACCTCATAGCCCAGTTTGATCAGCTTCTTCGCCGAATCCGGCGTGATGGCGACGCGCGTTTCACCCGCCTTCACTTCCTTGGGCACACCGATCCGCATGACCTCACCCCTTCATTCCTTGCAGCCCCGCGCGCCCTTCGCAAGAGCGCGTCCTGAACGTCAGATTCTTGCATATCGTCAACCATCCGCGAAAGCGGCGCACATATCCGGCAACGATATGTAAGCTTTATAATCACTGAATCGAGAAGACGGGAGATGACCATGCTGCCTGAGCACCCCACCATGGAAGAGATGGAGGCATTCTTCAGCCAAGACCGCTACGCCACGGAAGCCACCAAGTGCCGCATCCGTGAAGGGTGGAAGGGCCACGGCGTGGCAGAGATGGACATCGAAGAGATCCACATGAACGCGCAGGGCAAGGTCATGGGCGGAGCCATCTTCACGCTGGCCGATTTCGCGCTGGCCATCGCGTCCAACATCGCTCAGGACCCCACGGTGAACCTGCAGTCCTCCATCGAATACCTGAAGGCCACGCGCGGCACGAAGCTGATCGCCACGGCTGACTGTGTGAAGGAAGGGCGGCGCATCGCGTTCTATGACGTGGTGGTGGAAGATGACCTGGGCGAACTGATCGCGAAGGTGTCCATCGTGGGCTACCGCCACGTGCAGGCCCAGTGAGGCTGCACGGGAAACGGATCTTCCGAAATGACTGAACACGAGACAGAGCACGCAACGGATCGCGCATCGGATCGCATATCGGAAACAGGAACGTCCCCGGCTGCGCCGCAGAAGAAGAGCAACCTGCGCAAGATCTTGATCGGCGTGGTCATCGTGATCGTGCTGGCCGTCATCTTCATGCGCGGCGACCAGCTGAAAGACCTCATCAAGACGGTGCAGGAAGGCGTGCCGTTCTTCCTTGCCTTGGCAGTGGTGCTCCAGTTCGGCAAGTACCTCACCCAAGGGGAACAGTTCGTCTGGTGC
Organism: uncultured Eggerthellaceae bacterium; assembly: GCA_947650915.1. Taxonomy (GTDB): domain Bacteria; phylum Actinomycetota; class Coriobacteriia; order Coriobacteriales; family Eggerthellaceae; genus MGBC163016. The sequence continues at coordinate 4,336 of CANSWY010000014.1, read as the reverse complement.
TTCAAGTCCGTGCAATCCACGCTCAAGTACACAGACGGCCTGAAGCTGGTGTTCGGCACGTTCTTCGTGAACACGGTGGCGCCCAGCCTGAATCTGGCGGGCACGTCATTGGTGGTGGACGATTCCGCGAAGCGCGGCGTGCCGGCAGGCAAGGCCACGGGCGCGGCGCTCTTGATGCAGCTCTCCATCGACACCGGTTTCGTCATCATCATGTTGGTGGCCTTCGGCATCCTGACCTTCACGGTAGGGCTGCAACCAGGGTGGCTCTTGTTGGGACTGGTGGCCATCGCGCTGGTGGGCGGCCTGGTCACCGTGATGACGCTGGGAGGCACGCGCCCGCAACTGGTGCTCAAGGTGATGCGCCCCATAGAGAAGCTGGTGGACAAGATCGCGCGCAAGCTGAAGCGCGGCCCGGTGGATCCGTGGGCGGAACGCACGGTGGAGTCCTTCTCTCAAGCGGCCGGCATGATGGTGGAGCATCCCGGCGTCACTGCGCGCACGTTCCTGTTCGCCATCCTGGCGTCCACCTGCGAACTGGCCTGCTTCTCCATGGTGGGCGTGTCGTTCGGCGTGATGGACATCCAGGCGCTCTTCTGCGGATACGTGGTGGCAACGCTGTTCGCCATGGTGTCGTTCACGCCGCAGGGCGTGGGCGTGGTGGAAGCGGCGGTGCTGGTGGCGTTCACGCTCTTCGGCATCGACCAGGCGACGGGCATGGCCGTGGTCATGGTGTACCGCGGCATCGTGTTCTGGCTGCCGTTCTTGATCGGCGCCATCATGATCCAGCGCACGCGCGCATTCGGCGGCCGCAAGGAGAAGAAATGAGCCACAGACCTTTGAGCGCTGCTGCGGCCGCGCTCCTCTTGCTCAGCCTGCCGCTTTACGCTTGCACCAGCCCGACGCAGGGCGCAGCGGACCTGAACGGGGGCGCCGAACGGTCCTACACGGATGAAGAGCTGGCGAACCACGACGGCTCCGGGTACTTCCCCACCACGTTCACGTTCGAAGAGCTGCTGGAAGACCACCGATGCGAGGCCGGTCATGCAGTGGACGGCGGCTTCTCGGCAGGAGGATATATCGTGGGCGCAGAGGGCGCGCCCGCAGCTGGCACCTACTGGCTTGCTGGACAGGATGATGAAACGGGGGACCTGGCCACGTATGTCCCTGCAGAGAAAGAGGGGCATTACCAGCCCAGCATCGCGGTGGGCTATCTGGGCTTCACGTTGTTCCAGCTGCATGAGGGAGACGCCATCTTCTTTTCGCCCGCATCAGACCAAGATCTCATGCGTCCGCTGGACCCGGCCCCGCTGGATGTGAGCGCGCCCTACGTGAACGGCCTGTACCGCGTGGGCGTGGACATCCCCGCGGGCACTTACACCATCACGCAGAGCAGCTTGAGCGAAACGGCCATCGCGGATCTAGGGAATGCGCAGCCGCAGGTCATCGTCTATTCCAGCCTTGATTTCACCACTGACAACAAAGTGAGTGAAGAGAATCTGCCGCGTCTGGAAGAGGGCCCGGTGAGCGTGACGGTCACCGTGGAGAACGGGCAGTTCTTGGAGCTGTTCGGCACCGTGACGAACCCGGAGGAGGCCTGAAATGGAAGATGCGGGCTGCATCGCCGTGCCGCGCACGGCAGAGGATTGGAACGCGCTCTGGCACCAGAAGCAGAGCCTGCACAGCACCGCGCACGGCGCTGACTACTGGAACGCCCGTGCCCGCACCTACACCACCAAGGACGCGCCGAACTCCTACACGGCGCGCTTTTTGGAGGCGGCCCAGCTCCGCCCGGGCGACACCGTGCTGGACATGGGCTGCGGCACCGGCAACCTCACCATCCCGGTGGCAAAGGCGGGACACCAGGTGCTGGCAGCGGATTTCTCCAGCGGGATGCTGGCGAAGCTGGAGGCGGCGGTCCAGGAGAGCGGTCTGCAAGAGCGCGTACGCACGCTGCAGCTGGCATGGGATGACGACTGGGAAGCGGCAGGGCTGCACGAAGGTCAGTTCGATGTCTGCTTCGCTTCGCGCTCCATCGCCACGGAGGATCTGCTGGGCGCGCTCTCCAAGCTGGACTGGGCTGCGCGCAGGCGCGCATGCATCACGCTGCCCTATGGCGTATCGCCGCGCACGGATGACCGCATGCTGAAAGAGATCGGCTTCGACGTGCAGCCCAGCTACGATGGCGCGTATGCCTTGGCCATGCTCTCCGCGCTGGGGCAGACCCCCTCCGTCAGCCACATCCCCACCACGCGCACTGATGTGTTCGCCAGCATTGATGAGGCGTTCGAACGCTATCACCGAATGGCCGTGGAATACGAACGGGTAGCCTGCGAGCACATCCCGGAGGCTGACCTGGCCACCCGCGTGCGCGCATGGCTGGATGAGAACCTGGTGAGCGCAGCGGATGCCAGCGCCCCGGGCGCGCTCACGCTGGCGCGCCCCCGGGAAAGCTACTGGACCTGCATCTGCTGGGACAAGCGATGATGCAGAAGTCCCTGACGGCGCTATGAAAGGAAATCCTCCAGGATCTCCTGTTCGGCCTCTTCTTCGGTGAGGCCCAGCGTCATGAGCTTCACGATCTGGTCCCCCGCGATCTTGCCGATGGCCGCTTCGTGCACCAGCATGGCGTCTTCCGATGCCGCTTCGATGCCCGGGATGGCCTTCACCTTCGCGTCCCCCATGATGATGGCGTCGCACTGCACGTGTCCGCGACACTTCGCTTCTCCGATGACCAGCGGATTGAACACCTGCACCGAACGGTCCTGCGCCACCGAACGGGAGATCACCTGCACGCTGGAGTCTTCGCCTTTGAGCTCCACCTTCATGTTGGAGGTGGCCACCTGGTCATCATGGGTGAGCAGCTTTTCGGTGAGCACCAGCTTCGCGCCCGCGGCCAATTCCGCGTTCGTGTCGCGCACGGTGGACGTGACGCCGCGCAGCTGCGTGAGCTCCATCTCGCAGGATGAATCCTCTTCCATGATGACGTTCGTCACCGGGTTCAGGATGCGTTCCCCCGTGCCCTCGCCTTCGCCGTAGTGCTTCTCCACGTACTTCACGTGCGACCCCTTGCCGCAGTAGAAGGTGTGGATGCCGTCATGTTCGGCAGCGGAGTGGCTGGAGTTGTGGATGCCGCAGCCCGCGATGATGTTCACGTCGCAGTCTTCGCCTATGTAGAAGGTGTTGTACACCACGTCCTTCAAGCCGGACTGCGTGACGATGACGGGAATGAACACCGTCTCACCCTTCGTGTGCGGCTTGATGTGGATGTCGATCCCCGGATGGTCCGTCTTGGTGGATATCTCTATGTTGGCGCTGGAGTGGCGTTCCACCAGCTGGCCGTCCTTGCGGATGTTGAAGGCGCCTTTCGGCATGCCATGGATGTTGGCGATCTCAGCCAGCAGTCCTTCGTCGATGGGAGTGATGGATTCAGTCATGGGGCGCTCCTAGCAGGTGGTGGGAATCTCGGTCAAGTGCAGATCGATGGGTTCAGACAGGCAGCAGCCGTTGATGCCCTTGCTGGCGAAGCCCAGCTCCGGCATGACCTCCTCCGGCGTGCCTGTGCGGCTGATCTGACCGTCACGGATGACGATGACCTCATCCGCCAGCTGGATGATGCGCTCTTGATGCGAGATGATCACGATGGAACGGCCGCCCTGCGTCTCATGGATGTCCCGGAACGTTTCGGTCAGACGGTCGAAGCTCCACAGATCGATGCCCGCTTCCGGTTCGTCGTAGATGGCCAGTTTCGGGTCGCGCGCCAGGATGGTGGCGATCTCTATGCGCTTCACCTCACCGCCGGACAAGGATTTGTCCACCTCGCGCGTGAGGTAGGTGGCCGAGCACAGGCCCACCTTCGCCAGGTATTCGTTGCATGCCAGCATGGGGAGCTTCTTGCCCGCCGCGATGTCCAAGAGCTTCTTCACGGTCATGCCCTTGAACCGCGCCGGCTGCTGGAACCCATACCCGATGCCCAGCCGCGCGCGTTCGGTGATGCCAGCATCCGTGATGTCTTCGCCATCGAAGGTGATGGTGCCGCTGGTGGGCTTCTCGATGCCCATGATGAGCTTCGCCAGCGTGGACTTGCCGCCGCCGTTCGGGCCGGTGATGACCACGAACCGGTCGTTCGGCACCTCCAGCGAAAGCCCGTTGATGATGCGCTTCTTAGTGCTGGGATCGTGCTCCAAGGGCACTTCGAACACGAGGTCTTCTATCCTGAGCATGCGATTCTCCTCTTTCGTGCGCGCTTCGTTTTGCGTGCCATGGTACCACCGTGCTGGCCGCCCATGTGCAAAAGGGACGTCCCAAATCGTACCCGCGCCACACCCATGTGCAAAAG
>CANSWY010000013.1 GCA_947650915.1 uncultured Eggerthellaceae bacterium | reverse complement strand
TGCGCACTGGGAGGCTTTTCCTATGTGCAATTTGGGACGTCCCTTTTGCACATGCCGAGCGCACTGGGTTATGACTTTTGTCTCTGGCGCACGGCCGCCGGCATCCCCATGCCAGGCGCGGTCCTGCGGGCGCGCCTGGCATGGGGATGCGCACCGATCGTGCGCGCTTCGCGTGTGCGCGTCCCGCGCGAAGCGCGGGACGCAGTTTCACTGGCGGGCTCTAGGGCGCATTCGCGCCCATCGCCCTTTGGGTCGGGTGCATCCGGGTTCGGGGGTGTTGCTGGGTTCGGCTTGCTGCTGCGGGGGAGCGCCGCGTGCGCGGGAGGCCTTCGGCCCCCGCGCGGCAACGCGGCGGCGCTTCGCGCGGCGGGGCGCAAGAGGGGTCCGCTTGCGCGCGCCTTGCTGCAACCTGTCAGGTCACAAAGGGACGGAGGATTTGTGACCTTCGGGGTGGGTGCAACTGGGACGGTTTCTGGTGCAACTCGCGTTCGTGCGTCTTGCGGCCTGGGGCCGCGTCCGCCATGCTGGAGGCAGTGCGAAAGGGGGGCAGCCCATGAAGCTCAGCATCACGGAAGATCCGAACGCCATCGAACCTGAGGTGAGCGTCCGTTGCGCGCGCATCGATGCGCGCGTGCAGCGCGTGATCGCGGCTGCTCAGCAGGAAGAGCGCAAGCTCGTCGGCGTGGCGGATGGCTTCGTTCGCAGCGCGGATCCTGCTGACGTGCTGTATGTGGAAGCGGTCGACGGCCGCACGTTCTTGTACACCCGCGAATGCGTTCTGGAATCCGCCGTGCCTGCAAGCGTGCTGGAAGAGGAGCTTGCAGCGGCGGGATTCGTGCGCGCGTCGCGCCAGCTTCTGGTGAACCTGCGGCATGTGCAGGGGATGCGCCCGTATCTGAACGCGCGGCTGGAGCTGGTGCTGGACAACGGCGAGCACCTCATCGCATCGCGGCAGTTCGCGCCGCAGATCAAGCAGCGCATCGGGTTGTGACGGCATCAAAGGAGAGGAGCGGGTCATGAAAGGAACGTTTGCGAAAGTTGCTGCATCCGCTTGCGTGATCTTCACGGTGACCATGGTCGTGTGGTCCTTGGTGGGCGTGGCGTTCGCGGGACCGGAATACGGGCTGATGGTGACGCTCACGCTGTTCGGTGCCTGCGCGGGGCTGGCATTGCTCAAAGCCCTCTGGTTCACGGATGCGCTCATCCGGCGCGCGACGTACCCGCTGCGCATCCTCGGATTCGGCGTGTGCGCACTGGCGGTGCTGGTGCTGGCCGCCTGGGCAGGCGCGTGGTTCCCAGTCGATCAGCCGCAGATGTGGTGCGGGTTCGTGATCATCTACCTGGTGGTGCTGGGTATCTGTTGCGCGGCGTACCAGGTGCATTTCAGGCGCACGGTGGGCAGCTTCGATGCTGCCCTGCGCGCCTATCACGAACAGCACGACCAGCGCTGAGCGGAGATGTGCGAAAGTGTGCAAAAGGGACGTCCCAAATTGCACCCGTGAGGTTGCCTGATGTGCAAAAGGGACGTCCCAAATTGCACCCGTGAGGTTGACGGATGTGCGAAAGGGACGTCCCAAATTGCACATAGGATGAGTCTTTCTGTGCTCATTCTCTATTCCTATGTGCAATTTGGAACGTCCCTTTTGCACATCCTAGGGGCGGTTGCGCTCGCCCCAGAGGCAGAGCTGGTCCAGCACTTCCATCAGAGAAGCGCCGCGCTCAGTCAGCGCGTACTCCACTTTCGGCGGGATCTGCGGATATTCGTGGCGGCTCACCAGGCCGTCCGCCTCAAGCTCCTTCAAGTTCTGGGACAGCGTCTTGTCAGAGATGCGTCCCAGATAGCGGCGCATCTGGTTGAAGCGCACGGGCTGGAACTCCATCAGGCAGTACAGGATGACCATCTTGTGCTTGCCTTGGATGAGCGAAAGCGTGTAGCTGTACCCGGTGTCATTGAATGCGGCTTGATCGATGTTCTGCATAGGAACGCTTTCCTTTGAGATAGCACCTGTCTTGAAAGATGGTACTTCCGTTCGCTTCTGCTGTTCACGATACTGTTCTCAAAAGGCGAACGCAAGCGCAGAAAGGAGCGCGGCATGAAGAAGGATCTTGGTGCGGCGGGCGAGCTGTTCCCGCAGTCGGTGTTCATCGTGGCCAGCTACGACGAGGCGGGCACGCCGAACGCCATGAACGTGGCCTGGGGCGGGGAATGCACGCGGCGCGAGGTGGCCATCAACATCGGGGATCACAAGACCACGGAGAACATCCTGGCGAAGGGCGCGTTCACGGTGGCACCGGCTGACGTGGCGCATGTGGTGGAAGCGGACTACTTCGGTATGGCCACGGGGCGCAAGGTGGACAAGGCGGAGGCATCCGGCCTCACGTTCGTGAAGTCCGCTCATGTGGACGCGCCGGTGATCGAGGAGTTCCCGCTGACCATGGAATGCATCGTGAAAGACGTGCAGGACTGGGGCGGCGAGAAGCGCTTCATCGGCGAAATCGTGAACACGCGCGTGGACGAGAGCATCCTGGATGCCGAAGGACGCGTGGATTTCGGCAAGATGAAGCCGCTCGTATACGATTCGACGCGGCGCATCTACCGCGTGGTGGGCGAAGCGGTGGCCGGTGCCTGGGATGCGGGCAAACCCCTGATGTAGCGTCCCCCCCTGCGCGAGAGCGCGTTCGCCATGTGTAAAAGGCTGACCCAACCGTGCCGATGTGCGAAAGGGACGTCCCAAATTGCACCCGTGAGGTTGACGGATGTGCAAAAGGGACGTCCCAAATTGCACATAGGGAAGGTCTTTCAGTGCTCATTCTCTATTCCTATGTGCAATTTGGAACGTCCTTTTTGCACATCCCTTTTGCACATCAGCGGGGTTCAGGAGAGGGCTTGATGCACATGCGGAGGGTGTTCGCGATCAGGGGGATGGCAGGCTCGTCCACGCTGCTGAAGGACACCAGGAACATGCCCGCATCGTCTGAGGGCAAGGTGCGGCGGTAGGCTGAGAGCGGGTTCATCCGCACGCCCGCGTTCGCCAGCTCCTCAAGGAAGGCCGCTTGCGCGCATTCGGTGCGCATGTGCGGCAGGTGCATGGTGAAGTGCAGCCCGGCACCCACGTTCGCCAGGCTGCCTCCATGCGGCCGGATGGCTTCCTCCAGTGCTTGCGCCAGCTGGCGGGACACGCGCCGGTAGTGCGTGCGCAGCCGGTTGCAGTGGCGTTCGTACGCGCCCGTCTCCATGAAGCGGCAGAGCGTTGCCTGGTCCATGCCGCCCACGGTGCAGGAATAGAAGCCCAGATGCGTGCGGAACCGTTCGGCTAGCGCGGGCGGGAGCACCATGTAGCCGATGCGGAACGCCGCGCCCAGGCTCTTCGTGAAGGTGTTCAGGTAGATGATCTGGTCTTGGTTTCGTGCGGCCAGCGGCGGGATGGCCTTTCCTTGCATGCGGAATTCGCAGTCGTAGTCATCTTCGATGACGAAACGGCCCGGGGCCGCCTGTGCCCACGTGATCAGCAGGCTGCGAACGGGCGCGGGCATGGTGGCACCGGTGGGGAAGTGGTGCGAAGGCATGCAGTGCACGGCGGTGGCATCCGTGGCGCGCAGCTGTTCGAAGGCGTGCGCGTCCGTGAGCGGCGGCACGGCGCAGGTGCGCACGCCCAGGGATCCGTAGATGCGCGCCAAGCGCGGGTAGCCCGGATCTTCCAGCGCGATGCAGGCATCCGGGGGAAGCAGCTGTGCGATCAGCTGGTAGAGCACCTGGGCACCCGCCCCGATGACGATCTGTCCAGGCGTGGCATCCATGCCGCGGAATCCGCGCAGATGCTGCGCGAGGGCGCGGCGCAGCGGAAGGAACCCTTGAGGCTGAGCGGCGGACAAGAGCGTTTCTTCGGACCCGTCAGCCAGCACCGCGCGCAGGGTGCGCGCCCAGTGTTGGTAGGGGAACAGGCCGGTGGGGGCCGTGGCGCCCGTGAGGTCGGCCAGCAGGGGGTCCGGGGCGAGGGGCGCGTCAGGTGCGCTGGCTGCGGGCGTCTCATCGGGTTCGGCGGGTCCGCTGGGGGCGGGACAAAGGCTGAAGCCTTTGCTACGGATGGATCCGGGAGCAGCGGGCGTTCTGTTGCGGGGCGTTCCGGGAGCAGCGGCAGCTCCTTCGAAGGGGGCCACGAAGTGCCCCTTGCGCTCTTCGGCCGTCACGTAGCCTTCAGCGGCAAGCTGTGCGAACGCGCCTTCCACGGTGATGCGGCTGACGCCCAAGTGGCGCGCCAGCATGCGCTTGGAGGGCAGGCGCGCGCCCGATGCCAGCGCGCCGCATTCGATGTCCGCACGGATATGCCGGTACAGCTGGTCATAGAGCGGCAGCGTGTTCGTGCGGTCAAGCTCGTAGGTCAGCACGGCTCCTCCTCTGGCCATATCAGAAATATGGAAACTGAGCATAAACACCAGACCAGATTTCCCGTAGCATCCCGCGCCAGACGGCAAGAGCGGACAGACGGGAGGCTTCAGTGCGAGCGAACGGCATGACAGAACAAGGCATCCAAGGAAAACCGGCAGAAGAGCGTTTGGCGCTCAACCGCGAACTGGCGCAGATGCTCAAGGGCGGCGTCATCATGGACGTGACCACGCCGGAGCAAGCGCGCATCGCGGAAGAGGCGGGCGCGTGCGCGGTGATGGCGTTGGAGCGCATACCCGCAGATATCCGCGCGGCCGGCGGCGTTTCGCGCATGAGCGATCCGGTGCTCATCAAGCGCATCCAAGCGGCCGTGTCCGTCCCGGTCATGGCGAAGTGCCGCATCGGGCACTTCGCAGAAGCGCAGGTGCTGCAGGCCATCGACATTGACTACATCGACGAATCGGAAGTGCTCTCTCCGGCAGACGACGTCTACCATATAGACAAGGCGCGTTTTTCCGCAGCGTTCGTGTGCGGCGCGCGGAACCTGGGCGAGGCTCTCAGGCGCATCGCGGAGGGCGCGGCCATGATCCGCACCAAGGGTGAACCGGGCACCGGAGACGTCATCCAGGCGGTGCGCCACATGCGCGCCATGCAGCAGGAGTTGCGCCGCGTGGCCGCGTTGGATGAAGATGAGCTCTTTGAAGCGGCGAAGCAGCTGGCGGTGCCGCTGGACCTTTTGCGCGCCGTGCATGAGACCGGGCGCCTGCTCGTGGTGAACTTCGCGGCTGGCGGCATCGCCACGCCGGCGGATGCGTCGCTCATGATGCAGCTGGGCGCGGAAGGCGTGTTCGTGGGCAGCGGCATCTTCAAGTCAGGCGATCCAGCGCGTCGGGCGGCTGCCATCGTGAAGGCCACGGCCAACTATCAGGACGCCGAACTGGTGGCCGCGCTCTCGGAAGACCTGGGCGAGGCCATGGTGGGCATCAATGCGGATGAGATCCAGCTCATCATGGAGGAGCGCGGCCAGTGAGCGCGCCGCGCGTGGCGGTGCTGGCCGTGCAAGGCGCGTTCGCCGAACATGAGGCGGTGCTGCAGGGCTTGGGCTGCGAAACGTTCCAACTGCGCCAGCGGGCGGATGCGCTCAAGCCGTTCGACGCGCTGGTGCTCCCGGGCGGCGAATCCACCGTGCAGGCGAAGCTTTTGCACGAGCTGGACATGTTCGATCCGCTCCGCCGCGCCATCGAAGAAGGCATGCCGGTGCTGGGCACCTGTGCGGGGCTGATCCTGCTTGCACAGGACGTGCGTGAGGAGGGGCGGCCCAGCCCGGTGCGCGGGTTCGGCACGCTGCCGGTGGCGGTGGAGCGCAATGCCTACGGGCGCCAGCTGGGCAGCTTCCAAGCGGAAGGCCAGGCGCATGCGGGGTTGCCGAACAGGGAGGATCCAGTGCCCCTGCGCTTCATCCGTGCCCCGCGCATCACATCAGCGGGCGAAGGAGTGGAGGTGCTGGTAAGCTTGGAGGGACAGCCGGTCTGCGTGCGCTGCGGCGATCAGATCGGCTGCGCGCATCATCCGGAATTGACCGCGGATGCGCGCATCCATGAGCGGCTTCTTGAGCTCATTCCATGAAGATGCTCGCATCTTGTTCAACGCACGGTGGCGGGTGTATGATGCGCGCGAAAGCAGACGAGAGCGGTGCGCGAACGGAGGAGCCATGTTCAAGATCCCTGCCAGATATCTCTTGCTCATCGCGGCAGCCGTGTGGTTCTTGGCGGGCATCAACATCGTGCGCCTGGGCGTGCTGGCAGCCGCCGAAGGCCAGCCACCTCTGCTGTTGGTGCTGGGCATCCCCGCTGTATTCCTGGCGTTCCACCCCATGTTCAGCAAGCTGGTGGGCAAGCACGCTGACCGCATCCGCGGCTATGGGGAGGACCGCATGCATGTGCTGCGTTTCTTCGATGTGAAGGGCTACGTCATCATGGCCATCATGATGGGCGGCGGCATCGGCTTGCGCGCGGCGGGCTTGGTGCCCAGCTGGTTCGTGGCGTTTTTCTATACCGGGTTGGGTTGCGCGCTGGCGCTGGCCGGCATCGGTTTTTTGGTGCATTACGTCCACCGTGGCGGCACCATCACCTGCCCTGTCACCAAACGCACGCGCCTGGCCTGAGGGTGGATGCGTCAGGGTTGATGGGCAGTATCGGGCCACAGGTAGACGCAGGGCCATCTGAGCCGAAGGTGGGCGCGCCGCGGGTGGCGGCGTCGCTTGAGCGGGTGGATGACGTGGCACCGCTGCTGGAAGAGGCGGGCGAAGGCGCGGGCGTCACGGAAGGGCTTTCGCTCTCGTCCGTGCACTTGGAGGGCGTGCGGGCACCGGGCGTGCCGCTCGCGTTCACGGAGCTCAGCGCATCTCGTGTGGAGCACTGCATGTTCCAAGGGTGCGATCTTTCCAAAAGCTGGTTCGTGGATGTGGCGTTCGAGGATTGCGACTTCTCCAATTGTCTGTTCGAAGACGCGAACTTCACCCGGTGCAGCTTCACCTCTTGCAAGCTCATCGGCGCTGATCTGAGCGACGCGCGCCTCATGCGCACGCGCGTGGCTGAATGTGCGCTCAACCTGGCAAGCTTCGTGCGCGCCAAGCTGGAAGATTGCGTGATCCAAGCCTCTGACCTCACCGGGGCGGATCTGAGCTATGGTGCGCAGAAGCGCACGGCGTTCTGGGATTGCACCCTTGAAGGCATCAGCTTCTTTCGCATGGGGCTCTCCGGCATGGATCTCAGCAGCTGCCGCTTGGGCGCGCTCACCATCTCTGACAGCATGGAAGAGCTGAAGGGCTGCCGCATGGATCTCATCCAGGCTGCTGGCATCGCCAAGCGTCTGGGCGTCATCATCGTGGACGCTTGACGGAGACGAACCGGGCGGATGTGCAAAAGGGACGTCCCAAATTGCACATAGGAGCAGTCTTTCAGTGTTGGCTCTCTTTTCCTATGTGCAATTTGGAACGTCCCTTTTGCACATCAAGCCGCCCCTCTGCTCTGTGCAATTTGGAACGTCCCTTTTGCGCATCCGTGCGTCTGTGGCGGGGGTGAGGGTTCGTTATACTGGCACTCATGAGAGTGCTCTTGGTGGAAGACGACCAGGCCATCGTGGCCGCGTTGACGGACCTTCTGGAAAGCGAAGGGCTCGATGCCGTTGCGTTCGCCACGCAGGATGAGGCGTGCGCTGCCCTGCGCGCCAGCGCGTTCGACATCGCGCTTCTGGATGTGTCCCTCACCCAAGGTAACGGGTTCGCCGTGTGCGCGGCGGCGCGCGACGCGGCCCCGCAGATGCCCGTCATCTTCCTCACGGCATCCGATGACGAATATTCCACGGTGGCCGGCCTGGACATGGGCGCGGTGGACTACATCACGAAACCATTCCGTCCGCGGGAGCTGATGTCGCGCATCAAAGGCGCGCTCCGGCGCGCGAACCCAGCGGCCAGCGTGATCAGCGTGGGGGATGTCCGGCTGGATGCTGCCTCGGCCGCCGTCACGAAAGCGGGCGCGGAGGTGTTCCTGTCCGCGCTGGAATACAAGCTCCTGCTCTGCTTCTTTCAGCGCAAGGGCAAGCTGGTGACGCGTGAGGCGCTGCGCGATGCCGTCTGGGAGAGCGCGGGCGAATATGTGTCGGATAACGCGCTGAACGTGTACGTGAAGCGCTTGCGTGAGAAGATCGAAACGGATCCGGCAGAGCCGCAGATCATCGTCACGGCGCGCGGGCTGGGCTACAAAGTGGGGGAGTAGCGTGGGGTCCTGGCGCACCTTCATCCTCCAAAGCGCTCTGTTAGGTGCGGCTGTGGTGCTCATCGGTGCGCTGGCTCCCACAGACGCGCGGCCGTGGGTGGCAGTGTGCGGCGCAGTGGCGTTGGCGTTCTTCGTGGGCGCATCCCTGCATCGGCGGCGGCAGATCATGCGCTTGGCTCAGCAGATCGACCAGATCCTGCTTGACGGGCGCCGCGTTGACCTGGCGAACTGCCGCGAAGGGGACGTGGCGGTGCTCTCCAACGAACTGGCGAAGATGGTGGCACGGCTGGATCGTGCGAACACCCTTCTGGAAGAGGAGCGCAACGCCCTGTCCGACGCGTTGGCGGACGTGTCCCACCAGATCCGCACGCCGCTCACGGCGGCGGCGCTCATGCTGCCGAAGATCGAGCGTACCCAAGATGCTCAGGAGCGCCGTGAAGCGGTCCGGCAGCTGGAAGGGATGCTGGACCGCGTGTCGTGGTTGGTCACGTCCTTGTTGAAGATCGCGAAGGTGGACGCTGGCGCCATCCGTGTGGAACGCAAGCCGGTGGGTGTGCAGGAGCTGGCACAGCGGGCGGTTGAGCCATTGCTGGTGTCCTTCGACCTGCACGACATCAGCTTCGTCTGCCAGGTGCAAGAGGGCGCGTCGTTCGCCGGGGATGCGCTCTGGTCCACCGAAGCGTTGGAGAACATCCTGAAGAACTGCGCCGAACACGCGCCGGACGGCGGCATGGTCACCTTGGCGGCCACCGAAGACGCGCTGGCCACGCGCATCACGGTGACGGACACCGGTCTCGGGTTCGCGCCGGAGGATCTCCCCCGCCTGTTCGACCGCTTCTACCGGGGGCAGAACGTCACGCAGGGCTTCGGCATCGGGCTGGCGCTGGCGCGTGCGCTGGTATCCGTGCAGGGCGGCACGCTCACGGCGGCGAACGCGCCTGAGGGCGGCGCGCAGTTCGTCCTGGCCTTCCCGAAGCTGGTGGTGTGAAACTCCCCCTTCGTTGGGCTCTCGTCCATTACAGCCTTGTAATGCGCGCGTCACGGGCGGCCAATGAGCGCCCTTCATGCTGTCACCTATCATGCTGGGCAGGCAGAAGGAGGATGTCATGAGCATGTTGGCGGTCAGCCATCTGACGAAGATCTACGGGGAAGGCGAATCCCAGACCATCGCGCTGGACGATGTCACGTTCGCGGTGGAGGAAGGCGAATTCGTGGCCATCGTGGGGTCATCCGGTTCCGGCAAATCCACGTTGCTGCACCTGATGGGCGGGGTGGATCGGCCCACCTCCGGCAAAGTGCTGCTGAACGGCTCTGATGTGTACGCGCGCACGGATGACGAGCTGGCGGTCTTCCGCCGCCGGGAAGTGGGGCTGGTCTACCAGTTCTACAACCTGGTGCCGGTGCTGAACGTGGTGGAGAACATGACGCTGCCGGTGGCGTTGGACGGGCGCGCGGTGAACCAGCCGCGGCTGGCCAGCCTGCTGGACACGCTGGGGCTGCGCGGGCGCGAAGGGCATCTGCCCAGCCAGCTCTCCGGCGGCCAGCAGCAGCGCGTGGCCATCGGGCGCGCGCTCATGAACGCGCCGGCCGTGGTGCTGGCGGATGAGCCCACGGGCAATCTGGACACGAAGAACAGCGCTGAGATCATGCAGCTTCTGCGCGATTCGAACCGCGTGCTGGGCCAGACCATGGTGGTCATCACCCACGACGAAGAGATCGCCCTGGCGGCCGACCGCGTGATAGCGGTGGAAGACGGCCGGATCGTGCGGGATGAGAGGATCCGGCGATGAAGGGCCTGACGAACTACACGGTGAAGTCCCTGCGCGCGAACAAGGTGCGCACGCTGGTCACGGTGGTGGGCGTCGCGCTGGCGGCGGCGCTGGTGTGCGCGGTGTTCACCACGTTCACGTCCTTGGCGCACTTCCTGTATGAGGCGGAAGCCAGCTATGCGGGCACCTGGATGGCCGTGGCCGATACGGCGGACGCAGCAGAAACGGAAGCGGGCTTGGAGGCCGCGGAGGCGGATGCGTCCGTCACGGGTACGGCGGTGCTCCATCAGCTGGGCTATGCGGAACTCACGCAGGAGCAGCAGAACCGCCTGGGCCAGTTCCAGGCCGTCGCATCGGTGGAGGGGGATGAACAAGGCCTTCTGAGCATCCAGCCAGCGGACGGTCGCATGCCGCAGACGGCGGATGAGATCATGCTGTACAGCGGATGGCGTACCTTCGAAGGCGTGCAGCTGGGCAGCCGGATCACGCTGCCGGTGGGTCAGCTGGTGGGGGAGGAGTTCTCCGTTCCGGCCAGTGAGAGCAGCATCACGGTGACGGATTTCGGCAGCGAAGAGGTGAACGGCACCGTGGAGCCGCACGTGGAGGGCGCCCAGGAGCGCACGTTCACCGTGGTGGGCTTCTATGACAAGGTGAGCTACGCCCTGTCCGATCTGTACGGCACCGTGGCGCTCACCGGGCAGGGTGCTGGCGGCACGGGCGCGGCGCAGGTGTTCATGACCATGGCGGATGCGGAGAGCGCTGAAGAGGTGCAGCGAACGGCCGAGGAGCTGTTCCCGGATGCGCGCATCGAACTGCACACGGCGCTTTTGCGCTACATGGGCATCGCCTCCAACGCTTCCATCTGGTCCACGTTCTACGGGCTGGTGTGCGTGCTGGTGGGCGTCATCATGCTGGCCTGCGTGTCGCTGATCTTCAACGCATTCAACATCTCCGTGGCGGAGCGCATCCGCCAGTTCGGCCTCCTGTCCTCAGTGGGCGCCACCCGCGGGCAGCTGCGGCGCGCGGTGCTCCTGGAAGCGTGCTTGGTGGCGGTGGCGGGCATCCCGCTGGGGCTTCTGCTGGGCCTGGGCGGCTGCTGGGTCACGTTCGCCTGCCTGGGGCCGTCCATCGCGGATCTGGCTGGCGCCATGAGCGTGCCGTTCGAAGTGTCCGTGGACGGACGCATGCTGGTGCTGTCGGCGGCGCTCACGCTGCTCACCGTATTGGTGTCCGCTTGGGTCCCGGCGGCGCGCGCCAGCCGCATGAACATCATCGATGCCATCCGTACCTCGGGCGCGGCTGATATTTCCAAGCGTGGTGCGGCGCGGGCGCAGAAGGCTGTGGTGCCGGAGCGTCTCTGGAAGGGCGGCGGCGCAGGCGCGCGCCTGTTCGGCGTGGGTGGGAAGCTGGCGCACATCACGCGCAAGCGCAGCAAGGCGAAAGGCCGCGCGGCCTCCGTCTCCTTGGCGCTGGCCGTGGTGCTGCTCATGACGGCCGGTTCGCTCAGCCTGTTCTTGAGCACGCTTCTGGATGCGGTCTCTGATGACGAACCGGCGGCCGAGGTGGCCGTGACGGCGCAGGTGGCGCGCGATGGCGAACCCACGGGGGAGCCGCTCACGGCAGCTGGCGTGACGGAGGCGCGAAACGCATCCATGGCTGCGCAGAAGGCGTTCTACCAGGACGCGTTCGATGACCTGGCGGCCATGCCGAACGCGCTGCCCGTGGGCTGGCGGCTCTCTGGGCGCATGCCCGCAGTGCTTCCAGCGGACGTGGCAGGTTCGGGCTATGACGGGGAGAACGTGGCCATCGGCCAGAAGATGGCGGATGGCAGCGTGGCCACGGAGGCGCGCGTGTTCTACGTGGAAGACGGGGCGTTCGATGCCTATGCGGAAAGCCTGGGGCTGGATGCGGCGGCCTTCCATGAGGCGGGCGCGCCGCGCGCCATCGGCATCAGGCAGGCCTACGGCAATGACGGGCAGACCTACCAGCTGCTGGAGACGCTGGCCGCACCGGGGAACGTCACGATGCTGACGGCGGGCGTCTATGACGGGACGCTGCCGGTGAAGTTCGACTTGGGCGCGGTGGGCACCGCACCAGAGGATCGCGGGTTCGTGCCGTACCTGGAGTGGGGCAACCAGCAGGTGAGCCCGGGCGAGGTGCTGTCCATGGCGGACGTTGAGGTGGCCACAACTTCCATCGAGGTGGCGGCCATCGCGGACGAGCCGCCGGCCATCGCGGGCGGCTGGGGCGAGAGCGCGAAGCTGATCGTGCCCATGTCCTTGGCCGATGAGCTCTGCCTCACCGAAGAGCAGCCCATGTTCCGCAGCTTTTTCAACCCGATCGACGGCGACCATGCCGCTTTGGCCCAGGAGCTGAACGACGCGGGCCATGCCTATTTCCAGCGTGACGGCAGTCCGTTCGAGATGTCCTTCGTGTCCTACAACGACTACCGCGCCGAAGCGGATTCGAACCAGATGCTGGCCACGGTGGTGAACGTGTTCTGCCTGCTGTTCACGGGGATCTTGGCGCTCATCGCGCTGGCGAACGTGTTCAACACGGTGACGAATTCGTTGATCCTGCGGCGGCGCGAATTCGCAGTCATGCGGTCTGTGGGGATGTCCACGCGCCAGTTCAGGCGCATGATCGCGGACGAATGCACCGGGTTCGGCATAGCGGGGCTGGTGCCGGGGCTCATCCTGTCCGTGGGCGTGGCGTACCTGTTGTGGCTCACGGTGTCGCTTTCGCTGGGCGGCTTCGGGTTCGTGTTCCCGTGGGCGTACGCGGGCATCGCGGTGGCCATGACGGCCGTGGCGATGGGCATCGCCGTGGCTTATGGCATGCACCGCTGCCGCGCTGACAACGTGGTGGAAGCCCTCCGCACCGAATGACCTTCACCGCGCAGGCCCATCGCAACAAAGCCCCGTAGCGAAGGCTTTAGCCTTCGAACACCCGGAACGCGCTTCCGAACGCATCCCCTTCGTCCCCCTTGCCGCTCTTCCTCACCTGACCGCAGGCGGGTGGAGGGGTTGCTGGCTAAATTACGTTCCTTGGAAAATGTGGTGGATTACCCCATTTTCCAAGGAACTCCACGAATCGCCCTCACCCCCTCCGCCCGCCTGCTCCATGCATGTGCAATTTGGAACGTCCCTTTTGCACATGCCGAGCGCACTGGGTTGTCACTTTTGTCTCTGGCGCACGGCCGCCGGCACCCCCATGCCAAGCGCGGCCCTGTGGGCGCGCTTGGCATGGGGGTGCGCACCGGCCGTGCGCGCTTCGCGTGTGCGCGTCCCGCGCGAAGCGCGGGACGCAGTTTCACTGGCGGGCTCTAGGGCGCATTCGCGCCCATCGCCCTTTGGGTCGGGTGCATCCGGGTTCGGGGGTGTTGCTGGGTTCGGCTTGCTGCTGCGGGGGAGCGCCGCGTGCGCGGGAGGCCTTCGGCCCCCGTGCGGCAACGCGGCGGTGTGACGTGCAGAAGGGACGTCCCAAATTGCACCCGCGAGATCGCCTGATGTGCAAAAGGGGCGTCCCAAATTGCACATAGGAACAGTCTTTCTGTGTTCATCGTCTTTTCCTATGTGCGATTTGGAACGTCCCTTTTGCACATCCGGAGGCTCCCCTGCTATGTGCGATTTGGAACGTCCCTTCTGCACGTCGGGGGGGGGTGGGTGTTCGAAAAGCCTCTGGACAGCGGCGCTCTGGTGGAGTAGAGTACCCGGCAATCGAATAACTCGAAACCGTTGAGGCGAAAGTCAAGCTTACCGGGCACTCACAGAGAGCGGGCGCAGCTGAGATTCCCGCAGAACGCCAGTAGGTAAATGGGTCGCCGAGGGAAAGGGGAAAGGCAGGCGCGCAAGCGCAGGCTGAGTATCTGGACCGTGAGCCCGCGTCAGAGGCAGAATGGGTGACAGCCCGTTCACGAGTGGATTCCCGCAAGGGAGTCAAACAAAGGTGGCACCGCAGGTGAATGAGCCTGTCCTTTGGAAGCTTCGCAAGAGGCTTGCAAGGACAGGCTTTTTTGTTGCCGCACGCTTCGAGGCATTCGAGAAGGCGATCGCCTTCCGGGAGGATCCGGCAGGCAGACAGAAAGGAACGAAGACCATGACCAGCACGAACGAAGCCTCTCGCACGCCGCGCACCGTGGGCACCGAAAGCACCGAAAGCGCTGCTCAGAAGCGCACCATCGCTGCCCAGGAGAAGAAGGGCCTCACCGTCCAGGACCTCATCCTGATCGCCGTGCTGCTGGCTGCCGGCGCGGTGTTGAAGCTCACGGTGGCCAGCTTCCTGTCCTTCGCAGGCATGAAGCCCAACTTCGTCATCGCCATGTACTGCCTGGCCATCATCCTGACGCGTCCGAACGTGGGCCAGGCGCTCATCATCGGCTTGCTGGCCGGCCTCATGTGCCAGATTCCCATGCTGAACGCCACGCCCTTGGTGAACATCCCGTCCGAGGTGCTGGGCGCGCTGGCCTGCGGCTTGCTCATCCACCTGCCCTTGAAGGTGGCCGGCAAGGCGGACATCAATCCGTTCGTGAACACCTTCCTGTCCACGGTGGTGTCCGGCTACACCTTCGCCATCATCGTGGGGCTGATGAACGGGCTTGAGCTGCCGGTGATCTTCGTGACCTATGCAGTGATGGTGTTCGGCACGGCGCTGTTCAATGCGGTGCTGGTGCAGATCCTGACGCCGCTGCTGCGCAAGGTTCTGAAGAAATAGCATCTCCGGATCAGGCGTGCGCGAAGGCGATGTGCAGAAGGGAAGTCCCAAATTGTACCCGCGAGGTTGCCAGATGTGCAGAAGGGACGTCCCAAATTGCACATAGAGAAAGAATTCCTGTGCTCAATCTTTTTTCCTATGTGCAATTTGGAACGTCCCTTCTGCACATCCGGAAGACTGATCCTATGTGCAATTTGGAACGTCACTTCTGCACATCCAGGAGAGAGAAAAAAAGGGGGAAAGAGCGTTCATGATCCACATCCAAGACTTCACGTTCAGATACCGGGAGAGCGAACGGCCCGTGGTGGAGGGCGTCACGCTGGACATCCCGGCGGGGGTGTTCGCGGGCATCACGGGAGCGGCCGGTTCGGGCAAGTCCACGCTCACGTACGCCATGAACGGCATCATCCCCCATTGCTATCCGGGGGACTTCTACGGAACCGTCACCGTGGACGGGGTGGACACGTGCACAGCGACGCTCACGGATCTTTCCCGGGCGGTGGGCAGCGTCTGCCAGGACATCGATTCTCAGATCGTCACGTCCATCGTGGAAGATGAGGTGCTCTACGGGCTTGAGAACTTCGGCGTGCCCCATGACCGAATAGAGGCGCGCGTGACGGAGGCGCTGGAGGCCATGGGCATCGCTGATCTGCGGGAGCGCGCCATCGCCAGCCTGTCCGGCGGTCAGAAGCAGAAGGTGGCCATCGCGTCCGTCCTGGCGCTGCATCCGAAGGTGCTGGTGTTGGACGAACCCACGGCGGAGCTGGACCCGGCCAGCTCCCGCCAGGTGTTCGAACTGTTGGCCGCCTACGCGCGTGACAACGGAACCACGGTGGTGGTTGTGGAGCAGAAGATCGCGCTGCTCTCCGAATTCGCTGATGTGCTCATCATCGTGGACGGCGGCCGCATCCGCTTCGCAGCGCCCCCGCGCGAGGTGCTGGCCCATTCGGAAGAGCTGCTGGAACTGGGCGTCAACTGCCCGCGTTCCACTACGCTGATGAATCGGTTGGCGAACGCGGGCCTCTACACCGGGCCGGTCTGCTGTGACGTGCGTGAAGCCAGCGAAGCTCTGTTGGAGGTGGTCGCATGATCGAATTCCGAGACGTGCACGCGTCCTATGATGAGGACATCAAGGTGCTGGATGGCGTGTCCTTCCAGATCCCGGATGGCGAATTCGTGGCGTTCGTGGGCACGAACGGCGCGGGGAAGTCAACCACCATGCGCCTCATGAACGGCTTGTTGAAGCCGGATGCGGGCCAGGTGCTCTTGGATGGCGTCCCCACCACCGAACTGAAGACCAGCCAGATCGCCCGGCGCGTGGGCTTCCTCTTCCAGAACCCGGACAGCCAGATCTGTTGCAGCACGGTGCGCGAAGAGCTGCTGTTCGGCTTCAAAGCGCTGGGGGAGGAAGGGCCGGACGCGGAAGCGGCCGTGGATGGCGTCATCCGCGAATTCGGCTTCGATGCGGACGCGGATCCGTTCCTTTTGAACCGCGGCACGCGGCAGCTCTTGGCGCTGGCCTCCATCGTGGTGCTGGCACCTCCCGTGGTCATCTTGGATGAGCCCACCACCGGCCTTGATTTCCGCGAATGCATGAAGGTCATGGGCATCATCCGTCGCTTGAACGAGGTGGGCGCCACCATCGTCATGGTGTGCCACGACATGGAAGTGGTGGCCGATTTCGCCCGCCGGGTGATCGTCATGAGCGCGGGTGCCGTGGTGGATGACGGCCCCACGTTCGATGTGTTGCGCAACCCCCATGCGCTGGGGCGCGCCAGCCTGATCCCGCCGCAAGTGGTGGACATATCCTTGGCGCTCCCGCTGATGGATGAGCGCCTGGTGGAAAGCCCCGTGGCGTTGGCGAACACGCTGGATGAGATGCAGGCCGCGGTGTCAGAGGAGGCAGGCCGATGAACGGTTTTCTGGAATACGTGCCCGGGGATTCGCTTTTGCACCGGTTGAATCCGATGGCGAAGATCGCCTTCGCGGTGCTGTTCGCCATCGCGTGCTTTTGCACCAGCAACCTCATCTTCCTGGCCGCCATGCTGGTGTTGGGCATCGCGTTGGCGGCGTCCTGCAAGATGATGCGGCCTGCGTTGGGGCTGATGAAGGCGGTGCTGGCGTTCTCTGTCATCCTGGCGGTGCTCTTGTTGCTGACGAACCCTTCCGGAGACGTGCTGGTGGAGCTGCCGTGGGGATATGTCGGCACCGGTTCGGTGCTGGCGGCTCTCACCACCATCCTGCGGCTGGAGGCGGCGGCCATCCCGCTGTTCCTCGCGTTCTACGTGACCAAGCTGACAGACCTTTCGAATGCTGCCGTGAAAGTGCTGCACGTGCCCTACAAATACGCGTTCACGTTCGCGTCCACGGTGCATTTCATTCCCGTGTTCATGAACGACATGGCCGCTATCATGGAAGCGCAGACGGCGCGCGGGGTGGAGTTCGACCAGGGCGGCATCGTGAAGAAAGTTCGGCTGATGGTGCCGCTCTGCGTGCCGTTGCTGGTCAGTTCCGTGCGCAAGACGAACAGTGCGGCCATCGCGGCGGAGGTGCGCGGGTTCGACTTGCGCACGCGTGAGAGCGGATATAAGGCCTATCCGCTCACGGTGGCGGATGTGGCGGTCCTGGTGCTGGCCGTGGCCCTGCTGGCAGCAGCCATCCTGCTGCAAGTGCTGTGACCCAGGTGGATGTGCAGAAGGGACGTCCCAAATTGCACATAGCAGGAGTTGATGCTGATGTGCAGAAGGGACGTCCCAAATTGCACATAGAAAAAGAATTTCTGTGCTCAATCTTTTTTTCTATGTGCAATTTGGAACGTCCCTTCTGCACATCCGGAAGACTGATCCTATGTGCAATTTGGAACGTCCCTTCTGCACATCCGAGGGGATGCCGCTCACCGGCGCAGTGCCACCGCCCATTACTGATATAAGACATGGACCAATAAGTCCTTGCAATCAATAGGACTGCATCTTATATTGAAAGCGGTCTGAAACACGCGCGGCGCCCAGTGCTCTCCCCCTCACGGCACTGGGCGCCAGTGCATTCAAGCCACAAGATCAGTGGTCGTTCATGTTGAACGCGTTCTTCATGGCGACGGTGCGTTGGTCCAGCACAGAACCCAGCAGGTCCTTCGTCTGGGCCTGGATCTTGTCCATGAGCGCCTGGTTGGCGTTCGCCAGCTCCTTCAGCACCGTGGGGTCGTCCATGTCATCCAGATCCGCCTTGCCGTCCTTCGCCAGTTGCATGAGCTTCGCGTCCGTTTCGTGCAGGGACTGGTACCCCTGGGCCATGGTGTTCAGCCGATAGGCCTGGATTGCCTCGTAGCTTTCGAAGAACTGCGGGTCTGCCAAGCCGGCCACCAGGCGGTTGTTCCAATAGAGGCTGTCCGTGGTCACCGCAGGCGGCGTGTCAACGTAGGCGGGCATGGCCTTCACGTTGGCGTACAGCGCGCAGGCAGTGTTGAACGGGCCGGATGCGGGCGCGAACCAGTGCACGCCGCGCAGCGCCTTCGGCGCGTTCGGGCGAATGCAGAGCACCGAGCACTCGGAGGTGCGGTCGATCCCCACGTAGCGGTATTGATGGCGGGTCTCCGCCGTGCCCTTCGTGCCGTAGGGGTCGTATTCGGTGCCGTCATAGGTGGTGCCCAACAGATCTTTCACGTCAGAGGCGGAAAGCTTCTTGTCAGGCCGCATGGCCCAGGGGATGTCCAGGCTTTCCGGGCCGAATTCCGGAGCGGGGCCTTGGAAGCGCTCGTCAGAGGGCGTGAGGCGGCTGCACAGGTACCACTTGCGCGGCGCGTTGTAGAGCTGGTCCAACCAGGTGCAGGTTGAGAACGCGCTGCGCGCGTTGAAGAAGCGCGGCAGCCCTTGCACCATTTCCCCGGTGTCCCCTTCGTGCTGGGGCATGTCCATCAAGAGGTCGTGCTCGCGGATCCAGTCGGCCAGGTCAGCGCTGCACAGGTAGTCGTGCTGGTCTCCCAGTGCGTCCGCCAGGTCGAACTCGTCGATGCCTTGGCGGTTCGGTTGCACCACGTAGCAGTCATCCGGCACGCGGCGTGCGATCCAATGGTGCCCGCCGATGTTCTCCCAATACCACACATCGTTCTCGTCACCGAAGGCCACGCCGTTGGTCTCATAAGTGCCGTATTTCTCAACCAGCATGCCCAAGCGCTGGACGCCTTCGCGGGCGGTGCGCACGTACGGCAGGGTGATGGTGGGCAGATCCTCCTCCCCGATGCCGCCAGGGACTTCCGGCTGGTATCCGGCGCTGCCGGGCGTGCCCTTCGCGGGCTGGTAGGCCGCCAGCGGGTCCGCCCCCAGCACGCGCGCGTTCGCGGAGATGGTCTCCGTTGCGGACATGGACACGTTCGCGGCGTTGATGCCTGTCTCCGCCCACACGCCGTCAGACGGGTCCGCGTTCGGCGTGCAGGTGTAGCGCAGCGGGTCATCCGGCAGTTCGATGGTCAGATGGCTGGCCACGCCGGTGTAGGTGCGCGGTTGGTCTTCCGGTTCCACCACGATGAGCTTCTTCGGATCGAAGGAGAAATCCTCTCCGTCCTCGTTGCGGGCGACGATGGTGGAACCATCATTCGTCGCCTTCCTTCCTACCAACAGCGTGGTGCATGCCATGTCAGGTCACCGTTCCTTCATATATGTCTGAGAGTGAACCCTCAGACGTCCACAAGCTGCTCCCAGTATGCTCCGCTCCTCCGCGCGAAGCCTGCGCGCGCGGCGGGCTGTCACCGAACGGGCACGTTCGGGATATGTCCGAAACGGTGCGTTTTCGCAGTTCATGGCGGTATTTCAACGCACACAACGCAGATGGAAAACGGGAGAGCAACATCGCTCAGCTGCTTCATCGCCTTTTCTCTTGTGTTCCTAAGATGCGTTCTGTGGTGAGCTGGATCTGCAGAGCGTTCGCAAACCCGTGCGATCGCGCATGTAATGGCCCACGATCTGTGCGCATACCTTGACTGGCCCCCGACCGGTTCGGC
Source organism: uncultured Eggerthellaceae bacterium (assembly GCA_947650915.1). Classification (GTDB taxonomy): domain Bacteria; phylum Actinomycetota; class Coriobacteriia; order Coriobacteriales; family Eggerthellaceae; genus MGBC163016. The sequence goes on along the minus strand of CANSWY010000013.1, from coordinate 23,875 downwards.
GCATCCGCACAAATCGCGCGACGAACCGAAGGGGGTATCTCATGAGCACGAAAAGCACGACGGCCAACACCAAGCAGGCGGGACCGCCTGCGAAGAACACAGGGACCTACATCTCCTTGATGGCGCTGGTGATGATGAACGTCACCATCATCGGCAGCGTCGCGAACGACGTGCAGCAAGCCTACTACGGCTTGTCATCCGTCACGTTGTTCATCATCGGCGCGTTGGTGTTCTTCATACCGACGGGCCTCGTCGCCGCAGAGCTGGCCAGCGGATGGGGGCAGCGCGGCGGCATCTTCCGGTGGGTCGGGGAGGCGTTGGGGCCTGGCTTCGCGTTCTCTTGCCTGCTGATCCTTTGGTTCCAGACCTCCATCAATTTCGGTTCCGGCGTGGCATCATCGGCCACCACCATCGGGTTCTACACGCCTGACTGGGACTGGGCGGTCAACTTCATGAACCATCCGGAGAACCAGCTGCTCATCATGATCGGCTGGCTGGCGTACTACTGGGGCCTCACCTGGATCGCCACCCACGGCGTGAAGGCGTTCGCGGGCTTCACCAAGTACGGCGTCATCATCGGCACGTTCATCCCGCTGGCGTTCATCGTCATCATGACGGTGGTCTGGCTGGCGCAGGGCAACGCCTCCAATGTCACGCCCACCCCTGAGGCGTTCAACCCGTTCAGCAGCGGCTTCAATCTGACGAATCTGGCGCTGGCCGCCGGCGTGTTCTTCAGCTTCGCCGGCATCGACATGAACGCGGCTCACATCAAGCAGCTGAAGAAGCCCCAGAAGGAATTCCCGCTGTCCATCTTCATCGCCATGATCTTGACGCTGATCATCTTCATCGCGGGCACTGTCTGCATCGCCATCGTCACGCCGAAGCAGGACATGAACCTGGTCTACGGCCTGTTCCAGACGTACAAGATCTTGGGCGAATGTTTCAACTGTCCGTGGATCTACGTTGCGTTCGTGTGGGTGGGCCTGGGCGCGTCCATGGCTTCCCTGATCACCAACATGGCAGGTCCGTCCTTCATGCTGGGGCAGGCCGGCCGCTCCGGCTTCCTGCCGAAGTTCATGCAGAACAACAACAAGCATGGCATGCCCAGCCGACTGATGTATCTGCAGATGGGTTTCATGACCGCTGTCGCGTTCCTCTGCTTCCTGATTCCCAACATCGAGGGCTTCGTCATCCTGATCACCCAGGCCATCACCATCCTGTACATGATGTACTACGTGCTGATGTTCGTGTCGTTCTTGAAGCTGCGCCATGACCAGCCGAACCGTCCGCGCCTGTTCAAGGTACCCGGTGGCAGCGTGGGCGCGTGGCTGGTGGCTGGCGTGGGCCTTGCGGCTTGCCTCTTCGGCATCGTGCTGGCCATCATCCCCCCGGCCCAGGTGGCCGAAGAAGTGGGGAGTCCTGTCACCTACGTGGTGGTCATCTTGGCCATCATCGCGGTCACGTTCGCCATCTGCTTCGTGATGTATCAGATGTCCAAGCGGCATGACTGGGTGGACAAGAGCAATGTGTTCGCCCCGTTCACCTGGCAGATCGAAGGCCTGAAGAAGCCGGGCAAAGTGCTCTCCAACGTGCCGTCAGAGATGATGAGCGAAGACCAGAACCCCATGGGCATGCCCATCAAGAAGCTGTGGGATCCGAACGAACAGATCGTGCTGCCGGATGAATACGTGCCGGGCAAGCACCATCCGTCTTCGCCGTCCATCGAAGCGGGCGATGACCCGGCCGCCATGAATCATCCGGTGAAGACGAACGGCACCGCCACCGGTGCACTGGGCGCCATCCCCATGAGCCAGCCCGCCATCATCTCCCAGAAGGCCGGCATCGGCGACGCGGCCACTGCGGGCCTCAAGAAGAGCGCCGCTGCAGTGCAGCAGGCGCACAGCACCGAACCGGTGCAGATCGCCCCGGACGTGCCGCCCGCACCGGCTGCTGCGGTGGAAGCGGTGAAGATTCCCACGGACGTGGCCGCTGACGCTGCTGCCGCCACGAAGGCAGAACATGAGGCGTTGGCTGCGGAAACGGAATACGAACAGAAGGCGCACCAAGCTGCCGTGCAGGCACAGGCCTACGAAGACCAAGTGGAGGCGGACAGCCAGCTTCTGGAAGCTGAGCGCAAGGTCAAGGAAGCCACGGCGGCGGCCGATCAGGCGAAGAAGGCCACGGGCGCTCCCGGGGCAGCCGCTGGCCGAACACCGCAACAGGCAGCGCAGCCTCCGGAGGATGCGCCGGGCGCATCGGCCGATCGCAGCAAGGAGTGAAGCGCACGTGGTTGCAGAAGCGGGCCGCGCGCCCGAACAGCGCGCGGCCCGCATGGGGATGAGAGGTGCTCGAAATGACTGAGACCATCAAGAAAGAGCAGGTGCCAGCGGCGGCAGCCTCCGCAGCCGCAGCCGCAGCGCCTGCAACGAAAGCGGTGTCCCTGTCGCCCGCCGACCAGGTCGCGCATGATGCGCGCGTGTCCATGCCGGAGAACAACGGGGACACGGTGACGAAGCCCACGGTCGCCACCAAGCAGAAAGTGGGCAGCAGCTTCAAGGCCACGCTCACGGTGAAGGACATGGTGGTGTGGGGCTTGATCACCATGGTGCCCATTTCTCCCATGGCCGTCTACGGCGGCGTGTTCGCGGATTCCGGCGGCATGCCCACGCTCGCGTTCCTCATCGGATTCGTTGCGGTGCTGTTCTCCGTGTTCTCCTTCGGCATCATGATCCAGCACTTCCCGTCGTCCGGGTCCATCTTCACCTATGTGAGCCATGTGTTCGGGAAGATGCCCGGCTTCATCGCTGGCTGGCTGATGCTCTTGCAATATCTGGTCAGCCCGGCCATGGTGTATCTGATCGCAGCCATCGCCATCCACAGCATGGTGCCGGACGTGCCCATCCTGGTCTTGTGCTTCGGCTTCTTGGCCATCGTGGCCATCGTGTCGCTGATCGGCATGAAGACGGCCATGGTGGTGAACAAGGTGGCGCTGGTGGCGCAGCTGGTCATCTTGGCGCTGTTCGTCATCTGCGGCGTGGTGTTCGTGGTGCAGCATCCTGAGAGCGCGAACTTCTCACCGGCCAACATCTTCAACCCGGGCAAGTTCGAACTGGGCGGCACCATGTCGGCCGTGTCCTTGGCCGTCATGTCCTATGTGGGCTTCGGCGCCATCGCCACGCTGACGCAAGAGGCGAAGGATCCGAAGCACGGGCCGTCGCGCGCCATGATGGTGATGGCCATCCTGCTCTGCGTCCTGTACGTGCTGCAATGCTTCATCGCCACCTGCATCGACCCGTCAGGCGCGGCGTTCGCGGGCAACACGGACAACGCGTTCTACGTGGTGGCGAAGGTGGCTGCGGGGCCGTGGCTCATGGTGGTGTGCGCCGTGGGCGTGGCGCTGGCCCAAGGCGTGTTCACGGCCATCGCGCAGCAGAATTCCATCGCGTTCGTCATGTTCACCATGGCGAAGGGCGGCTGCCTGCCGAAGTTCATGGCCAAGATGGACAAGCGCACGAATTCTCCGCTGAACGCCGTCATCTTCATCATCTGCCTGTCCGTGGTGCTCACGCTGATCTTCCAGTTCAGCGGGATCGACATGAACACGGTGGTGAAGATCTCCAACTTCGGCGCGCTGTCCACCTACACGCTGCTGAACCTGGCCGTGATCGTCTTTTGCTGGGTGCAGCTCAAGGAACGTACGGGCGCGAAGGCGGTGTTCATGCATCTGGTCTTCCCGGCGCTGGGAGCGCTCGTCTGCTTCGCCATCATGCTCTCCGTGGGCACGGTGGCCCTCGTGGTGGGCATCATCTTCATCGTCATCGGCATCATCTATTACCTGGTGCTGACGAAGGTGATGAAGCGGCAGATCAACCTGGGATAGACCCGTTTTCAGAAAGATAAAGGAACGCGAAGGTTCTAAGGAGCGAAAAATGGCAGATGACAAGACAATGAGAACGGCACCATCCTTCACCGTCACCATCAACGACGGTGCTGCGACGGCGAAGCCGGCCGAAGCGGTGCCGGAGCCGTCCAGCCGGGACTGCACCTGGAAGGGCAAGGGCAGCCAGTCCATCAAGTACACGGCCACTGCTGAGATGCTGCCGCTGCATGAAGACGGCGGCACGCTGATCGGCCACATGTTCGCCCTGTCCTACGTGACGGACGCGCAGGACAAGACGGACCGTCCGGTCACGTTTTGCTGGAACGGCGGCCCGGGAGGATCTTCAGCCATGGTGAACATCGGCGGCATGGGGCCGCGGCGCGTGCCCATCTCCAGCCAGGAGCAGCTGCCCTGCCCCACGCAGCCCGAAGACAACCCGTACTCCATCCTGCCGGACTCAGACCTGGTGTTCCTTGACGCCATGGGCACGGGCTATTCGAAGATCGCGGAGGGCTACGACGCCAAGAAGGTGTGGGGCGTTGACGGGGACGCGGATGCGTTCATGCGCGGCATCGCCCAGTGGCTCACCACCCATGACCGCTGGAACGCGCCGCTGTACCTGTACGGCGAATCTTACGGCACCATGCGCAATTCCGTGCTGATGCGCGTGCTGGGCGAGCGCGGCATTGCCGTCACGGGCGTGATCGAACAGTCCACCATCCTGGATTACGCGCCCACGCTGCCGGGCAATGACCTGTACTACATGGGCATGCTGCCGGTCTACGCGGCCACGGCGAACCACTTCGGCAAGGCCGGCAAGGGCGTTGACCAGTTCGAATGGTTCAACAAAGCGTGGCAGTTCGTGGACGAACGCTACAGTCAGGCGCTCATCAAGAGCGACACCATCTCTGAACGCGAAGAGCGCCAGGTGGCGCGCGAGATGTCGAAGCTGATCGGGCTTCCGGCGGACGTCATCCAGCAGAAGCACCTGCGCATCGAACTGGATACGTTCCGCAAGATGATCGTGGCGGACGAAGGCCTGTTCATCGGCCGCTATGACACGCGCTTCACCGAAGCCGCCTACATGGACGTGCAAGGCGACAACGAATTCTTCGCCGGTGAGGATCCTTCAGGCGACGCCATCATGACGCCGGACGAATCCGCCTGGATGAAGCTGGTGCAGGAGACGGGCTTCAAGGGGTCTCCTTTGAACATCCTGCTGTCCTTCAAGGTGAACGAGGACTGGAACTGGACCCATCAGGCGCCTGGCACCATGGGCAGCCCGGTGTGCCCGAACACTGCCTATGACATGGCAACAGCGCTGCGCCGCAACCCGAAGTGCCGCGTGCTCTTCTTCGGCGGCATCCACGACGCGGCCACCCCGTTCTGGAACGTGAAGCACGCCATGTCCAAGATGTTCCTGCCGGATTACCTGAAGGAGCGCATCGAATACCACGTGCACGAGAACGGCCACATGGCCTACGAGGATTACCCCACGTTGCAGCAGATGGCGCCCGAACTGCACGCGTTCTACGAGAAGCGCCACGAAGACTAGCGAAAGGGGCGAATGAGATGCTCACGGATGAACAACAGAAGATGGTGGACAAGGCCCAACATCAAGTGAAGAACGGCTGGCATCACCTGAAAGTGAAGGGCACGGCCTACGAACGCGGCTTCCAAGAGGGCTATGCGCTGGTGGACGAATACAAGGATGCGCGCCGGGTGTACGAATACATGACGCTGGAAACCTTCGGCATGACCTACGGCTGGTTCGCCCAGCAGTCCTTGAAGCTGCACAAGGACGTCATTCCCGAACGCTACGCCCAGGAGCTGCAGGGCATGGCAGATGGCCTGACAGCTGCCGGGTATCCGCAGACGCTGGATGACCTGATCGCCTGGAACGACTGGATGGAGATCACGGGCTATTGGTGGCCGCAGAACGCGGGCAAGATCATGAGCCGCCCGCTCATGAAGACGCACCGCAAGGAGCACTGCTCCGCCATCGCCGCCACGGGTTCGGCCACGGTGGACGGCAAGCCCTATCTGGGCCACGAGAGCTTCGACGAGTTCTGGAGCGGCCAGTACTTCAACGTGTGCAAGCGCGTGGAAGTGGATGAGGGCTTCAACTTCATCATGCAGGCCTCCGCGCCATGCATGCTGTCCTCCATGACGGACTTCTACGTGTCCGAATCCGGCTTGAACGTGACGGAGACCACCTTGGCCGGCTTCGACCGCTACAGCGACGAAGGCATGCCTGAATGGGTGCGCATCCGCGACGCCATCCAGTTCGCGAAGACCATCGACGAATTCGTGGAGCGGCTGGATAAGGGCAACAACGGCGGGTACGCGAACGCGTGGCTGATCGCGGACCATAACACCGGTGAGATCGCCCGTTATGAGCAGGGTCTGGAATACACCAGCCTGGAGCGCACGAAGGACGGCACGTTCTTCGGTTGCAACGCTGTGTTCGACCCGCGCATCCGCAACCTGGAGTGCAAGGACAACGGCTTCAATGATCCGCGCCAGCAGACCGGTGCGCGCCGCCAGCGGTGGATGGAGCTGATCAGCCAGTATCACGGCAAGATAGACCTGGACGTGGTCAAGAAGATGCTGGCCGACACCTACGACGTGTACCTGGGCTATGACTGCCCGTCCAGCCGATGCGTGTGCGCCCACTACGACGTGGATCCGCAGCACTGCGCGGACGATCCGGACGCGGTGTGGAACATCCCGTTCTACCCGGCCGGTTCGTGCGATGCGAAGGCGGCAGGCCCTGACGACGTCAAGAACATGACCATGTGGGGCCGCTACGGACGCGCCGATGGCGTGGAGTTCAACGCGAAGGATTTCATGGACCAGCACCCGCTCTGGAAGTGGATGGACGGCTACCTGTACGACCGTCCCACCCAACCCTGGACGCTGTTCGACTGACGCCGGCAAAGGCTGAAGCCTTTGCTACGGGGGTCTCCTGTTCCGCAAGATCTTCGTAGCGCAGGCTTTAGCCTGCGTTGGACGATGGAAAGGCTGCAACAACAAGACGAGCGTCATGCCTTGTGCACCCATAGATGAGCGAACAACGAGGAAAGGACCCCCGAAGTGAAACTGTCAAAGGAACAGATCAAGAAGATGTCGGAGAGCTATCAGAAGGCATCCACCCAGCACGTGGCCCAGCGTGCCGTCACCAAGAACGGCATCCTGGAGTCCGCGGAGAGCGTGGAGGTGCTGAAGCGCATGTCGCCGCCGAACTTCGCGTTCTCCCTGGACGTGGATGACCAAGCGGTGGCGAACCAGAAGATGTCCGGCCGCTGCTGGATGTTCGCCTGCCTGAACGTGCTGCGCTTCCACATTGAAAAGGAGCTGGACTTGCCTCGCGGCACGTTCGAGTTGTCCCAGGCCTACCTGGCGTTCTACAACAAGCTGGAACGCGCGGCCTGGTTCCTGGAGCACATCGTGGCCACGGCCGACAAGCCGCTGGATGACCGCGAAGTGGACTGGCTCATCTCAACGCCCATGGCCGACGGCGGCGACTGGGACATGGTGGCCGCGCTGGTGAAGAAGTACGGCGTGGTGCCGCACGAGGCCATGGCGGAGACGCACTGCACGAATGATACTGAAGAGCTGAACACGGTGCTCTCTCATCTGCTGCGCCAGGATGCCATCCAGCTGCGCCAGATGGCGAACGAGGGCAAGGACACGGAAGCCACCCAGCTGGAGATGCTGAACGACGTGTACCGCATCCTGGCTGTATGCTTCGGCGAGCCGCCTGAGACGTTCGATTTCACCTACGTGGACGACAAGAAGCAGTACCACGCTGAGCTGGGCATCACGCCGCTGGAGTTCCTCAAAAAGCACGTGAAGATCAACCTGGATGATTACGTGGGCGTCATCAACGTGCCCGGCGAGGACAAGCCCTACGGTCATGTGTACGCCATCCAGGATTCCGACCAGATCCCGGAGCGCCGGAACCTCTACGTCAACGTGCCCATGGAAGAGCTCAAGGGCTACGTCATCGAATCGCTCAAGCAGGGCGATCCGGTCTGGTTCGGTTCTGACGTCCTTCAGTGGTGCGATCGCAATGCAGGCGTGATGGCAGCGGATCTGTATGATCTGCAGCAGCTGTTCGGCATCAAGTTCAGCATGGACAAGGCACAGCGCTTCGCCATGCATGAGAGCCTGCCCACCCACGCCATGACCATCGCGGGCGTGGACATCAAGGATGGCAAGCCCACCAAGTGGAAGATCGAGAACTCCTGGGGCACGGAGAACGGCGGCAAGAAGACCGGCAACAACGGGTACTTCGTCTGCTCTGATGAGTGGTTCGATGCTTTCGTGTACGAAGTGGCCATCCCGAAAAAGCTGCTGAAGCCTGAAACGGCGAAGGCGCTTGAGTCCGAACCTATCGTCTGGCCGTTCTGGAACACCTTCAACCCGGTCGCCCGCTACGCCGAGTAGCCTCGTTCCTCCAGGGGTCCCGCACCAAGCGGGACCCCTTTTTTTGGTCACAAAGGGACGGAGGATTCGTGACCTCCAGCCGTTCGGGAAGATGTGCAAAAGGGACGTCCCAAATTGCACATAGGAACGGTCCTCTCTTTGCAGATCCTCCTCTCCTATGTGCGATTTGGAACGTCCCTTTTGCACATCGCCCCCAAGCATGTGCAATTTGGAACGTCCCTTTTGCACATCAGGACGTTCCCTTTGCACGCCAGATAAGCGTTATCATGTCGCTTAACGCAAACGTGACCGAAAGGGGAGCGGCATGGGCAAGGCGAAGGTCTACTTCACGCGGGACATCACGCCGGAGAACGTGGTGCGTCTGTACGGCAAGCTGGGCGTGAAGCTGCCGGGCAAGGTGGCCGTGAAGGTGCACTCCGGCGAAGAGGGCAACCAGAACTACCTGCGCCCGGAATTCCTGATCCCCATGGTGCAAGAGGTGGACGGCACCGTGGTGGAATGCAACACCGCCTATGAAGGCGCGCGCGACACCACCGAAAAGCACCAGAAGCTGATGGCGGCCCACGGTTGGACGGACGTGTTCAACGTGGACATCATGGATGCCGACGGCCCTGACCTGGTGTTTCCCATCAAGAATGGCCGCGTGCTCAAGAAGAACCGCGTGGGCAAGCACCTGGCGGATTACGCCTCCATGCTGGTCATCTCCCACTTCAAGGGCCACCCCATGGGCGGCTTCGGCGGGGCGCTCAAGCAGCTGGCCATCGGCTGCGCGTCCAATCAGGGCAAGGTGAACATCCACACCGGGGGCCAGTCCCTGGATCAGGGCGATTTCTGGGACAAACATGCCGAACAGGATGACTTCCTGGAGGCCATGGCAGAAGCGGCTGAGACCATCGTGAACCGTTTTGGCAGCAACCTGGCCTACGTCAGCATCGCCTGCAACCTGTCCGTGGATTGCGATTGCTGCGCGGTGGCGGAAGACCCCTGCATGGGGGATCTGGGCATCTTCGCCTCTTTGGACCCGGTGGCCATCGACCAGGCCTGCATAGACGCGGTGAAGGCATCGGATGACCCGGGCCGTGACCATCTGCTGGAGCGCATCAGTTCCAAGCACGGCACGAAGACCATCGACGACGCTGCCCGCCTGGGCTGCGGCACCAAGGACTACGAACTGATCGAAGTCTGAGGTCACGAAGGGACGGAGGATTCGTGACCTCCTGATGTGCAAAAGGGACGTCCCAAATTGCACCCGTGATGTTGCCTGATGTGCAAAAGGGACGTCCCAAATTGCACATAGGATCAGTCTTTTCTTTGCCGGCCCTCTTTTCCTATGTGCGATTTGGAACGTCCCTTTTGCACATCGCCCCCAAGCAGGTGCGATTTGGGACGTCCCTTTTGCATATCAGGGCAACCTTTCGCGCATATGGGGGCGGCATCTCACGGGATTGAAACGGTTGCACGGGTGCGCGCCACGGCGGACGCCGATGGATTACCATCCTGCTCATGGATGCAACCATGGTCATAGCAGTTTTCACAGCGCTCATCGTGCCCTTCGCGGGGAACACGTTGGGCGCTGCGTTCGTCTTCTTCCTGAAGCGCGGTATGAGTGAACGCTTCCAGAAGGCGCTCTTGGGATTCGCCGCGGGCGTCATGGTGGCGGCCAGCGTCTGGAGCCTCATCATCCCGTCCCTTGAGGCATCCGAAGGCGGCCCGCTGCCGGCCTGGGCGCCGGCGGTCATCGGGTTTCTGGCCGGCATCCTCTTGCTCTTGCTGATCGATCACTTCATGCCGCACCTGCACGTGAACGCTGACGAACCCGAGGGCATGAGCGCAGGGCTCAAGAAACCCACCATGATGCTGTTCGCCCTGGCCATCCACAATCTGCCCGAAGGCATGGCCTGCGGCGCGGTGCTGGCGGGCTTCCTTGCCGGGGACGCGAACATCGCGCTGGCGGGCGTGGTCACGCTTTCGGCCGGCATCGCCATCCAGAACGTGCCGGAAGGTGCCATCGTGTCCCTGCCGCTGGTGTCGAACGGCTATTCTCGCCCGAAGGCGTTCCTCACGGGCACCCTCTGCGGAGCGGTGGAGCCGCTGGGGGCGCTGCTCATGTTGGCGGTGACGGAAGTGGCCACGCCGTTTTTGCCCTACGTCCTTTCTTTCGCGGCGGGCGCCATGGTGTATGTGGTCACCGAAGAGCTGATCCCTGAAACGCAGCAAGGCAAGCACACGAACGTGGGCACCGTGGGGCTTGCCATCGGGTTCGTGCTCATGATGGTGCTGGATGTGGCCCTGGGCTGATGCGCGGAAGGGGCGCCCCAAATCGCACCTGCGGGGTTGCCTGATGTGCAAAAGGGACGTCCCAAATTGCACATAGGATTGCTCTCTCAGTGCTCATGCTCTTTTGCTATGTGCAATTTGGAACGTCCCTTTTGCACATCCACATAGGAACAGTCCTCTCTTTGCAGATGCTCTTCTCCTATGTGCAATTTGGAACGTCCCTTTTGCACATCAGGTTGCTTTATCACTCTACTGTGATAAAGTGCTATCATGGCGTGCACCGCAAGAGGAACACAGCAAGAGGAGCTCCATGAACCGATCCACCCCCACGGGATTTCGTGACGTCCTGCCAGATGAAGCGGCAGAGCGCGAACGCATCACGCGCAGCGTGCAGGACCTGTTCGCCCGCGTCGGCTTCCGCCCCATCGAAACGCCCACGCTGGAGGCGCTGGATGTGGTGAACGCCGGCGCACATCTGCCCGCATCCCCCTTCCGCTTCTTCGATTCCCAAGGAGACCTGCTGGCCATGCGGCCAGATGTTACCGTGCAGGTGGCGCGCATGTGCTCCACGCGCCTGGCCGCCGCTGACGGCCCGCTGCGCCTGCGTTACACCCAGCGCGTGTTCCGCGAAACCGAAGGCACAGCGCAGGTCACTCCGCGCGAGATGACGCAGGTCGGCGTGGAGGCGCTGGGGGAGAGCGGGTGGCAGACGGACGCGGAATTGGTTTCGCTCCTGTTGCGTGCGCTCAAGCTGGCGAACGTGACGCAGGTGACGCTGGCGGTGGCCACGGTGGCCCCGCTGCGGGCGCTGTTGGAGCGATCGGGCGGCAGCGCGGCTTGGAAGCAGGCGGTGCTGGCGGCCTGTCATGCCTCTGACTTCGTGGAGCTGGCGAATCTGACGGACAGCCAGGCGTTGGCGCCTGCGGCGGACGGCCAGGGCGTGGCGCCCGCCTATGCGCAGGCGGTGCAGGATCTGGTGCACGTGCGCGGCGGGGTGGAGGCCATCGGAGAGGCGCGCCGCATCACTGAGCCTTTGGGCTGTGCGGACGGTCTGGATGACCTCGCGGCCGTCTGCCAGGAAGTTGCGCGCGCGTGCCCGGATGCGCGCATCCTGGTGGATTTTTCCGCCCTCAGTTCGTTCGATTATTACACGGGCATCGTGTTCGAAGCGTTCTCTCCGCATCTGGGCAGTTCGCTGGGATCCGGCGGCCGCTATGATCACATGCTGGCGGCTTTCGGCGCTGAACGGCCGGCAGCGGGGTTCGCTTTCTCCCTGGAGCAGGCCATGGCCGCCGCCGCAGGCGATGGATCAGCGCCGGATGGGGCAAAGGCAACGACGCTTGAAACCTCTGGGACAAAGGCTGAAGCCTTTGCTACGGATCAAGCAGCATCTACACCTGAAACCTGCGAATTCGCGGGTCTAGAGACACCTGCGTCGGAGACCTGCGTAGCGCAGGCTTTAGCCTGCGAATCCGCGGAACCGGCATCAGCGCTGGATGGGACAAAGGCTGAAGCCTTTGCTACGGATCCGGCGGCACCAACGGCAACAGCGCCATCCGGGGCGGACCTGGATGCGGAGCGGCCCCTTCGCATCGCCGTGCCGAAGGGTGCTCTCAACAAGGACGCCATCGAAAGCCTGCAGGCGGCAGGCCTTGACACCACGGGCCTGGAAGACCCGGGCCGACAGCTGATCATCCGCACTCCTTCGGCGGACTACATCATCGTGCGGCCCTCTGACGCGCCCGCCTTCGTGGCATCGGGCGCGGCGGACTGCGGCATCTGCGGGCGGGATTCGCTTCTGGAATCCGACGCCCAGGTGGTGCAGCTGGCTGATCTCAAGTTCGGCGGCTGCCGTTTCGTGGTGGCCGAACTGGCCGGCACGGAAGACGCCATCCAGGAACGCTACCGGCGGCTGGGTTCCATCCGCGTGGCCACCAAGTACCCGAACATCACGCGCGCGCATTTCGCCCGTGCAGGCATCCAGGCGGACATCGTGCGCCTGAACGGCAACATCGAACTGGCACCCATGACCGGCCTGGCCGAACGCATCGTGGACATCACGGCCACGGGCACCACGCTCCGGGAGAATGACCTGGTCATCGTGGATGAGGTGCTGGCCTCCACCGCGCGCTTCTTCGCGAACCCCGCCCGCCTGCGCACGGACGGGCGCATAGTAGAATTGGCCGATGCGCTGGCGCAGCACGCGCAGAGCGCCGAATACGAACCGATAGCAGGTGGTGCCCAATGATGAGACGCATCGAACTGAAGCCCACGGAACCCTTCCGCGCGGACCTCATAGACCGTACGGGCGCGTTCAACGCCGACGCGCTGAAAACGGCCACGGACATCGTGGCGGACGTGCGCGAACGGGGGGATGAGGCGCTCACGGAGCTCACGCAGAAGCTGGACGGCGTCACGGTGGACGCGTTCAAGCTGCCCGCGGAAGCGCTGGATGCAGCCCTTGACCAGGTGGACCCGGACACGCTGGAAGCGCTCAAGCACGCCACGCGCCAGATCCGCGACTTCCACGAACGCCAGATCACCCAAAGCTGGCTCTTCGCCCGGGAGGACGGCGCCATCGTGGGTGCGAAGGTGACGCCGCTGGATTCGGTGGGCATCTACGTGCCGGGCGGCCGGGCGCTCTACCCGTCCACGGTGCTCATGAACGCCATCCCTGCCAGCGTGGCGGGCGTGGCGCGCATCGCCTGCGTGACGCCGCCGCAGAAGGACGGCACGGTGGACGCGGCCATCCTGGCTGCCTGCAAGCTGGGCGGCGTCACGGAGGTGTATACGGTGGGCGGCGCCCAGGCAGTGGCCGCGCTGGCCTACGGCACGGAAAGCGTTCGTCCTGTGGACAAGATCACCGGCCCGGGCAACGCGTACGTGGCCGCGGCCAAGAAGGTGGTGTCCGGGGACGTGGGGATAGACATGATCGCCGGGCCTTCGGAGGTCTGCGTGGTGGCGGACGCCACGGCGGATGCGCGCTTGGTGGCCATGGACTTGATGGCCCAGGCCGAACACGACCCCATGGCGGCTTGCTATCTGGTGTGCGAAAGCGCCGCCTACGCGGATGAGGTGGAACGCGCCGTGGAGGAGCATCTGGCGCATTCGCCGCGGGCGGACATCACGCGCGCCTCCCTGGAAGGCCACGGCCTCACGGTCATCGTGTCGGACATGGAGCAAGCGCTGCAAACGGTGAACGTCATCGCGCCGGAGCACCTGGAGATGCACGTGGCGAACGCCATGGACTACCTGGGCCAGATCAGGAACGCGGGTGCCATCTTCCTGGGGCCGTGGACGCCGGAAGCCGTGGGAGACTATGTGGCCGGCCCGAATCACACGCTGCCCACCGGCGGCACGGCGCGCTTCGCGAGCCCCCTTTCCGTGGACGAATTCGTGAAGAAGAGCTCCATCATCCAGTACAGCGCAAAAGCGCTGTTGAACGATTCGAAAGCCGTGATGGCCATCGCGCTGCACGAGGGCCTCTGGGCGCACGCGCAGTCCGTGGCGCTGCGCATGGATGCGGCCCTGCAGGAGACGGGCGCGCCGGTGGAAGGTGCCGCGGGCAGCGCTTCCATCAATGGTGCGGACGCGGGCACGGGCACAGGTGCAGGTGCTGCCGCGGAAGCGGGGGAGCGCTGATGGATCGCGTTCGCCGTCCTTCCGCGAAGCTGGAGGGCCTCACGCCCTACGACCCGAAGTACCTGCCGGCAGACGCCATGCTGTCCGCCAACGAGAACCCGCGGGATGTGAGCGAGGAGCTGCGCCAGAAGATAGAGGCGGCGGTGCGGGAGGTGGCGTTCAACCGCTATCCGGATCCGCTGGCGAACGATCTGCGGGATGCCATCGCGGAGGCGAACGGCCTTGACCGCGAACATGTGCTGGTGGGCAACGGTGGGGATGAGCTGTTGTTCAATACGGCGCTGGCCTGGGGCGGGCCGGGGCGCACGTTCCTGAACCTGCCGCCCACGTTCTCCGTCTATGCGGCGAACGCGCGCCTCACGGACACGGACGTGCTGGATATCCCGCGCCTGGCGGACCAGGATTTCGCCATTGATGAGGAAGCGGTGTTGCGCGCGGTGTCCGGGCCGGATTCGCAGGTGGATTTCACCATCATTGCCAGCCCGAACAACCCCACGGGCCTGCGCGCCCGCATGGAATTCTTGCAGGAGCTTCTGGCGGCCACGGATGCGCTGGTGATGGTGGATGAAGCCTACTTCGAATTCTCTCGTCAGACCATGCGCCCACACCTGGAAGCCAACAAGAACCTGGTCATCCTGCGCACGTTCAGCAAGGCGTTCAGCCTGGCCGGGGTGCGCGTGGGCTACATCCTGGGGCACCCGGACGTCATCCGGGAATACCTGAAAGTGCGCCAGCCTTATTCAGTGGACGCGGTGAGCCAGGCCATCGCGCGGGTGATCTACCAGAACCGCGCCGAATTCGAACCCGGCATCAACGCCATCATCGCGGAGCGCGAACGGCTCACTGGCGCGCTGGGGGCGCTGCCGGGCGTGCATGCCTACCCCAGCCATGCGAACTGGGTGCTGTTCAGCGTGCCGGAGGCGGCGCGCGTGTGGCAGGGCCTGTACGACGCGGGCATCCTGGTGCGCGATTTCAGCACCGCGCCCGGCCTTGAGGGCACGCTCCGCGTGACGGTGGGCACGCCGGAGGAGAACGACGCGTTCCTGAACGCGCTGCGAAAGGAGATCTGACATGGGCGACGCGCGCACGGCCACCGTGGAACGCACCACGCGGGAAACGGACATCGCCATCACCATCAACCTGGACGGTGTGGGCACGGCTGACGTGGACACGGGCGTTCCGTTCTTCGATCATATGCTGGACGCCTTCGCGCGCCACGCCCTGTTCGATCTGACCGTCCGCTGCAAGGGGGACCTGGAGGTGGACGCGCATCACTCCGTGGAGGACACCGGCATCGTGCTGGGCCAGGCGTTCGCGCGTGCGCTGGGTGACAAGCGCGGGATAGAGCGCTTCGCCAGCTGCGCCGTGCCCATGGACGAAGCGCTGGTGCTCTGCGCGCTGGACATATCGGGCCGCGGCCAGGCCTTTTGGGCCATGGACATCCCGGTGGACGCCATTGCCACGTTCGACACGCAGCTGGCGCGGGAGTTCTTCATCGCGTTCGCGGCGAACGCGGGTGCCACGCTGCACCTGCGCCAGTTCTCCGGCGAAAACGCGCACCACTTGATAGAGGCTGCGTTCAAGGCCTGTGGCCGCGCGCTGCGCCAGGCCGTGGCCGTGAACCCGCGCACGGCGGGACAGGTGCCCTCCACGAAGGGCGCGCTGTGATCGTCATCGTTGATTACCAGAAGGGCAACATCAAGTCCGTGGAACGCGGGCTGGCCTCTGCCGGAGCGGACGTGCGCGTCACGCCTGCCGCTGACGGCATCCGGGAGGCGGACGGCATCGTGTTGCCGGGCGTGGGCGCGTTCGCGGACGCCATGGCCACGTTGGAAGAGACGGGGCAGGCGGACGCCATCCGGGACGCGGTGGCTGCAGGCGTGCCGTTTCTGGGCATCTGCCTGGGGATGCATCTGATGTACGAAGCGGGCGAAGAGCACGCCGAAGGCGCGCCCACCCGAGGGCTGGGCCTGTTGCCGGGCGTGGTCGGCCGCATGCCCGCCCAAGATGTGGAAGGGCGCGCCTACAAGGTGCCGCACGTGGGCTGGAACACGGTGCATGTGACGGACGCGGGTGCGCAAGGCCTGTTCGCGGGCATCCCGCAAGACGAATACTTCTACTTCACGCATTCCTACGTGGCCCCGGAGGGGGAGGCCACCTGCGGGCGCACGGCCCATTCGGTAACGTTTCCCTCTGCGTGCGCGCGCGGGCGGGCCTTCGGTGTACAGTTCCACCCAGAGAAGAGTTCGGACGCGGGCGCGGCGCTGCTGGCGAACTTCGTCCGTCTGACGAAAGAGAGATGATCTGCCATGCATTTCCTCCCGGCCATCGACATCCTTGACGGCCAGGCTGTGCGCCTGGAACGCGGCGATTACGCGAAGGTCACCGTGTACCATGATGACCCGGCCGAACAGGCGCAGCTCTTCGAAGAGGACGGCGCTGAGTGGCTCCACGTGGTGGATCTGGACGGCGCGCGGGACGGCGCGTGCACGAATGCGGCCGTCATCAAGCGCATCTTGCAGCTCACCAGCCTCAAGGTGGAAGTGGGCGGCGGCCTGCGCACGCTGGATGACCTGCGCCGCATGGCGGACGTGGGCGTGACGCGCATGGTGCTGGGCACCGCGCTGGTGGCCGATCCTGACTTCGCCCAGGCCGCACGGGAGGAATTCGGTCCGGACATGCTGGCTGCGGGCGTGGATGCGAAGGATGGGGACGTGAAGGTGGAAGGCTGGGTGCAGGGCGCGGGCGTGAACGCGCTGGAGCTGGCTTCCGCCATGGCGGACGCGGGCTATGAGCACCTGATCTACACGGACATCGCGCGCGACGGCATGCGCACGGGCGTGGCCCCTGCGGCCTACGTGGAGATGTCCCAAGCGTTCCGCAACCCGGTCATCGCCAGCGGCGGCGTGTCCACGTTGGAGGACATCCGCGAACTGGCGCGCGCGTCGGATGCGCTTGAAGGCGTCATCGCCGGGCGCGCCATCTACGAAGGCGCGTTCAGCGTGGCCGATGCGGTGGCGGTCTGCCGCAGCACGTTGGAAGCGCAGCGTGACCGCAGCGCGCAGCTGGAGCGTCCGCTCACGTTGGCGGATCTGGAGGGGTAGCGCGTGCTGGCGAAACGCGTCATCCCGTGCTTGGACGTCAAGGACGGGCGCGTGGTCAAGGGCGTGAACTTCGTGGGACTGAGGGACGCGGGAGACCCCATCGAACTGGCGCGCCGCTATGACGAAGAGCGCGCGGACGAGGTCATCTTCCTGGACATCACGGCCACGTCAGACGAACGGTCCACCGTGGTGGACCTGGCCAGCCGTGCGTCGGCTGAGCTGCACCTGCCCTACACCGTGGGCGGCGGTTTCCGCAGCGTGGATGACATCCGGCAGATGATCGCGGCGGGGGCTGACAAAGTGTCCGTGAACTCCGCGGCGGTGAAGGATCCTTCCCTCATCACGGTGGCGGCCCGCGCGTTCGGCACCCAGGCCATCTTGGTGGCCATTGATGCGAAACGCGTGCCGGGTGCAGGTGACAAGTGGGAGGTGTACACCGCGGGCGGCCGGAATGCCACGGGGCTTGATGCCGTGGCGTGGGCGAGCGAGGCGGCGAAGCGCGGCGCGGGGGAGATCCTGCTCACCAGCATGGACCGCGACGGTTCGCGCGAAGGGTTCGATTGCGCGCTCACCCGGGCCGTGGCGCGGGCGGTGGACATCCCCGTCATCGCCAGCGGCGGGGTAGGGTGCTTGGAGCATTTCGCTGAGGGCGTCATCGAAGGGGAGGCCGATGCCGTGCTGGCGGCCAGCGTCTTCCATTTCGGGGAACTGAGCATTCGGGACGTGAAGGAAGACATGGCGGCCCGCGGCATACCGGTGAGGATGTGACGTCCATGGAACTTCCGGAGCTTGCCTTCGACGAACGCGGGCTGATCCCCTGCATCGTGCAGGATGCGGACACGAAAGACGTGCTCATGATGGCGTGGATGAACCAAGAATCCTTAGAGCTCACGTTGGATCGCGGAGAGACGGTCTTCTGGTCGCGCAGCCGCCAGGAGCTCTGGCACAAGGGTGCCACCAGCGGGAACACCCAGCAGCTGGTTGACCTGCGCTACGACTGCGACGCAGACACCTTGCTGGCCCTGGTGCATCCTGCCGGACCCGCCTGCCACACCGGCGCTCCCACCTGCTTCTACCGCTCCCTGACCTGACATCCCCGCCAAGCGCAAAAGGCAAGATGTGCGAAAGGGACGTCCCAAATTGCACCTGCGAGGCTGCCTGATGTGCGAAAGGGACGTCCCAAATTGCACAGGCGATCATGCCAGATGTGCGAAAGGGACGTCCCAAATTGCACATAGGATGAGTCTTTCAGTGCTCAATCTCTTTTCCTATGTGCAATTTGGAACGTCCCTTTTGCACATCTTGCATATTCCACTAATGGACTGCGTCATACAACTAGATGACATGTGCTACTATTCAGTGCATAGAGTGACCGGAGGGAACCAAGGAGACGAATCCAGATGAAGAACCTCAGCAGAAGATCATTCGTGAAGGCGGCCGGCATCACGGCCGTGGCTGCGTTCGGCGGCGTTGCGCTGGCGGGGTGCAGCGGCAACGCGAATCCCACCTCAAGCGCTTCCAGCGCAGCTGCTGTAGATGAAGCGTTCATGTCGGAGGGCAAGGGCCAGCACCTGGTGGTGGGCCGGCGCGGCAAGCTGTTCAAGATCGCGCCCACGGTCATTGCGGAGAACATGGGCTTCTTTGAAGAAGAGGGCTGCGATGTGGAGTTCCAGCAGGTGGAGCTGGCCGAGGGCTTCGCCTCCTTGGCCGCGGACAATCTGGACATGATGCTCATGGGCACCGTCCAGACGCTGGAATACATCTCCAAGGGCACGCCGCTGTACATCATCGGCGGCACGGTGCTGAACGGCACGGAGATCCTGGCCGGTCCGGACTGGACGGGCAAGCTGGAGGGGCCGGACAGCTTCAAGGGGCTCAATATCTCCTTTTTCCGTGCGGAAACGGGCCAGGTGGCCTTCCGTTCTTGGCTCAAGGACCAAGGCCTGGACATTGACGGCGGGGATGTCACGTTCACGCCCATCGACAGCGAACAGGCCCAAGTGGAAGCGCTCCTCAAGGGTGAGAACGATCTGGCGCTGGTGAACAACGCGTTCGGCTATATCAACCGCGACCGCGGCGTGCAGGTGGCCGGCTTGGTGAAGGACTTCACGGGCGATTACCCGTGCTGCCGCCAGAACGCGTCGAACGCGGCCTATCATGACAAGTTCCTGTCCTTGGTGGATTTCGAAACGGCGCTCTTGCGCGGCTACCAAGTGTTCCGCGAGCAGCCGGACGTGGCCATTCCCATGCTGGCCGAATACTCCGAACAGGATCCGGAATACATCAAAGCCGCGCTCTACGGCACGGATGACTACGAGGCCGCCATGCAGCTTTTGCCGGATCCCTGCCGCGATGCCACGCTGGCGTTCTATGAATCCCTGAAGGACGTGGACCAGCTGGACGCCAGCGCGCCGTCTGCTGATGACTACGTGGTGGACTCCGTCTACAGCCGCGCGCTCAACGCGCTCATGGAGCGCGAACCGGACAGCCAGTTCTGGAAGGACCTGGACGCCGTCTACCAGAAGCAGAACGTGCACTAGGGCACTGCCTGCACGTGAAGGGGAGCAGCGCACTTCCGCGCCGCTCCCCTTTTCTGTATCCTCAACCGCACCGCGAAAGGTTGCCAACGGCATCGTCAACAGGAAGGAGGCCCCATGGACGCCATACGGTTGGATCACGTGTCGTTCACCTATGAGGACCTCCGACGCGCGAAAGGCGCTCCGGCGCGTCCGGCGCTCACGGATGTCAGCCTTGCTGTGCCGCACGGGCAGTTCCTCTGCGTGATCGGACACTCCGGCGGCGGCAAGTCCACGCTGTTGCGCCTGATATCCGGGCTTTCGCACCCCACCAGCGGGCGCGTGATCGTCAACGGAGCCCCGGTGACGGAGCCGGGGCTCGACCGTGCCATCGTGTTCCAGGACTATTCGCTCTTCCCCTGGATGCGGGCGCGCGCGAACGTGGCGTTCGGCATCGAACAGGCGGACCGCGTCCTCAAGCGTGGCCAGTCCAAGCAGGAGATGGCGCGCACGGCTGAACGCTATCTGGAGCTGGTGGGCATGGCGGACGCGAAGGACAAATATCCCTACCAGCTTTCCGGTGGCATGCAGCAGCGCGTGGCCATCGCCCGGGCGCTGGCCATGGACACGCAGATCGTGCTGTTCGACGAACCCTTCGGCGCGCTGGACGTGAAGACGCGCCGTGCGCTGCAGGCGCTGGTGGCAACGCTTTGGGCTGACAGCCAGAACGGCAAGACGGCGGTGTTCGTCACGCATGACATCTCAGAGGCCATCCTGTTGGCCGATCGCGTGGTGTTCGTGGCCGACGGGCGCATCACGGCGGACTTCATGGTGGACCTGCCGCGCCCGCGCACCCAGGAGCTGCTCACGGAGAACGCGCGCGCCCGGCAGATAGCGGAGCGGCTGACGGCGCTCTTCTATGAGAGCGAGCCTGTGCCAGGTGCGGGCGAAGGCGTGCCCGCGGAAGCGCCTGCTGAACGCGTCCAGCAGGGGGAGGGGGCATCGCGGCTGTGGCTGGAATCCTGAACCGGCGGTTCCTCTTCGCGCAGCTTCTGCTGCTCACGCTGGTGGCCATCATCGTGGCCGTGCCGAATGCGAAAGTGCTCACGGTCACGTACTATCCGCTGCTCATCGCGTTGGGCGTCATGGATGCGCTGTATTTGGGGCTGCTCATCTCCAAGGCGAAGCGCGGCGTGGAATCCACCGGGCCGAACGACATCATCGTCTTCGTGTGGGCGCTCATCATCATCTGGGAAGTGGCCTCCACCAAGCTGGGCGTGACGCCGAACGTGATCGTGCCCACGCCCGAAGAGGTGTTCGACATCTTCCGCACCAGCTACGCCACGCTCTGGGAGAGCGTGCTGGCGTCCACGTCGCTGCTCATGGTGGGGTATCTGGGCGGCATCCTGCTGGGCGTGGTGCTGGGCATCATCTGCGGCTGGGTGCCGCGCCTGCGTGAGATGTTCTACCCCATCGCGAATGTGATGGCGCCCATTCCGCCCACGGTGTTCGCGCCGTATCTGGTGGTGCTCATGCCCACGTTCCGCATGGCGTCCGCCTGCATCATCCTGCTGGGCGTGTTCTGGCCGCAGTTCCTGAACATGGTGCTGCGGGTGTCGTCGCTGGACCCGAAGCTCATGGACAACGCCCGCGCGCTCTGCGTGAGCGGGCCCACCATGGTCTGGCGCATCATCCTGCCCTACGTCATGCCGGGCATCCTGCAAGGGCTGCGCGTGTCCTTGACCACGGCGTTCTTGATGCTCACCTTCGCCGAGATGATCGGCGCGCGGGCGGGCATCGGGTTCTTCATCACGAATTCGAACATCTACGCGAACTACGCGGCGGTGATCGCGGGCATCATCGTCTGCGGCGTGGTGGTCACTGTGCTCTCTGCCCTCACCTCCTGGGTGCAGCGCCGCTTCACCCTCTGGCGCTGACCCCCTGATGTGCGAAAGGGACGTCCCAAATTGCACATAGCGAAAGGTGATGCAGGATGTGCGAAAGGGACGTCCCAAATTGCACATAGGGAAGGCCTTTCAGCGCTCATTCGCTTCTCCTATGTGCAATTTGGAACGTCCCTTTCGCACATCACCGGCGGACCAGCAGCAGGATGACGGCGATGACGCAAAGGATGAACAGCACGATGGGGAACCAGGTGTTGAACGCAAGCAGGATGTCCGAACTGCCGAACAGCGCATGCATGAACCCGGATTCGGCCACCCCTTCCACTGAGTCCCTTTGCAACAGCGAAAGGTAGTTGCTCCAGGTTTCTACCAGCGCCAGCACGCCCAAGATGGTGATGGCCGTCAGTGCGCGGTTCTGCCGCTCTTCTGACTTGAGGGATTTCTTCTTCAGGTTGCGGTCGATGTCATCAGACAGGAACCCTGCGAACTCCTTGGCGCGCGTCAGTGATTCGTCCATGTGCCATCGGCACGAAGCGGGCACATAGACTTTCGCGTTGTCGCCTTCGATGGAGCGCTTGAAGTCTTCGTTCATGAGGATGGCGTAGTGGATGCTGTTGTTCAGCGCGTCCATGAGATCCATGGTGCCGTCTTTTTTCGTCACGTCACCACTGATGACTTGGCGCTCGATCCCTTGCAGTTCCCGGTTCGTCTTTGAAAGGTAGCTCCAGACGAGCTGTGCTTGGAATTGGATGGGCATGAATCGCGTGATGGCACTGGCGGTGTCCGGATCGCGGGAGACGATGGTGTGGAAGCGGCCCCAGAACAGATACAGATCCGTGTCATCCACGGCAAGCGGTTCCGCTTCCTGTCCGATGCGTTCCGCACGCACATGCGCGTGGATGAGCAGCGTGGAGAGGGGCGGCGTGGAGCTGGGGAAGAAGAACGTGATGTTGCCGGAACTGTCCACCACGGTGATGTCCGCGCGTGGATTCAGTTGGATGCAGTAAAGGCGTTCTGTCTGTTCAGTGATCGCGGCGCGCGCTTTCTCCTCCGTTTTCGTGACGAAAGCGGATACGCGGCTGCCCATTTCAGAGATGACGAAGACGTTCCGTAATTCGTTGTACACGTCTTCCGTTTCCAGCAGATCGCGGAACGTTGCGCTGTCCGCTTCAAGATCGAGCCGGTAGATGATGAGCCACTGCCTCAGATGTGGTTCGTAGAAGAGGGAGGCTTCCAGTCCGCGCGGCGTCAGCGCGTCACAGAGGAGCGCGCGTCCCTCGGTGCGCCAGCACTCAGCGATGCCGTCTGCGCTTACAGTGCTGAGCGCGAGGCAGAGCGAATCCGCATAGGTGCTGTGCAACTGCTGATGGGCGTCGAGCCATTCAGGGTATTGGTGGCTTTGGGCGTCCTCCTCGGGCGGCAGCGTGACCTTGGCAGTGAAACAGCGCTGGTCGGCGGCGGGGGCCAGCTGGATCGTCTGCACCACGAACTGGGAGAACCGGATCGGCGCGCCCGCGTGGCCTGGCGCCTTAGAGATAGGTGCTTCCATGGCCTTCCAGGTACTCCTTTCGCAGCGGCTCTTCACGGTAATCCAAAAGCAGCTCCTCACCCGCCTTGATGGCCCGCTTCGCCACCACGCGCAAGGGGTGGGGCACCAGTGTCAGATTGGGCGTGCGCGAGTGGTTGATGAAGCTGTACTTCGTGCGGAACGGCCTCACCAAGAGTGTGGTGGGCGAGAGCGCGTTCCATTCCATGAAGAATGCTTCGGTGAGGACGCGATCGAGGTTGCGGGCGGCCACCAGCTCATCGTAGAAGTCCCAGTCCATCACCTGGCCGTCCAGCACGCCCAGGATCTGGCCTTCCACCAGGTCATCGGTGGCGAACAGCCCGCGTCCATGGACGGCGCTGGGGCCGATGCGGCCCACCGTGATGTTGTCGATCACCAGGCTTGCGTCGTCAGGCATGAGCGTTCCTTTCGTCGAACTGCCATCCCGCAAGTATGGCACAGCTGTGCACGAACCCTGATGTGCGAAAGGGATGTGCAGAAGGGACGTCCCAAATTGCACATAGGGAAGGCCTTTCAGCGCTCATTCGCTTCTC
>CANSWY010000012.1 GCA_947650915.1 uncultured Eggerthellaceae bacterium | reverse complement strand
TGCTGGATGAACAACCCGCCCACGGTGAACCAGCTGATGGGCATGCAGTGGCTGCCGCGTCTGCTGTATCCGGACGCATTCCCAGACTCCATCCAAGATGTGACGAAGGCGTATTACCGCACCATGTACGGCCGTGACCTGTCAGATGCTGAGCTGGCAGATCTGCTGCAAGGGGCGCTGCCGAAGGCATAGGAGGCATCATGCGAGACCATTCAAGGCATATCGAGCTTTCACGAGATGCGGCTGTCGCAGGAATGTTGGGGGCCTTGCCCGGCTCCTTCGGGCATCAGCGCATGGAGCGCGTGGCGCTTTCCGAATCCTATGGCCGCGTGCTCGCTGAAGACGTGCCGTACAAAACCGACCTGCCGAACGCGCTCACGTGCGCAATGGATTCCATAGCCGTGCATTGGGATGCGTTCGCAGGTCTGCCGGATGGCCAGATCCCGAACACGGATGCATGGGTGCGCGGCGTCGATTGGGAATTCGCCAATACGGGCGTCGCCATGCCGGCGGGTTTCGATGCCGCCATCGTGGTCGAGCACGTGGATGTGAGCGATGATGAGATGCATGTGCGCGTCAAGGCTGCGCCCTCCGGCAGGTGGGCGGGCACGCGGGCGGTGGGTTCGCAGGCTCGGAGGGGCGATGTGGCGTGGGAGGCCGGGTGCGTCATCACGCCGGATATTGCGGCTCGCATCGCAGCTGCCGGGCATTCGTCGGTGACGGTGATGGCGAAGCCGCGCGTGGCATTCATCCCTACCGGCAACGAGCTGGTGCCCGCGAACCTGCCTTTCGCCGCCAGCGCCGCAGAGCGGTTCGCCGGCCAGGGCAGGGTCTATGAATCCAACGGCGCAGTGGTGCGCGGCAAGGTGGAAGCGTGGGGAGGCGTGTTCGTCCCGTTCGACATCGTGCCCGACGAACGCGAAGCCATCCGGCGCGCTTTGCTGGATGCGTGCGCCGTGGCTGATATCGTGGTGCTGAACGCCGGGTCATCAAAGGGGTCCGACGACTGGTCCGTTGAGGTGCTGGAAGAGCTTGGACGGATGATCTGCCACCAGACCAACCACGGCCCCGGCCATCATAGTTCCTATGGGTTGGTGGATGACGTGCCTGTGGTGGGCATCTCCGGCCCGAGCGGCGGCGCGTCGTTCACGCTCGGGTTCTATCTGCTTCCCCTGATGAAGCGCTTCTTCGGGCTTGACCCCGCCCCGCGCACCATCGCGGCCATGCTGACCGCTGACCTTTCGGCAGGGAAGATGGAAAAACGCGCTCGAACGCCCCAGGCTGAGCTGCGGGGGGAAGAACGGCCAGCGGAGGCCACGGATCTTGGTGATGAGTTCTTCTCGGTGAAGTTCCTGACATTGGCCTCTGATGATCAGGGGCGCCTGCTGGCCACGCCGGTGCCTGGTCGGCCTGGTTCAGTGCAGGCGGAAGCGGCGAATGCCTATTGCCTGATGCCCGCAGGGCCAGCTGCACAGCCTCCCAAAGCGGGTCAGGTCATCCAGGTGGAGCTGCGGAACCAGTGGTTGTGAGAACACGCCCCTCCTCTCTCTTCATGGTGAAAACCCCGGAGCGCACTGCGTCCCGGGGTTTTCACCTGCTGTGCCGAACGCAGGTTCTCCGCAGCAACCTGCAGCTGCTGGCATCAGCCCAGGACGCGTTCTGACAGGTAGCCTTCGCGGACGCCGTATTTGCAGAGGGTGAGCGTCTTCGCCTGTGCCGCCTCCATGAGCGTGCGCAGCAGGATGCACCCGGGAACCACCGAATGCAAGCGATCCGGCACGGCCTTCACGGCCAGGTGTGCGAACGTGGACGGATCCTCTTCCAGCAGCGCCAGCACGCGATCAACATCAGCAGGCACCATCTGTTTCTGCGCTTTGTCCCGCCCGTTCATGCGTCCCAGCATCTTCGCCACCGCGCGCACGCTGCCGCCGATGCCGTACATGGCTGCCTCGTGCGTGGCTTTGATGCACTTGTATTCTGAGATGCGCTCTTCGAACGCGGCGCGGATGGCCGCGCATTCGTCCGGCGTGGGCAGCACGCGGGAGACCGCTGCCGCATAGGAGGACACGCTGCCCTGCGGCACGCTCACGTTCATGAGGTCCCGCCCGCGTTCGATGTGCGTGAACTCCGTGGAACCGCCGCCGATGTCCACCAGGATGCCCTGCTCCAGATCTTGCCCGATGCACGCGCCCACGAATCCCAGATGCGCTTCCTCTTCACCGGAGATGATGTCCAGCGCCAGGCCCGTCTTGCGTTCCAGCGCCTCAACGGCCTGCGCGCTGTTCGCGCAGTTGCGCAGCACTGCGGTGGCGAACACGTGCACCTCTGAACAGCCCACGTTCTTCGCACTGGCCAGATGGTCTTCCAGCACATCCGCCGCCCGTTCGATGCCAGCGTCCGTGAACAGGCCATCGTCCACGTAGGCGGACAAGCCGGCCACTTCCTTTTCGTTCAGCAGCACGCGGAACTCCCGCGGGCGCAGATGCTTCCCGAGATCCTTCTGTACGCCGAACACCACCAAGCGGACGGTGTTGCTGCCCAAATCTATGATGCCGATGCGCTGCATGGAGCCTCCTGTCATCGCGCCCATCCTAGCGCACGCGCGCAGCGGATGTGTGCGGCATGTGTGGGCGTTGCTCAAGCGTTTTGGCACTCCTATGCCAGGAGTGCTAACATACGCTGCAAAATGCCATCAAGCACATCAGAATCGAGGAATCATGTCTTTTGAGAAGTTCACCGACAAAGCGCGAAAGGTGCTCGTCTTGGCGCAAGACGAAGCGCGCGCTTTGCATCAGCCCTACGTGGGCACCGAACACATCTTGCTGGGCCTCATCTCTGAGAAGGAGGGGCTGGCGGCCCAGGCGTTGGCGCGTCTGAACATCACGCACGACGGCGTCACGCAGAACATTCGCCAGATCGCCACCATCGATGAGGATGCGGACGTGTCCGGGCATTTGGCGTTCACCCCGCGTGTGAAGCGCGTGCTGGAAAACTCCCTGCGCGAAGCCATGCAGATGGGCCAGTCCTACATCTCCACGGAACACTTGCTGCTGGGCATCGCCCGCGAAGCCGACGGCACCGCCGTTGACGTGCTGAAGCGCATGGGCGTCACGCCGGATGACATCCGTTCCACCATGAACGACATCGTGGGCCAGTCACCCGTCATGGCGGGTCGCGCCGGGTTCGATCCGTCAGGTCAGCGCGGGGACAGCATGCTGAAGGAGTTCAGCACTGATCTGACGCAGAAGGCGAAGGATGGGGAGCTTGACCCGGTCATCGGGCGTGCGGCAGAGATCGAACGCGTGATGCAGATCCTTTCCCGCCGCCAGAAGAACAACCCGCTCATCCTGGGCGAGCCGGGCGTGGGCAAGACGGCCATCGCTGAGGGCCTGGCGCAGCTGATCGTGGCTGGCCAAGTGCCGGATCTTCTGCGCAACAAGCGCCTCGTCACGCTGGACGTGTCTGCGCTGGTGGCCGGTTCCAAGTACCGCGGCGAATTCGAAGAGCGCATGAAGAAGGTCATCAAGGAAGTGATGGATTCCGGTGACGTGCTCCTGTTCATCGATGAGATCCACACCATCATCGGCGCGGGCTCCGCAGAAGGGTCCATCGATGCTGCGGCCATCCTGAAGCCGCCGCTCTCCCGCGGTGAGATCCAGATCATCGGTGCCACCACACTGGAGGAATACCGCAAGCATCTGGAGAAGGATTCCGCGCTGGAGCGCCGCTTCCAGCCGCTCACGGTGAACGAGCCCAACGAAGAGCAAGCTGTGCGCATCATGGAGGGCCTGCGAGACAAATACGAGGCGCACCATCAGGTGCACTTCACCGAAGAGGCGCTGCAGGCCGCCGTGGAGCTTTCGAACCGTTACATCCAGGACCGCTATCTGCCGGACAAGGCCATCGATGTCCTGGATGAAGCCGGTGCGCGCATGCGCATCCGCAACATGACGTTGCCGCCTGAGCTGCGCGAACTGGATGACCAGCTGCGCCGCGTCCGCCAGGACAAGGACAAGGCCATCGGCGAACAGGATTTTGAGCGCGCGGCCACGCTGCGCGATGAAGAGGCGGAACTGAAGACGAAGCGCGAAGAGGCCGAGAAGCAATGGGAGGAGGACGCGGCGCGTTCAGTGCAGAACGTGACGCTGGAAGACATCGCGGACGTGGTGTCCATGTCCACCGGCGTGCCGGTGTCCAACCTGACGGAGGCTGAAACGGAGAAGCTTTTGCGCATGGAAGGCGTGCTGCATGAGCGCGTCATCGGGCAGGATGAAGCGGTCACAGCGCTCTCCAAGGCCATCCGCCGTTCACGCGCGGGCCTGAAGGATCCGAAGCGCCCGGCCGGTTCGTTCATCTTCCTGGGGCCGTCGGGCGTGGGCAAGACGGAGCTTTCCAAGGCGCTTGCGGAGTTCCTGTTCAACTCTGAAGAGGCTCTCCTGTCCTTCGACATGTCGGAATACATGGAGAAGCACACGGTCAGCCGCTTGGTGGGTTCGCCTCCGGGTTACGTCGGGTTCGACGAGGGCGGCCAGCTCACGAAGGCGGTGCGCCAGCGCCCCTATTCGGTGGTGCTCTTCGATGAGATAGAGAAAGCGCATCCGGATGTGTTCAACATCCTGTTGCAGATCTTGGAAGAGGGACGCCTCACGGATGCCCAGGGCCGCACGGTTGATTTCCGCAACACCGTGATCATCATGACGTCGAACGTGGGCGCGCGGGACATCGCGCAATCAACGTCGCTGGGCTTTTCGCCGGACGGGCAATCCGGCCTCTCTGATGAGGAAATCAAAAGCCGCGTCATGACGGAGATGAAGAAGCTCTTCCGTCCGGAGTTCCTGAACCGCCTGGATGAGATCATCGTGTTCAAGAGCCTCACCGAAGAGCAGATCGGCCAGATCGTGGAGCTCATGGTGGCGGATCTGCGTGACCGCATGATCTCTCAGAACATGACCATCAATCTGACGCCGGCAGCGGTGCAGTTCATCGCGAAGGAGGGCACGGACACCACCTACGGTGCGCGCCCGCTGCGCCGCGCCATCCAGCGGCTGCTGGAAGACCCCATTTCGGAGCAGATCCTGGAGGGCGTCTGGACCAGCGGTTCGGTGGTGGATGTGGACGTGGAAGGTGAAGGGGAGGACGCGAAGCTGTCGTTCACGGCAGGCAGCGGGTCCATCCCGGCACCCCGCAAGCGGGATTCCATCGCTCGCGAGGCGGAGCTTCTGCTCACGAACTTCGACTTGGGCCACGCGGGCGTCTCATCCCCGCGCACGTCCACAGGATCTCTGGAAGGCGGCGCCGCGTAAGACACGCAAGAGGGGCGGGTTTTCACCCGCCCCTCTCCTTTTATTCGGGATGTGCAGAAGGGACGTCCCAAATTGCACATAGAAATGGATCATGCGCACTGGAAGACTGTTCCTATGTGCAATTTGGAACGTCCCTTCTGCACATCGCTCATCCGGATATGTGCAATTTGGAACGTCCCTTTTGCACATCAGGCGGAGAAGGCCCAGAGCGCTTTCGTTTGGGCCAGCATGGTGCTCATATCCCAGGATTCATCCGACTTCATGGCGGAGAACGGGTCATTGATCAGCAACTTGCCATCCTCGTCCATGCCAGTGATCACCAGATAATGGCCGCCATCCGTGAAATCTCCCGGACCCACGTTGCAGATGACCAGCTCATTGCGGCTGAGGGCGTCCCGAAGTGCTTGTGCGCTGACATCCAATGATGTGCAGCGCAGCCCCAGCTTGGGTGCCACGCCCGCGAAATACGACTGCGATGTGCCGTTGTACTGATCCATGTAGCCGTATTCCTGGGCAAGCTGCCCCATTTCGCGCGGCCCTTTGTCGTCCTTGCCCGTGAGACCTTGGTACACCATGGCCATGCTAGTGGGGCAGCAGCCCGTGAGCGCGAAGGCGGTAGAGCAATAAACGGTGCCGCCCCAACGCTCATCCCACTGGTAGAGCCGCGGCGTGCGGCGCCCCGCGCTTTCTCCCGCTCGGTCATCAGCGGCGGTGTCGGCTGGGTAGAGTTCAGGGAACGCACGCACGAAGCTGACAGCGTTCGGCTCGTTCGCGGCAAGCCTGAGCAGCTTGAACTGCACGCTGTCTCCATCGCCGGCATAGGCCTCCGGATGAGCTGCGATCCACGCCGCATCGTCATTGTCAGCGGCAGCGGTGATGAGCTTGGCCGTCAGTTCAGCGCCCAGGATGTCCTGGAGCGCTGCTTCGTCGATGAGCTCGTAGTTGGAGGGCTCCAGTTCTGCAATGGCGGTTTCCTGTTCGATGTCCTCAGCTGGCGTGCATGCGCGTGCGAAAAGGAACGCCGCTGCCAGCAGAATGACCAAGGCGATGGCCAGATACGTCAAATAGCGTCGGGACAACACGGGGGTTGGCGCAGGAGCCACGGCTGTCACAGTGACGCTGGGGCGCTCAGCAAAAACGGACTCGGTGCGCCTTTTCGGTCGAGGGCGGCCTGAGATTGGTTGTGGTCGAAGCTCGACACGCCCGCGAACCGACGGTTTGCGGCGGTTCTGCATGGGGTGCCGTCTGGCTTCGCTCATCGTTCGTAGGTGACCTTCGCGCCTTGGGGGGTGTCCTCTATGGCGAAGCCCAACCCCGTCAGGCCGTCGCGCACGGCGTCCGCCCGCGCCCAATCCTTTTCCGAACGCGCCAACGCGCGGGCCTCCAGCAGCGCTTCCACCGCTTCCATGGCATCCGCGCCGCCGTATCCGGCAACGTCTGCTGCCAGCGTCACCACTTCCTCAGGATAATCCGCGGTGCCCGCATCCTCTGCCAGCGCGATGCCCAGCACGGCCAACAGTTCCCGGATGGCATCCGTGGCGCACGCCACGGCTTCGGCATCCATCACGGAAAGCGTGTTGTCCGCCAGCGCCGTGTTCACCTCGCCCACCAGCGTGAAGATGCCGCCCAGCGCCGCCGGCGCGTTGAAATCGTCATCCATGGCGGCTGCGAACGCGCCCCGGCACGTCTGCGCCCGAGCGCGCAGCGCCTCTCCGTCAAGCGCGTCCGGCGCGCCGTCCACCGCATTCTGGCAGGCCCAATCCGCCGCGGACAGCGCGTTCTCCACGCGAGTGAGCGCCGCGTCCGCTTCTTCCAAGCGCGCGGGCGAGAAATCCAAGGGAGAACGGTAGTGCGTCTGGAGCATCAGCATGCGCAGCGCCTCTGGCCGGGCGCCTTCCAGCACCTCATGCAGCAGCAGGAAATTGCCCAGGGATTTGCTCATCTTCTCGGCGTTCACTTGCAGCATGCCGGAGTGCATCCAGTGGTTCGCGAACGCGGTGCCGCAGCCGCATTCGGATTGGGCGCGTTCGTTCTCATGGTGCGGGAACACCAAGTCTTGGCCGCCGCCGTGGATGTCGAACGGCAGCCCCAGATACTTGTGGGACATGGCGGAGCATTCGATGTGCCAGCCCGGGCGGCCCTGCCCCCACGGGGAATCCCATGCCGGTTCACCCGGTTTCGCCGCTTTCCAGAGCGCGAAATCCAGCGGGTCTTGCTTGCGGTCCTCCAAGCCCTGGCCATCAGCGCGCAGTTCCCGGTGGCCGCTTTCCATCTCATCCACGTTGCGGCCAGAAAGGGTGCCGTAGCGCGGGTCGGAGCGCACGGAGAAGTACACGTCGCCATCCACCACGTAAGCGTGCCCCTTATCCACCAAGGACTGCACCAGCTCTATCATGGCCGGGATCTCTTCGGTGGCTTTCGGGCGGATGGTGGGGTCAGCCACGCCCGCTGCGTGCATGTCCTGGATGAACGCTTCGGTGTATTCGGCGGCCACTTCCGCAGCGGTGCGCCCCTCTTCGGCAGCGCGGTTGATGATCTTGTCGTCCACGTCCGTCACGTTCTGCACGAAGGTGACCTCATAGCCCGCCCATTCCAAGTAGCGGCGGATCATGTCGAAGGAGATGAACGTGCGCGCGTTGCCGATATGGATGCGGTTGTACACGGTGGGCCCGCAGACGTACATCCGCACCTCCCCTTCGTGCAGGGGGGTGAAATCCACCTTTTTATGTTGGCGTGTGTCGTACAGACGGATCATGACGGTTCCTCTCTTCTTTCCAAAAGGCAGACGGCGTAGGCGCTGATGCCTTCGCCCCGGCCTTCGAATCCCAGGTGTTCGGTGGTGGTGGCCTTCACGCCCACGCTTTCCACGGGCACGCCCAAGGCGTCCGCCAGGTTCTGGCGCATGGCATCCCGGTGCGGGGAGAGCTTCGGCGCTTGGCAGGCCACCACGGCATCCACGTCCTGCACGCGCCAGCCCTCCGCGCGCACGTGGGCCACCGCTGCCGCCAAGAGCTTCAGCGAATCCGCATCCTTGAACGCCGGATCCGTGTCCGGGAACAGCTTGCCGATGTCGCCTGCGCGGGCCGCTCCTAGGATGGCATCCGCCACCGCGTGGGCCAGTACGTCCGCATCCGAATGGCCGTCAAGCCCCCGTTCGCAGGGGATGTCCACGCCGCCCAAAATGAGCCGTCGTCCTTCGGCGAAGGCGTGCACGTCCATGCCCAGTCCGATGCGCTCTGCCATGGGCTCCTCCTCAGGCCATCTCTTCGCCGGCCAGCAGCATGCGGATGGCCGAAGCCAAGAGCGCCAGGTCTTCCGGCACGGTGAGCTTGATGTTGTCGCGCTTGCCTTCCACCACCAGCACGCGGCCGCCCAGCCGTTCGATCAGCGATGAATCGTCCGTGCCCACGAAGCCGTCGTTCAGGGCGGAGATGTGCGCGCGCCGGTAGATGCCCGCGCGGAAGACCTGCGGCGTCTGCGCGTTCCAGAACACGCGACGATCCGGCGTGCCCGCGATGACGCCGTCCTCCACCACTTTCAGCGTGTCCACGGCCGGATGGGCCACCACGGCACCATCAGCGTCCAGCGTGCCCTTCACGGTGTTGATGGTGTGCAGGATGAGCTCTGGTGTGATGAGCGGGCGCGCGCCGTCATGCAGCACGACGAATTCGAAGTCGTCCGGCACCGCCTCCAGGCCGGAGAACGCGGATTCCTGGCGGATCTTGCCCGCGGGCGCCACCACCACCGGCGTGGCGAACGGGAATGGGTCCACCGCGCGCTTGAGGTATTCCTCCTGGCGGTCTTCCGGGCACACCAGCACGATGAGCCCCACATCTCCCACCGCGTCGAACGCTTCGGCGGACCAGGTGAGGATGGGCTTGCCGGCCACTTCCACCAGCTGCTTGCCGCCTTCACGGCCGAAGCGTTCGCCCGTGCCGCCGGCCAGGATGATGGCGGCCGTTTTCGGATTCTTGTCCACTTTGCCGGTCAGCCGCAGGTCTGCGATGGTGTTCAGGTCATCATCCAGCACCTGCGAGAGCAGCTCCGGTGCGCGCAGCGTTTCCGGGGTGTAGACAGGATCGATGGTGTGCGGCATGCGGTTCCCTCTCATCAAGCGTTGCGTTGATGGTGATGATACCGCAGCATGGCATCACCCGGAGGCACCCGTGGCAACGGTTTCGGTCTTCCCTGGGATGACTCGTAGCAAAGGCTTCAGCCTTTGTCCTTCGCAGGCTAAAGCCTGCGCTACGGAACAGCCCTTCGCAGATTGGAGCCTGCGCTACGGAACAGCCCTTCGCAGATTGGAGCCTGCGCTGCGGAACGGCCCTTCGGCCACATGTCCTTCATAGCAAAGGCTTCAGCCTTTGTCCTTCACGCCAGGCGCTTCAGCAATGCCCA
The DNA here is from genome assembly GCA_947650915.1 of uncultured Eggerthellaceae bacterium. Classification (GTDB taxonomy): domain Bacteria; phylum Actinomycetota; class Coriobacteriia; order Coriobacteriales; family Eggerthellaceae; genus MGBC163016. Next base: position 38,673 of record CANSWY010000012.1, on the reverse strand, counting down.
GGCGCGCTGCTTCTCCTCAGAGGAAGCCAACATGTCCGCGAAGCTTTCGAACGCCACCGCCGTGCGTCCGGCCACGCGCCCGGCGGCATCCTGGGCGCACGTGGTGCCGAACGCTTCTTCCATGCGCGCGGCCGCCGCCGCGTCCGCCATCACGAACCCCAGTGGATCCAGCGCCACCAGCAGCTCTTGCAGCTCTCTTGGGGTAAGGGTGCGTCCTTCGGCATCTGTGCAGGTGATCCAGAACACGCCCGCGCGCCCGAATCTCAGCTTCTCAGCGGAGCTGGCCAGCGCCGTGCGCGCTGCATCCGGCAGTTCGCGCTCAGAGATGACCGCCAGCGAACAGCCGGGCGTGCCCGCCGCGAACGGCTGGTAGGCGGTCAGCGCTCTTGCGGCGTCGAACCCGAAGGTGTTACCATTCCGGATAGTATTCACACTGCTTCCCTTGCATCCTGAGCGGGCATTGGAAGCATGATAGCAATCGCCAGCGCAACGTGAGGAGGAACCATGTGTTCCAACGGCGTCAACACCGGACAGCTTGAGACCATGATCGCCATGATCGACGACGTGTGCAAGGTCAGCCGTCGCCAGATGCACAATCTGGCTCACACCGCGGAGGATGCGGGCTTTGAGACGGTGGGCATGAAACTGCACGCGGCGCAATCCCTGATGGATGACGTGCGCGCGCTGCTGGATGAGGCGAAAGACGCCATCGAAGACGACGCGGAGGATGCAGGCGGCGTCCAGGTGAGCCTGGTCTGACGCATGCCGCACCCGAAGAGCACCGAAGAGCACCAGGGCGCGCGCGGACGCAGCCTCAAGGTGGGCGCGCGCACGGCAGCCGTGCCAGCGGCTTCGGCACCGGCTTCGCATCAGCCTGAGCGCACGAAGGCGAACGACCTCATGCGCTTCTCCGTGGCCATGCCGGAGGACTTGCTCATGGATTTCGACCAGCTGGTGGCTCGCCGCGGGTTGGCGAAGAACCGCAGCGAGGTCATCCGCGACCTGGTCCGCGAAGCGCTGGTGGAAGAGCGCAGCGCCATCCCGGGCACCCTGGTCATGGGCACGCTCACTATCGTGTACGACCACCACTCCTCTGATCTGAACGACAAGCTGCACACCATCCAGCATGATTTCTTCGACAACGTGGTGTCCACCATGCATGTGCATGTGGATCACCGCACCTGTCTGGAGGTCATCGTGCTGCGCGGGGAGACGGAGCTGATCCAGACGGTCTCGAACATGATCTTGGGCACGAAAGGCGTCAAGAACGGCAAGCTGGTGCTGGCATCCGTCGGCTGACGGACCCTTGAGCGAAGAAAGGTTGCGCCATGGCGGATGAAACGGTGATGCTGGGGCACGGCAGCGGCGGCTCCATGATGCGCCGCATCATAGACGAGGTGTTCTTCGAAGCCTACGGCTCGGACGAACTGGCCGAAGGCAACGATGCGGCCGTCCTGCCCGCGCCGGCACCGGGGGAGCGCATCGCGTGTTCCACGGATTCGTTCGTGGTGGATCCGCTGTTCTTCCCGGGCGGGGACATCGGGCATCTGGCTGTCTGCGGCACGGTGAATGACGTGGCCACCTCCGGCGCCCGGCCGGCGTACCTCACCTGCGGGTTCATCTTGGAGGAGGGCCTGCCCATGGAAGACCTGCGCCGCATCTGCGCGTCCATGGCGGCCACTGCGAAGGAGGCCGGCGTGCGCATCGTCACCGGAGACACGAAGGTGGTGAACCGCGGCCACGGAGACGGCGTCTTCATCAACACCTCGGGCATCGGATTCGTTCCGGAAGGCGTGGATCTTTCGGGCGCGCACATCCGGCCAGGGGATGCCATCATCGTGAGCGGCACGCTGGGGGATCACGGCATCACCATCATGAGCTGCCGCGAGGGCTTGAACTTCCAGGCGGACATCCGAAGCGATGCAGCGCCGCTGAACCACCTGATCCAAGACGTGATGGCAGCCGCGCCGGACGTGCGCTGTTTCCGCGACCCCACGCGCGGCGGCCTGGCCTCCACGTTGAACGAACTGGCAGAACAGTCCGGCGTGGAGTTGCTGGTAGAAGAAGAACGCGTTCCGGTGAAGCCGGCCGTGGCCGGCGCGTGCGAGATGCTGGGCTATGACGTCATGCAGGTGGCGAACGAGGGCAAGATGGTCTGCTGCGTGCCGGCGGATCAAGCCGAAGCGGCCGTGGAGGCCATGCGGAAAAGCCCCTATGGGCGCGATGCTTGCGTGATCGGGTGCGCGCAGGAGGTGCCCGAAGGCGGCAGCCCGCGCGTGCTCTTGCGCACGGCGTTCGGCGGAACGCGCATCCTGGACATGCTGGTAGGAGAGCAGCTCCCGCGCATCTGCTGACGGTCGGAAAAGCCCCCTCCCGGATCGCACCGACCACAAGGCTGATGTGCAAAAGGGACGTCCCAAATTGCACCCGTGAGTTCGTCTGATGTGCAAAAGGGACGTCCCAAATTGCACATAGGAAATGGCCGAACGCACTGGAAGACTGTTCCTATGTGCGATTTGGAACGTCCCTTTTGCACATCAGACGAACTCACGGGTGCAATTTGGGACGTCCCTTTTGCACATCCTCTGTGCGACCGGGGGCGTTTCTTTTGCGATGTTGCCGCTCCCTTGATTTTGATGCATCCCGGTTGACACGTTTTCCCTTCATGGGTATCTTTCGCCTGATTGCAAGTGGACGCGCCGCTCACTTGGAGGATCTGCGACGGGGCGTTCGTGGCCATATTGAGAGAAGGAGACGACATGTCACATCCAGTCATCGAAGCTGACGAGTGCATCGGCTGCGGCATCTGCGTTGACGCGTGCCCGCAGGAGGTTCTGGAAGTCGTGGACGGCACCGTTGAGGCCGTGAACGAAGATGCGTGCATCGCCTGCGGCGATTGCGTGGAGGAGTGCCCCATGGGCGCCATCCCGGAGGTCGTGGAAGACTAGCTTTCCGCACGCACACATATATATAGGTAGCAAGCGCATCCTCTGGGGGTGCGCTTTTTCGTGCGCGAAACCGTTCTAGGTGGATGTGCAAAAGGGACGTCCCAAATCGCACCCGTGAGTTCGTCTGATGTGCAAAAGGGACGTCCCAAATTGCACATAGAAACAGTCTTTCAGTGCGTTCAGCCATTTCCTATGTGCAATTTGGAACGTCCCTTTTGCACATCAAAGGTGCGAAGGGGCGGAATATGGAGGAATCATGTGCGCCTCCATCATGATTTCGCCATGGCAACAGTTGCGTTCAGAGGCATAAACGCCCATTTCAGAGCCATCTTTTCCCCTGCCACAGGGTTTAGAGTTCACACGGTGCAGGTTTGTCCAGTTTTTCTTACTAAAATAACTTGACAGACATACACTCAGATTTTATAGTGGCAACAATCGAAATGCGAACAAAAGTACGAAAGAGAGGAATCTGACATGGGCAAGATACTCGGAATCGACCTGGGGACCACCAACTCCGCCATGGCGGTCATGGAGGGGTCTGAACCTGAGATCCTGGTGAACGCTGAAGGAGACCGCACCACTCCGTCCGTCGAGGGCTTCCGCAAGGACGGCGAACGCGTGGTGGGCAAGGCTGCAAAGAATCAGGCGGTCACCAACCCTGAGAACACCGTGTCTTCCGTCAAGCGCTTCATCGGCCGTTCCTATGACGAAACGCCGGAAGAGCAGAAGACGGTGGCTTATAAGGTTGAAAAGGGCAAGGACGGCCGCGCCGTCATCGACATCGACGGCAAGTCCTACACTCCTGAAGAGATCTCCGCCATGGTGCTGCAGAAGCTGAAGGCGGATGCTGAGAAGCAGACCGGCGACACCATCACGCAGGCGGTCATCACCGTTCCGGCTTACTTCAACGACGCGCAGCGCCAGGCAACGAAGGACGCGGGCAAGATCGCGGGCCTGAACGTGGAGCGCATCATCAACGAGCCCACGGCAGCGGCGCTGGCCTACGGCCTGGACAAGGCTGATCACGACGAGAAGATCCTCGTGTTCGACTTGGGCGGCGGCACGTTCGATGTCTCCGTGCTGGAGCTGGGCGACGGCGTCTTCGAAGTGGCCTCCACGGCTGGTGACAACCACCTGGGCGGTGACGACTGGGATCAGCGCATCATCGACTGGCTGGCGGACAAGTTCCAGGCGGACAACGGCATCGATCTTCGCCAGGACAAGATGGCCATGCAGCGCCTGAAGGAAGCGGCGGAGAAGGCCAAGATGGAGCTTTCTTCCACCACGCAGACCAACATCAACCTGCCGTTCATCACGGCCGGTGCGGATGGCCCGAAGCACCTGGACTACACGCTGACCCGCGCGGAGTTCCAGCGCATCACCAAGGATCTGCTGGACCGTTGCGTGAAGCCGGTGGAGCAGGCGCTCAAGGATGCCGGCCTGAAGACCGGCGAGCTTGACGAGGTCATCCTGGTGGGCGGCTCTACCCGCATGCCTGCCGTGCAGGAACTGGTGGAGAAGCTGGCGGGCAAGAAGCCGAACATGAGCGTGAATCCGGACGAAGTGGTGGCCATGGGCGCTGCCATCCAGGGCGGCGTGCTCTCCGGTGATGTCACGGGCATCCTGCTTCTGGACGTCACTCCGCTGTCCCTGGGCGTTGAGACCATGGGCGGCGTCATGACGAAGATGATCGAGCGCAACACCACCATCCCCACCCGCAAAACGGAGATCTACTCCACGGCGGCTGACAACCAGACGTCCGTTGAGGTGCACGTCCTGCAGGGCGAACGCGAGATGGCGGCAGGCAACAAGACGCTCGGTCGCTTCCAGCTGACGGGCATCCCGGCTGCGCGCCGCGGTGTGCCGCAGATCGAGGTCACGTTCGACATCGATGCGAACGGCATCGTGAACGTCTCCGCGAAGGACCTGGGCACGGGCAAGCAGCAGCAGATCACCATCTCCGGCTCCACGGCGCTCTCTGACGACGAAGTGGACCGCATGGTGAAGGATGCGGAACAGCACGCCGAAGAGGACGCGAAGCACAAGGAAGAAGTGGAAGTCCGCAACAACGCTGAGGCGCTGGTGGGCGCCACCCAGCAGACGCTGGATGAGCTGGGCGACAAGGTTCCGGCGGACGCGAAGTCCGAAGCGGAATCCGCCATCGCCGAGGCAAAGTCCGCCCTTGAGGGCACTGACTTGGAGGCCATCAAGTCTGCCACTGAGAAGATGCAGCAGGTGGGCTACAAGCTGGCCGAGGTGGTCTACTCCACCGAAGGCGCCGGCGCGGGCCAGCAGGCGGCAGCCGCCGAAACGGCTCCGGCCGATGACACGCTGGAAGCGGACTACGAAGTGGTGGACGATGAGGAAGAAGGGAAATAAGCACCATGGCTGAGAAGAACACGCAGTCAGCCGCTTCTCCTCAGAATGCGAACGCGGATGCGCCGAAAGGCGCATCCGTTCCAAATGCGGCCGAAACCAAGGCCAGCGCGCCTGAGCAGGCGGTAGAGGCTGGCGCGGTGGACGCCGAGGATCTGGTGGATGCGGTGATGGAGGCGGAAGCCGCCGCCATCGTGGACAACGCGCTGGATGAGGTGGAGGCCGAAGCCCAGGCCGCTGACGCTTTGAAGGAGGCGGCGGAATGGAAGGACAAGTACGTCCGCCTGCATGCTGAATGGGACACCTATCGGCGCCGCACGAAGGAGCAGCAGGAAGTGCAGAAGGCTCTGGCTGCTGAGAAGCTGGTGAACAGTTTGCTCCCGGTGCTGGATGACCTTGAGCGCTCCATCGACTATGCGGAGAAGAACGGTGAGATGGGCCTTCTGGACGGCGTTCGCGCGGTCCTGGCGAAGTTCGTGAACACGCTGGAGAAGGATGGCGTGGAGGTCATCGATCCGCAGGGCGAAGCGTTCGATGCGCTGGAGGCGCAAGCGGTGGGAACCGTGGAAGACGCCAGCCAGCCGGATGAGACGGTGAACGAGGTGTACCAGAAGGGCTACAAGATCGGCACGAAGGTGCTGCGCCCGGCTATGGTCACGGTCACCACCGGCGGCCCGAAAAGGGCATCAGAATAACCGATCTGCCGCCTTGTTCCGGGCTCTGCGTTGGACGAAGCCAACTTGGCCCGAAGGCGGCGCCATCTCGGCCATTCTGAACCCTTTTCTGTGCATACGATGAAAAAACGGACTGAATGAGGGAAAGAGAGGTGGAACGTTTCTATGGCAGCAACGGCACCTGACTACTATAAGACGCTGGGCGTTCCGCGCACAGCTTCCCAAGATGAGATAAAGAAGGCGTTCCGCAAGCTCGCGCGCACGCATCACCCGGATGCGGGCGGTGACGAAACGAAGTTCAAGGAGATCAACGAGGCCTACGAAGTCCTTTCGGACGAAAAGAAGAAGGCGCTCTACGATCAGTATGGCACCGCGAACGAGAGTCAGATCCCGTGGGGCGGCCAAGGCGGCGCTGGCGGGTTCAGCTACGAGGACATCTTCGGCGGCGCGGGCGGCGGCAGCACCTACACCTATACCACCGGAGGCGGTGGCGGTGGGTTCGGCGGCATAGACTGGTCGGACATTCTGGACAGCATCCGCCATGGCGAAGGCGCGTTCGGCACGGACTGGGATTTCGGCGGAAGCCGTGCCCGCAAGGGGCAGGACATGTCCGTCCAGCTGGATGTCACGTTCGACGAAGCCTTCAACGGCATCACCAAGCGCGTGACCGTGCGCATACCCGGCAAGTCCGAATCGGACACCATCGAAGTGAAGGTGCCGGCGGGCGCGCGCGAGGGCGGGCGTTTGCGCTACAAGGGCCGCGGCGGCCTGGGCGAGAACGGCGGAGAAGCAGGAGACCTGCTGATCACCACGCACATCACGGAGCACCCGTATTTCACGCGGGACAAGGCGGACGTTCTGGTGGATCTGCCCATCAACGTGGCGGAAGCCGCGCTGGGCGCCAGCATCGTGGTGCCCACGCCGGACGGCAAGAAGGTGCGCGTGAAGGTTCCCGCGGGCACGCAGGACGGCAAGGTGCTCACCGTGAAGGGCAAGGGTGCGAAAGACATCAAGTCCAAGGACAAGGACGCGTTCGGGGACTTGAAGATCAAAGTTCGCGTGGAGACGCCCGCGGACATGAATGACGAACAGAGGAAGGCCATGGAAGACTTCCTGGCCGCCACGCCGGAAGCTGTGCGGCCATGGTAGCCGCGTCCGACCGCAACCGTCCTCTGTACATGATCAGCGTTGCGGCGGAATTGGCCGGCGTGCACCCGCAGACGCTCCGCGCCTATGAGCAGAAAGGCCTGGTCACACCGCAGCGCACCAGCGGCAACACCAGGATGTACTCCCAAGCGGACATCGACCGGCTGGAACTGATCAACGAACTGACGGCCGAGGGCATCAATCTGGCTGGCGTCATGCGGATCTTGGATCTGCAAACGCAGCTGGATGATGCGAATGACAGCCTGGAGAACCTGCGCAAGCGTTATCACCGCCTGGCCCGGCGCATGTCGGAGATAGATGCCGGTTCCCACAGCGTGGCGCTCGTGCGCCGTTCAGACCTGCCGCCGGTCATCCGGTGGCTCACTTCGTGATATGAGAAAGGAAAGACATGAGGCTTGATAAGCTGGCGGTCACGGCGCAAGAGGCAGTGCAGAACGCCATGAGCGTTGCTGCCGATGCCGACGCGTCCATGATCGAGCCCATCCATTTGTTGAAAGCGCTCCTTGATGCCGACGAGAACAACCTGGCGGCCATCATCAAGCGCATCGGCGCTGATCCGGTCTGGATCTCGCAGAACGTGGCGGACGCCATCGAAAAGATGCCGAAAGCCACCAGTTCCGCCATGCCCATGGCAGCGCCCTCCCAGGCGTTCATCAAGGCGCTGGACAACGCGGTGAAGATCGCAGAGAAGTTGGGGGATTCCTACGCCACCTCTGAGCACCTGCTCATCGCGCTTTCCGAAGGCAGCGATGACGCGGGCAAGCTGCTCACTACGGCGGGCATCACGCGCAAGAACATCGAAGCGGCCTACGAGGCCCTGCGCGGGGACACGCGCGTCACGTCCCAGACGGACAAGACGCAGTTCGAAGCGCTGGAACAGTACGGCCAGAATCTGACGCAGCAGGTGCGCGAAGGCAAGCTGGACCCGGTGATCGGGCGCGCGGAAGAGATCCGCCGCACCATCCAGGTGCTCAGTCGCCGGTCCAAGAACAACCCGGTGCTCATCGGTGAGCCGGGCACGGGCAAGACGGCCATCGTGGAAGGCCTGGCCCAGCGCATCGTGGCGGGGGACGTTCCCTCCAGCCTGAAGGACCGGGAGATCATCAGCCTGGATCTGGGCGCCATGATGGCGGGTGCGAAGTACCGCGGCGAATTCGAGGACCGTTTGAAGTCCGTCCTGCGCGAAGTGAAGGAAGCGGGCGGCAACATCATCCTGTTCATCGACGAGCTGCACACCATCGTGGGCGCGGGTGCGGGCGGGGACTCTTCGCTGGACGCCGGCAACATGCTGAAGCCGGCGCTGGCGCGCGGGGAACTGCACGCCATCGGTGCCACCACGCTGGACGAATACCGCAAGTACGTGGAGAAGGACGCGGCCCTTGAGCGGCGCTTCCAGCCGGTGCAGGTGAACGAGCCAACGGTGGAGGACACCATCGCCATCCTGCGCGGGTTGAAGGAGAAGTATGAGATCCATCACGGCGTCCGCATCACGGATGGCGCCATCGTGGCTTCGGCGGAGTTGTCCGACCGCTACATCTCGGACCGCTTCCTGCCGGACAAGGCCATCGATCTGATGGACGAAGCGGCCAGCCGCCTGCGCATCGAAATAGACTCCATGCCGGAGGACATCGACGCGGCGGAACGGCACCTCACGCAGCTGCAGATCGAAGAGCAGGCGCTCATGAAGGAGTCGGACGACGCCTCCGCTGAGCGGCTGGAGAAGCTGCGCCGTGAGATCGCGGACAAGCGCGACGCGCTGGACAAGCAGAAGGCCGCTTGGCAGAACGAGAAAGACGTCATCGTGGGCGTGCAGAACCTGAAGGCGGAGCTGGATTCGGCGAAGCTGGAGGAAGAGAACGCCACGCGCAACGGGGACCTGTCCCTGGCCTCTGAGATCCGCTACGCGCGCATCCCGCAGCTGCAGCAGCAGCTGCATGAAGCGGAAGAGCAGCTGAAGGCCAGCCAGGAAGCGGGCGCCATCCTCAAGGAAGAGGTCTCTGAGGAAGAGATCGCCCAGGTGGTGTCCAACTGGACCGGCATCCCCGTCACCAAGATGATGCAAGGTGAGATGGAAAAGCTGGTCGATCTGGAGGAAGAGCTGAAGAAGCGCGTCATCGGCCAGGACAAGGCCGTGAACGTGGTAGCGGGCGCCATCCGCCGCAACCGCGCGGGGCTGTCGGATCCGGACAAGCCCATCGGTTCGTTCCTCTTCCTGGGCCCCACGGGCGTGGGCAAGACGGAACTGGCGAAGGCGCTGGCGGAGTACCTGTTCGATTCCGACAAGGCCATGATCCGCATCGACATGTCCGAGTACATGGAGAAGTTCAGCGTGCAGCGGTTGATCGGCGCGCCTCCGGGATACGTGGGCTACGACGAAGGCGGCCAGCTGACCGAGGCCGTGCGACGCCACCCGTACTCTGTCATCCTGCTGGATGAGGTGGAGAAAGCGCACCCGGACGTCTTCAACATCCTGTTGCAGGTGCTGGATGACGGCCGCCTGACGGACGGCCAGGGCCGCGTGGTGAACTTCAAGAACGCCATCATCATCATGACGTCGAACATCGGCAGCCAGATCATCCGCGACCACGCTGCGGAAAGTGCGGAGATGGACGCGAACGAATCCACTGGCGAGACCATGGGCGAGATGATGGAGGGCATCGCGAACATGACGGCGGAAGCCGCCGCGCAGAAGCTGAAGGAGTTCACGAACAAGATCAACGACGCGCTGCGCAACACGTTCCGCCCGGAGTTCCTGAACAGGATCGACGACATCGTGACCTTCAACGAGCTGTCCATCTCCACCATCGAGCCCATCGTGGACTTGCAGTTGGAGGAGGTGCGCGATCGTTTGGCGAAGCGCCGCGTCACGCTGGACGTCACGCCAGCGGCCATGGAGCACTTGGCCATCGACGGCTTCGACCCGGTGTTCGGCGCGCGTCCGTTGAAGCGGCTCATCCAGCGTGAGATCGTGGACCGCATCGCGCAGAAGGTGATCACCGGTGAGCTGCGTGATGGCAGCCATGTGCTGATGGATATCAACGCCGAAGGCGATTACGAATGCCGGGTGGAAGGCCCGCTGGATCTGGACAGCCTGGGCGCTTAGCGCCCGTGGCGCATGGCCCGGGTGCCGCAGGCATGCTCTTGCGGCACCCGGGTCCGCACGCTACCATGAGCAGCACTTCGAACGAACGCAAAGGGGTATCCAATGGAGCTTTTCGGCATGCACATCGAACCGTGGGTCATCGGCATCATCATCGCCATCATCGTGATCATCATCGTGGCCTTCGTGGCGAAGGGCTTCGTTGATGAGATGAAGAAGAAGTAAGGACGATCCGTTCGGAATGACGCAGCAGCCATACCGCCCTGACCCTCGGTGGCAGCAGCCTGGCCAACAGCCTTATCAGCAGCAAGCCGTCCAGCAGCCGCCCTATCAGGGACAGCCTTGCCAGCAACCGCACCAACCGCAACAGCGGCCGGTGCCGCAGCCGCAGCCGCAAGCCTATGCGGGCTGCGTGCGCCCCGTGCAGACCACCTCTGCCACGCAGCATGCGGATGCGCGCTACAGCAAAGGCGCGCGCCGGGGAGGCGTCTGGCGCGTGATGTTCTTCCTGTCGCTCATCATCCTGTTGGGCGCGCTGGCGTGCGTGGGCTACATCTTCTACACCTACTGGCAGGGTCAGAACGAATACGATGAGCTGGCCCAGGAATACATGCAGGTGGATGATCAGGGCGGCATCACCACGCTGGCCAGCTTCAACATAGACTGGGACGGCCTGCGCGCCATCAACCCGGACGTGGTGGGTTGGGTGTACGTGCCGGACAGCATCATCAACTACCCCATCGTCTGGCGCGAGAACGATGACGAATACTACCTGCGTCGCACCTTCGGTGACAATTCCGTGGGCACGTTCGGCGCCGAATACGGCACCATCATGCTGGCCGGCGTCAACTCCCCCGAATGGACGGACCAGGTGAACGTCATCTACGGGCATCACTTGAACAACAGCTCCATGTTCTCCCTGTTCGGGAGATGTTATGGGGACAGCGAGCTGTTCAACCAGCATCGCGAGGTCTTCGTCCTCACGCCGGTGGGCAACTTCCGCATGACATCCTTCGCTTGTGACAAAGTACCGGGTGTCTCCACGGACATCGTCATTCCGAACTTCCCTACCCAGGAGGAGTTCACGGCCTACGCGCAGGCGCGCGAAGCGGGGTCGAACGTCACGCCGAACCCGCCCGCCATTCCCGTTGATCAGATGAAGCAGCTTTTCGTCTTCTCCACCTGCAGCCAGCCCGATCATGAATACCGCATCCTGGTGTGCTGCTATGTGACCGAATTCCTGCCCGCGGGCGCTGATGAATCGCTCGCTGATTCGCTGTTGGATGAATCGGAAGTGGCTGACGTGCAAGGCATGGTGGACGAGCGCCTCCGCTGACGCTTCCGTCACGCGCTGGAAACATGGGCGGCATAGCATCAGGCCGTTCAGAGCATCCAGGAGGAGAATCATGCATGAGGAATGCGGCGTCTTCGGCGTATGGGCGCCCGGATCGGACGTTGCGCGCATGACGTGCTTCGGGCTGCAGGCGCTGCAGCACCGTGGTCAAGAGAGCGCAGGCATCGCCGTGGGGGACGGGCGCGCCATCTGTGTTGAGAAGAATCTGGGCCTGGTCACCCAGGTGTTCGATGAAGCGTCGCTCTCGGCGCTCAAGGGCATGCTGACCGTGGGCCACGTGCGCTATTCCACCAGCGGCGGCGGTGCGTGGGAGATGGCGCAGCCGCATCTGGCATCCATCGAAGACGTCCCCTTCGCGTTGGCGCACAACGGCACGCTCACGAACACCGAAGAGCTGCGCGCCCATTTGGACGAGCTGCGCATCCCCCTCATGGCGGGCACGGATTCCGAACTGGCGGCGAAGCTCATCGCGCACCTCACGTGCCAGACGCATCATTTGCGGGAGGGCATCGCCCAGGCCATGGAGCGCATCCGCGGCGCCTATGCCATGGTGGTCTGCACGGCAGAAGCGCTCTACGCGTTCCGCGACCCTTACGGCATCCGCCCGTTGGTGCTGGGGGAGCTGCCGGATGAGCGAGGCTGGGTGATCTCATCAGAAACGTGCGGGCTGGACATCGTGGGCGCGCGCTTCGTGCGCGAAGTGGCCCCGGGAGAGATCCTGCGCGTGAACGGGGAGGGCATCGCTTCTTCCCTCGGGCGTGCACCGAAGCCGCGCGCCTCCTGCATCTTCGAATACGTCTACTTCGCCCGGCCCGATTCCGTGATCGACGGGCAGAACGTCTATGCAGCCCGGCAGGCCTGCGGCCGCATCTTGGCCACGGAAGCGCCCGCCCAGGCTGACCTGGTGCTGGGCGTGCCGGACTCCGGCGTGCCGGCGGCGCTGGGGTTCGCCAACGAGAGCGGCATCCCGTATGCGGACGGCATCGTGAAGAACCGCTATGTGGGCCGCACGTTCATACAGCCCACCCAGGAGATGCGCCAGTTGGGCATCCGCCTCAAACTGAATCCGCTGCCGGATGTCATCGGCGGCAAGCGGTGCGTGGTGATCGACGATTCGGTGGTGCGCGGGAACACGTCCAAGAAGCTGGTGGCCATGTTGCGGGCAGCGGGCGCGGCGGAGGTGCATCTGCGCATCACCAGCCCGCAGATCCTCTGGCCGTGCTACTACGGTATAGACACGGACACGCGGGAGCAGCTCATCGCGGCCAACAAGACGCTGGAAGAGATGTGCGCGTGGATGGGGGCCGATTCGCTGGCGTTCCTGTCCTTGGAGGGCCTGCGCGAAGCGGTGTCCGGCGTGGAGCACCCGGGCTTCTGCGAAGCTTGTTTCACCGGCATCTATCCCGAACGATGATGTGCAAAAGGGACGTCCCTGATCGCAGGATGTGCAAAAGGGACGTCCCAAATCGCACATAGCAGAAGCGAAACAGTGCAGAAGGTCTCTTCCTATGTGCAATTTGGAACGTCCCTTTCGCACATCCAGAGATTATTCATGCAGGCATCGCCCGTGCGCTTCGCATGTGTCAGCTGTTCGCCCTGCGGGCGCTCAGCTGTCGCGGTCTTTGCGGGCTGATGCTTTCAATAACAGGCTTCATCGTGCTCCGCGCGCAGCTCCCTGGTCCCTGGTGCAACGCTCCCGGAGATGTGCGAAAGGGCCTTCCCTGATCGCAAGATGTGCAAAAGGGCCTTCCCTGATCGCAAGATGTGCGAAAGGGCCTTCCCTGATCGCAAGATGTGCGAAAGGGACGTCCCAAATTGCACATAGGAACAGTCTTTCCTTTGCAGGCTCTCTCTTCCTCTGTGCAATTTGGAACGTCCCTTTCGCACATCACGCCCAATGGGTGCCGTCCCTTTTGCACATCTGCGCCTGTCATCTGTGGGCGGGTGCGGACTGTTAGAATGAAAACCATTCTGACCCTGATCTTCAAGGAGCGCACATGGCCGAAGAAGTCACCTATGCAAGCGCAGGCGTGGACACGGCAGAAGGCGCACGGGCGGTGGATGCCATCAAGCCGCTGGTGCGCGCCACCTATCGTCCGGAGGTGATCGGGGATATCGGCGGGTTCGGCGGTTTGTTCAGCATCGCGGCCGCGAAGGACATGGAAGACCCCATCCTGGTCAGCGGCACGGATGGCGTGGGCACGAAGCTGAAGCTGGCGCAGGCAGCCGGCGTGCACACCACGGTGGGCGTGGACCTGGTGGCCATGTGCGTGAACGACATCCTGGCCACGGGAGCGGAGCCGCTCTTCTTCCTGGACTACCTGGCCATCGGGCGCCTCACCTCTGAGGCGGCGGAGGCCATCGTGGCGGGCATCGCGGAGGGCTGCAAGCTGGCCGGATGCGCGCTCATCGGCGGCGAGATGGCCGAACACCCCGGCGTGATGGACCCGGATGACTATGACCTGTCCGGCTTCTGCGTGGGGTTGGTGGACCGGCCGCGCATGCTGGATCCGCAGACCGTGCGTGAAGGGGACGTGCTCATCGGGCTGCCCTCTTCGGGCATCCACTCCAACGGCTATTCGCTGGTGCGCAAGGTGGCTTTCGAAGGCAAGGAGATGCAAGAGCTGGCACAGCCGCGCGAATGGCTGGACGGCTCATCCATCCTGGAAGCGCTCCTGCAGCCCACGCGCATCTATGTGAGGCCGGTGCTGGACGTGCTGCGCGCGCTGCCGGGCGCGGTGCACGCGCTGGCGCATATCACTGGCGGCGGCATCACGGAGAACCTGAACCGAGCGCTGCCGGATTCGCTGGACGCCCAGGTGGACCTGGGTTCCTGGCCGGAGCTGCCCATCATCCGCTTCATCTGCGACGCGGCGAACCTGTCACAGCCAGAAGCGCTGAAGACGTTCAACATGGGCATCGGAATGGTGCTCCTGGTGGCGGCCGACCAAGCGGATGCGGTCTGCGCGCACCTGAAGGACGCGGGCGAAGACGCCTACGTCATCGGGCGGACGGTGGCCGGATCGGGCCAGGTGGTCTACCGGTGAACCCTCTGAAGATAGGCGTGCTGCTCTCCGGCAGCGGCACCAACTTGCAAGCCATCATCGACGCCCTCGAAGGCGGCCTTCCCGTCAGCATCGTGCGCGTCATCTCTTCCCGCCCGGACGCGTTCGGCATCCAGCGGGCGGAGGCGGCGGGCATTCCGGTCACGGCGCTCAACCGTGCGTCCTATGAAGACCCGGAAGTGGCGGACGCGCTCATCGCGTGCCAGATGCAGGAGGCGGGCGCGGAATACGTGGTGATGGCGGGCTACATGCGCAAGCTCACGCCGGTCATGCTGGATGCGTTCCCTGACCGCGTGCTCAATCTGCACCCGGCTCTGCTGCCCTCGTTCAAGGGCGCGCACGCCATCCAGGATGCGTGGGACGCGGGCGTGAAGGTCACCGGCGTCACCGTGCATTTCGCGAACGAGGATTACGACAAAGGTCCCATCGTGGCCCAGCGCGCGGTGCCGGTGCTGGAGACGGATGACATAGAAAGCCTGGAAGCGCGCATCCATGAGGCGGAGCACGTCCTGTATCCGGAAGTGTTGCGCCTGCTGGCTGAAGGACGCGTGAGCATCACGGATGAAAGGAAGGTCCGCATCGCATGAGAAGAGAAGCGCTGCAAGCCATCATCGAAGATCTGCAGGCCGGGCGCACGCCTGAACTTGCCCTGGAGGATTTCCCGGCGTTCTCCGCAAAGGCCACGGCGGGCAATGACCATCTGGGGCCGGAATCGCTCAAGGTCATCCAGGACAGCCTCATCCCGGCGGACATCCCTGTGCTGGAGCGCGCACTGCGCGCCATGGACGAGGGGGATCTGGCGTGGCTCGGATTCAAGCTGGTCTATGATCCGGTGCAGGCCCAGGCCAATACCGACAATGAGGTCACCAAGAAATACGGGGACCAGGGGTCTGCCAACGGGGAATCGTTCCTGTTCTTCTGCAACGACGCGAAGGAGATCGTGGCGGCCCATGACCACAGTCCGCGGGACGCCTTCCAGATGAAGGACGTGACGCGCGGGCCGTCCATGCACAATCAGCAGTTCGAAGGCCTCACCTGGACCAGCGTGCCCCTGTTCGGCGCGGTGCGCGTGTGGCTCCTGGGGGCATCGGATGTGGCGGTGGAACTGGCGCGGCTGGCACGCCACGTGGGCTTCGAAGTGAAGGTGGTGGACTACGATCCGGCCTACCTCAACGAGGAGCGTTTCTCGGATGCCGAACGCGTGATGCTGCACGGCGGGGATTTCCACGAACTGGCGAACCTCACGGCATCGCCGGAAGACTACGTCTGCGTGCTCACGCGCGGGCACATGTTCGATCCGGAGAGCTGTGTGTGGGCGCTGGAGAACAACGTGGCCTACGCAGGCATGATGGGCTGTGCGGGCAAGAACTCCACTGTGCATGACCTGGTGCTGAACGCGGGCGTCACCGAAGAGGATTGGGAACGCGTGAAGCGGCCCATCGGCCTCAAGTTTGGCGCGAAAACGCCGGCGGAGCTGGCCATCGCCATCGTGGCGGAGCTGATCGATGTCCGGTACCGTGCGCGTTACAGCGCCGAAGCGCAGGACAAGCACGAGAAATCGTTGGGAAGGTAGCCGAGTTCAGGGTGGCAGGGGCAAGCCCCTGCCCTACGGAACACGCACGATCGGCTGCCCATTGGTACGGGGCTGGCATGATCGGTTGACCGTAGGGACGGGGCTTGCCCCGTCCGCGCAAGAAAGGGAAGGATTTCATGATGGAGAATCCGCAGATCAAACGGGTGTTGATGTCCGTCACGGACAAGACGGGCGTGGTGGATTTCGCCCGCACGCTGGTGGACGAATTCGGCTGCCAGATCATCTCCACCGGCGGCACGGCGCGCGCCATCGCTGACGCGGGCGTGCCGGTGACCCCCATCGATGAGGTCACGCAGTTCCCGGAGATGATGGACGGCCGCGTGAAGACGCTGCATCCGCGCGTGCACGGCGGCCTTCTGGCCAAGCGGGATGACGAGGCGCACATGGCCCAGGCAGCCGAGCACGGCATCCAGATGATCGACATGGTGGTGGTGAACCTCTACGCCTTCGAAAAGACGGTGGCCTCCGGGGCTGATTTTGCCACCTGCATCGAGAACATAGACATCGGCGGGCCGTCGATGCTGCGCTCTGCCGCGAAGAACTTCGCCAGCGTCACGGTGGTGACGGATCCTGCCAGTTACAGCAGCATCCTGGATGAGATGCGCGAGCTGGGCGGGCGCACCAGCTATGAGACGCGCCAGCAGCTGGCGCTTTCGGTATTCACCACCACGGCGGCCTATGACGGCGCCATCTCTCGTTGGATGGGCCGGCAGTTGGACGCGGAAGGCGGGGAGTACGCGCCGTCCGTGGAGCTGGGCCTCAAGAAGAAGCAGGACCTGCGCTACGGCGAGAATCCGCATCAGTCCGCGGCCTTCTATACGCGGGACGACTACCCGAACGCCGGCACCACCTTGGCCCATGCGCTCCAGCTGCAAGGCAAGGAGCTTTCTTACAACAACTATCTTGACTTGGATGCTGCCTGGGCGGCCGTGCGCGAATTCGAGGCACCGGCCTGCGTGATCGTGAAGCACCTGACGCCCTGCGGCGTGTGCGTGGATGAGAACGTGACGCGCGCCTACCAACGAGCCCATGAATGCGATCCGGTGTCCGCCTACGGCGGCGTGATGGCCTTCAACCGCCCGGTCACGGGGGAGACAGTGGCGGCCATCTTCGACAACAAGCAGTTCGTGGAGGCCATCGTGGCCCCTGAGTTCTCCGGGGATGCCTGCGAGATGTATGCCAGCAAGCCGAACTGCCGCCTGTTGGCCACGGGCGGCGTGAACGCGCCCGGTGAAGCGGTGGAGTACCGCAGCGTGGAGGGCGGCCTTTTGGCCCAGGTGTCGGATTCGGTGGCCGAAGACGCCAGCGCGTTCGAGGTGGCGGGTGAGGTGCAGCCCACGCCGGAACAGATGGAAGAGCTCCTGTTCGCGTGGCGCGCGGTGAAATCCGTGAAGTCCAACGCCATCTTGATCGCCAAGGACAACGCCAGCGTGGGCGCGGGCGGCGGCCAGCCGAACCGCGTGAACTCTGCGCGCATCGCCGTTGAGCAGGCGGGGGAGAAGGCCAAGGGCGCAGTGGCTGCGTCGGATGCGTTCTTCCCGTTCCGTGACGGATTCGACGTGCTGGCGGACGCCGGCGTGGTGGCTGTGATAGAACCGGGCGGTTCCATCCGCGACGAAGAGGTCATCCAGGCTGCGAACGAGAAGGGCGTGGCCCTGGTCTTCACCGGCCATCGCCACTTCCGCCACTGATCCGCAAGAGGCCGCCGAGCGCCCCACCTCCCGGCAAAAGGGACGCCCCAAATTGCACCTGCGAGGTTGCCTGATGTGCAAAAGCCCGGTGCTCATCGGTGAGCCGGGCACGGGCAAATTGCACCTGCGAGGTTGCCTGATGTGCAAAAGGGACGTTCCAAATTGCACATAGGAACAGTCTTCCAGTGCTCACCGTCTGTTCTTATGTGCAATTTGGGACGTCCCTTTTGCACATCGCCCACCCGAACAGGTGCAATTTGGGGCGTCCCTTTTGCACATCTTTGGGGGAGGGGCTTTTTCGCATCGGCGGGAATGGAACAGGCCCGGTGCCTTGGGCACCGGGCCTGCGACATTCATGGTCGGGTTGACAGGATTTCGCCTGAGCGTGCACCGAAAGCGTCCAGTGGACGGTTTCGGTGCGAACCGGTGGTTCAAATCTCGCGAAGTGAAACAGGTCCGATGCTTTTCAGCACCGGGCCTGCGACGTTCATGGTCGGGTTGACAGGATTTGAACCTGCGGCCTCTGCGTCCCGAACGCAGCGCTCTACCAAGCTGAGCCACAACCCGAAAGCGGCAGCTATGATAGCACAGGAATGGAGCTGCGTCACGCAACGTTCTGTTGGGCAGACAGGCGGCGAACGATGCGTTGCCAAAGACTGCTCCAGCCGCTCACGCTCAAGATCAGGAACAACGGCGCGAAGATGAACGGATAGCGCGGGTTCGCTTCGAAGATGAGCGCATAGATGCAGAACAGGAGCAGTGCGATGCAGATTGCCGATTCTGCAGGGTCCACGCGCCGTCGCAGCAGGTTCAGCGCGCATCCCAGCAGGACCGCGTACCAAACGACCTGGGCGAACTGGTTCCAAGGGCAAGCGGCATCCACTCGGGCCCTGCCGTCCGTATCGCGTTGGAGGCCATACAGACTGCGCAGGACGCTGTTCTTCCCCCTGATGTCGAGCAGCGCATCGCCACCCCAGAAGAATGCGCCGCTGCCGAACGTGGTCATCGTCTTGGAGAGCGCAAGATCGGCCAACCCCATCGGCCCCAGCATGTTCAAACGCTCCTGCCAAACTGCAAGGTTGGCTGCAGTCCGCTCTTCCTTCGTATCGAAGCTGGTGGAGAACTCGAACAGTTCAGGTGAATAAACGCCGCGGCTGGGCCCGACCCCTAACATGAGATAGTGTGCCACGCCGATCTCTTTCTCAGGGTCAAGATCCACATCTGGGATGGTGCGGATGGCGGCTGCCGCGCATGCTGAGACGGCCGCCGCCAAGCAGCCGACAAGGGCCACAGCGATCGTTTTGCTTGCAAGGGGTTTTCGCTTTCCTTGCATGGCGCCGCTCTTTCCTTCGCCCTCCGCTTTGATGCGGGCCGCTTTCTGCTCTGCCTGTTGAGACAGCCACGTGCAGCCCCCTGCCACCACGATGCCGCCCAACATTGCCAGCGCTGGGGCTTTCATAGCGAATCCGAGGACCGAAGCCACGGCGATGAGCGGCCATTTGATCCGGACGTCCGACACGTAGACGAAGAAAAAGAGCGTGAGCACCGGCCACAGCGCACCATATGAATCCGTGTAGGGAACCTGAGCCATAGGGGAGATCCCCAGCCATGCTGCACCGATGATGAAGACAGCGAAGCCGCAGACTGCGCCGCGGATCCGGTAGGCCACCATGGCTGCAAGCCCCACAGCGAGCGTCACCGAAAGGCATCCGCCCGCCGTCAGCCAGAAGAAAGGATCGGCGCCCACGGCATCGGCGGCTTGCCAGATGAGCGTGAACAAGCCTGCTGGGTAGAGGTTGTTCGGATACACAGAAAGATATTCTGAGTTTTCCTGCTGTCCAGGCACGTCCGTCAGCACGCCGGAGTCAGACCCGGCTATGAAGCTCACACCGCTGGCGACGAACAGCTGCACCGCGAACAGCACCGCTGCGCCGATGATGGCGAAGCAGGTGAAGCGCTTTCGGTCCTCCAGCATTTGCAGGGCCTTCGTGCGTCCGAGCGCCCAGAACCCGACCGTGGCGAGGACGCCTGCTGCCATCGCGCTCAGGATGAGCCACGGGACGCCCTCTTTGGTGACCCCTCCATAGAATGAGTAGGCGATGCCATTCGCGAAGAATCCCAAGCACACCACTGCGAACGTCAAGTACAAGAGCACCGTCCAACGCATGACGGTCAGCACGGCGGAGGGGATGCGTGCGCCCAGGGGCAACCGTTGGTTTTCGATCGCAGCTTCCATGGTGGCCCAGCTTATCACGAAAGGCAAGTGCGCTATGATTGGCCGATGCCTCAGATACCGACCACAGATCCATCCGCGTCCGTCAGCAGCGCAGAACAGTTCCCTCAAGGCCTGACCTCGGCCGAGGTGGCCGCGCTCACGGCAGCGGGCAAGGTGAATGCGGACGCGTCTTTGCGCTCCCGTTCGCTGAAAGACATCGCGCGGGACAACGTCTGCACGCTGTTCAACTTCGTGAACCTGGTGCTGGCGGTGCTGGTGTTCCTCACCGGGTCCTACAAGAACATGCTGTTCATGGTCATCATCGTGGTGAACGTGCTGATCGGCATCGTGCAGGAAGTGCGATCCAAGCGCCTCACGGACAAGCTGGCCATCGTGGTGGCTGCGCACGTGGAAGCGGTGCGCGACGGTGCGCTCACGCAGATCCCCGTGGATGACATCGTGAAGGGGGACGTCATCCGCCTGGCGCGCGGTGACCAAGTGCCCGCAGATGCTGAGGTCATCCAAGGCACGTGCCGCGCGAACGAGAGCCTGCTCACCGGCGAGAGCAAGCTGGTGCCGAAAGCGGCGGGGGACGCGCTCATGAGCGGGTCGTTCGTGAATTCCGGTGTGGTGTTCGCGCGCGTGACGCACGTGGGGGCGGACAACTACGCCGCCAAGATCACCGCGCAGGCGAAGGAGCACAAGGCCGTCAACTCAGAGATCATGCGTTCTGTGAACGGTATCGTGAAGTACGTGAGCATCGCGCTGTTCCCGGTGGGCGCGCTCCTGTTCGCCAGCCAGTTCTTCCGGCAAGCCGTTGACTGGCAGAGCGCCATCCTCTCCACCACCTCCGCGCTGGTGGGCATGATCCCGGAAGGCCTCATTCTTCTGACCTCCACCGTGCTGGCCGTGGCGGTCATCCGCCTTTCGCGCCATCAAGTGCTGGTCCAGCAGCTGTACTGCATTGAAACGCTGGCGCGGGTGGACGTGCTCTGCCTGGACAAGACAGGCACCATCACCACCGGGCACATGAAGGTGGCCGAAGTAGCGGGCGCGCCGGGCGTGCCGAACGGAGCTGCGGAAGCGCGTCAGGCGGCCGCTGCCATCGCGCTTGCTGACGAAGACCCGAACGATACCGCGGATGCCATCCGGTCGTTCATCGCGGGGCAGCATGCGTCCGATGCGCCTGAGGTGCAGGGCGCGCGTTCCGTGCCGTTCTCCTCTGACACGAAGCTTTCCGGCGTGGTGCTGGCGGACGGCCAGGCCTTTGCCATGGGCGCTGTGCAGTTCGTGCTGGCGGATGCGCCGGAGGCGCTGGAGGCCATCCTGCCCGAAGCGGACCGGCTGGCGGAGAAGGCCCGTGTCTTGCTGGTGGCGCGCGTGGGCGGCTTCAACGAGGAAGGCCGCATCGAAGGCGTGCCGGAGCCGCTGGGCTTCGTTCTGCTGGAGGATGAGATCCGCTCCACCGCTGCGCAGACCATCCAGTACTTCATCGAACAGGGCGTGGCGCTCAAGGTCATCTCCGGGGATGACCCGCACACCGTGTCCGCCATCGCGCAGCGCGTGGGCGTGCCGGATGCGGACCGTTCCATTGACTGCTCAACGCTGGATTCGTCCGAACAGATCGCCCAGGCCATAGCGGAGAACAGCGTGTTCGGCCGCGTGCGTCCTGAACAGAAGAAGGCGTTCGTGCTGGCGCTGCAAGAACAGGGCCACACCGTCGCCATGACGGGCGACGGTGTGAACGACGTGCTGGCCCTCAAGGCGGCGGATTGCAGCGTGGCCATGGCATCCGGATCGGACGCGGCCCGCAACGTGGCTCAGCTGGTGCTGGTGGACAACGATTTCGCCTCCATGCCCAAGGTGGTGGCCGAAGGGCGTCGCTCCATCAACAATCTGCAGCGCTCCGCTTCCCTCTTCCTGGTGAAGACGCTCTTCTCCATGGTGATGGCCGTGCTCTTCATCCTGCTGCCTTGGCAGTACCCCTTCATGCCCATCCAGATGACGCTCGTCAGTGCGTTCACCATCGGGTTGCCTTCGTTCGTGCTGGCGCTGGAGCCCAACCACGATCTGGTGCGCGGCCACTTCCTGAAGAACTGCGTGGTGCGCTCCATCCCCGGTGCCATCTGCGTCATCTGCTCAGTCTTGGCGGTGAACGCTGTGGGCCGCCTGGCGTTGGGGCTTTCCTATGAGCAGGTCTCTACGCTCTGCGTGCTGCTCACCTCGCTCATCGGAATCATGTTGGTCATCCGGCTGTCCATCCCCTACACGCCGCTGCGCGCTGCGCTCTTGGTGGTGGTCGTGGGCGGCACGGTGCTGGGTTGCACGGCGTTCGGCCGGCTCTTCAACATCGCGCCCATGACGGAGCCCATGTGGTGGGTCTTCGGCGTGGCTGCGGTGGTGAACATCATCGCCTATCAGCTGCTCTACACAGCCTTCGACCGGTATCATCGCGAACGGCGTGCTGCTATACTCGCAGCATGACTTTCAATCCAGAGGCAGCCACCGGATCATCGGATGCGTCCGCGCCGCAGCGCGTGCTGCGGCATGCGCTGCCCGCCTGCGTGTGGCTGGTCATCCCCTGCTACAACGAATCAGAAACGTTGGAGGTCACGCCGCAGCTGTTCCTGGATGAGCTGGACCGGCTCATCAGTGAAGGCATGGCCAGTCCCGAAAGCCGCATCCTCTTCGTGAACGACGGTTCCTCCGATGGAACGTGGGACAAGATCTGGAACCTCTCCACTGCCCATGAACGCGTGTGCGGCTTGTCTCTCTCGCGCAACCGCGGCCACCAGAACGCGCTGATGGCCGGCCTCATGGCAGCGAAGGATCACTGCGATGCCGCCATTTCTCTGGATGTCGACGGCCAGGATGACATCAGCGTCATGAGCGCCATGCTGGCCGAATACGCCAGCGGCCATGACATCGTCTACGGCGTGCGATCCAGCCGCGAGACTGATTCCTGGTTCAAGCGCACTAGTGCAGAGGCGTTCTACAAGCTGCTGAACAGCATGGATGCCGAAGTGGTGTTCAATCACGCTGACTACCGGCTCATGAGCGCCCGCGCGCTGGAGGCTCTGTCCACGTTCACCGAACGCAACATCTACCTGCGCGGCCTGGTCCCGCTCATCGGCTTCCCCTCCGCCCAGGTGGAATACCAGCGCGCCGAACGCACGGCCGGCGAAACGCATTACCCCTTCCGCAAGATGCTTGGCCTGGCCATCGACGGCATCACGTCCCTTTCCACCACCCCCATCCGCATGGTGGTGGGCGCCGGGTTCATCGTCACGCTGTTCGGGCTGCTCATCTCCATCTGGTCCATCGTCATGCTCTGCCTGGGACGCACCGTCGCCGGTTGGGCCAGCCTCATCTGCGTCGTCGCGCTGTTGGGCGGCATGCAGCTGGTGAGCGTGGGCATCATCGGCGAATACGTGGGCAAGACGTATCTGGAAGTGAAGCGGCGCCCGCGCTATATCGAGTCAGAGCGCACCTGGGGGGGGTAGATCATCGTGGATAGGGCAGCATCTGCCCCCTCTTCCAAGCTGGCGCGCTTCTTCGGCGCGGTGCCGAAAGCGCTCTGGTGCGTTTTCCTCGCTTACATTGTCGTGTGCATCGTGCTGGATGTGGCGGTGGCTCCGTTCCTGGATTTCCGTTGCAAATGGCTGGTGTCCTTTTGGGGTTTCGCGCTGCTGCCGCTGGCGCTCGTCATCGGGGGCGCCTGTTGCGTTCTCGCCAGGAGGCTGCCTCGGTCTCTCTCCCATCCTTTCCTGGCGAAGCATGGGTTCACCGTCTTCGTTCTGGCTGCCGGGGTGCTCTTGTTCTGTGTGGAATCGGTCCTCATGCATGGCGGTTACTTCATCGGCTCGGACGTGGATTGGGGCCTGATGATCAGATTCGATGACCCCAGGGTGTTGACGGCGCATTATTCCATTTACCCGAACAACTACTTCATGGGCGGCATCATTGCAACGATGTATTCTTTTGGATATGCCATCGGGGCCGACCCACATCTCGCGCTACTGGAGCTCAACTGCCTCGTCGTCACCGTCAGCGTCTGCCTCACGGGATTCACGGCCCGTGCGCTGGGCGGGACCCGTTGCGGCCTCTGCGCGTTCGCCTTGGCGTTCGTGTTCATCGGATTCAGCCCCTATTTCATGGTGGCCTACACGGACACGTTCGGACTCATCTTCACTACGAGCATCCTATGTTTGTATGCGTGCTGCAAGCATCCAGTGAAGTGGCCGTTGATGACGTTCTTGGCGGTTGTGGGTTGCAACATCAAGCCCACATCGCTCGCCGCCTTCGGGGGCGCGGTGCTGGTGAGTGGCTGTTTGTGGCTCAAAGGATGGCTGGCCAGGCGGAAGGCGGGCCGGGACGGTTCTGAGAAGTCCATCGTGCGCCCTCGAACTTTCGGACGGGCGAAGTTGTTCACGTTCGCTGGAATGGCAGCGTGTTCTGTCATCGGGGTCATCTTGGCGAGCGGTCTGGTGTCCATCACGCGCGACCAAGTGGGTATCACGCTCGTGCCCAATCATGAAGTGGTTCCCGCGCATTACCTCATGATGGGATTCAACGACAATTATGACGGGACGTTCAACAACGCTGACTGCCAACAATCCTGGGCAGCTGATTCCGCGGAAGAGATGACCGAATCCGATCTTGCCGTATGGCGGACGCGCGTGCACATGCTGGGACCGAGCGGCGTTCTGCACCTCATGGTGAAGAAGAACCTGATCAATTACGACAACGGCGATTTCCAGTTCTACCGGCCCGATCCTGCTCTCATGGACGAGGTCAGAGGGGATGGTCCGCTCGTCCAGCGGTTCTACGGCATCCAAGAGACGCCATACGGTGAAGGCGCCCCGCAGATGGCCGATTCCGATCAAGTGCCGTCACCGTGGGCGTGGATCGCGCAAGTGCTCTGGTTCTTGACGTTGGCGGGTGTGGCGTTCTGCTGGTTCCGCAAACGGCCCACCCCCGCTGAAATGGCTGCGACGGTGGCGCTCCTGTTGCTGAGCGGTTTCTTGCTGCTGTTCGAATGCAGTGCGCGTTATTTGTACCTCTACTCGTCGTTCTATGTCATCTTGGGCGTCCGCGGATGGCAGGCTTTCGGCCAACACGCCGCTCGCCGCCTGATGTGCAGAAGGGACGTCCCAAATTGCACATAGGAACAGTCTTTCTGTGCTCATTCTCTTTTTCTATGTGCAATTTGGAACGTCCCTTCTGCACATCCGACAGACCTCTCCTCTGCGCGATTTGGAACGTCCCTTCTGCACATCGGGAACGTGACGTGGTTCTTGTCGGTATAATGGGGGCGTCCTGGCACCGGGCGTGAGGGGTTCCGTTTGAAGAAGGCATTGCTGCTGCTTCTGGGCATCGTGGCGGTGTGCTTCATCATCGCCAATGTTGATTATCTGGCGGATTTCTTCAACACCATGATGACGGGCGCGCTGGTGCCCATGGTCATCGCCATCCTGCTCATGCTGGGGCGCCACTTCGTGCAAGCCGCCTCCTATGATGCGGCCTTCGACGCTGTGGGGCATGCCACTGGCTTCTGGCACAACGTGGTGCTCATCTTCTCCCTGGTGTTCATCAATACGTTCTGCCTGTTCAGCGGCGCTACCGGCGTTGCGTTCATCATCGACGACGCTCATCGCGAAGGCTGCGATGCCGGCCAATCCACTGGCGGTGCCATCCTGTCGCAGATCGGGTATTTCGCCGCGGTGTTCGCCATCTCCGTCATCGGGTTCATCACCATGCTGATCTCGGGTCGCATGAACACGGTCTTTTTGGTGGGCGGACTGGTGCTGGCGGGCGTGCTGGTCATCCTCTCCAGCCTGTTCTTCGTGGGGCATTTGCGCCCGCGCGTCCTCTACCGGCTGTTCCTCACTTTGCAGAACGTGGTGAACCGGGTGCTGGGCCTGTTCAAGAAGTCCCTCAAGCCTGGTTGGGGGCGCAATCTGGCGCATTCGTTCGTGGAGACGTCGGACCTTTTGGCGAAGAACCCGAAAGGGTCCGTCATCACGGTGGCCTACGCGTCATTCTCCGCCATCCTCAACATGGCCTGCCTGGTGGCCATCGGCTACGCGTTCGGGTTCGAGAACGTGGAAGCGCTGGTGGCGGCCTTCGCCGTGGGGGCCATTTCCGTCATCTTGAGCCCCACACCCCAAGGCGTGGGCGTGGTGGAGGCCATGATCACGGCCATCCTCACGGCGTACGGATGCAGCGTGGCCACGGCGGCTGCCATCGCGCTGGTGTACCGCGGCGTGATGTTCTGGATCCCGTTCTGCATCGGCGCGGTGCTGCTCTCTCAAGCGGGATTCTTCAAGTCCAAGAAATCCGCCACGGAGATGCAGAGGCACAAGGACATCGCCTGGATCTCCGGAACGCTGGTGTTCCTGGTGGGCGCCGTGAACGTGGGCGCGGTGTTCTTCCCGGACGCATTCACGCCGTACACCATGCTCACCACCTGGGTGGACATGAGCTCTTTGGTGGTGGGCATCCCGCTCATCCTCAGTTCGCTGGTGCTCATGGTGTGCGCGGTGGGGCTGGTGCTGCGCTTCCGCACGGCCTGGGCCATCACGCTCAGCGCGCTGGTGCTGATCGGCGGCTGCGAATTCCTGTTCCAAGGCACCTGGAAGGTGGGCTTGGCCTGTCTGGTGTTGTTCGCGTGGCTCTTCTGGAAGCGTGCTGCGTTCGACCGGCCGTTCTCGCGCGAGGCGCTGGCGGCCGATCTGGCGGCGGCCCGGCGCAAGCGCGCCCGCAAGAAGCAGGCGAAAGCGCCTGAGGTGGAGAGCAACATCTGGGAAGAACAGGCCGAACGCGGCCGAGAGCTCAGCGAAGAAGCCCGCGTCCACCACCCCGAATAGGATGTGCAAAAGGGATGTGCAAAAGGGACGTCCCAAATTGCACATAGGAACTGTCTTTCAGTGCTCAACCTCTTTTCCTATGTGCAATTTGGAACGTCCCTTTTGCACATCCCCCATCCAGCCATGTGCAATTTGGAACGTCCCTTTCGCACATCCCGTTCGGCGAGAAAAGTAAACCGTGGTTGTCAACGAAGTTCGTTTGGGTTAACATCCTTCAGGTCAGTGGAAGTTGACTTTGACGGAAGGATACGGTGCAAGACGCGATGGTCCTTGAAACTGCTCTGCCGCAGGAGAGGTGCACCAGCGTGTCGGTGCAGCAGATGCCCCTCACGTTCATGAAGTCCGGCGAAAGCGCGCACGTGAGCAAAGTGCGCGGCGGCGGTGAGATCCACCATCATCTGGAGAACCTGGGATTCGTGCCGGGCGCGCTGGTGAAGGTGGTCACTGAACAGGCCGGCAACCTGATCGTGGAAGTCAAAGGATCGCAGGTGGCGCTGGACAAGGCCTCTGCGAAGAGGATCATCACCGGTTAGGAGGGAACACGGCATGGCAGACGCGGCAACCACGCTTCGCGATGTGCCCGTAGGGGACACGGTGCGCGTGGCGAAGCTCACGGGCGAAGGCGCCATCAAGCGCCGCATCATGGACATGGGCCTCACGAAGGGGACGGAAGTCACCGTCCGCAAGGTGGCGCCGTTGGGGGACCCCATCGAAGTCACCGTTCGCGGGTTCGAACTGTCGCTGCGCAAGGGCGAAGCGCAGAACGTTCTGGTGGCATAGGCGCAAAGCCCGCCATCACGCAGGGAAGGCGCCCGGAGCGGCGCATTTTTCGGACATGGAGTTACCTTAAGTTAACTCCCATCCGGAAGCGATCAAGGAAGGAAGAAGGGGATGAGCATCAACATCGCGCTTGCCGGCAATCCGAACTGCGGCAAGACGACGCTGTTCAACGATCTGACTGGCACCAACCAGTACACAGGCAACTGGCCCGGCGTCACCGTGGAGAAGAAGGGCGGAAAGTATAGGCGCGACAAGGAAGTGGAGATCACTGACTTGCCGGGCGTGTACTCTTTGTCACCGTACACTCCTGAAGAAGTGGTCACACGGGATTTCCTGCTCAGCGGAAGCCCGAACGTGGTGGTCAACATCGTGGACGCCACCAATCTGGAGCGCAACCTGTACCTCACCACGCAGATCATCAATTTGGGCCTGCCGGTGGTGCTGGCGCTCAACATGATGGACTTGGTGAAGAAGAACGGCGATGAGATCAACGCCGAAAAGCTGTCCCATGAGCTGGGCTGCCCGGTGGTGGAGATCTCTGCGCTGAAGGGCGCGGGCACCCAAGAGCTGGTGGATGCGGCGGTGGCCGCGGCGAACGCCGGCACCGCACCCGCAAGCCAGCTGCGTTTCACGGCGGATGTGGAGAGCGCGCTCAACAAGGTGACCGATGTCATCTTCGGCAAGGTGCCGGAGAACGAGGTGCGCTGGTACGCCATCAAGTGCCTGGAGGGCGAGCAGCTCACGCTGGACAAGCTGCAGCTGGCCGCCACGGACCTGTCCCAGCTGGACGCCATCCGTTCTGAGCTGGAAGCGGCTGAAGACGATGACGCGGAATCCATCATCACCAACGAACGCTACGACGTCATCACGGACGTGTGCGACGCCTGCGTGAAGAGGTCCGCCAAGGGCCTCACCACCACGCAGAAGGTGGACCGCATCGTCACGAACCGCGTGCTGGGCATCCCCATCTTCATCGTCATCATGGCGCTGGTGTATTTCATCAGCGTGACCACCGTGGGCACCATCGCCACGGACTGGGCCAACGACGGCGTCTTCGGTGACGGCTGGCTCTACACCGGCGCCGAACAGTACGAAGAGGCCATGGCGGAATACGAGGACGGGCTGGCGCTGGCCGAAGAAGAGGGCGCGACCGATGCCCAGTTGGCAGCCCTTGAGGAAGCGGAGCCTGATCCGGCCGAGTTCGGCCTCTGGCACCCGGGCATCCCTGTGGTGGTGGACGAATGGCTCACCGCCGTCGACTGCGCGCCTTGGCTGCAGAGTCTCATCCTTGACGGCATCCTGGCCGGCGTGGGCGCGGTGCTGGGCTTCGTGCCGCAGCTGATCGTGCTGTTCCTGCTGCTGTCCATCCTGGAAGGCTGCGGCTACATGGCGCGCGTGGCGTTCATCATGGACCGCATCTTCCGTCGCTTCGGCCTGTCCGGCAAGTCTTTCATCCCCATGCTCATCGCATCCGGCTGCGGCGTGCCGGCGGTCATGGCCACCAAGACCATCGAAAACGAGAAGGACCGCCGCATGACGGTCATGACCACCACTATGATCCCCTGTGGCGCGAAGCTTCCCATCATCGCGCTCGTGTTCGGCGCGCTGGCCGGCAACTTCTATGAGGGCACCTGGTGGGTGGCCCCGCTGTTCTACTTCCTGGGCCTGGCGGCCATCATCGTGAGCTGCATCATGCTGAAGAAACTGAAGGCGTTCGCGGGCGACGCCGCCCCGTTCATCATGGAACTGCCGCAGTACCACCTTCCCACCGTGAAGAACGTGGTTTTGGCCACCTGGGAGCGCGTGAAGGCCTACATCGTGAAGGCCGGCACGATCATCTTCCTGTCCTCCATCGTCATCTGGTTCCTGCTGAACTTCGGCATCTACGAGGGCGCGTTCGGCCTGCTGGACACCGAAATGGATGACTACATCCAGTACAGCCTGATGGCGGGGTTGGGCAACCTGCTGGCCTGGATCTTCATGCCGCTGGGCTTCGGCAACTGGGAAGGCACCGTCACCTCCATCACTGGCCTGGTGGCCAAGGAGAACGTGGTGGCCACCGTGGGCATCATCAGCAGTCTGGGCGAAGTGGGCGAGGACGATCCTTCCATCTGGCTGTCCTTCGCGCAGATGATGGGCGGCACCAGCGTCGCCATCATGGCCTTCTGCGCCTTCAACCTCCTGTGTGCGCCGTGCTTCGCGGCCATGGGTGCCATCCGCAACCAGATGCGCTCCGCCAAGTGGACCTGGGCGGCCATCGGTTACATGTGCGGGTTCGCCTGGTGCATCGCGCTCATGATCTACCAGATCGGCGGCCTGATCACCGGGGAAGTGGCGTTCAACTTCTGGACGGTCATCGCCATCATCCTGCTGGCGCTCATGCTGTTCCAGCTGTTCCGCCCCATGCCGAAACACAACAAGGACGAGAACGAGCGGGCACAGAACGCGCTGAACGCCGAAGGCGCGAACGCGTAAGCGCGCCGCAAGGAGACATGCCATGGAAGCCCTTGAATTCACTCCCGCCACCATCATCCTGCTGGCCATCATCTGTGGGTGCGTGGTGCTGGCGGTGCGCCGATTGATGAAGCGCGGGATGTGCGATTGCGGCGACCATTGCGAAGAGGGCGGATGCCACGGCTGCTCAGGCTGTGCATCCGCCCCCGCCCAAGGGCAACCGAAGAGCTGCCCCGTCATGGAAGAGAAACTGAGCAAGCTCCCTTAAGCCCCCACGCTGCAAAGGTGATGTGCAGAAGGGGCCTCCCAAATCGCACATAGGGAAAAGGCGATGTGGATGTGCAAAAGGGACGTCCCAAATTGCACATAGGAGCAGTCTTTCAGTACTCATTCTCTATTCCTATGTGCAATTTGGAACGTCCCTTTTGCACATCAGGAGACGTTCCCGCTCTGGGCAATTTGGGACGTCCCTTCTGCACATCTTGCCATGCCGGGGGGTGGGGGTCACACCACTTGCATCAGGCCGCCGTCGTGGACCTGCACGGTGCCGGTGATGTGCGCGCCTGCGGGCGATGAGAGGAACACGCAATGCGCGCCCAGCTCGATGTTCTCCCCGAAACGGTGCATCGGCATGTTCTTGGTGGCGTTCTCCAGCATCTCCGGGCTCATCTGGTCATCCAGATCTGAATGGAACGGTCCGGGCGCGATGTTGTTCACGCGGATGCCCGCGCTGCCGAATTCGATGGCCAGATACCGCATGAAGTTGTCCAGTCCGGCTTTCGCAGCGTAATACGGCGGGTTCGCATGGGTCAGCGCATCGCTCACGCGCTGGCCGCCGATGGAGGAGATGTTGATGATGCTGCCGCCGGTGCCGTGCTCCACCATGGGCTTCGCGAAGACGTGCACCATGTTGGCCACGCCGTTCAGGTCGGTGTCTATGACGCGCCGCCATTCGGTGAGGCCGTCGTCTTCCAAGATGGGCGTGGTGCAGGCCACGCCGGCGTTGTTGATCAGCACGTCGATGTGGTCGAACTGCGTGAGCACCCTCTCTTTCGCGGCCTCCACGCTCTCCAGGTCCGAGACATCGCACGGCACGGCGAAACAAGTGATACCGTAGCCTGACAGCTCTTCCGCCACCGGGCGCGCTTTCTCCGCGTTGCGGCAAAGGATGGCCACGTTCGCGCCGGATTGCGCATAGGCCGTGGCGATCCCCAGCCCGATGCCGCGGTAGCCGCCCGTGATGACCACGTTCTGCCCTTTGACGGAGAACGCGCCGTCCATGCTCTGGATGGGTGGGGTGATGAATGCCATGGTGCCTCCTTCAGTCTGGTGCTGTCCGTCCTGCCTTCAGATCCTCACGGCGAAGTCGTACGCCATGCGGTTCGCGTTCAGGATCCCCTCCACATGATCGGCGTCACCGATCACATGCACGTCGGGGATCAGCTGCTCCAGCTCTTCCACCACGTCCCGGCGCGGGCGCATGCCCAGCGCGTTGACAATGGTGTCTGCCGGCAGCAGCGTGTGGTTCCAGTTCCGATCCTCGATCTCCACGCCGGCTTCCGTCACGGCCACCACCTTGCAATCGCCGATCTGCTGGATGTGGTATTCGGGAAGATACTTGGACTGCATCATCCACAGCGGGATCTCCTCCATGCCGCGCCCGAATTCCTCAACGGGCACCATGTCCACCACGGTGACGTCCTTGCCCTGCATGGCCAGGCCCAGCGCGCATTCGCTGCCGCTGGCGCCTCCCCCGCAGACCACGACGCGCTGCCCGATGTCCGCGCGCCCTGTGTCCGCGTCCAGCACGCTGACCACGTTCGGCCCGTCGATGCCCGGGATGGGCGGATCCACCGGCACGGACCCGGTGGCCACAAGGATGACGTCCGGATCCTCTGCCGCCACCTCTGCGGCGCCCGCGCGCACGCCCAGCCGGATGTCGGCGCCGCACTCTTTCGTGGTGCGCACCATCCAATCCGCATAGCGGCGCATGTCGCCCTTGAAGGAGAGCTGGCAGATCTCCGGCAGCAGGCCGCCCAGCTCATCGTTCGCTTCGAAGAGCACCACGTCGTGGCCGCGCTGGGTGCAGATCTGCGCTGCCGTCATCCCCGCGACACCACCGCCGACGATGACCACTTTCTTGGACGTGCGCGCAGGTTCCACGGTGCGGTAGCGTCCCGTGCGACCGAGCCCTGGGTTCACGGCGCAGCGGATGAAGTGAGAGGAGCCCGCGCAGCACCAGCAGCGCAGGCAGGGGCGCGCCTGTTCGGGCTCTCCCCGGTAGGATTTCTTGATGAGATCGGGATCGGCCAAGTGCGCTCGGGCCATGGCCACCATGTCCGCCTTGCCTGCGGCCAGGATGGCTTCGGCGTCATCCAGCGTTTCGATGGAGCCCACGGTGGTCACCGGGATGGTGATGCGCGGATCCGCTTTCACGGCTTCAGCGGAGGCCAAGAACGTGTTCAGGGGCGAGAAATACGGCGGCATGGTGGTGTACATGGTGAGCGGTTCCACCACCAGCCCGCCGGAGATGTGCGCCAGGTCGATGTAGCGCTGCGCCTCAGCCAAGAACGCGATGGTCTCATCCAGCTGCATGCCGCCAGGCACCGTTTCCGTGCCGCTGATGCGCATCTCCACCGGCATGTCCCCGGCCGCTTCGCGCACGGCCTTGAGCACGGCCAGCGGGAAGCGGCAACGGTTCTCGAAGCTGCCGCCGTACCAGTCGTGCCGCGTGTTCGTGAGCGGGGAGAGGAACTGCGCCAGCAGGTTCCCGTGGGCTGCGTGGATCATGACCATGTCGAAGCCCACGCGCGCCAGACGTCTGACCACATCTTGGTAATGCTCGATGACGGTGTCCATGTCGCGCTGGGTCATCTCGCGGATGTGGCGCGAACCCCAGGAGGTGGGGAAGACGGACGGGGCGATGGCGTCCGGTCGGCGCAGGAGCGCCGGGTTGGCCCCGCGGCCTGCGTGCACCAGCTCCACGGACAGCTTCGCGCCGTGCGAATGCACCACTTCCGGCAGACGTGCCAATCCGATCATCTTGCGGTCATCCGTCACGTCCAGCTCGCCCGCGAAATCCTCTCCGGTGTCGTGGTCGACGGAAGTGGCGCCGATGGTGACCAAGCCCACGCCCGTGCCGGCTTGCATGTCCATGAAGTCCACGTAATCGTCCGTGACGCAGCCGTCGTAGGTGGTCATGGGATTCACGATGGGCGAGAACTGGAGCCGATTCTTGAGCGTGAGGTTGCGGATGGTGATGGGGCTGAATGCGTGTTGGTACCGTGCGGGATCGAACATGGCTCCTCCTCTGCCGGCCTGAAACCTGCGAAAGCGCGAAAGGGGCATCCCAGATCGCACCCATGAGGTCGCCTGATGTGCAGAAGGGACGTCCCAAATTGCACATAGCAAAAGACGATGCGCACTGGAAGACTTCTTCTATGTGCAATTTGGAACGTCCCTTTTGCACATCAGCCTTCTGCATGCACGGCTTTCGCGCTTTCGCGTGCTTGTCGGGCACCATAGGGCATCGCGCGCGTGCGCGCGCGAAGGGTGGGCGCTCAGGCTCTCATTGCGCGTTCTGAGTAAGGTCTCAGCGCCGAAACGAACCTAAGCGATCGAGCCTGATGTGCAAAAGGGACGTCCCAAATTGCACCCGCGAGATCGCCTGATGTGCAAAAGGGACGTCCCAAATTGCACCTGCTAGGCTGCCTGATGTGCAAAAGGGACGTCCCTTTTGCATATGAGCGTCATGGGCGCAGGTGGTCCAGCGCGATCTTGCAGGACAGCAACAGCGACAACCGCGCATCCGCATCCGCGCATTCGATGTCGCACAGCTCCGCGATCCGCTTCAGGCGGTACACCAGCGTGTTCCGGTGGATGTTCAGCGCGCAGGCCGCTTCTTTCAAGCTGCGGTTCGCGGAAAGGTATGCGTAGAGGCTCTCCGTCAACGCCGTTCCGCCAGCGCGGTCCGCATCATGCAGCCGCAGCACGCCCGGTGCGATGTTCGCGCGCCAATCCGCTAGGAAAGGCACGGCCGCCAGCAAGTCGTCGGCCAGCACGTTCTCATGGCAGATGATAGGGGCCCCGGCCTCGGCGAAGCGGCGGATGCGCTTGGCTTGTTCGTAATGCGGCTGCATCTCAAGGACGGAGGTGAACGGTTCGGACACGCCGCAGCGCAAGCCGCTCTCCTTCAAGAACCGAGCCACGCTGTTGTCGAACGGCACAGGCGCCTGCTGCTCCTTCGGTTGCCGCAGCACCAGCACCAGCGCGCCGTCGTGGATGAAGCATTTCTGGTCCACCATCATGAGCGACAGCATGCGCCAGTGGTACGTGAGCGTGCCAGTTCCCATCTTCGGTTTGTCCAGGAAGTCGATCACGGCCACGCGGAACGAGTCATCCGCGCTCCAGCCCAGGTTCGCCAGATGGGTCTCGATCTCAGCGTCGGAGCGCACGTGCCCCTCCAGCAGCATCAGCAGCCAGCGCTCGTACAGCATGCCGCTTTGCTTCTGGAAGTTGCGCTGCCCTTCCAGCACGTAGCCGATGCATTCCACCAGGAAATCCGCCAGCGCCAGGTGGTAGGGCTTGAAAGGGGCCTCGCATCCGATGATGGCCAGGTTCGCGATGCGCGCGCCGTTGCGGTCGATGTGCGCCACGATGTCGTGGATGCCCTTAGCGTCCACCGTTTCGATGAACGTGGCATCGCGCAGCGTGTCCAGGTGCCTGATCTGGGCAGCGTCCAGCTTGTTCGCGATGGATGGTGACAAGATGTTCTCGGTGACGATGCTGGTCCACTGCGGCGTGGGCTTCCTGACCACGGCATTGGTGGAGTGGGCCAGCAGCGCGAAGGCGGAATCAGCCACGTACATGGGGTTGCCGAAGAACGGGTAAGCCACGTTCAGCAGCGCCTCGATGCTCCTTTCATGCATGGCGCAGGTGAGGAGCGCGGTTCGGAAGCGGGTCTCGAACAGATCGAAGACGGCCTGAACGTTGGCGTGGACCTCTTCGAGCGCAAGCATGGACGTGGGCGTGAACACGTAGCTGATGCCTTTCAGCTGCGGGTCTTCATCTGCTGACACCAGATATTCGTACTGCTTGCACAAGGAGGGGCGCTCACCTCGCGCGCAGAGGCGGTCCCAAGGAACCAGATAGAGGTGCTCGGGCGTCAATTTCTCGGCATCGGAGGGCAGGAGGCGGATGCCGGAAAGGGTGCGCCCGACGGGTTTCACCCGGTGGCAGGCGTCATCGGGAATGGAGAGATAGTCGGCTATGAGGGCCAGTGTCACCATGCGTGTCCCCCTCCTTTTCGGCGCAGCGATGAGGGGCATTGTACGTTCAGTACGAAACCTGGGCAATATCTTGGGCTGGCTGCGCGCCGAGGCCGAGGGGCCGACCAATAGAATGCGGCCATCTGGCAAGGGAGAGAGGAAGGAGCGGGCATGGCATTCGAGAGGAACCCTGATCTGTACCGCAAGGATTGGAGGTGGCAGGAAGGAGACTTGACCGTGACGCGCACGTGCCATTGGTCGGCACCGGGATGCCACGACAGCTGCGGCGTGCTCTTGTACACGGACAAGGATGACAAGCTGGTCAAGATAGAGGGCGACCCGAACCAGACGTACAACAACGGGACGCTGTGCATGCGCTGCCTCAACATGCTGGAGGCAGTGGACCATCCTGACCGCTTGAAGTACCCCATGAAGCGTGCAGGGGAGCGCGGCGAGGACAAATGGGAGCGCATCTCCTGGGAAGAGGCGCTGGACATCATCGAAGAGAACGTGCGCCGCATTCAGAAGGAATACGGGCCGGAGTCCATCGTGGGCATGATGGGCACAGGGCGCAACTGCAACTGGGCCGTGCCGCTCATCACCTATGCCGGGTTCGGCAGCCCGAATTTCGCGCTGGGTTTCTTGTCCGGGGATTCCTGCATGCTGCCGCGCGCGGCCATCGGCGCTGCCGTCATGGGGGACCTGCCCATCATCGACGCGGCGCAATTCTGGCCCGAGCGGTACGACCATGAAGGTTGGAAGCGCCCGGACTACGTCTTCATCGTGGGCAACAATCCGCTGAAATCCAACGGCGACGGCTTTTTGGGCCACTGGATCGTGGAGATGATGAAGATGGGCACGAAGCTCATCGTGAGCGATCCGCAGCTGACCTGGCTGGCTGCGAAGGCGGAGATCTGGCTGCAGGGACGCCCTGGCACGGACGGCGCGCTGGCGCTGGCCATGATCCACGTCATCATCGAAGAGGACCTGTATGATCATCAGTTCGTGGACGAATGGTGCTATGGCTTCGACAAGCTGGCCGAATGCGTCAAGGAATGGACGCCGGAGCGCGCCGAAGAGATCACGTGGATCCCAGCTGACAAGATCCGCCGCGCTGCACGCCTGTTCGCCTCCGGGAACCCCAGCTCGCTCCAGTGGGGCGTGGCCGTCGACATGAACGTGGGCGGCATCCCGCAGGCGCACGCATGGATCGCCATGAACGCCATCTGCGGCAACATCGAGAAGCCCGGCGGCAACCTCATCGCGCGCGATGCCTACGGCATGGTGCTCAGCTACCCCTACGGTTACGACAAGTACGTGTCCCCGGAGATGCAGGCGCTGCGCATCGGACTTGATTTCTCGCCGCTGCACCGTTTCGCTGCGGGCGCGGCCACCGCGCACGGTGACAGCATCCTGCAGTGCATCGAGACGGGCAAGCCCTATCCCATCAAGATGATCTGGTTCCAGTCCACCAACCCCATCGCGAACATGGCGGGCGAAGCGCCGCGCGTCTACGACGCCATCAACAAGATGGATTTCGTCGTGGTGGTGGACGTGTTCAAGACGCCCACGGCCGTGGCGTTCGCGGACCTGGTGCTGCCGGCGGCCATGAGCTGCGAGCGCAACTCCATCCGCGGTTGGTGGACGCCCACGCGCGCCATCACGAAGGTGAGCTCGTACTATGAGGCGAAATCTGATGAGGAGATCGTGGTGGCGGTGTGCAGCCGCCTGAACCCGGAGAACTTCAAGCCGCGCACGGACTTGGAACTGCTGGAAGAGGCGGTGGAGAACGGCATCGACAATCCGCCTTTCACCTACGCTGAGCTGACGAAGATGGTGGACAGCTGGCCTGAGCGTCCCTACGGCATGCACGAGTTGGGTCTTTTGCGTTCAGACGGGCAACCTGGCTTCAACACGCCCACCGGCAAGATAGAGCTGTACAGCATCGTGCTGGAGGCGCTGGGCGATCCGCCGCTGCCGTACTACGAGGAGCCGCGCGAAAGCCCGCAGTCCACGCCGGAACTGGCCGAAGAGTACCCGCTGGTGCTCACCACGGGCCACCGTTCCTACGAGTTCTTCCACTCAGAGCATCGTCAGCAGCCCACCATGCGCGAATTCCATCCGTGGCCGCTGGTGGAGATGCATCCGGACACCGCCCGGAAATACGGCGTGGCGGACGGCGACTGGGTCTGGATCGAGAACACGCGCGGCCGCTGTCGCCAAGTGGTGCACGAGACGCCCACCATGGACCCACGCGTCATCAACGCAGAACACGGTTGGTGGTTCCCCGAACAGGGCGCAGAAGAACCCAGCCTCTTCGGCGTGTTCGATTCCAACATCAACAACCTGACGAACCAGTGCGTCACCGGTGCCACCGGCTATGGCGCGCCCTACAAGAGCCAGCTCTGCAAGATCTACAAGTGCACGGATGAGAACAGCGACGTCATGCCCAGCAAACAGGTGACGGAGTTGGGCGGTTTCAAGTATGACCGCATCCAGTACTCAGACGATGCCGTGCATGACAACACTAACGAAGAGGTCTTGGGAGGGCGGAAGTATGTCTATTAAGGATCACGGTCTGCTGATCAACTACGATTTCTGCACCGGCTGCCATAGTTGCGAGGTGGCCTGCAAGAAGGAGCATGACCTGCCGGAAGGCCAGTGGGGGATCCGCGTGCTGCAGGACGGTCCGCGCGAGAAGGAAGACGGCACGTGGGAGTACACCTACATGCCGTTGCCCACCACGCTGTGCGATCTGTGCGAAGCGCGCGTGGAAGAGGGGAGGCTTCCCACCTGCGTGCACCACTGCCAGGCGCGCGTGATGCAGTTCGGTCCGTATGAGGAGCTGGCGCGCGAGCTTTCGAACATGCCGCGAACGGTGATCTATGCCGTGAAGTGAGGAAGAGGCCATGGAGGCGCTTGAAGGCGCCTCCATGCAGCAGGATCTCGGCTTCCCTGCGCCCCTGAACGCAAGCGCGAAAGGCATGTCCCGGATTCCCCATGTGCAGAAGGGACGTCCCAAATTGCACAGAGCCGATGGTCTTTCGGATGTGCAGAAGGGACGGCCCAAATTGGAGCTAGGGGCCATGGGTGAGTGATGAATCGGGAATCCTATGGTG
>CANSWY010000011.1 GCA_947650915.1 uncultured Eggerthellaceae bacterium | reverse complement strand
GTTCGCGGCTTTAGTACATCCCGCCGCCACCGCCCATGGCACCTGCCAGGGCGGACAGATCAGGGCCTTCCTCCGGGATGTCGGAGATGGTGGCTTCCGTGATCAGGATCAGGCTTGCCACAGACGCGGCCGACTGCAGGGCGGTGCGGGTGACCTTCACCGGGTCGTTCACGCCCATCTTGATCATGTCGCCCCACTCGCCGTTCTTGTAGTTGCGGCCCATGCCGGCCTTCGCCTTCTTGACCTCGGCCACTTCCACGCTGCCCTCATAGCCCGCGTTCTCGGCGATGGCGCGCAGCGGAGCCTCCAGAGCGCGGCGGATGATGTTCACGCCCACCTCTTCATCAGCGTCCACCTTGAGCTTGTCAAGGGAAGAAATGGCATTCACCAGCGCCACGCCGCCGCCGGGCACGATGCCCTCTTCCACGGCTGCGCGCGTCGCTTGCAGCGCGTCTTCGATGCGGCTCTTCTTCTCCTTGAGCTCGGATTCGGTGGCAGCACCCACTTTGAGGACGGCCACGCCGCCGGAGAGCTTGGAGAGGCGCTCCTGCAGCTTCTCGCGGTCGAAGTCAGAATCCGTGCGCTCGATCTCAGCCTTGATCTGGCCGATGCGCGCCTCAATCTCCTTCTTGTTACCCGCGCCGTCCACGATGAGCGCGTTGTCCTTGGTGACCTTCACCGTCTTGGCGGTGCCCATCATGTCCACCGTCGCGTCAGCCAGCGTCATGCCGAAGTCCTTGTCGATGACCTGGGCGCCAGTGACCACGGCGATGTCCTCCAGGATGCGCTTGCGGCGGTCGCCGAAGCCGGGAGCCTTGATGGCCACCACGTTCAGCGTGCCGCGCAGCTTGTTCAAGAGCAGCGTGGCCAGCGCTTCGCCGTCCACATCCTCCGCCACCAGGAACAGCGGACGGCCGCTCCTCATGACCTCCTCCAAAAGCGGAATGAAGTCCTGGACGTTGGAGACCTTCTGATCCGTCAGCATGATGTAGGGATCCTTCAGGACCGCCTCCATCTTCTCCATGTCCGTGGCCATGTACGGGGAGATGTAGCCGCGGTCGTACTGCATGCCTTCCACAACATCCATCTCGATGCCGAAGGTCTGGCTCTCTTCAACGCTGATGGCACCGTCCTTGCCCACCTTCGCCATGGCCTCGGCGATCTTCTCGCCGATGGCGGCATCGCCTGCGGAAATGGTGCCCACGTTCTCGATCTGCTCTTTGGTGGACACCTTCTTGGAGGCCTTCTTGATGGCTTCCACCACCGTTTCAGTGGCCTGTTCGATGCCGCGGCGCACCGCCAGCGCGTCCGCGCCCGCGGTCACATTCTTGAGGCCGTCCTGCACGATGACGTCGGCCAGAAGGGTAGCGGTGGTGGTGCCGTCGCCCGCCACGTCATTGGTCTTCACGGCCACTTCGCGCACCAGCTGGGCGCCCATGTTCTCGATCTTGTCTTCCAGTTCCACTTCCTTGGCCACCGTCACGCCATCGTTGGTGATAGTGGGGGCGCCATAGGACTTCTCAAGCGCCACGTAGCGGCCCTTCGGCCCCAGCGTGACCTTGACGGCGTTTGAAAGCTTGCTGACGCCAGCAGCCAGGCCGCTGCGCGCATCAGCTTGGAACTTGATCTCCTTTGCCATTGGATGTGCTTCCTTTCTTGATTGTCTGAAGGGGTTTAAGCGAAGACGGCGTAGATGTCGTCAGCGCGGACGATCAGCACTTCTTCGTCGTCAGAGAGGATCTCGTTCCCGCCGTACTTGCTGTAGACCACGCGGTCGCCCACCTTGACGGGCATGGGGAGGTTCTTGCCCTCCTTGTCCAGCTTGCCCGGGCCCACGGCCAGGACAGTGCCGGTCTGCGGCTTCTCCTTCGCGTCGCCCGCGATGTAGAGGCCCGAGGACGTCTTCTCTTCCGCTTCGTCCTGCTTGATGATGACGCGATCGCCCAGAGGCTTGAGATTCATGTCACCGACTTCCTTTCTTCTTCGCTGATCCGTTCGCTCCCTCATGGCTGGGATGAGCGCCGAGTTATCGCTCTTCCCGGTTTTAGCACTCTGAGGGTGCGAGTGCTAAGTTCGAGGAGACATATTAGCAGCCTCGCAGCGCTTTGCAAGACCTGCGTGCAAGAAATCTGATGGCGTTGCGCTTATGTTGACAGAGAGTAGGCTCTGCCTGCAGGACGCTGAGATTTCTTGAGAACGGCCCTGCCAGAAGATGTCAGCGTTCGAAAGCCGCCGGGCTGCGCTTCACGCGTTCCGACCCGGTGCCACCAAGCCGCTCTCGTAGGCCAGCACCACCAGCTGGGCGCGGTCGTGCGCGCCCGCCTTCGACATGATGCGCGACAGATGCGTCTTCACCGTGGCAGGTGATATGAAGAGCGCCTCCGCGATGGCCGCGTTGTCCGCCCCCGTGGCCACCAGCGCCAAGATCTCCCGTTCGCGATCGGTGAGGCCGGAGGTGCGCGCTTCCGCGTCAGCCGATGCGCGCTCCGCCGCCTTCGGCCGCGTGCGCGCGAACGCTTCCACCAGCCGTTTCATGACGGAGGGCTGGATGAGCGCATCCCCGCGCGCCACCACGCGGATGGCTTCTGCGATGTCCTCCGGTTCAGCGTCTTTCAACAGAAAGCCGCTGGCGCCCGCCTCCAGCGCGTCGTAGACGTATTCGTCCAGATCGAACGTGGTGAGCACCAGCACGTGCACAGCGGCCAGAAGCGGATTTTCCGTGATCCGGCGCGTCGCCTGGATGCCGTCCAGATCCGGCATGCGGATGTCCATGAGCACCACGTCCGGCTTCAAGCGGATGGCCTCGTCCACCGCCTGCTTGCCGTTGCGCGCCGCGCCCACCACGTCCATGCCGGGAAAGGTGTTCAGGATGGCCTGATATCCCGAACGGATGAGCTCCTGGTCATCCGCCACCAGCACGCGCACGGGCCGCGCGTCCGCCTTCGCCCCTCTCATGCCCCACGTCCTTCCGCCTTCGCGCCTGCGCCCAAGGGGATGCGCACGCGCACCGCGCTGCCGCCACCTGCGCGCTCCCCCACCTTGAACATGCCGCCCAGCACCTCCACGCGCTGGCGCATGCCGGCGATGCCATGGCCCTCCGCAGCTTCCAGGTCAGCGCCGGAGATGCCGCGGCCGTCATCCGCCACCTCCAGGTGCGCGCATCCGCCCATCACGGCCACGCTGATCCACGCGCGCTGCGCCCCGGCATGGCGCACGATGTTCGTGGCCGCCTCGCGCGCCACTTTGAAGAGCGCGATGTCCGCATAGGCCGGCACGCGCTCCCGCTGATAGCGCGCTTCATCCAGCACCGTGCGCACTCCTGCCGCCTCCAGGAAATCCACCACGTCTCCCAGCCGGTCCGTGCCGGCCGTGGGTTCCATCTCACCTGCCGCAGATCCGTCCCGCAAGACACCGATCATGGCGCGCATCTCAGAGAGCGCCTCTTTGGAGGTGGTCCGGGCCAGCTCCATGGCCTCCTTCGCCGCCGCCGGCTCAGCATCCACCAGGCGCAACGCCAGCGCCGCCTGGATGCTCACCGCAGAGAGCGAATGGGCCGTGATGTCATGCACCTCATGGGCGATGCGCACGCGTTCAGCCTCCACGCGCCGGGACGCCTCGGCGTCTGAAGTGCGCAACGCCTCTTCCGCTCGCAGCCGTTCCGCCTCCTGCAGCTGTTCGGCCTGCGCGGCCCGCGCGCGAGCCTCTGCCAGGTATTCCTCGCGCACATGGAACGCGTAGCCCGCGAACGCCACCGCGGCCACCAGCGCCGCGTTCATGAGCAGCATCAGGTTGTCGAAGGGCGAATGCGCATCCGGCACCAGGGCCGGCAGCCCCAGCACGCAGGCGAGCAGCATGAGCGCCGCCGCCAGGCATTCCCCGCGGCTGCGCGAGACCGCCACCGTGAAGAGCGCCACCAGCGGCCCCGCCAACGAAAGGGTCTGGATGCCCAGCGCCGCAGAGAAGACCGTCCAGCACCCCACGCAGACCGCGAACGCGGGCCAGGGGAGCTTTTGGCGCAGGATGAGCGGCGCGCAGGTGGCCGCCACCGCCGTGACGGCCAGCGCGGAGGGAGCCACGGACCTGATGCCCAGCATCAGCCGCGTGAACTCATCCGGCAGGAACAGGTCCAAAGAGAGCGTCATCTGGAGCATGCCGAAGCCGAACGCGCCGCAAGCGATGCACGCGTCCACCAGCCACTGCATAGCGCTCAAGCGGCCCGACTGCACCAAAGCCGCGCGCAGGACGCGGTTCATTCGCGGGTGCTCTTCGGTGCGATCAGCCATGGACGGGATGGTATCGCATCTGCCAGAGGACCATCAGGGAAGATCGCACGCTGCCGCCAAGCCGTAGGAGCTTTCCGCATGGCGTACCGCACAGCGGATGGCGCGCTCCATGGCCTCCGTCGCCAGGATGGCCACCGCGTCCGTGGGCGCGGGCGCCTCGCCTGACGCCATCACGAAGATGGCGTCACCGTCACTGGTGGTATGCACCGGCTTGATGGCGCGCGCGTAGGCGTCCTGGGATATCTGCGCCACCTTCGTGGCCTGCGCCTTCGTGAGCTGCGCGTTCGTGAGGATGCACCCGATGGTGGTATTGCTGGCAGGGGCCGCGTCCTCCGACGATGCCGGGGCTGCCGCGAACGCCGCCGCAGCAGCTACCAGCGGATCGGTCACGCGCCCGTCTTCGCCGCGCACGCCCGCAAGCCAGCTGCCGTCCTCAGCGCGCACGTTCCCCAGCGCGTTCACCGCCACGCATGCCAGCGCCACCAGGCCGCCCAGCTTGAGGCCAGCCCAGCCGAAGCCGGATTTCATGGCCTGTTCAGGCAGCCCCAGCTTGCCCACCGTGGCCCCCGTGCCCGCGCCCACGCAGCCCTGGGCCAAATCCGCCGGAGCGTCCGCGAAGGCGGTCGCAGCCGCGCGCCTGCCCGCGGCCGCATCCGGCCAGACCGGCGCTCCCACAGGAAGATCGAACAGGGACGCGCCGCAGACGATGGGCACGCACGCCCCCGCCAGCTTGAAGCCGATCCCGCGCGCCGCCAGCTCCTCCATCACGCCGCTTGACGCCTCCAGCCCGAAGGCGGAGCCGCCGGAGAGCACCACGGCATTGATCTGCTGCACCATGTTCTCCGGGCGCAGCAGGTCCGTCTCGCGCGTGGCGGGCGCCCCTCCGCGCACATCCACGCCCGCCACCACCCCTTCCGGCGCGATGAACACGGTGCACCCGGTGCCGCCCTCCGCGTCCGTCATGTGCGCGGCGCGGAATGCGGGCAGGTCTGCGAACGAGGCTTCTAGGAACATGGCGTCTCCTGACGGTCGGCAGCTTGCGTTCGCGCTATTGTACTGGCACGGGGGCTCCATGAGATGCGCCGTTCGCCCTTTCAAAATTGCCGCTCACCGTCCCGGGTGCTAGTATGTCGCAGTCAATTTCCAGAACAGAAAAGGAGCGGCGTATGGATCTGGTCAAGCAGTCCAAGATCGTGGACAGCATCCATGACACCCTGAATGATTTCCTGGGACAGAAGATCAAGGTCCGCGCGAACATGGGCCGCTCCAAGATCGTGGAGAACGTGGGCGTGTTGACCCAGGTGCATCCGCGTCTGTTCGTGATGGAAGTGGAACGCAAGCGCGGCCGCACGGCGCGCCATTCGTACCAGTTCGCTGATGTGCTCACCGGCACGGTGGAGCTTTCCCAAGACGGAGAGCCCATCTTCGGCGAATTCATCGATGACACCCCGCCGGAGCCCGCCCCTGAGAACATCAAGCTGTTCCATGACAAGGAACAGGTGCTGAACTAGCGGCTCTTCCCTGCGCGTTTGACAGCGCGCCCGGTTTTGGGGAGAATATCGCGTTGCAGCTTCGCGCTGCGAAAACATCCGGGGATGTAGCTCAGCTGGGAGAGCGCCACGTTCGCAACGTGGAAGTCGTGGGTTCAAGTCCCATCATCTCCACCAGGAACCCGAAGGCCCCCTCATATGAGGGGGCCTTTTGCATGCGGTCGCAGAAGGAATGTGCAAAAGGGACGTTCCAAATTGCACATAGGAAAAGAGGATGAGCACTGAAAGGCTTCTCCTATGTGCAATTTGGGACGTCCCTTTT
Organism: uncultured Eggerthellaceae bacterium; assembly: GCA_947650915.1. Classification (GTDB taxonomy): domain Bacteria; phylum Actinomycetota; class Coriobacteriia; order Coriobacteriales; family Eggerthellaceae; genus MGBC163016. The sequence goes on along the minus strand of CANSWY010000011.1, from coordinate 48,382 downwards.
GCACATCTGGCAACCTCACGGGTGCAATTTGGGACGTCCCTTTTGCACATCCGAGCGGCTGCGGTCCGGGGCATCCCGGATCGCGCATCCTCCGTGCGGTCCGGGATGTCCTTTGCGCGCTCGGGAGATCACCCGAGCGGAAGCGTCTGTGCAGCGTCCGCGTCCTCCGCGTACCACTGCGCAGGGCTCACGAACGCGATGTAGTCCGTCACGCTCCGCAGCTCTTCCTCGCTGGCCCGGTAGTAGGAATCCATCTGCACCGCCTCACCGGTGGCGAAATCCTGCTTCACATACCGGATGGCCCCGTGTGCGCCTGATCGCTCTTCCCCGCTCTCCGGATCCGTCCACGTCTCCGTGAGCATGCTCACGTCCACTGCCGGAATGAGCTCCGGCACTGACTCCGGCATCACCCACCCGTAGGGTTTCATGCGGATGGACACCGTGCTCCCCTGGACATCCCAGCCTGTCACCTCATACCCGCCCAGGCCTGTCACCGGGATGCGCGCCCCCGGCTGGGACACGTCCACGTCCATGCGGCCATCATCCACCGCTTCCCCGCGCTGGATGGCCTCTGCGCGCGCCTGCCGGTCCGCCTCTGCGGCGTCCGCGTCCATCAGGACGGGCGTGAAGGTCACCGCATGCGCCTCATGGGAAAGCCCCGCGAACTCCGTCACGCGCAATTCACCGAACCCGTGGCCCGCGCCGTCACCGGCATCCACAGGAAGCAGGACGTTTCCCACATCATCGGTCACCTTGATGAGCGCCGGGTCCAGCGCGCCCTGCCGCGTCCCCTGGACGTCAGCGCCCGTCCCATCGGTCCACGTCTCCTCTTGGGGATCCGTCACCATGACGCAGGCCAGCTCTGATGCGGTGAACCGCTCCAGCCTCAGGACCTTCTCCCCTTGCGCTGTGCTGAATGTGATGTCTTGCGCAGCCACCTCCAGCGGCGCGGGCACATCCGCCAGGTCCAGCCCCACCGCGAACACGGGCTGCGGCTCCTGTGCGCCCTGCGTCCAGGCCCGGATGTCCAGCTGCACCTGCTCGGGCATCGACTCCTCTGGCGTCACGCGCAGAAGGCAGCGGACGGCATCCCCATCCAGATACGCATCCAGCTTCCGCGCCTCCACCGTGGTCGCGCTGCCGTCCCTGCCGGTCACCGTGCACGCAAGATCGGGCACCAACCGTTGCAGGCGCGCCCATTCGCCTTCCGCCGACCCCTCATAGAGCGAAAGCTCCTCCAGACGGAAGCCGCCCTCCTTGCGCAGCGTGAGATACAGGTTCGCCACGTTCCGGTCGCACGACACTTCATCCAGCGTCACCTCCACACCGTCCACGGATGCGGTCTGGCCCACCTGCGCGGAAAGCGATCGCGCGCCCGGCTCCATGCTGTCGTAGACGGGCAGGTTCGCATCACGCGCGAAGAAGGCCGCATCCCCCGCCTGCATCTGGATCAGGTTGGACGCCGCATAGGCCACGCCCGCGAACAGGGCGCAAGCCGCCGCCACGCTCACGGCCACCGCGCTCTTCCGGATGCGCCTGCGCGCCGGGCGCAGCGGAGACTCCTGCGGGATCTTCCCGAAAGCCGCATAGGTCCGGTCAAGGCGCGCCTGCACCTCGTCCGGGATGCCGCCCGGGTCCAGCGCCCGCGTCACGGATTCCTTGAGAGCGGCATCTCCTGCCGCACCATTCGTCATCAGATCGTCGTTCATGCCATTGCCTCCTTGTGGGATTCGTGCGGGATGGTGCGCTGCGGACCGCCCGCGCGCAGATAGGTCTCTTTGAAGCGCCGCCGCGCGCGGGACAGGCGCGTGCGCACCGCGCCCTCTGAGATCCCCAACATCTCTGCGATGCGCGCCACCGGCAGGTCGCTCACGTAGAAGAGCGAAAGGACCAGCCGGTCATCCGGCCCCAGTTGTTCAAGCGCGCGGTGCACGTCCATGCGCGCGCAAGCCTCTGCCGGGTCCTCTGGCACCGCACCATGCAGAGCAACGAGCGCGGTGCCCGCATCCGTTTCGCGCGCGATGTCCTCGAACGGGATGACCTTCTTCCGCGCGCGCAGTTCGTCGTAACAGGTGTTCAGCAGGATGCGCACAAGCCAGGTGGAGAGCGCGCTCTTGCCATCGAAGCGCGGCACGGCGCGCCACGCTTTCACCGCCGTCTCCTGCAGCGCGTCCGCTGCGCCGTCTTCGTCATGCATCACCGCCACGGCCGTCTTCCAGAGCATGGGAGCATGCTCCTGGAAAAGCCGCGCGAACGCGTCCCCGTCTCCCGCGCGCGCCAAGGCCAACAGATCAGCCACGGTGCCTCCTTCCGTCTCAGGCCTCACGACCATTGGACGGACCGGCGCCTCGAAACGTTACCGCCTCATTCCGCCAGGCCCGGCACGCCGAAGGCGTCCACTGCGGCAGCAAGCGTGGAACAGGTGAGATCCGGGCGCTCGGCGGCAAGGGCCTCTGGCGGGAACATGCCCCAGAGCGCTGCCACCGTGAAACATCCTGCGGCGGCACCGGCCTGGATGTCGAAGGGGCTGTCTCCCACGTAGGCGCATGCGCCGGGCGCGATGCCCAACAGATCGCAACCATGCAGGATGGGGCCCGGATCCGGCTTGTGCTCCGGCCAGTCATCGCAACCGATGACGAAGGCGAAGAATCCGCTCAAGCCGCTGACCGTGAGGCCGCGCACGGCCGGATCATGGCGCTTGGAGGTGACCACTCCCATGGGCACGCCCGCGCGCTTGAAGCGCACGAGCGCCTCCCGCGTGTCCGGGAACGCGCGCGTGCGTTCGATGGTGCCCGCATTGTGAAGCCGATAGACTTCCATGGCGCGATCGGCGCGTTCGGCATCCCCCTGCGCAAAATGCAGCATCTGGTCGGAGAGCGGCGTGCCCACCAAGCCCATCAGCTCCGCATCCGGAAGCTGGAGGCCCAGAGCCTCTCCCACCGCATGGCGCATAGACGCCAAGATGGTGCCGTAAGTGTCTATCAGTGTCCCATCCGCATCGAACAGGATACCTTGGACGTGCCGCCCCTTGACCTGCATGCCGCTCTCCTTCCGCGCGATCCCCCGATGATAACCCCGCGAACGCACAAAAGGGACGTTCTGCATGGCGGATGCTGATGTGCAAAAGGGACGTTCCAAATTGCACATAGGAAAAGAGGATGAGCACTGAAAGGCTTCTCCTATGTGCAATTTGGGACGTCCCTTTTGCACATCAGGCAACCTTCCCGGTGCAATTTGGGACGTCCCTTTTGCACATCAGCGAGAAACGTCAGCCTTCCGCTCTCTCAGGGACATCCGGGAAGGATTCCAAGAGCACCACGCCGCTGATGATGAGCGCGATCCCCACGGCCACCACGGCGTTCAGCGGCCATGTCAAATGATGGCGCATGTGAGAAGAACACAAGGGAAGGCGAACAGGTGCCGCAGCTGCGCCATGCCTGGCCACAACACACAGAACCGTCCCCTGTGCTATGCGGACAAAGAGAAGCACCCAGGTCGCCTTTCTGGACATCTGATGCCTGTGGCTTTGCCGCGGAGGACTGCTCGGGCTTGACGGTTTTTTGACTTTCCCGTCTTATGATCCACAGGATTGGAGGCAACAACATGACCCAAAAGATTCTCGTGGTTGATGACGAGCCCATGCTCACTGATCTGCTGGATGCACACCTGACCCAGCGCGGATATTCGGTCTGCAAAGCCAACAACGCAGAAGAGGCTCTGGCGAAGCTGGACTGGAAGCCCGACCTTATCTTGTTGGACATCGGCATGCCGGGGACAAACGGGCTGCAGCTTTGCCAGACCATCAGGAACCACGTGGGCTGCCCTATTTTGTTTCTTACGGCGCGCATCGCCGAGCAGGACAAGGTTGACGGGCTTGTTGCTGGCGGGGACGACTACATCACGAAGCCTTTCAGCCTGCGAGAACTGACGGCGCGCATCGAGGCGCACCTGCGCCGGGAAGCCCGGGGGTGCCAAACATCGGAAGTGGTGGCCGCGCAGGGCCTCCTCATCAATCGGTCCCAGCGGAAGGTGTTCTCCGGGGATCGGGAAATAGCCTTCTCGAAGCGCGAGTTCGACATCTTGAATTTCCTAGTGTCGCATCCCAACCAGGTTTTCGACCGTGAGCGCATCTACGCGGCAGTATGGGGCATCGACGGCCAAGGGGATGCCGGCGTCGTCAAAGAGCACGTGCGCAAAATACGCCGGAAGCTCTCGGAAGCCTGCGGCAGCGAGCCCATTGAAACGGTCTGGGGAATGGGGTACCGGTGGAAGGCATGATGAAGAAGTCCCTCAAAGGCGAGTTCGCTCGAACCGTGGCGGTGACCATGCTCGCCGTTGCTCTAGCCAGCGGCCTCGCGATCTTTGGCTGCAGTCAGCTGCAGAAATCCATCCTGCCAGATTCCAACGAGGCATGGCTCACCCAGAGGATCACTGCTGCCGACGGCACCGTCTCAGAAGCGACCACTCGAGTTGAGATCGGCGGACAGGCGCAGTCGCTCGGCCGCCTCGTCCAGGACGGCGCGGAAGGCGATCCCGACCAAACGGCAAGTTACGCCGTCAACCGCATAGACTCCAGCTTCTCGATGCTCACGGATAAGGCGAAAGCCGCCTATCGCGCTTCGCAGGCGGCCATGGTCGGGCTGCCGCTCCTGTTCGCCGTCCTTGGCATCGCCCTGGCGGGGCAATGGTTCTACCGGAAGAAGTTGGAGCCGCCTATTCGCGCGCTCGCCGACGCGACCGCCCACGTCCGCCGTCAAGACCTCGACTTTCGGGTGCATTGCGCTTCCGCCGACGAGTTGGGCCAGCTCTGCGTTGCCTTCGAGAGCATGCGCCAGGCTCTCGAAGGCAACAACCGCCTTCTGTGGGACATGCTGGAAGAGCGCCGATCCCTCCAGGCATCCGTGGCCCACGATCTGCGCAACCCCATCGCCATCATGAGAGGTTATGTGGAGCATTTGCAGGAAAGCCGCAAGGCGGGTCTTCTGACCGATGAGGAGCTGGATCGGGCGCTTGTCAACTTGGAATCCGCCGCCGATCGCATGGAGCGCTACACCGAAGCCATGCGCGAGGTAGGAGCCATCGAGGAGGTGAAGGTTCGCCTTGAAGAGGAGAGCCTTCCGGAGTTTCTGGAGGGCCTGGGCGGTTCTTTGGCCGTGCTGTGCCGCGACGGTTCCGCGCAGCTGACCTGTCGCATCTCCGTACCGGAGCGCACAGCTGTCTTCGACGGCGAGCTTCTGTACCGCATTCTCGAAAACCTCGTGGGCAATGCCCAACGCTTTGCCCGCCGCGAGATCGTCCTTGAGTTCCACCTGGAAGGAGAACTGCTAGCGGCCACGGTGACCGACGACGGCCCCGGCTTCTCAGAGGCAGCGCTCCGAAAGAGGGACGCCTTGTTCTTCACCGAGGATGGCTCCGGTGGCCATTTGGGGCTGGGGCTTGCCATGAGCCGGATATTCTGCAGGAAACTGGGAGGGTCCCTAGAACTGTCGAATGGCGATGCGGGTGCCTGCGCAAAGGCGCTGATCGCTGTCGATCGCTCCCAAGGAAACGCCGGGAACAGCTGACGCAAAACCGCTGCCGTCGATCTTCACCAGCACCCCCTTCAGCATCTCTGAATTCTTTCGCCGCTTGACCGGTTTTTGACTTTTGCGCCCTAGGCTGGAACAGAAAGCGCAAAGGAGGTCCTGTATGCGAATGAAACCCATTTTGGCCGTGCTGCTGGGGACGGCTCTTCTGCCCATCTCCGCCTGCAGCGGTTACGACATTCCGGAAGAAGCTCTCGCACCTGCGCAAAGCGATGCGTCAAACCCCTTCGAAGAAGCCCAGAACGACGCGAGCCTTATGGCCATGCTCAGCCACGAGGTCGCCGATCCGCCCCTGTCCGACAGCGGTGAGCGGGAGCCGTTTCCCTACGATGGCGGAGAGTTTCGCCTGGACTATCGTTTTTCTGTCAGCGGAGACCTGGAAAGCATAGGGTTCCTCCTTTTCCTGGACGGGAAACCCCAGCCCTACCGCACTGACAACCGTCCGTCCGATTATGCCTTTTGCCATACATTCGATGCGGCAGAAGATCAAGACGCTGTCTTCCTCTTCGAGCCGGTGGCCGGGCACGGCGGCGACACGCTGAACCTGACTATCGTCAGCATCACGAACCCCGACTTCCAGCCGGACATGGAAAGCACGTCCAGCTACGGGTGGTATCACAATGCGCTTCCCGCCAGTGTGGAGATGCACTTCAACGTCGACTCCCCTTCGTCCACCACCACGGCGCTGAACCCGGTGGAGGCTCTTTCCTCCTGCAGCGTGCACGGGGAAAAGGTCACGTCCCGGTACCTGGAGAACGACCTGGCCCAGGCGGGATGGCTGGATATAACCATGGATGCGCTGGATGACGGGGTCTATTACACGCTCACCCTCAATGGCGACACGGTATTCGACAACCTTCCCATTGCCGAACCGGTAGCCGTGCGTTTCACCCTGTGCGGCACTCCTGGTGCGCGTTACCACATCTCCTTTTTCCTCGATCACCAGCCGATGGCGATGAACGGAGAGACATCGAGCGCCGTAGAGCTGAGCAAAGGGGGCGTGGCCGTGGTGGAGGGCGTCATCGACCCGTCCCTGTTAGGGAAGCTCAGCACGTTCTACTGCGTGGCGGTGCCTGCCGACAACGCGGGCACGCCCTTCTTCAAAACCAACTCGATACTGCTCTTCCAGGAGGCCTAGATCATGAGAAAAGCACTTTGCGCCGCGTTTGCCCTGTCGCTGCTCGTCCTGGGAGCCTGCAGCGCGCCTGCACCAACGGACAACTCCGAAAAGGCGGCGCCGGAAACACCGGCCGCCCCGCTGCCAGCTTCCGATGTCATGAAGGACGACGACCCCGCCCAAACGTCAGGTTCCTTCGCTTTCGACAGCGCTCCTTTCCAGGGAAAGCTGACGGGCTGTTCCTATGCCCAGGCGGGCACGTTGCTCGTCTGCGCTGATGAGCTGTACCTCTACGATACCGCCTCCGGCACGGTGCTGGCCCACTGCCCGGCTCCGGCACCAATGCGAGACTTCGGCGCAGCACCGTTCAAAGACGGCATCGTCCTCACGGTTATGGGCGATGCGGGGGCGGTCGCGTACATCTACGACAGCGAGTTGAAGCTGGAAGAAACTCTGAAGCTGGAAGAGCTTCTGTCCGGCGATCCGGTGGTCGATCCCGGCTGTGTGGCGGCGTCGAGCGACGGGAATCGGCTGGCCATCGCAGGCCTTAGCGCCCTCTACCTTTACGACCGCCCGGCCGGCCAGCTGACTACCCTGCTCGACACTGCCCAAGGCATCGGCGGCTCCAGCTGCATGGCGACCTCACTGAACGGCGCCGCATTCACCCCCGACAACGACCGCGTGGCCTTTTTCGGCGACGGCTTTTCCGCCGAAAGCGGAGATGGCGAGGACAGCGCGCCGGTATGGGGAACCATAGGCATCGACGGCAGCGAGCTTGAGCTTGACTGGCTGGAATCGGAGGGCGTGGAGGAAATGCTACGAGCCGACGGCCGGCTGTTCTTTCCCCCTGCAATTTCCCATGTCGACGGGAGCCTTCCCTGGGTCGATGCAGCAAGCGGCGCCGCGCATCGGCTCGCCTTTTCCGCGAGCGACGAGGGAGGGGACGGTGTCTACGTGTCCGAACAGGGCAAATACGTCGCCACCGCCGAACTGGGCGACGTGCTCACCGTGCGGGTCTATGCCGTTGACTCCGGCGAGCTTCTGACCACCGAGACCATCGAGGTGGACGACTCCCGCTATGTGGGGCGGGTTCCCCAGGTGATCCTTCTAGATGATGCGCAGGCCGCCATCGTGCTTCTGGGCTGCGGCATAGAGGAAATCGACACGGCAGTCGCCACGTTCAGCTTTGGAGCCTAGCATGGAGATTCAGTTCGATAACGTAGCGAAATGCTACAAGGGCAAGTACGCCCTCAAAGACTTTAGCGCCACGCTGGGCGAAGGCGTCTTCGGGCTACTGGGCGAAAACGGCGCCGGGAAGACGACGCTCATCAGCATCCTCGTGGGCATCTTGCGCGCCGACGGCGGGACAGTGAGAGCCGATGGGCGCGACGTTGGGGCGCAGGGCCGCGCATTTCTGGCCGATTTGGGCTATATGCCGCAGTACCCGGTCTTCTACCGCGACTTCACCGTGGGGGATTTCCTCCTCTACATGGGAGCGCTGAAGAGCCTGTCCCCGGCTTTGGCGCGAAGCCGCGCGGCGGAATTGCTGGACACCGTGAATCTGTCCGACGCGCGGGACAAGAAGATCGGCGCCCTTTCGGGGGGCATGCGCCAAAGGCTCGGCATTGCCCAGGCTATGCTGTCCGACCCGAAGGTCCTGGTGCTGGACGAACCTACGGCCGGCCTGGATCCCGGCGAGCGCATCCGTTTCCGCAACCTCATCTCCCGTTTCGCCCCCGGGCGCACCATCCTTCTAGCAACCCACATCGTGCCCGATGTTGAGTGCATTGCCACGGAGATCCTGCTGATGCGCCGCGGCAGGCTGCTCATGCAGGGAGCGCCGGAGGCACTGGAGCAGAGCATTGCGGGCAAAGTGTGGGAAGCAACGGCGGACCTGGAACAATCCCGGCAGCTGGCCGAACGCTGCTGCATCGGCAATATGAAGCAAGACGGCCCGCTCTTCTCGCTTCGCATCATCAGCGACGAGCGCCCCTGTGCGGGGGCCCGGCCAGCGCGACCGAACCTGGAAGACGTGTTCCTGTATTTCTGCCAGGACGGCGATGCACCATGCGCCTAGTCTGGTACGAATTCGCCAAGCTTTTCTGTCGGCGATCGGTTCTCGTGCTCTTCGTCCTGTTCAGCGTTATAAACCTGGCCAAGATCTACAGCGAGTGGGATGCCTATTCGTTTCTGGCCGACGGAAGCGGCGAGCGCAGCTGGCACACCGTCTACTGGCAGCTCTACGACCAGTACCAAGGCCCCATTACGCCCGAAAAGGTGCAGCAGCTGCTGGCGACGTGGCAGCCTTTGGCCCAGGCCACGGCGGACATGACCGCCAGCACCGCCACCGACGACGCCAACTCCCTGACGGGAAACCTCTACAGCGATCGGAATCTACTGGAGAAGTATTTCGTCGATCCCATGCAGTATTGCTACGAGTATGGCGATAGTGCTGCATCGGTGGCGGAAAAGGCGCGCCAGAACGCCGAGCGGGCAGCCCAGGTCAACTCCCTGTATCAGCAGAGGGAAAGCGTCGCCCTGTACCGGATCTACGCCGGTCGCGCCGTGCCCGATTTCGCCTACACAGAGATGGCAAACTACTACCTGAACTACGACTTTTCCCTCATTCTTGTGCTGCTTCTGGGACTCTACGGCGTGGCCGGCACCTTCGTGGAAGAACGCGAAACTCAGATGGATCGGTTGCTGCTCACGAACCCCAACGGCGGCAGCCGCACGGTTCTCGCGAAGTTGGTGGCGGCCAGCGGGTTTTTGCTGCTGGTGACCACGTGGTTCTCGCTGCTCGACCTGGCGGGCTTCGGGGCTGCCTTCGGCACCTTGGAGGGCCTGGATTTGCCGGTATACGCTATCCCTAGCTTCGCCGAGGCGCCGGTCAGCCTCAGCGTTCTCCCGTTTGCGGTGCTGGCAGCAGCGCTGCGAAGCGCCGGGCTCTGGGCTTTGGGCATGGTCTGGCTTGCGGTGTCGCTGCGGAGCAGAAACGCCCTCGTTCCCCTCGTCGCCAACTTCGCGCTCACCGCCGTGCTCGTCGTCGGAGGCGCGAGCGTGGCCTATTCCCATTTTGTCTGGGCGAAAGCGCTCGATCCCTATTCGCTGCTGGCGGGCCGCCCCCTCCTGGCCCAGACAGAATTTCTGGACATCGGCGGCTTCCCCGTCCTGTCCTGGCAGGCGGCGCTCGCAATCTCCCTGGTTGCGGGGCTCGTCATTGCCGCAGCCATCTATCTGCTTTCGCCCCGAAACACCTACTGTCCCATAAGGAGGCTGCGATGATGGTGCTCGCCTATGAATGGAAGAAGCTCATGATCGGGCAGCGAGGGTTGGCCTGTCTGCTGGCGGCCCTGGTGGTCAGCGGGGTCTGGCTGGCGGCGACCGAACAGCCCCAGAACATCGCCATGCAAGAGCACCGATCCGATTACACCTGGTGCCTGGAAAGGCTGGACGGGGCACTGAACGACCAGAAGGAGGCCTGGCTTCAAGACGAGAGCGAGGCCATCACAGAAGCGAAAGCCGTCCGTGCCGAAGCGCAAGAAAGCTACTACAGCGGCCTCGTTTCAGCTGAGAATTACGAAAGTGCGGCGGCGCAGGCCGGGGAGATGCTGGCCCACGAGCGGGGCTTCGACGCCGCCTTCCAGCAGTACCTCTATGTATCGGAGAACCCAGCCAACCGATACTTCCTTGAGACGAACGGCTGGGCCGGGCTTCTCTCTGTCCAGACGCTGGATTTCGCGGTGCTGCTGGCCGTCTTGTATCTGGCCGCCGCGGCTTTCTGCTCGGAATACGCCTGCCAGATGGACGCGCTTTTGCGTACGACCCCCGAGGGCCGCGCAAGCGCCCGGTGCAAGGTGCTCATCGTCATCGGTTCCGCCGTTGCCCTTTGTGTCGCGCTCTCCCTTCTCCAGCTCACGTTCTTCGCGGTGAAATACGGGCTGCCCCACGGAGACTACCCCCTCCAGAGCGTTCCGCTTTTCGGCACCAGCGAGAAGAGCCTCTCCCTTGCAGAGGCGTTCGTAGCGGCCGCCGTCCTCCGTTGCTTCGGCGCGGTGATGCTCGCGGCCTTGCTCCTCTTCGCCTCAGTTATAGTGAGGAAGTACGCACTGACGGCTCTTATCGGCGCCGCTGCCACCCTCATCCCCCTCATCGGACTACCGGAGCAATTCATCTTCCGCCTGCCCCTTCCCCTGCCGTTTTTGCTGGCGACGGGATTCTTGGAAGGCGGCCGCTTCGCTCAGAGCGACGGAGGGGAAGCGATCGCGGTGTTTGCCGAAGTGTCCCCGTGGGAATTCGCACTGGTGGCGGGAATTTCGGCAGCGCTTGTGATGCTCGCGTTGTACGGAACGGTGCGACGCAGCACGAACTGCTGGCTCTTGGAGAGAAGGCCCCGTCTCGGCTGCAAGGCAAAGCCCGCGGCCGCCCTCCTGCTCACCGTCGCTCTTCTGCTGCCCATGACCGGATGCTCTTCTGAGGCCGCCGAGACCGTGGTCTACAATTCCGCCGCTCAAAGCGTGACAGGCGATGGCTTTGCCGTGATGTTCGACGACGAGACCCGAGCCTACACCTTAGAGCGCGAAGGCGCCGCATCGATGGCCGTGGAAACATCGCCGCTTTTTGGTGCCTTTTCGGACGGGGAGTCCGTGACGGGTGCCTACGTGGCCGGCTCTTGCGTTTACTACCTTGCTTCGCGCACTCAACAACACATCGATCGGGTTGGTAATTACAGCAGCACGTTCACCCGGTTCAGCATCGTGTGCCTTAATGCGGATACGCTGGAGCGCCACGTGATTTTCGAGCAGATCGCCGACAGCGATCGCTCTCTGCTGGGGATTGACTACACGGTTGGCGACACCTGGGCGTTCCTTCCGGATTGCCGCAGTTTTTTCCTGAACGATCGCAGCTTCTTTTTTGTGGCGAACGACAAGATCGTCGAGGTGGATCGGGTCACGCTCTCGGTGCAGACGCTCGCCATCCCCGCCAGCGGCAACATCGCCTTCGACGGTCGTGTCATTTATTTTATAGACGAGGATTCGTGCCTTCAGGCCTACGATACCCAAACCCGAGAGGTTGCTCCTGCGGGAAACATCGTCGCCCGTAGCTTCTGCCTTACCGAGGACGGCCTTTGCTTCGTCAATCGCCTGGACGGCGATGCAGTCTGCACCTGCGCCAAAGACGGCTCCGAAGCTGCGATGATTTTGAAAGGGCCTGCCCTGTCGGTCGATTATGAAAGCGGCGCGCTCTTCGCCACTTTGAGATCGGATGGCCGAGCGGTTCCAGTTGAGTTATGACGAGGGCATCGCCACAGCGCACCGACTCGGCAAGAACATGCGGCATCTCCTTCTGTGCCTGAGGCAGGACTACCTGACAGGGGACGGTCCAGATGTCAGCTGCCGTTGCTTCGCTTTGCTGCGTTGCCTTCTTTCACGGCCGTCTGGATCACGCCTCGCCCGATACCGGTCAGCCTCTCAAGCTGCCTGATGGACGCGCCCTGGGCATGGAGCCGCACGAGGCTCGCGTCCCGATCCGCTTTGGGCATGGATGAGATCGCATCGGCATAGGCTTCGCCGAACAGCTTTCGCGCTACCGCGGCCACTTCGGCGTCAGAACGATATGGGCGCACAGGGGTCAGATCCAAGACCTCGATCTCCATTCCCTTGACCTGATGGAATCCAACGAAGTCATCGAGCATCCCCAAGACCAAGGACGTGTCGCACAGGGGCGCGCAGCCTGCGTCCGGGGACGGAACATACTCTTGATAGCTGCTCCAAGGAAAGCTCTCGGCTGCGTCGATCCCAGCCGCTTGAGGATTCAAATGGATGTAGCGGACGGTTTCGAGCAGATGAGGCTCATCTTCGATGGGGATGCTCGTGAAACGGCCTTGGAACACGGGACCGACATGGCCATGGCGGCCATTGAAGTGTTGAGCGTAGGCGGTGTTCAGGGCGCGCATCAGGGCCGTCAGGTCCGCCAGGTCGCACGCAAGGAGCAGATGGACGTGATTGTTCATCAGACACCATGCGTGGATGGAGACGTCGTTTTCGGATGAGAGCCTGCGGAGCTTCGAGAGGTAGAGGCTCCGATCGTCATCGTCTTCGAAGAGGTTGCGCCGCCCAGCGCCTCGCGAGGTCACATGGTACAGCCCGGTATCCGATTCTTGCCTTCGTTGCCTTGCCACTGCACTCCGTTCATCGCGTTGCATCTGAAAGAAGATTATGACATCTGGACCGTCCCCCTGTCACACCTGGACCGTCCCCCTGTCACACCCCTGTCACACTCGTTCCCAAACAGCAGGATGCTCGTTTGCGCGCCATCAATTAGCGCAGCGCGTTGACGATGAGCGTGAGAACGAATGCGATGATCAACCCGATTCCCGCGCCACAGATGAGTTTCGTAAGGTTGGATATCCATGGATTGCGCCGCGAAAGGGCTTCGCAATCCTCGGGTATGTCTTCCCCGTCCATGAACGCACTGATTTCGCGGTATGTCACAAGGTCATGGCTTTTCTTTATCCGCTCGATTCTCACCGAGAGCACGAGCGAGGGAATCCAGAAGGCAACCATGGCGGCTATTCCCGCAAGGGAGCCCGTTGACATAAACGGTATGGGCGAAGGATCCTGCCAAATGGCGTTAAGCCCAACCATGCAGGCAATGCCCATAAGTATGAGCACAACCGATCCGACGGCCATCCGTTCCATTACCATTGCGTCTTTGTTGATCATGTTCTTCATTGAAACCACGTCTCCTTTCACGAGTTCGTCTATGGAGACGCCAAAGAGCCGGCTGAGCAAAAGCAGGCTTTGCACGTCGGGGTAGGTCTTGCCGTTTTCCCAGCTGGACATCGTTTGCCGCGACACGAAGATCGCGTGCGCGACATCTTCCTGAGATAGACCAAGCCGCTCGCGGTTCGCCTTCAAGTGCTCGGGCAGTTCCATCGACGCCTCCTTTCCGAGACGAGGTTCCCATTCGGCATGCGACGATACCACCAAGATGGCTTTACATCGCTGATTTGAAGGTCGCCCGAGATGTCAAAAGGTCTTTACATAAGTCCCTGAACGGGAAAGACTGTCTGAGCAGGGGGGGCGAAAGGAATGTCCCAGATCGGATGTGCAAAAGGCCACCAGTTGCCCACGATGATTCCGTAGACAAGCGGAGCTATCCACGCCACATCCATCGCAAGCCCTACGAGCAACATTCCTATGCGCATGTTCCTCAACTTCTTCTTGCTGTTCATGAAGCCGGCTATGACGCCAAAGGTCTTCGGGGTCAGCGAATTGAAATGGGCGATGCCTTGTTGCATCTCGCGCGTCTTCAACAGCGCAGCCTGGTCAGCCTCTATCCCCTTCGTCAGCCCCTCTTCGTGGTTCTCGAGCAAGAATCGCAAGGTCGAATCGGTGTTCGGCTCGTTCAGCAGCGCCGAGATGCCTTTGAGCGAGAAGCCGATCTCTTTCAGGAAGCAGATTACACGCAAGCGTTCGACGTCTTCGTTTGTGTAGAGGCGGCGTCCGCCATCGGTCAATTCACTCGGTTTCAACAGATTCTTAGAGTCGTAGAACTGCACCGTGCGAACCGTGACGCCACAGAGTTTGGCGAGCTCGCCTGTAGTGTATTGGGCCATAGCCACACCTCCTTTCTCGACCCATGAAACAACATGACGCTACGTTACGAGCAATGCCTGACGCAGGGTGATTTTTCGGGATTGTGAATAAATCATAGTATCGGCGAGTGCGCGGAATAGGGACCGAGATCACCGGATTCATCTATGAATACGCTTAAGTCGGACATGTTGATCCCTAAAGACAAGAGCAAAAGAGCAGATATTGAACGGGGGATAACATCATCGTTTGTTCCATGGATCAGCGCGTTTTGGCGCATTGCTCTACGAAGTTGCGCACGATGCATTTGGTTTCTTGCCGGCGAGCGTGTGACGGGTCAGTTAGCAACGCAAGCGTAAGCCCGTCGAGCAGGCTGTGAAGATGCATGGCTTCGAGTCTGATACCGCAGTCTTCCTTGGGGGATTCGGGGCCGTTCAGTTCTTGCATGCATCTTAGGCAGAATCGCTCAAGGGCGCTGTTCATCTGTCGGCTATAGTTGCCAAGACCTTCGTCCGTGAGCGCAGCTGTCGAAAAGGCGGCCCAAATGCGCGCCTCTTTCTCCCGCTCGGCGTCCAAAGGCAGCGTCTCCATTAGAAGCCCTGCAATAGCAGCTGCTTTGTCGCCAGCGCGAAAAGGCAATCCTTCGGCATCGTTGAGGCGCGTGGTCACGCGTTGTACGACAAGCTCCATGGCGAAGCGCTTGAGTTCCTCTTGCGTGCGGAATGAGTGCTGTATCGAGCCAACCGAGAGGCCGCATTCGGCAGCGACCGCGCGTATCGTGGCGCGTTCGAGCCCCTGGTCGGCAGCGATGTTCCATACCGCCTTTGCGATGCGTTCGCGGCGCTTTTCCTCATTAACCAGCTTCGGCATTCCCGTTCGCCCCCTTTCTGGTTATAATACATCTGCAACAAAATACAAGTGTACTAAAAAGGAGACCGATGGAAATGAGCGCGCTTCGACCATCTAAGTTTTCTGACATTTTCTGGCGCGGGCTGTACGGAGTCGATTACGGTGATGCGCGATATGTCGTCGAAGTCGATTTCTTCGGTATCAAAGAAAGGGTGCGTCTCTATCGCGACGACCGTCTTGTGGAAGAGGGGAGCTCTCCCGTCTCTTTCGATATAGGAGATGCAACGATCGAGGCGGCGATGGCGCTTAATGGCATGAAAACTGCGAGGCTTATACCGCATGGGCAAAGGCCTCGGCCGCTTGCGCCATTGCCTGGCACAGCGGAAGACCGCCGGCTTTCTTTCGGAAGGAAGCACCCTGTTGCGAGCATGCTCTTGGCAGCTGCGGCGTGGATCGTCCTTGCAATAGCTCTGGTGACGCAGATACCGAACCTGCTTAACTCCATTGGTTATTTGACGGGCTGGTCGATGCCGACTGTCGGATTTCCTGAGTGGCTCAATGCTTTCCTCGGCATAGCAGGCATCCTTGCCGGCCTGGATCGTGGATTGCGCATGAAGCACAATCCGCTGCTAGATGATTAGGGCTAAACGCCCTAGACCCACTCCGTCACCCTCTGCCGCATGATTCCATGAAGCCCTCGATCGCCTCGTTCACCGCTTCGGGCTTGTCGGTGTCCGAGTTATGACCGGCTCCTTCTATCCAGAGAAGGGGTATGCCGGAGATGCGCGTCCATTCCCGGTTGTAGCGCTTGGCGGAACCCGCTTTGTCCTGCATGGGAGTAACACAGGGGACGGTTATATGCGTTGATGCTGATCGCCTAGCGCCGGTAAACAACACAGGGAACCGTCCCCTGTGTTAGGTCCCCTGCGTTAGGCCCAAGGCGGCCTTCGGGTCGGGGGGCTTTCTCTCCGCCTTGCATCTTGCATGAAGCATCCTATTCCGAGAAAATGAATTGTGCTGATTTTTTCGGAATAGGAGACCGCCATGCGCCTGATCCGCCGCGAAGCCTACTTGTCGAGGCTCGCCGAGGTAGAGGGGACACCCGACATCAAGGTGGTCACGGGCGTGCGCCGCTGCGGCAAGTCGAAACTCTTGGAGGCGTTCGCCCGAGACGTGCGCGAGCGCGACCCGAGCGCGAACGTCATCCAGGTGAACTTCAACCTCGCCGAGTTCGAGCCCCTGATGGAATGGCGCGCCCTGCACGAGCACATCGAAGCGCGCTATGCTGAAGGCGCGGCCAACTACATCATCATCGACGAGGTGCAGATGTGCGAGGGCTTCGAGCGCGCCGTGAACAGCCTGCATGCCTCCGAGCGCTATGACATCTACCTCACCGGTTCCAACGCCTTCCTCATGAGCAGCGATCTGGCGACGCTGTTCACCGGGCGCACCTTCTCGGTTCCCGTCTACCCGTTCTCGCTTTTGGAGTTCATGGAGTACTACGAGCTGGAAGACCCCGGAGAGGCCTTCGAGCGCTATGCTCTCGAAGGCGGCATGCCCGGCTCCTATGCCTACCGGACCGACGAGGCGCGCTACTCCTATGTTGCCGACGTGTTCGACACGCTCATCGTGCGCGACATCCGCCAGAAGCACGGCATTCGCAACGTGGACGCCCTCGACCGCGTGGCGGACTTCCTGATGGACAACGTGTCGAACGTGACCTCAGCGAAGAGCGTCGCCGACTCCCTGGGGGCGATGGGATCCAAAGCCGACGACAAGACCGTCAGCTCATATCTGGGCTATCTCTGCAACGCCTTCGCCTTCTACAAGATGCGCCGCTATGACACGCGCGGCAAGCGCTACCTCTCCTCGGGGAACAAATACTACCTGGCCGACCACTCATTCCGCTACGCGAAGCTGGGAACGCGCAACATGGACTACGGGCGCATCTACGAGAACATGGTCGCCATCGAGCTCATGAGGCGCGGATACGAGGTCTACGCCGGGATGCTCTACGAGAAGGAGATCGACTTCGTGGCCATGCGCCGAAGCGAGAAGGTCTACATCCAGGTGAGCGACAGCATCTCTGACTCGGCCACATTCGAGCGCGAATGCGCGCCGTTGCTCGCCGTTCGGGATGCTTACCCCAAGCTCATCATCGCCAACACGCATCACGGCATCTACACCTACGAGGGCATCGAGGTGCGCGACTTGGCCACCTGGCTGACAGCGTCCGAATAGGGCTCGCACAGCCTCCGCTCCTAAGCCCGTCAGCCCCGCAAAGCCGGCGGGTTTTCTCTTCGCTTCTCTTCCGCTCGCGCCAACGCTCCGATGCTCTGGCAACACAGGGAATGTGATGAGCGATGACGAGGGCATCGCCACAGCGCACCGACTCGGCAAGAACATGCGGCATCTCCTTCTGTGCCTGAGGCAGGGATAGCGACCCGCTTCCCTGCGCAGGGCGAACAGGGGACGGAACGGAAACAGGGTGAACAGTGCTACGTCCCCTGTTCACGTTTATCCCTCGTGCAATTCCTTAGCGCTCACGAAAGATGCTTGCCCAGCGCCTGCACCCCGATCATTTGTTGCCTGAACGACCTAGCAAGGAAAGCCTTGAGGCGCTCTTCGTCCATGTCCAGCTCGCCTGTTATCCACGCCTCGAGCATCGACGCTGACGCGCGAACGCAATATTCCACCGCCTCGTCTCGGTACCGGGACCCGATCCGCCGTTCGACATCGGCAAGCTCTTGGTGCGCGTAGATCCGCAGGAGCCCGGTCGCTCTCTCGTGCAACAGGCTCCTCAGCGTTGGCCGCCCGAACCGGTCGAGCAGCGCCCTGAAAACCCGCTGCCTCGCAGATATCTGGTCGACGAGCCTGCCTACGAACTCATCGAAGGACGCATCATGGCCGATCTGCGCAGCTAACGCGCTCGTCTCCCTTTCAGAAAGGTAGCCGACGAGCTCCTCCATTCCCCTGAAATGGTAGTAGAAAGTCTGTCGGTCCACCCCGGCCCTTTCCGAGACCAGCTTCACTGTTATGGCGCCGCGTTCGCCTTCGAGGAGAATCGTTAGCAAGGCGTCGGCCAGAGCGTTCTTCGTCTCATCGCTCTTTTTCCCCATGGTTCCTCCAAATCCATACACATTGGAGATGTGTCTATAGATTTACTTTTCTTACATTTGTATGATTTTTTTTGATCATACTCGACTTAGAGCCTGGAGGAAAGCAGATATGAGCTCCATCGTCTCTGTTCTGCGAGACGCATTCGCCACCGCCCGTAGAAACCCCCTGACGTACGTCGGTCTCGTGGCGGTACCGCTCATAGCGGCACTGTTCGGCCTTCTGTACGTCAACGTGTTCATGGACCCCTACGAGAAGATGAGGGAGCTCCCCGTCGCAGTGGTGAACCTGGACGAGGGGGTACCCGTCGATGACGCATGGAAGAACTATGGCGCCGAGCTGATCGAGGCCATCCAGGAAGACGACTCCGCGCTTTGGACAACCGAAGGACCGGAGCTCATCGGATCAGGGATCGAGAACAGCGAATACTACATGGCCGTGGTGATCCCTGCCGACTTCAGCGAGCGCGTAGCGGCAGGTCAGACCTCCTCGCCGGAAACCGCTCGCATCACCTTCTTCAGCAATATGAGGAAGAACTTCATGCTCTCGACACTCTCATCGAAGATGGAGATGGCACTGCATGAGACGGTCAACGCGAAGATCGGCGCCCAGTACGGAGAGGCGCTGGCCGAGGGACTCTACGATGCGAAGGAGGGATTCTCCGATGCCGTCGACGGGGCTGGCCAGCTGAAGGACGGCACCTGCGAGTTGGCTGCGGGGGCATCTGCGCTCTCTGGTGGAGCCGGTAAGCTAGCCAGCGGTTTGGGCGAGATAGCCAGCGGTTCGGGCGAGCTGGCCGGCGGTTTGAACGAACTGGATCGAAGGTTGAATGGAAGTAGCGGCATCACGCTGATGGAGGCGGCTTCATCGGTGGAAACGGGCGCAAAGGAGCTCAAGGAAGGTATCGGTGCGGCGAAGGAGGCCTCCTCGGCCGTTGCCGCCGGGGCTCAGAGCGTGAATTCCGGCCTGGCCGACGCCGAGGATGCGGCCAGGAATCTGGAAAGCGGCATTGCTAGGATCATTGCTCAATGGAGGACCGGAACCCTTCCCGCCGAAGCGGCTATGGCCGCCATCGAGGCGAACCTGCTGCCTGTCGCCGAGAGTCATGCCCTTTCGGAGGGAATCAGCCGCGCGAGGAGCGCACTGGACGGCAGCGGCGGCTCCGGCGACGGCAACATAGCCGGGGCGGCGCATGCCGTCGAGACGGGCCTGGCCCACGTGGAAGAGGCGCTGGGCGATAGCGAGACCCCCGATACGCTTCTATTCGGCATCCATAGCGTCACTGACGGCATCGGGTCGGTCGCCAGCGCGGTGGAGGGCGCCGCGGCGGGTGCGCGTCAACTGCGAGAGGGCGGCTTGAGCCTGGCCGACGGCGCTTCCTCCCTCAACGTCGGGACGAGTGCGCTCGTAAGCGGGGCAGCGCAGCTGTCCGGAACAGGGGTCGGTTCCGCGTTCCAGATGATGCGGGCCCACGCATACACGTAAAAAGAGTGCAGCGATGTCTGAGCAAGACGACCCTTCCCAACACCCTTCAGGCATACCCTGTATCCCGCGCTGTCCAGGGATCACTGGGCAGCGCTGAGCCTCCCTATCCGTGAGAGAGTGGAACGGGGAACCGACCCCTGTTCCAACAGCATGGCGCCTTACCCATCGTCCCCGCCACAGCCCCGCCGACGATGAGCACACCGCCGACCGCCTCGAGCGCACCCATAGGCTCGCCGAGGAAGACCTGGAACCCATTGGGGACGGGGCTATCGGGTTGACGTAGAATGCTCCTCTCGAACGCCAGGTGGGACGAGGGGCGGAGGACGCGATAGATGACCAGACGTGCACGGCAGGCTTCGGAGAGCGGTTGGTACCATGTGACGATGCGCGGAGCGGGACGGCGGGCGCTGTTCGAAGATGACGATGATAGGACCCGTTTTCTCCGTGGCCTGGATGATGCTGCAAGGCGCAGCGACGAGATGGTCGAGGCCCCTGCATGGTGCCTCATGGACAACCATGTCCATCTCGTGACGAAGGCCGCGGACCTCTCTTCACTCCAGAAAGCCATCCATTGGCTCTGCTCAGGTCATGCGTCCAGGTTCAATCGCAAGAACGGCCATGTGGGGCCGGTCTTCCAGGAGCGGTTCGCGAGCTTTCCCATAGAAAGCGATGCGTATCTGATGGAAGCCGTCAGATACATCCATCTGAACTGTCGGGACAAAGGGTTCGAAGATCCTGCCCGGTATCGTTGGTCAAGCTATCCGCTCTTCATGGATGGCCCGCGCACGCTCACATGGATGGGATCGTCGACCTGTTCGGCGGACCGGAGGGCTTCAAGAGGTTCCATGCCGAGGATGTCCATCTGGGCATGGTCGAGGCGCCGACGCACAGGCGCAGGGTCGATGATGAATGCGCGCGCCGCATCGCGCGCATCGAATGCGGCGAAGGCTTCGCCGAAGCGGTCCCCTTGATGGAGCGCTCAGAAAGAGACCGAGCGATAGCGCATCTCTACGCGTTGGGGCTGTCGACAAGGCAGCTTGAGCGGATGACAGGGATCGGCCGGGGTGTGACCAGAAGAGCATGCCGCTTGAAATAGGCAACAGGAGCCTCTGCGTGCGCCCAACAGCCCCGTCCCCATTGGGTTGCTGCATCCTTCGAGGCGTGCGATCTCCTTGAGCGACATCCTGTGCTCATGACGCAAGATAAATCTTCTGCGTTGCTTATCTGGGATCTCTGCTAGAGCATTGTTCAACAGATCGCCCTCGCAGCTTTCGATCACTATCTCCTCAGGAGTCTTTGTCTCTCTAGCGTGCGGCAGATAGCAATCAGGAATCCTCTCAATATGAACGCAGTGTCGCGAATCTCTGCGTTCTAGGCGCCAAATCTCTCATTGCAAAGCTACGATTTCCTCATAAAGAGTCTCGTTGACGACTGCCTCGATTTCATTCTCAGAATCGCATTTAACCGAAACAATGTACTGTCTCGAATCACCATTCTCAACAATGCGCGTCTGATAGATTCTTCCCATAAGATTCCTCTCGATTGCTGAGAGGCACTCATGAGTAGGGGCCCTCTTAATAACGGACAGCTTTTATGAGTTAGGGGAAACTGCAAAGCAGCACCAGATCAAGATCATCAGATTGCACAGATATTTCTATATCGAGATATCCGACCGATACGATGCTGCTATAGAGAAGTGGGTGATCGCTCTGCGATCAAGCCAAAACGTGCCGTTGATCATGCTGCATCCATCATGCGATGACCCACAGTTCTTCAGAACCTCTTGCTCTGTTCGAGTCCCAGCCGCGCGCGATCGTGCAAGAGTCATCCATTCATGAACATGCCTGCAACGGCTGCCGCCTGATGGATCCCAAACCAATAGAGATGTCTGATGATTTCAAAAATGAGTGCTAGACATTGATCACACTATGCCAAGAACCGTCGATCAGCACGGCATAGGCTTTCAGCTCGATATGACCTGCATGTGTGGCACTTCCTAAGTAGAGGACTGAGCCATCATGAAGGTCGCCTTTGCGCACCCAGCGTCCGCTGCCGAACCCACCATACTCGTACAACTCTGACCCATCACTGGCCAACAGCGTTCCGGACGCTTCATGGGATGAAACGATCGCAAGCGCCTTGAGCGCCCCTTGAGACTTGAGCTCTTCAATGATGGAACGGTCGCAGTTCATGACTGAAGTGATGCTTTCAGCCGCTGGCATCCACATCCGCAATCAGCTGCATGGGCCTCATGTGCGATGGCGTCAGGTGTCACGACCTCCAAAAGCTCGATGTCGAATGTAAGATCTTTCCCAGCAAGCTCATGATTATGGTCGAACCTGACTGACTCCTCATCAATGGATGCCACCCTGACTCTCAAAATGCCAGCAGTAGTCTGCACCTCGATATACTCTCCAAGGGGAAGACGCTCCCAACCCGGGAATCGCGCTTTAGGAATCGCCTCGATCAATGACTCATCATAGGGCCCGTATGCCTTATCAGCCGGTATTCGCAACTTGCGCATCATCCCCGGCTCCATATCGAGCACCGCTTCTTCCAGAGCGGCGAGAAGCGTCTGAGATCCAACGGTGAATTCAATGGGCTCGCCTGCTTTTCGCGAATCACAGAATAGAGAGCCGTCATCTAGGCTTCCCACGCAATGGATGCGCACCACATCACCGATCTCTGCCATGTTTTGCTCCAAACACTCGGATACTGATCAAACGGTACTGATCAAATCGGGCTGCACCCTGTGCCACAGGGTGCAGCCAATCACTGAAGATCAATCACCACCAAGCGGAATGAACATCGTCGCTTCAGACCCATCCCATTTCTCTCGTGCACCGATGATCGCCTCATGCAAGCGCTTGGCACGCTCCTCCACGAACTGCACAGCGAATCCGAGCTCCTGGCGCATATCCGCAACCATGAACGAAGGCTTGCCGGCGTTCGCACGCACCATAGCCTCATCAGTGCCGGTTGCACGCGCCTTTTCCAGTGCGTTTTCAAGATCCGGATACCCAACCGTGATGACCTCGATTCCGAGGAAGTCACAAGCATCCTGAGCCTCAGCCAAGCTATCGACGAAAATGTGGATATGATTGAGCCCTGGCTCCTCCTCCTTGTTCAGCTCGGTGAACATCGTGGGAATGGACCAGTCATTCTGCGTCACCACTTCAATGGAGTGGCTGCCCCACGCACCGTAGCAAGCATGGAACTCCAGTCCTTCGCAGTTCACCTCGTCACCATGATAGAGAAGCTTGCCGAAAGTATTGGTGGTATAGAAGAACGGGCCGGATCCGAACAAACGGTTATGTGCCGTCATGAAAGCGCGCCAATCAGGGGCGCAAAAACCCAGTTGATGCACCCAATCCTTACCCTGGAAGTAGTCTGTGAA
Source organism: uncultured Eggerthellaceae bacterium (assembly GCA_947650915.1). Classification (GTDB taxonomy): domain Bacteria; phylum Actinomycetota; class Coriobacteriia; order Coriobacteriales; family Eggerthellaceae; genus MGBC163016. The sequence continues at coordinate 25,234 of CANSWY010000011.1, read as the reverse complement.
ATCTTTGCGTGCCATAACTGCTCTCGCTTTCTAATCAAGTTGCTTTGCCATGGTCATGCCGAATTTGCCACCGTCCAAGATCAAGTCGACACCCGTCAAATACTCAAGTCCCGGCTCCAGCAAGCGCACGATGAATTCAGCCATCTCGCCAGGATCGCCCAGACGACCGAACGCTGTGCCGCGCCTGATGCCCTCGACAGTCTCGTCGGAGGCTTCACGCAACATGGGTGTATCGAATGCACCTGGTGCGATGGAGAAGATACGGCATCCCTTCTGACCGAATCGCCGCGTGTTCGCTCGCGTATAGTATTGGGTGAACGTCTTCGATATGGGGTAGTACCGATAGTCCTCGCCCATGGCAGCCATGGCCTCAGGAACCTCACGCGCATCGATGGCCGCTTTCGCTTTGGCGAAGAAATCTGGATCGTTCGGCTCGTCCCAGACGGCACGCTCTTCGGGAGTGGGCTGCACGAAGTAGCCCGTGATGGAAGAGTAGTTGACCAGAGTGGCTCCTTTTTCGAGGTGAGGCAAGAACGCCTCCACGAAATTAACGGTGCCGACCATGTTCACCTTGACGATGAGATCCCCACCGCCAGCATCCACGCCAGCCGCATTCACAACGTTGCCCAAAGGAGCCAGGGACGCCGCATAGGCAGCGAATTCATCCAACGAAGTGCGATCGGATATGTCCACCGTTTTTCCGTATGCCTCAATGCCCGCATCGGTCAGCTTCGTCACAGCATCATCCAGGCGTTTCTGGTTTCGTCCGCCCACCAGCACCGGACCGAACTTCCCAAGCGCCATGGCGGTGGCAAGACCCATGCCTGAGGTCCCGCCAGTGACTACTTGCAGTCTTTTCATAGGATTCCTTTCAGATCGGCTGAGAACGCTGCTCTAACTCTCGTCCGCTTCAGCCTCAGTGGGCTTCTGCAGCAAGAAGGTGATGAGGAACAGAATGATCCATGCGACCAGCGCGACGATCATGCAAAGGCGCATGCCGGTCGTCGGATCCATGGCTGTGAGCAATGTGAAGATCGCCATGCCAACTCCCGCGCCGATGTTCTGCCCTAATTGAATCACTGAGTTGCCCAAAGTGCGCAGATCCGGCTTCAGCATGATCTGCGGGCCAGCCGACTGCGTGACCGTTTGCTGAGAGTTGAAAATGCCGCCGACGAACGAGATGATGTAGATTACCCATACAGGCACTCCGGGCACCAACACGAACACATACGCAGCCATGACGATCACACGGAACACATTGCCCAAGGTCATGACCCACTTTGCCGTGTTCTGCTTCGCGATCATCTTGCCGAACACGGGGCCTAGGAATAGACCAAGCACCGCCATGAGCGATGTAGCCAAGCCGCCAGCCAGAGCTGGGCCGATCGTCTCGACGATCGGATCGGTGGCAAGAGTGCGCATGATGAAACCAGGCAGAAAGAACGTGATGGCCATGGCCCCGAAGTTGTGCAAGAAGTTCGCTCCCGTGAAGACGAGCGTATTGCGGTCCTTGATGGCATTCACGGGAATGATGGCATCGTTTCCTTTCTTCTTGATGATGAGCACGAGAGCTATGAGCGCAACGGCGGACACCACCAACAAACCAGTGTTGAGCGGCGTGCCGAACTTCACATAGTTGCTGCCCATAGAGAGCGCGATAATGAGACAGCCCAAGAAGATGGTGACAGCAGCTGCGCCCGCGAAATCGAACTTGCCGCCTTTGACCGCGAATGGAGCTGCATCAGCAGCGCTCACCTTCACACCCATGAGAACCATTAAACCGCCAGCCAGCAGGAATGCGAACAGAATGAAGCACCAGACACGCCAGCCAATCTGGTCGATCACGATGCCGCCCACGAAAGGACCAGCCAAGATGCCCACAGACATCATGGTTCCCACCAAGCCCAAATACACGCCTGCTTGCTTCTTGTCATATATATCGCGGATCATGGTGAAGCCGATGGCGAACACACCAGCACTCACAAGGCCCCAGAAGACGTTGGCAACCAGCACGATCACCATGTTCGTCGCAATGCCACGGATGCCCAGCACAGCCGCACCCACTAAGAGCGAACCGCCTGCAAGCCAACGCTTCAAGGCCGGGTTGCGCGCGCCCAAAAAGCCATAGATGGGCATGGCGCACACGCCTATGATGCCGCTAACGGCTTGCGCCAATCCATAGATGTCCATGCCCCCGATGTCAGCCGCAGCAGCGGGGAGCATCGTGGAGTTGGTATTGGATACCAACATGTTCGCGATCACCGCAAGATACAGGCCGATCAGCGTCATGCGTTTCTTGTTGCTTGATGCACTGAGGAACGGGTTCACGGCTGCTGCCGTCCCCTGATCTGCTTGAGTCATTTGATCCTCCTTGTTCCGGTCGAACTCAAGCGAGTTCGCCGCCATCTACGATGAGATGCTGTCCTGTCATGAAGCTGGATGCATCAGATGCCAGATAGAGCACCGCATTAGCGCAGTCGTCTACTGTGCCGACACGACCGAGCGGAATCTTGCCTACCATCTTCTCAGCCACCTTTTCAAAGATGGCATCCGTTCCTTCTGGATGGGTCATATCTGTTTCGATGTATCCCGGATAGAGCGTGTTCACGCGCACGTTTTCGGGCGCCAAAAGCTTTCCGAAGTACTGCGTGAGTGAACGTATCGCTCCCTTCGTAGCTGTATAAGCAGCAGATCCAGCAGCGTGCCAAGCGGCAAGAGAAGCGATCGGCACGATGGCGCCCACGCCACCCTTCGCGCACTCCTCCCACCCATGCTTGATCATGAAGAACACGCCATCCAGATTGACAGACATCATGCGCCGCCAGTTGTCGGTGTCGAACACCGCATCCATGCCCTTCTGAGCTGAAAGCCCAGACATGCCGGCAGCAAGCACCATGATGTCGAGACGCCCGAAAGCATCAACGCACGCCTCGACCGCTGCCTTGCAGCCTTCCTCACTGGACACATCGGTGGCGAGGTGTGACACCATGCCACCGGCTGCCGCTATCTCGGCCGCCACGGCCTTCAGCTTATCCTCACGACGTGCGGTGAGGAACACCTTTGCGCCATGAGCCGCCAGCACTTTAGCCGAAGCGCTTCCGATGCCGTGGGAGCTTGCACCGGTAATGAGCGCAACACGCCCAGTAAGGTCGAACGGGTCGGGTCCATCCAAAGGACCCATCTTTGCCGCGATAAGCCCACCTGTGGTCATCATCTACCTCCTCGTCCTAGTTGCTGCCCATGAGGGCTGACATGGGCATGAGTGCAGGCGCATCTGCAGGAGATTTCTCATGAATGGCCTTGATGCCTTGCCAAAGCTGCTCTGAGGGGGTGGTGACCTCGATATATTGTCCAAGGAGGTTACGGGCATCCAGGTAAGCGATCTCCATGCCCTGTCCGCTGGTCATGCGCATAGCCAAGGCCATGCCCGCATTCTCCATCTGCTTCACTGCCGCATCGACATCGTCGGCATAGATGCAGAAATGGTGCAGACCGTACCTTCCGCTCTCGTGATAAGGGTCCGGCCCTTCGCTCACTACCTCAATGAGCTCGATCTGGATGTCGTTGACATGCCCAAGGGCCGTGCGCATGTCAAGGCTGACCCTTTCTCCACGGATGTCCACGTTCTCATTGTTGCTCACGCCCAGATCGACGAAGGGCCCAGCTCCAAGGGCGGTCCGCAATTGTTCTGCCGCCTCTTCGATGCTGGCTACGTAATAGCCCAGTTGCTTGATACCGTATGAATCGAACATGCTCTCAGTCATTTCAGATCCTCCTAGATGAGGCAATGGGACTCACAGGGCACGCGAAGTGCCTCTTTCTTTGCATGTCCTGCTGATTGAAGAGGGTTCGGGCAGCGCTTCAACGATCGAGCGCTGCCCTCTGCTGTGCCAAGCTCAAACAGTTGGCGGCTTGGGTGCTCCTGGTGCCGATGGCGGCTTGGGAGCGCCAGGTGCTTGAGGCGCCCCAGGAGCTTTGGGGGTTGCTGCGGCATCGAGCTTCGCTTGATCAGCATCGAAATCCTTGATGCTGTTATCCAGTTCTGCACCGCAATCAGGGCAGACCTTGTCAACTGGTTTGCAAGCCTTGCCGCAGCTGGGGCATTTCTTCATTTGAATCTCTGCTGGTCTGAAGCACATGATCCTGCTCTTTCGTCTTCGTCGTCTTGTGCTGCATATGCGTTCGACATGGATGCCGTCGAACGAGAGAGGAGCCCAGCCCCGTTCTAGGGGGGGGGTGGAGCCGGGCTCCTGGAAGGAAATGGCGTCTAACAGAGCGCTACGTCTCCCAAGCCTTGGTCTTCAGAGACCGTGCTCACAGCAACGCTCTTCTTCTTGCCGCCATGCTCGATGGTCACGGTCCATTCTGCGTCAGGAAGATCCCTGAGCCAGAAATCGCCCCAGGAGTCTGTCGTAGCGGTGAACGTGCCTGCGTCTCCCGTGGCTGTCACCAGCGCGCCTTCGATGATCTCTTCAGCATCCGGATCGAACACCGTGCCGGCGATGAACTTCTTCGGAAGACCGCGATAGAACACGCGCGGCTTCGTGCCGTACTCCGGATGCAGCACCTCGGTGCCTTCCAGATCAAGCTCAGCTTCCTCGCCGAACGTGATGACATCGACGTGGCAGTTATCCACGCAGCGCGGAACGCTGATAGGATGGTCGCCGTCCAGAAGGTGGGCGCAGCCCGTGCACTTCTGGGGAATGTTCAGAGCGTCGTTCCAGTAGATGGCGTGGTACGGGCAAGCATCCATGATCTCGCGCTGGCCCTTGGCCTTAGCCGGATCGATGAGGACCAAGCCATCCTCACGCCGATAAACCGCTCCGTTCTTCGCAGCAGCCTCACACGGCGCGTTCTCGCAATGGTTGCACATGGTCGGCATATAAGTGACTTTGACATGCGGCGCGTGACCACGCTCAAACTGCTTGACCTTCATCCAGAATTGCCCAACCTCTGGTTGCGCTTCGGCATAGGGCATCCATGCTTGATCGCAATGTTCGTCTTTGCACCCGATCTGGCAGTCGTGGCAGCCGACGCACTTCGTCAGGTCGATAAGAAATGCTTTCATCACTATCCTCCTTTGCAGGTCGGTTGCTAGTCGACGACCCAAGACTTGTAATTGATGCCGATGGCGGGATCGTAGTCACGGGCGAACGCCTCGGGATACTTCGCCTTCAGCTCGTCGTATTCGCTTTGCGTGAGCTTCTCCGCCTCAAGCAGGTAACCCGTGACCGCAAAACCTTTGCAATGCTTCGACACCTGATTGTTGGGGCTGATGAGATTGATCGCGCCACCGCGGTCAAGGTGCGGTGCGATGGGATCCACGCGAGAGCCCTTGTTGACCACGACGGAGCCCGGCGTGATACGCTCGGAAATGCGGGCTGCAGTGAGCACGCAGCCGCGCTCGTTGTAGAGCTTCACGATATCCCCGGCCTCGATGCCGCGGGCTTCAGCGTCCACTTTGTTCATCCAGACCGGCTCGTAGAGGTAGCCGTCTGGGCCCTTCACTTTGCAGGTCTCAATCTCGCGGAACCACTTGATATCGTCTCCCTGCACATGAACGCGGAAGCGAGCGGGGTTCGCCGTCACGAGCAGCGGGTACTTCTTGCAGCGTTCACCCCACAGCGTCTCATCGTGAGTCCAACCCTCCTCTGCTGGACCGCCGATGATCCAGCGAGCCATGGGCGTGCGTTCTTTGTCGTCAGGGAAGTTGTCTGCCAGCGCCTGAGACCAGAATTCGATCTTGCCGGACGGCGTATCCAACGGGAAGCTCTCGGGATCCTCATAGAACTGGCGCATTCCCGGCGGGAGGTCCTTCCAATTCTCATCCAGCTTCGGGAAGTAGTAGCCCTTCTCCTTGAACTCATCCCATGAGATCTCTTCACCCAGGCGTGACTGATCGAAACCATATTGGATCCACTCATCTACAGACATGCCCAGATCGATCTGGTCGCGAACGCCGAAGCGGTCACCGATCATGCACGCGATCTCGAAGTCAGAGAAAGATTCTCCCACGCGATCGCAACCTGGAGGCGTGAGCCCTGAATGGGGTTGCGCGACGATCATGCCGGAGCCCATGGAGTCATTGTCTTCCACGCAGGTGGTGACCGGAAGCACCAGATCAGCGAAGAGCGAGTCGTTCTCAAGCCACTGGTGATTGGTGACGAAGAACTCCACCTCGTTGGTGCGGATGGCATCTTGATAGTTGAAACCGCCATCCCAGCAATTCATGTTGCAAGGCTTCTCAGACCAGAGCATGTGCACTTTCTCCACCTTCGGAGCCTCAGTGGGCGGCTCCATGCCTGCCGCCTCAGCCATCGCGCGCATCATGCCGAGCACCGCTTCAGGCTTCGCCGGGTAGTTGAATTCCTGGAATTGCTCTGAGGTCTCGACATACACGATGCAGGGGCTGCCCCACCACTTGATCTCGCCTTTCTGCAGCGCTTCGGCGACCATGGTGCGGGGAATGGATTGTGCATTGGGGTAGAACATGCGGCATTGGTTGATAGAGCTGTACGGAGCGGACGTAGAGCGTGCGATGCGCGCCTTCGCCATGCTGGATGCGTTCAAATGCAGCTGCTGCACACCGGGTTTTCCAAGTCCCTGCATGGCCAGCTTATATGCACCAGTACGACCCGGTTCGTGAGAGTAGGGCGTTTTGACGGAACCCGAGCTGAAGTGCGCGTGCGACGTGACCTTCTTGGCCACATTTCGTGCATACGCCTTGATGGTATGCACCGGCACGCCGCATCGCTCAGATGCCCATTGCGGCGTTTTTGCGATGCCCTCTTCGTCGGTGCCCAGGATATAGTCGCGCACTTTGTCGAAGTGGATCGTGTGAGTGTCTACATAATCCTTGTCGTAGAGGCCTTCGGTGATCCACACGTACATGACCCCGAAATCGAATGCAACATCAGTGTTGGGAAGAATGGGGATCCATTTCATGGTCTCGTGGCATACGGCCGTGTAATTGCAGAACGGGTCCACGATGACGAATTCCTTGCCCAGCTCCTCCCAGTACTTCAGCAGTCGCGACCAGAACTGGCTTCCGTAATTCTGCGTCAATTCCCAGTCGCCCGCGTCGAAGCAGACGAGCTCAGAATATTCCGTGATGTCCTTGATGACGTTCCAGGAGTTGTAACCAGTCTGAGGCGGGGCTATCATGCCCAAGCCCTTATTGGAGCCAGAACCCCACACATGCTTGGCGCCCCAATACCATCCCTCAACCGAGTCCGGTGTGCGCGTTTCGCGAGTGTAGCCGCCAAGCTTGCTCATGAGATTCGAATGCATTCCGCCACCAGCATGCAGGTCTTTGGATTCACGATGACCATCTTCGCCTACCGTCAGCACGGAATATGGTCCGTAGGTACTGATGATGCGCTTCAGCTCGCTCTCCATGATGTCGAGCGCCTCGTCCCAGCTGATGCGCTCAAACTTGGACTTGCCTCGATTCGCAGCATTGATCTTGTCCGGATCGCCACCTGGCTCCCAATCGACGCGCTTGAGCGGATACATGACGCGGTTCTTGGAGTAGACGCGGTTCTTGTATGCCAGCGCGAAATAGTTCGGAGCGGTCTTCATCGGAGGCGAGAACGTTTTTCCGTCCTTCTCCAATTCCCAAAGAGAATCCGCAAGCTCCTCTTTTGTGTACTTCGAGTCGATGTTGTAGGGACGGATGCGGACGATCTTGCCGTCCACTGAGTCGACCGCGGTCAACTCGCCGCCCGTGCCTCCGCACGCAATGCTTTGAAGCGTCGTTGAATAATCGCTCTGCTTCGCAGCGGTGGTCCGGATGTCTTCACTGCTCATGCCGCACTCCTCTCGCTCCTCAGCCCGCCGCACTGGCGGACTTCTTGTATTCATCAAACCAAAGTGAGGAGAAGAGGGGCAATGACCATGATCCGCGCATTGGTCCATTGCTGGTTCAATCGCTTGCGCCTGAGCAACCAGAGGGACATTTCAAGTCATTTGTATCCAAATTCTGCTCAATCTGCCGCTTCTGTGTCTGAGGTGTTTTGAGGGGCACGAACGGCAGGATCTTGCAGGAAGCGCAAAGGTGCGCGCGTCATCAACGACGGTCAAGAAGCGTCAGAAGGAACGGCATTGTCAAATCGTTGTAGATCTCTGCGAGGACATCGGGTCCGATGTCCATTCTGTCGCTGATCCACTTCTGCATGAGCATGGCTTGGGATGAAGCGAAAAAGTAAGCGACATAATCACGCTTGCGTTCCGACTGTATGACATCAAGTATGGAAGTATTATCCATGTTTAACTTGTAGATCGAATTGGTCACCACGCGAAGGAACGTATCATCATGCCCGCGTAGTGGACCGACCAGATTGATGTAGTAGTCTTTCTCAGCATAGATGGCTTCATACATGCGCACGACGAACGTGTCATTGAGCGTCATCCTGTCCTGCAAGCTGAACAACCGATGCAGATCGCGCAAGCGATTCACAACGTGCTCATCGAACAATGCCTCGACGACCGCCTCTTTGTCACGGAAGACCGAATAGAACGCTTTGCGCGTCACACCAGCCATTCGGCAGATCTCAGATACCGTGATCTTTCCATACGGTTTATCTCTCAACAACTCCTTGAAAGCACTCTCAACCAGCTCGCGCACATCCATGGAAGCCCCCCCCAATTCCGCCGCTGCACACTCCCTGCAACGAACGCATTCCCCCTTGATGCTTTGTATTATAAAAAGCTGAGAGCACCATCGGGCTCGTCATCAGACATGCGCCCTGGGCGCTCTCAGGTTCTCAGCTCACGGCTTATACAGTGAGTCAGTTCAGGGGCACATCCCCCAGGCCAACATCCTCTTGCTTGGTGGACACCTCCAAGACCTTCTTCTTGCCTTGGCCCTCGATAGACACCGTCCAGTCACCGTCAGGCAACCCCCTCAACCAGAAATCGCCAATCCAGTTGGTCTTCGTCGTGAATGAGCCACCGCCTCCGGATGCTGTGACGACCGCTCCTTCCACGACCTCCTTTTCTTCTGGATCGTATACACGACCCGCGATGAAGCGCTTCGGCAATCCCTTGTACCAGATCTTCGGAGATGTGCCGAACTCAGGATGCAACCTCTCGGCATCAGCAAGATCAAGAGCACTCTCTTCGCCCCAAGAAATGGCACCGTGCACGCAATTGTCATAGCAACGCGGGTGCGTGATGGTGTCGCCCTCATCGATGAGATGCGCACAACCAGTGCACTTTTGCGGGATATTCAGGACATCGTTCCAGTAAATGGCATGGTAGGGACATGCATCCTTGATGGCTTTCTGCCCCTTGGCCTTCTCTGGATCGATTATCACCAATCCATCTTCACGGCGATACACCGCTCCGTCTTTTGCCACCTTCATGCACGGTGCATCAGCACAGTGCTGACAAGGAGTGGGAATGTAGGTGACCTTCACGTGCGGCCGCTTGCCCCTTTCTCGCTCATCCACGCGCATCCAGAATTGTCCCGTCTCCGGTTGCGCCTCAGCGTAAGGCATCCATGACTGCTCGCAATGCTCATCCTTACATCCGACCTGGCAAGCGTAGCAGCCGACGCACTTGTCCAAGTCGATCAACAACGTCTTCATCTGTCAGCTCCTACTCTTTCACGATCCAACCAGCACGGCTTGACCCAGACGCCGGATCATAGGTACGGGCGAAGTTCTCCGGGTAATCCCTTTTCCACTGTTCCATCTCCGCATCCTCCAGCTTGGCAACATCCACCAAATAACCCGTGACCACGAAGCCTTCGCAATGCTTGGAGATGGGATCGGGCGGACTGATGAGATTCGTGCACCCTCCACGGTCGATGTGCGGTGCGATGGGATCGGGATGAGCACCCTTATCCATCTTGATGGAATTCGGGAGCACGCGCTCGGATATGCGCGCAGCACCCAACACGATTCCCTGACCGTTGAAAACTTTCACGATGTCGCCGTTCTGGATGCCGCGTTCGGCCGCCAACTCCGGGCACATCCATACCGGCTCATACATATATCCATCCTTGCCACGAATCTTGCAAGTCTGGATCTCACGCAGCCAGCAAATGTCGTCGTTCTGCACATGGATGCGCCAGCGACCCGGGCTCGTGTTGAGCAGCAGCGGATATGTCTTCGCTTTTTCTCCCCACTGGGACTCATCATGAGCGAAACCGTCCTCCTTGGAGCCGCCGATGGTCCACCTCGCCATTGGCGTGCGTTCTTTATCGTCGGGGAAGTGTTCAGCCAAGGCTTCGCTCCAGAATTCAATCTTGCCTGATGGCGTATGGAGCGGATGGCTCTCAGGGTCCTCATAGAACTCGCGCATGCCGGCAGGGATGTCTTTCCAGTCCGGATTCACAGGCGGTATGAAGTACTGCCTTTTCTTCAGTTCATCGAAGCTGATGAAGTCCTTGATGAACGATTCTTCGTACGCTGCAGCGATCTCCTCATCCACGCTCAGGCCTTTTGTGTACTCCTCGTAGATACCGAAACGTTTCGCCAGCTCTGCTGCGATCTCATAGTCGGACTTCGATTCGCCCACTACGTCACAGGCCCTCTCCTGCACGCCATAGAAACAAAGAGACCCGCCCTGGCTAGAACCGATGGAGTCCACTTCCTCAAGGCATGTGGTCACAGGCAGAATGAGGTCAGCGAAGATGGTGTCTTGCTGCATCCATTGATGGTTGGAAACGAAGAACTCGATCTTCGGATTGCGGTAAGCATCCTGTAGATAGAAGCCGCCATTCCAAGAACCCTGGTTCGATGCTTTCTCGGACCAGATCATATGGAACTCGGTTCCATTTGCCTCCTCGCACGGATACGTGCGCTTGATGAACTGATCCTCGGGCGGTGCCATGATGATGGAGGGACTGCCATACCATTCGTACTTGCCATCCATGATGGCATGATGCACTGCCGTACGCGGCAGCGATGTGGGTCCAGGAATGTCTTGCATATCAGCGTGCCCCATGTACATGAAGGAGAGCATGCCGCCCACGCTGGGAACCACCTGCTCGGCAACGTTCCACGAGAACAGGTGGATCATCTGCACGCCAGGTTTGCCGATGCCCTGCATCGCAAGCTTATAGTACTCCGTGCGCCCCGGCTCGAAGCTGTAGGGCCCACGGATATGCGCCCCACAGAAGTGCGCGATCGTGGTAGCGGAGGTTCCCCATTTGCGCGCGAGCGCCTTGATGGTCCACTCTGGGATGCCGGTTATCTTCGAAGCCCATTCAGGGGTCTTCTCAATGCCGTCGTCCTTGCCCATGACGTAGTCCGCCATCTTGTCGAAATGGATAGTGTGGGTGTCCACGTACTCCTTGTCGTAGAGCCCTTCTTTGATCCATACGTTGATCAAAGCGAAATCAAGCGCAGCGTCCGTGTTCGGGAGGATGGGGATCCACGTGATCTCATCATGCGCCATTGCGGTATAGGTGCCGAACGGGTCCACAGCCACCATCTCGATGCCTAGATCAAGCCAATACTTCATCATGCAGCTTTGAAACTGGGAGGCATAGTTAGCCGTCGTCTCAAGGTCTCCCGCCTGCATCACCAAGAACTCGGTATGCTCTGAGACATCCTTCATCGTGTTGTAGTACTCCTCGGGAAGACCCAGGCCGTCCCATGCGCCAGTACCCCATACATGCTTGCCACCCCAATAGAACCCCTCTACCGAGTCAGGGGTGCGCACTTCACGAATGTAGCCACCGATCATGCGCAGCACTTGCATCTGACAGCCGGAGCCATAATGCACGCACTTGGACTCCTTGTGACCGTCATAGCCGATGGCTAGGATGCCATAGGGGCCGTAAGTGTCGTACATGCGGCGTATCTCGGATTCAAGGATATCAATAGCCTCATCCCACGAGATGCGCTCATAGCCGCTCTTGCCGCGGTTTTGCGCATTGACTTTGTCTGGATCTCCGCCTGGTTCCCAATCGACGCGCTTCAAAGGGTACATGACGCGGTCTTTCGAATAAGTCTTTTTCTTGTATGCCAGTGCGTAGTAAGGAGGCATCGCCTTGCGAGGACACTTCAGCTTCTTACCGCGTGCATCGATCTCCCAGAAAGTGTCCTTCAGCTCCTCTTCCGTATAGCTTTCCGTCCAGTTGCACGGTCTGATGCGGACGATCTTGCCGTCCGAGGACTCAACGACGACTGGATCACCCCCAGTAGAGCTGCATGCAACAGGTTTGATGACTCTCTTGTCTACCTTGATCCCCATGACGATTCTCCTCTCTCAAGATGGGGGCTAGCCGAGTTCAGCCAGCTGTTGGTAGATCTGCTCCTTTTCCTCATCCGTCACTTTCACCTGCGGAAAGGAAAAACACTTCTCAAGCGTCATCCCATACGCCATCTTCACCATTGACCCGTGCAGGTCCATGGGAAACCACTCTTGCAGAATGGCGCTAGCCTCAGGATCGTCGACGATGACCTTCAGCTTCGTGTCTTTCGTGAACCGTGGCATTCCATCTCCTCTCGTCGAGTTCTATACGGCTCATGCACAAAGCGGAACCGCTTGCATGAGCCACTGAACCAAGAATAGAGAGGATGTTCGATCGCCAAAACCCACGCATGGTCACATTTGGCCATGCGTGAGGTAACTAAAGTAGATTGTCAGTAACTTTTGGTCACTGCTACTGTGCAAGTCCGGAGCGCAGTGCGAAAACCGCAGCCTGCACGCGGTTGGCCAACCCCAGCTTCATCATAAGCTGGCTCAACTGCTTCTTGACGGTGCTTTCACTGATATGAAGGCTGTCAGCGATCTCCTTGTTGGAAGCACCGACGGCCACAAAACGCAAGATCTCTCTTTCATGTACCGTCATCAAAGAAGCAAGCCTGTTCGTCTCTTTCTGATCAACGATGCCAAAACTGAGCCTGCGAAGCGCCTCGATGCAGATGGATGAAGCCTCGTCTGAAAGAGCTCCTCCACCTCCAAGCACCGAGCGCAATTTGCTTCGCAGTTGCTTTGCATGGATGCTCTTCAGAAGATACCCATCAGCGCCATTTGCAATGGCTCCCAAAACTCGCTCTTTCTCGCCATAGAGCGACAGCATCACAACTGCAGTGTCTGGAAATCGTCCGCGGATCACGCCACAAGCCTCTATTCCGTCGACGTTGGGCATCTTCACATCCAAAAGCACAAGATCAGGTCGATGCTGAGCGCATAACTCAATAGCTCCTTCACCGCTATCCGCATCACCGACTATCGGATGCAACCCAATGGGGACGGGGCTATTGGGCGGGAACCCATTGGCCCCGTCCCCAACGGGTTCATTGGCCCCGTCCCCAACGGGTTGCGGCTACCTCGTCGCCCCCGTCGAGATGGAAGAGGACGTCTTCGGCAACCTCGGTGCATTCGGCTACGGTTTCGCGCCTCTGTTTCTCACACTTTGCCTCTGGCTCGGGTCGCTTTTGCTCTTCTTCATCTTCGACCCGTTCCCCTCGAAGAACATGGAGTACGCGGACCGCTTCGCCGCGGTGTTCGGGCGATGGCCTCTGTATCTTGTGCTCGTGGCGCTCAACGTGGCGTCAGCGGCCGTCGGTGCCGGGCTATCTGGCGTTCCGAATGCCGCCAGCGGACAATTCCTGTTGCTCCTCGCCTGCGTCGGCTTCTCGTTCTTCTCCATCCTCCAGCTGTTCAGCCTTTTCGATATTCCCGGGAAGGCCTTGGCCATCGTCGTCCTCATCGTGCAGGTGGTGTGCTGCTCGGGCACGTTTCCCTCAGTGCTCGGCGAAGGGTTCGCCTCCGACGTATCCCCGCTCCTTCCGTTCACGTACGCCATCGACGGCATGCGCGCATGCATGAGCGGGGTAGACCCGGGCGCAATCCTTTCGGATGAGGCCACCCTGATGCTGTTCGCTGTGGCTTCTGCGCTCGCCTCCGTTGCGTTCTATCCCCTTGCCTTGAGAATGAAGCAGAAGCGCGATGTAGCCACCATCAAGGCCCTCACGCTGGCCCACGCCGACCCCCGGCACGCAGGATCGTCGTCGTGAACAGGAGGCAGTGAACAATGCTACGGCCTCCTGTTCACGCTAGCGACACTCGACGAGGATGGCCACAACACAGGGGACGGTTCTATGTGTTGATGCTGATCGCCTAGCGCCGGCAAATAACACAGGGAACCGTCCCCTGTTCATGTTTTTGAACGTTGAAGAAAATGTCCTCTGAAATGATATATTCCACAACAACTATGTTGTTTTGCTATCGAGGGGCGAAGGGGATTCTGCAAATGACGGCAATGGCGTTCTCAACAAGGGTGAAAGGCGGCATGCGTACAGTCGTTTCCGTCATCGTTGCCGCAGCGCTCGCCATCCCCGCGTTCCCGCTCTCTCAGCTTGCTCCCGCCTATGCCGACACCGTCGACGCTGCCGACCAGCAAGCCGCTGTCAGCTCCGCTGAATACACCTCTTCGCAACCCAGCCAGATCAACGTAAAGGTGCCCATCACTGGCGTGACGGTAGACGCCGACGGGCAAGTCGTGGACGCACCGCTGTCTTCGGCCGACTACATACATGAAGACGTCAAGCTTCAAACCCAAGAAGAGGTCACCGCAGGCGAGATCGTCAACAATGCGGACGAAGCGGAAGTCCAGGCGCTTGCTGCGCAAGCCACCGCCAATGGGACACAGCAGTATGCCTACCTTTCCGACCTCAGCATCATCACCACCGACAACTGGTCTTACAACGGCTGGTCGGGGCATAGCATTCAGCACGACAAGAACCAGGAAGGACAACCCCTAAGCCTGATCGTCGATGGCGAGAAGCGAGAATATCCCAAGGGCGTCAGCGTCCACGCAAAGGGCCAGGTCACCTACGATATATCTGCTCTTTCCGCGCAATATTCGCGCTTCACGGCCAAAGTGGGCGTTGATGCAGGGCGAGGAACCGCAGGAAGAATCAAGTACATCATAAGCGCTTCGAACGACGGCGAGACGTGGGATGAGTTGTTCACGTCAGGTGCCCTTACGGGCAGCACCGAGGCGGCAGACGTCGATGTTCCCATCGCGGGACGCACCTATCTTCGGATCTACGTCGACCCTCTGGGAGCCGTTACCTCCGACCATGGCAACATAGCGAATGCGAAGCTCGTCACCTCGGATTACGTCCCCGTCGACTTCAACTACGAACGCGTCCATAAGCTCGATCACTACGATACGACCCTTTCTGCGCATGACGTCGAATACAACTATGCGAACAACTACCAGCTCGTCCTGGAGAGGGCGCTCGTCAACAAGCTCGGTTACTGGAACATCCAGAACCTTCTGGAGATGAATCCCGAATGCAAGGAAATGATCGATTGGATCTTCGACAACCAAAGGATTGCCGAATTCACGCTGGAGGTTGGCGATGTCAGCAATGGCTCCAGCTTTCTGAAGACGCTCTATCCAATCTATGTTGCTCATAAGGACGATTTAGCGCGAGAGGACGGCTACGTCTTCGAGAAGATGATGATCGCTCTGGCTGCAGCGCGCTCTACGGATCTGATGTTCCCCGGTTTCTTGTATGCCGGAAAAGCTGCCGATTACGACCCCGTCGTGCGCTATGAGTTATTCAAGAAGCTCTACGACGAAGACAAATTGAAGTTCGAACGCAAGGATTCTGGCTCCAACAGGAACAACAAAGAACAGTTCATGGCCTATCACATTACGCTGATGCGCCTCATCATGCACATCGGCGTAACCAATGACGAGTTCTTGTGGCTAAGCGATTGGGTTGGAGATAAAGGGCATACCGACTATTTCGGCTCAAGATTCATGTGGTACAACCTGGGGTACCTAAGCAACAAGTTGCCTCAAGAAAAGTATTTCGCTGAAGCAAATCGTGAGGCTTACACAAAGAAATACAACCTGGACGAATTTGACGTGCCATATGGGGACAAGCCTAATCTGAGGCATTGGATGATGGTGGATTACGGGGGCGTTTGCGGAAATATCTCCAAAGCGGGCGTGATCGTCAACGAGATCCGTGGCGTTCCCGGAATGATCGCATACCAACCTGGGCATGTTGCCTATATCCGGTATGAGGAGGACGAACCCGCAAAGGGGGACGAACCCGCAAAAGGTGTATGGATACTCGAGAATGCGTATACCGATTGGGGTTCGAGCGCTACTTCGTGGTATATGGGAAACCACTGCAGATCTATTTTCGGGTGGGACTGGAAGAGCTTTTGCAGAAAGGCGATCAATTTCAACGATACGGGAAACAACGTCGCATATACCTATCTGGCTCAAGCGAACTTGAACATTTACCCGGCATTCAAGCAATCCTACTACTACAACCTGATCGCGAATTCCTATACAGACAAAGACCAGAAGCTGAGCACCTATAACAAGGCGCTTGAGGTGAACGACCTCAATCTCGATAGCTGGGAGGCTGTGGTCAACAGCTACAAGGCCGACAGCGCCAACAAGACCAGCGCCGATTGGCGAGATCTTTGTCTCCGGATAATCGATGCGTACACCTATTATCCGATGGCCATGGACGATCTTATTAGGGCGATAAAGCCATATCTCAACGAGGTCGATCAGACATACGTTCTCTCAGAGGAGCACGTTGCTCTTAAAGCTGCTTCCACCGCGACAAAGGCGGATGTGCTGCAATACGATGCCTGCATTCAGGTCGCAAATGCTCTTCTAAAGGTGAGCCCGAACGACATGGCGTCATTCTCGTTCGATGGTGCCAATGCCGGACAGATCAAGTTCAATTCGCCCTATGACGGGATAGGATTTACGTGGAGATACAGCCTAGACGGCGGTGCCAGCAAATCAGAGGAGTTTCGGGAAAAGGACATAAAGCTCACGGACGAGCAGATGGCAACCCTTACGGCAAACAACGGAATCCAGATATACATACAAGGATTGTCTGAATCCAAGCCCGCATACACAATACCTTTGGTCGAAACAAAGCTGCCCGATGAGTTGTACGCCAACGATTTGGAGAACCGGGTCATTGGAGTCAATACCAAATTCGAGTGGCGGAACAGCGCAGACCAACGTTGGACATCGTATGCGAAGGCGTCTCCGAACAACACCGGCAACAAGACTTTGGAAGTTCGAGTGGCCGGAACGGGCAATCATCTTCCGAGCGAGTCGGAGACATTCCAGTTCACTGCTGACAACCAGCCGAAAGATCGCAAATATGTGGCGGTTTCACATTTGAAGGTCGAGGACGTCTCTTCGGAAGTGGCTTCACTCGTGGACCCGATTACTGGTTATTGGTATCTGGGAAGCGCTTCTCATGTGATAGATGCGAGCATATATACAAGTTGGTACAACAGTGTCACTACAGTCGACCCATCGCCCTATATCACGTTGAAGCTCGACAAACCTCGCTACATTTCGGCGATAGAGATCGTTCCCAGCGTTATAACATACGTTTATCCCGAGCAGACTCCTGACGGTATACTTCTTCCTCCTAACCTCGTCGGGCAGGAGGGAAAGGTCGACGGTCATTTGAAATCAGCGATGGTAGAAGGAAGCGCCGATGGCGAGAACTGGCATCCTTTGCTAGGCGATGAGGTCTCTTTTGCTGCAGGAGAGGACATTCATAAGATCGAGATACCTGAACAATACAGGCAAGAGGATGGTGGAGAGGTCAGCTATATCCGGATTAAGGCCAGCCCTTCAGAAAAGTATTGCTTCGTCAAAATGATCAACGTGTATCAGGACCTTCGCAACGCTAGGCCCACCGCAGGCATCGTCTACAGTCCAAGTGAATGCACGAATCAAGACGTGCTCGCTCGCTTGGATAACATCAGCGCCGACAACTACAAGATAACCAGCGAGGGCGGAGAGAACCACATCTTCACCGAAAACGGCGAGTGGGAGTTCACCTTCATAGATCTCGACAATGGCAAGACCGGTTCTGAGAAAGCCGTCGTCGACTGGATTGACAAGACGCCGCCCACCGCCGAGCTCACCTACAACATGGACAATGCGACGGGCAGGGTGGTCGTGCAGGTGGTCAACCCCAGCGAAGAGATAACTTTCGCGGAGGGCAACGGCACCTATGAGTATGTTACCAACGGAGACTACGAGATCGTGTTCTACGACAAGGCGGGAAACGAAGGTAGGCTGGTTGTCCACGTCAATGCGTTTGGAGAGATGCAAGCTCCTGACGAGCCTGACCCCGACCCTGACCCTGATCCCGAGCCCGAGGTGACGGTGTATCCGCTGACGCTGGATATCGGCGGTGGCACATGGGCGCAAGGCTACACCGCACCAACCGAATACGACAACACGCAAGCGTTCGCGCTTCCTGGCAATGGCGACCTGTCTCGTCCGGGATACACGTTTGCTGGCTGGTTCGCGAAGGACGAAGGCGGGAACCTTGCCGGCGAGGCTGTGACCGAGATCGCGGCCGGAAGCACGGGCGCCGTGAGCCTATGCGCCAAATGGAACCCCATCCAGTATTCGATAACGTATGACCTTGGCGGCGATGGAACTAACTCGCCTGAGGGAATCGACCTCACCGGATTCTCTTCCTACAGCACCGGAGATGCCTTCGCGCTCCCAGATGCCAGCGTTATGAAGTGGGAGGGCCATACCTTCGCAGGATGGTATGAAAGCGCCGACTTCTCTGGAAGCGAGTTGCGTGAGATTCCGGCCGGACATTATGGTGACGTCGAACTGTATGCCAAGTGGACGGGCGAGGCATGTGTGGTCAACTACCACGAGAACGGCGGCAAGTTCGAATCGAACCCGCAGCTGGTGTATGGGTTCGATGACGGATTCTCCGTTGGGCAGACGGTAAAGCTGCCGAGCGATATCCTGCGACTGGGTTATGAGTTCGATGGCTGGTACGAGAATGAGGATCTCAGCGGCTCGGCGGTGTCGGACATCGAACTGTTCGTGGGCACGCTCGACCTCTACGCTAAATGGACGCCCGTGGAATATGCCATCGTCTACGTGACGAATGGCGGAAGCTGGGTCGATGACTTCCATGTTCCCGCCAGCAGCTATACGGTCGAATCCGAGGACATGCTGCTTCCCGATGCGAGCGGCATTGCTCGCGAGGGGTACAAGTTCAAAGGCTGGTTCACCGATGAGAGCTTCGCTGGGGAAGCCGTGATAGCAATCGTCGAGGGGTCGACGGGCGATAAGACGTTCTATGCGAAGTGGGAGCAAGAGCAGGTCACGCCCCCTCCCGGTCCCATCGAACCGGATCCCGATAACCCCGGCCCTGACGAGCCTGATCCCGACGAACCCGACCTGTCCGACGTGGTCATCCTGTCGCTGGCGCTCGGCGTCGATGCGCAGCAGGTCGTCAACTGGACGGAAGCGGAAGACGGCCACTTCTATGGGCGCATGGAGGTGCTGCGTTCGAAGATGCCCACCAAACGCGAGGACTTCAACCTGAAGGTTCCCGACGACGTGGAAATCCTGTCGATCACCAAGCAGGTGCAGGCATATGCCCTCGCACATCCGCTGGAGGCGTTCTTTGACGCGCTTTCGTCGGACGACGCATACGACGTTGCGGCCGCACGCGACGCCGCCGCGCGCGAAGGGTCGCAGTCCGAGTTCTGGGACATCATGCTTCGGCACAGGGACAACCCTGACCTGCAGAAGACCTACACGCTCGAAGTTGTTCCGGTGGAGGCGGACAAGCCCACACCCATGCCGGATCCGAATCCGACCCCGACGCCTACGCCGGATCCGACCCCGAACCCGAATCCTGAGCCTTCACCCACTCCGACGACCCCTTGCGTCCCAACGGCCAACGACGACCTTGGAAGCGATGCCGTGCTTGCGAACACCGGCGACGATGCCATGGACGATGTCTTAGCGCTTGGCCTTCTGGGTGCCTGCTTTGGCGTGCTTTCGTTGGTGTTCGGCCTCATCGCCCGTTCTCGCCGCATCGAATGAACCCGCAACACAGGGGACGGTTCTATGTGTTGATGCTGATCGCCTAGCGCCGGTAAACGACGCAGGGAACCGTCCCCTGTGTTCCTTGACATCTCCTGCGATCTGCACGGCATTGACAATGGCAGAAAACTCGCCTGTGAAAAGCTGGAGAAAGGACTGAAAGCAGTGCTTCAAACAGAGCGATTGATATTGCGTCCATGGGAAAATGACGATGCGGAGGAGCTCTTTCGTTACGCGAAAGACCCGGATATAGGCCCTATTGCGGGCTGGCCGCCGCATACGAATGTCGAGAACAGTCGCGAGATCATTCGCAATGTGCTATCTGCACCAGAAACCTATGCGGTCATCCTCAAAGAAACCGGCAAGCCCGTCGGCAGCGTCGGACTGCTCTTCAAAGAGAGCGGCACTAAGCCGCTGCCGGAAGGCGAGGCGGAGCTTGGCTACTGGATCGGCAAGCCCTACTGGGGGCGCGGACTTATTCCGGAGGCATCACGAGAAGTCATTCGACATGCATTTGAGGATCTGGACGTGCAGCGAATCTGGTGCGTATGCGATGATTCCAACGATAAATCGAAGCGCGTCATGGACAAGTGCGGATTCACCTTTGACCATATTGAGAAAGGCGTGCCTTGCGAGCTTATGGGGGATACGCGCGACGAGCATTTCACATGCTTGCCCAAAAGTCGCTGGATGAAGGTCTGCATAAGTGGAGACTGAAAACACATGGAGTCCTTGATTGAAATGAGCCTTGAAAAACTTTGAGAGCTGTTTCCCATTTCTCTCACAGAGCCAAGCGAAAAAGTGGGCGCAGCAATATCAGAGGATCGAGGCTGTACTGACCGACGCGTTTGAAAACGTCTGCGGTCTTCGAGTGAATCGCATCGGCAGCACAGCGATTGCGGGCATCATGGCAAAGGATAGGATGTTTTGGTTGAGGTGAATGCGGCTGAACCCCTGTCAACCGCAGCCGGATCGTTGGAGGCGTTCGGTTTTACCAGAATGCCTGAGCATTTTTATGGGTCTTCTGAGTTGCCTTCCCGCATATCAATGAATCTCGGGTACACGACGAAGGGCATGCGGAAAAGACTTTCCATATCCATCTGCGTTGCAAGGGAGATAAGACAACACAGAGAACCGTCCCCTGTGTTGCCCCTGTGTTGCTTGGCGAATGGCACCATTTCCATGCAACTGAATAGCTTCTGCAAACGACACATGTAGCGCTGGGGCGCGAAATTACACAGGAAACCGTCCCCTGTGTTCTGCGTTCTGTGTTCTGTGTTCTGTGTTCAGACGTTCTTTTTGCACCTTGGAAACGGAATGGTAACCGGAGCGGTCAGAAATGATCGGCACCCTCAAAGATGCCGATAATCCTCGGACAAAGAATGCACGCACGGCGCTCAAGGGGAGGCATGTTCATGAGACCGATGGATTTCACGAAGCGCGCAGCCGCGAACAAGCTCATAGACTATCTGTGCGAAGACCCGGAGAACAACCTGCCGGCCGCCATGGACAAGGTGAACGCCCTGGTGCCGCCCGCCCTTTTCACTGAGCAGCGGCGCGCGTTCACGAAGGCCATCAAGGACAAGAACAACATGCACCAGCTGCTCATGCGCGTGATGTCGCTGAACCCGCAGGTGCGCAACAGCTTCCTGAAAACGTTCCTGGTGGACGCCAACCTCATCGCCTGGGGCCACCAAGAACGCATGCGCGAAAAGCACCGCTGCAACATCCCTTGGGCCATCCTGCTGGATCCCACCAGCGCCTGCAATCTGCACTGCACGGGCTGCTGGGCAGCGGAATACGGCCACGCGCTCAACCTCTCCTACGACGAGATAGACTCCATCATCCGTCAAGGCAAAGAACTGGGCGTCCACATCTACATCTACACGGGCGGAGAGCCGCTGGTGCGCAAGCACGACCTCATCCGCCTCTGCGAAGCGCACCCGGATTGCGCCTTCCTCTGCTTCACGAACGCCACTCTCATAGATGAAGCCTTCTGCCAGGAGATGCTGCGCGTGAAGAACCTGGTGCCGGCCATCTCGGCCGAGGGTGACGAAGCAGCCACGGATGGCCGCCGCGGCGAAGGCACTTACCAGAAAGTGGATGCGGCCATGGACCTGCTGCGCTCGCACGGTCTGCCGTTCGGCGTGTCCATCTGCTACACCCACGAGAACGCCCATTCCGTGGCCAGCGACGCCTACTTCGACTGGCTCATCGAAAAGGGCGCGCTGTTCGCCTGGATCTTCACCTACATGCCCGTGGGCCAGGACGCGCCCACCTCCCTCATGCCCACCCCTGACGACCGGGAGCTGCTCTACCATTTCAACCGCCACGTGCGCGAGACGAAGCCCATCCTCACGCTGGATTTCCAACATGACGGCGAATTCGTGGGCGGCTGCATCGCGGGCGGTCGCCGCTACCTGCACATCAACGCCAACGGAGATGTGGAGCCCTGCGTGTTCATCCATTACTCCAACGCGAACATCCGCCAGCAGAGCCTGCTGGAATGCCTCCAGTCCCCCATCTTCATGGGCTACTACGAACACCAGCCCTTCAATGACAATCTGCTGCGCCCCTGCCCCATGCTGGAGAACCCGGACTGCCTGGAAGATCTGGTGGAGGTCTCCGGCGCGCATTGCACGGACCTGCAAGCGCAGGAGAGCGCCCATGACCTGGCAGAGAAGTGCCGCCCGGCAGCGAAGGCGTGGGCACCGGTGGCCGAACGCCTCTGGACCGATGAGACGGACCCGCGCGCGCAGCACCGGACGCGTGACTTCAACGGCATGGCTGACAGCGACCGCGCCCGCTTCAAGCGCTTCGGGCGCACCATCCATGGAGCCTTCGACCCGGACCGGCCCCTGAACTGACCCGCCCCGCAGGCCGCTGCCTATAATGGCGTTGAGGAACTGAACGGGAACCGAACGCAGAAAGGCGGCATCATGGGCTTTTTCGAAGGCAAGACGGCCATCATCACGGGCGGCGGCTATGCGGCGTTGAAGGACGGATCGGCCGGATCCATCGGCTACGGCATCGCCACGGCGTTCGCCAAGGAAGGCGCGAACCTGGTGGTGACCGGCCGCAACGAACAGAAGCTCGCGGACGCCAAGGAGAAGCTGGAGGCCGCCTTCGGCATCAAGGTGCTGCCCATGCAGGCGGATGTGGCAGCGCACGCGGACAACGCGGCCACCGTGCAGCGCGTGGTGGACGCGGCCGTCAGCGAATTCGGACGCATCGACGCGCTGGTGAACAACGCTCAAGCCTCCGCCTCCGGCGTGAGCCTGGCCGACCACACCACCGACCAATTCGATCTGGCCATCTATTCCGGTCTGTACGCCGCGTTCTACTACATGCAGGCCTGCTACCCGCACCTGAAGGAGACGAAGGGCTCCATCGTCAACTTCGCCAGCGGCGCGGGGCTGTTCGGGAACGTGGGCCAGGTGGCCTACGCGGCGGCCAAGGAGGGCATCCGCGGCATGACCCGCGTGGCGGCCAACGAATGGGGCAAGGATGGCATCAACGTGAACGTGGTGTGCCCGCTGGCCTGGACGGCGGCGCTCGAACGCTTCCAGGAGGAATACCCGGACGCGTTCACCGCGAACGTGCACATGCCCCCGATGGGCCACTACGGAGACGTGGAACGGGAGATCGGCCGTGTGGTGGTGCAGCTATGCGGCCCGGATTTCAAGTTCATGAGCGGCGAGACCATCACCCTGGAAGGCGGCATGGGCCTGCGCCCGTAGCACTTGGCAAGAACAAGGGCGGCATCCTTCGCTGGACGCCGCCCTTGGATCCGCGCTCTATGAATCCGGTGCTACAGCTCTATCCGGCCGAACTGAGCCAGCAGCTCTGAGGCGGCCGTGCAGGCATCGCAGTTGCAGTACTTCGCGCCGGCTTCCTTGCGCGCCGTCTGCTCTTCCAGCATCTTCGCTGCCGCTTCCTCCCCGAACATCTCCTTCGCAGGGCCTTGCGCGAACGCGATCACGCCATCGATGGTGGTGGGGCGGCCTTCCAGCACGTCCAGCAGGCGCTCTGTGGCCTCATCTGCCGCGCCCTCATCAGCCGCAACGGCATCCTTCCACGCCTGCGCCGCATCCTTCGTCACCTGCGTGCTGGCGCCGGATGAGATGAGCACGTCAACACGCTCCGCCACCTGGTCGAACGTCTTCTTGTCCATCGGGAAACCTCCTTGTTCGCAGGGCGGCCGCTCCGTGGCCGCCAACTTTCCTGCAGGCATCCTACACCTCTTGGGGCCGTTGCCGCTGAAGGGTGATAGACTGCACGGCATTCGAACGGCGGAAAAGATGGGAGCGGAGCCATGGCGCAAGGGATCAAGGGCCGCAAGGTGGCCATCGTGGGATGCGGGTTCGTGGGCGCCACCAGCGCGTTCGCGCTCATGGAATCAGGCCTGTTCTCGGAAATGGTGCTGATAGACGTTGATCAGGACCGCGCCGAGGGAGAAGCGCTGGACATCTCCCACGGCATCGCGTTCGCGCGCCCCATGGACATCCACGCAGGCACCTATGCGGACGCGGCGGACGCGGACGTGATCATCGTCACCGCGGGCGCGGCGCAGAAACCGGGTGAGACGCGCCTTGACCTGGTGAACAAGAACGTGGCCATCTTCAGCGGCATCATGGCCCAGATCCGTGAGAGCGGCTTTTCCGGCATCCTGCTCATCGTCTCCAACCCGGTGGACATCCTGACCCATGTGTCCATCCAGATGTCCGGCCTGTCAGAGCACCGCGTGATCGGATCGGGCACGGTGCTGGACACCGGACGCCTGAAGCAGATCATCAGCGAACGATTGGGCGTGGATCCGCGCAACGTGCACGTGCGCATCTTAGGAGAGCACGGGGATTCAGAGCTGATCGCGTGGTCCAGTGCGCACGTGGCCGGCATCCCGCTGGAAGATTTCTTCAACATGCGGTCAAAAGGCTCCTACGAGGAGTTCCGCCATGAGGTGACGGATCTGGTGCGCGATTCGGCCTATGAGATCATCCAGAAAAAGAAGGCCACCTACTTCGGCATCGCCATGGCGGTGAAGCGCATCTGCGAATGCATCGTACGGGACGAGAAATCAGTGCTGTCCGTGTCCAACCGCCTGCAGGGCGAATACGGGATAGAGGGCGTGGCGCTGTCGACGCCCTGCGTCCTGGGCAGCAGCGGGATAGAGGTGCGCATGCCGCCCTCTCTGAATTACCGCGAACAGGCGCAGCTGAAGGAATCCGCGAACCAGCTGAAAGAGGTCATCGCCGGCCTGGAGCTGTGACCCGGTGTGCGAAAGGTTTCTCCGGTGTGCGAAAGGTTTCTCCGGTGTGCGAAAGGTTTCTCCGGTGTGCGAAAGGTTTCTCCGGTGTGCGAAAGGTTTCTCCGGTGTGCGAAAGG
>CANSWY010000010.1 GCA_947650915.1 uncultured Eggerthellaceae bacterium | reverse complement strand
AAATTCCACATAGGAGTCGTCTTTCTGTGCTCATGCTCTTTCCCTCTGTGCGATTTGGAACGTCCCTTTTGCACATCGCCGCCCAGTCATGTGTGATTTGGCATGCCTCTTTTGCACATGGGCATCAGAGCATTCCTTCTGCGTGCCACGACCTTCTTCCTCGGCTCCGGCCATGTTGCAGTCCTGCTGGGCCGCAGTGTTCAAAAGCGGGCTTCAGCGCGTTCTGCGCGCAGCGCCCTTGCTCCATTCATGATCACCGCCTCACCCTCTGCGGATGCGCGAAAGTGCCGCCCTGAATTGCAAGATGTGCAAAAGGGACGTCCCAAATCGCACATAGGAACAGTCTCTCGGTGCGCATAGTCTTCTGCTATGTGCGATTTGGAACGTCCCTTTTGCACATCAGGGGCGTGCCGTTTGTCTGTTCTGTTGCGAAATCTCCATGCATCACGCATCTCGTGGCCGCCTGATCGTGTCCCCCAACATCTTGCGCTCCACGCGCTGACGCTGTGTCAAAACCATCGAACAACCGTTCTTTTTCCTGGTCAGAGCGTGTTTCGTGGTGTCATAGAAGTGTTGCAAAGTGGGGCGAAGTGGCATAAGATGCATCGCACGGTAGGGACTTTGTGGGTTTCGAAACACAGCACTCAAACGCACTTCGAAACACCACGGAACGCAGATCGGGGAGAGGCCAGGTGGCTCAGGAGCACGGAACGGAGGACCAGCAGACAGCAGCGAAAGCGGCTGACCTGTTCGGTGAATACCGTTTCAAGGTTGACTCCAAAGGCCGCGTGGCGGTCCCCGCGGAATTCCGCAAAGTCCTGACCGAGGACCTCGTGGTGTCCCGGGAGCTCACGGACAAGTGCCTCTACGTCTTTGAACCCGAGACCTTCAACCAGTGGGTGGAGGGGCTCTTCGAAGACAAGTTCGGTGGCTTCAAGTCATCGGATCGGCGGCACGTGGCCCTGCGCACGAAGCTGAAATCCCGTGCGCAGCGCGCTGAAGTGGACTCATCGGGCCGCGTGATGCTCAACCAGCAGGCCCGCGATGCGGCCGGCATCGAAAAGGATGTCGTGGTGGTGGGCAACACCGGCTATTTCGAGGTCTGGGACGCGAAGGCGTTCGACGAAGAGCTGGGCAGCATCGATCTGGGTTTCTTCTATGACGAACCCGAAGATGCGAACTGACGCTCACGGACGGCAGCGCATCCCTGCACTATGACAAGCGAATATCGGCATATTCCCGTCCTGCTGGACGAATGCATGGACGGACTCGCCCTCCAGCCGGGGGACGTGTTCGTGGATGCAACGCTCGGTCTGGCAGGGCATTCGGCAGCAGCAGCGCGTCTCATCGGGCGCGAAGGGCTGCTCATCGGGATCGACCAAGATGACCTGGCGCTTTCGCGCGCCCGCGCGCGGCTGGAGGCCATCCCGGAAGAAGAGAGGCCAGAGGTGCTCTTGCTCAAGGGCAACTTCGGCTGCATCGATGAGCTGCTCTTGCAAGCTGAACTGCCGGGCATGGATGCAGTGCTCTTCGATCTAGGCGTCTCATCGCCCCAGATAGACAACCCCGCACGCGGCTTCTCCTTCAAGGAGGATGCCCCCCTCGACATGCGTATGGATCCGGGTCAATCCACTCCAACCGCAGCAGAGATCATCAACACCGCAAACGAAGCAGATCTCGCTCGGATCATACGCGCTAACTCGGATGAGAGGTGGGCCAGCCGCATCGCGTCATTCGTGGTGAAAGCCAGGAAGGCCGCCCCGATCACTACCAGCCAGCAGTTGGTGGACATCATCAAGGCGGCCATTCCGGCCTCCGCCCGCCGCGCGGGCGGACACCCCGCCAAGCGCACGTTCCAGGCCCTTCGCATGGAGGTGAACCAGGAACAACAGGTTCTGAGAGCGGGCCTTGACGCGGCCATCCGCTGGCTTTTGCCAGGTGGCCGCATCTGCGCCATCAGCTATCACTCCATCGAAGACCGCATCGTGAAGGAGACGTTCGCGCGTTTCGCAGACCGATGCACGTGCCCGCCGGACCTTCCGGTGTGCGCCTGTGGGAAGAAGCCGATGCTCAAGGTGGAAACGCGCAAGCCCCTCTTGCCCACGGCAGTTGAGGTGGAGCGGAACCCCCGAGCGCGCAGCGCGAAGCTGCGCATCGCTTGCAGGCTGTGAAAAGCCTGACGGAACAGCAACCGAAAGCGTGACAGCACGCGGAAGACATTGAGGATCTGAGTGGCCAAGCGTCCGGCATACATCCACGGCTCAACTGCTCGGAAGCTCCAGCAGGAAGAGCTTGCGCCCCGGCGCGGCATCCAGGTGATGCCCGGCGGCGGCCGGGAGGAGCGCACGGCTTCCAGCCTCGCCATCGTCTTCGCGCGCGTGCTGGTAGCGCTCATCGTGGCGTTCGCTGCCATCGGATGGGTGCGCATATCCCTGGCGTCTGCTACGGTTTCCGTGGCATTGGAGGCCAGCCAGCTGAAGGACGATATCAGCGATGCGCGCGATGTCGGCAGCCAGCTTGAGGTGACCCAGTCATCCTTGGCGAACCCCACCCGCGTGAAGCGCGACGCGCTGGCTCTTGGCATGCGCAGCCCCGCTTCTGCTTCCTTCATAGACATTTCCGGGGACGTGGTGGTCCGTGACGAAGATGGGCGCCTGTCCCTTTCCGGCACGGTGGAAGCTGTGGCCGAAGCCGAAGGTCTGACGGCAGTCAATGCTGATGCGGACGTTTCCGCGGATGGCGCAGCGCAGGCGGCGGAGTAGCTGGATGCCGTCAGGATTCCGCCCTGATCGCCATGAAGGCAACGGCGCGCCCACATCGCTTGCGGACATCGGGTCCGCCCTCTCTGACCTTTTGGCCAGCGAATCGGGCCAGAAAGCGTCTTCGGCGCGGCGTTCCTACGGCGTCGTCCTCAAGGTGTTCCTGGCGTTGGCCGTCGTGTTCTTCATCCGCTTGGTGTACGTGCAGGTGATCGAAGCCTCCTCGTATTCGGCCATGGCCGAAGAGAGCCGCACGGTGCAGTTCTCCGTTTCCCCCAAGCGCGGCACCATCTATGACCGCAACGGCCAGATCCTGGCCGTGAGCGTGGATTGCACCACCATCTATTGCAACCCTTCTGAAGTGACGGACGCGCGCCATGAGGCATCCATGATCTCAACGGTGCTGGAAGAGGACGCTTCCTACTACGAAGGCCTCCTTTCGCGCGAACCCAGCACGTTCGTCTACCTTGAACGCCAGGCCGACCTTGAGAAGGCCCAGCGCTTGAAGGAGATGAAGCTGGACGGCATCTACTTCATCGCTGATTCGCGCCGCGAATATCCCAATGGCGGGGTGGGCGGCCAGGTGATCGGCGTGTGCGATGTTGATGGCAACGGCATCACCGGGCTTGAGCTGCAATACAATGAGATCCTGGCCGGCACGCCCGGCAAGTATTCTGCCGAACGCGGGGAGAAGGGCGCGCCCATCCCAGGAGGGGTGCATGAGGACACGCCGGCGGTGGACGGCGAGGACATCATGATATCGCTGGACATCCGCATGCAAACGAAGATGGAAGAGGCGCTTGAGGCGGGCATCCTCTCCTATGAGGGTGAGGACGGATCAGCCGTCATGATAGACGGCGACACGGGTGAGATCTACGCCATCTGCTCCTACCCCTACCTGGATCCCACAGACCGTGAGAACTCCATGATCGGCTCCGACAATCTGAAGGCCATCACCCAGGCGTTCGAACCGGGCTCCATCTTCAAGTCACTCTCCGCGCTCACGGTGCTGAACGAGCGCGCCGTGGAACCGGATGACATCATCTTCTGTCCGGCGGAGCTGGAAGCGGACCAATACGTCATCACGGACGCGCATGAGCGCCCGGATGTGGACATGACGTTCGCCACCATCCTGAACCAGTCCTCCAACGTAGGGATATCCTTGGCAACCAAAGAGGCCGGCTTCGACAAGCTGAACG
The DNA here is from genome assembly GCA_947650915.1 of uncultured Eggerthellaceae bacterium. GTDB lineage: Bacteria > Actinomycetota > Coriobacteriia > Coriobacteriales > Eggerthellaceae > MGBC163016. Next base: position 52,437 of record CANSWY010000010.1, on the reverse strand, counting down.
CCATGATCCAGCGCCTCAAGATCACGGAGAAGACCGGCGTGGATTACCCGGGCGAGGCGCAGAGCGTGATGCCTGATTTCAACGAATGGGCCTACGTCACCGGCTGCAACATCTCCTTCGGCCAGGGCCTCACGGCAACGCCGTTGGACATGGCGCGTTTCTACGGCATGGTGGCCGCGGAAGGTCTCCTCTGCCAGCCGCATTTCCTGATGGCGAAGCCGCGCACCGGCGAGACCATGGAATACGAGAGCGAACAAGTGCTGGATGACCCGGAGGCGTTCAGCAAGCTCAAGAGCATGCTGCAAGGCGTGGTCTTGGACGGCACCGGCACGGACGCTGAGATAGACGGCTACGACGTGGCAGGCAAGACGTCCACGGCAGAGATCGCCGAAGACGGCGGGTATGCGGCTGGCCGTTACAACCTCTGCTTCGCGGGCTTCATCGACAACTCGAACTCCAATTTGGCGCTGTTCGTCTCCGCCAATGACATCCGTTACGAAGGGAAGATGGCCTCGGTCTTTCGCGATATAATGCTAGAAGCCATAGACCTGTACAACATCGTCCCCGTCAAGTGAGCGTGATTCAAGCCCATGCCAAGAAGCTGCGCTGACATCTTCGCTGACATTCCCCACGTCTGCATCGGTGCTGAGGACGCCCAGGTGGCTGGCATCGCCTACAGCAGCCGGGACGTGCGTCCGGGGGACGCGTTCTTCTGCATCGTGGGCACGGTGGTGGACGGCCATGAGTTCGCGCAGCAGGCGGTGGATGCGGGGGCGTCGGTCATCGTGTGCGAACGCCAGCTGTATTCGCTGGATTTGAAGGGCGCCACCGAAGTGGTGGTGGCTGATTCGCGCCGGGCGCTGGCTGAAGCGGCGGCCGTGTTCTATGGGCAGCCCTCTTCGGACATGGACGTGGTGGGCGTCACGGGCACGAACGGCAAGACCACGGTCACCTACCTTCTGGAACATCTCTTGCAGGCTTGCGGGCATCCGTGCGGCATCATCGGCACGTGCGGTTCGCGCGCGGCAGGACGCCCGGTTCCCAGTTCGCATACCACGCCTGAATCGGCTGACCTGCAGCGCATCTTGAGCGTCATGCGGGATGAGCGCTGCCAGGCCGTGGCCATGGAGGTGTCGTCCCACGCGCTGGCGCTGGGGCGCGCGTGGGCCATGCGCTTCGCGGTCACGGCGTTCACGAACATCACCCAGGACCATCTTGATTACCACCATACCTTCGAAGAGTACTTCGCGGCGAAGAAGCTCCTGTTCTCTGAGGCGTTTCCCGCCATCCGCGTCATCTCCACCTTCGGGCATGCCGGTGCAGAATTGGCCGCTGAGCGTGCGGAGGCGGGGGATGAGGTCATCACGGTGGGCACGGGCACCGAAGACGCCATCCGCCTGCTGGACGTAGAGCGCGAGGGCGCGCTCACGCGGATGCGCGTGAGCCTGGCCGGGCTGCGCGTGCGGGACGAGGGCGCAGCGGCCGCGGCGGCGGACGGGCAGGATGTGCCGGACATACCGGACGAAGTGGCGCTGGAGCATTCCCTTCTGGGCGACTACAACACCGAAAACGTGCTGGTGGCGCTGGGATGTGCGCTGGCGCTGGGCGTTCCGGCTGAGGCGGCTGCTGCGGCCTTCGCCACGGCATCGCCCCCGCCCGGGCGCATGCAGCGCGTGGACGTTGCCCCCGACGCGGGCTTCATGACCTTCGTGGATTACGCTCACACCCCGGACGCGCTGGAGAAGGTCATCGCATCTGCGCGCAAGGCCACGGACGGCCGCATCTTGCTGGTGTTCGGCTGCGAAGGGGACCGCGACCGCGGCAAGCGCGCGCAGATGGCCGCGGCGTCCCTTGCGGCGGACGTGGTGTTCCTCACCAACGACAACGCCCACGGCGAACGCGTGCAGGATGTGCTGGACCAGGTGAAGGCGGCTTTCCCGGCGGAAGCGTTCGCGGGGGAGGCACCTCAGGTCCGCCCGGATGCTGACCGCAAGCGCGCCATCCGCGCAGCGGTGGACGAGGCGCGCGCGGGGGACATCGTGCTCATCTGCGGGCGCGGCCATGAGGACAAGATGATGTTCGGGCGCGACACCGTGCTCTTCGATGACGTGGAAGAAGCGGCCTACGCGCTGCTCATGCGGGCGGTGGAAGAGGGGGCGGAAGCCAGGTGAGGCTGAACGCGAAGCAGATCGTGCAGGCCACGGGCGGCCAGTTCCTGGCAGAGCCCATCGATGCAGCCGAGGTGCTCATCGGCGTCACGTTGGATTCGCGGGACGTGTCCGCGGGGGACCTGTACGTGGCCATCCAGGGGGAACGCGTGGACGGCCACGCGTTCGTGGACGCGGCCCTGCGCGCGGGGGCGCGCGGCGCGCTGGTGTCTGAGCCTCTGGATGAGAAGTGCCTGCTCTTGGCGCGTGAGCTGGGCGCGGCCGTCATCCAGGTGCCGAACACCGAGCACGCGGTGGCGGACCTGGCGCGCGAATGGCGTTCGCATCTGAGCGCGAACGTGGTGGCCGTCACCGGATCGGTGGGCAAGACCACCACCAAGAACCTCACCCGCGACGTGCTGGCATCCACGTTCCGCACCTGCGCCACCCGCGGCAACCAGAACAATGAGCTGGGCGGCCCGCTCACGCTCCTGGCCGCAGAACCCACGGACGAAGCCGTGGTCATGGAGATGGGCATGGACGGCCCGGGCCAGATCCGGTTCCTCTGCCGCATGGCGCGCCCGGCCTGGGGTGTCGTCACGAACGTGGGCGAATCCCATCTGGAGATGCTGGGCAGCCAGGAGAACATCGCGCGGGCGAAGGCGGAGCTTTTAGAAGAGCTTCCGGACGGCACCGGCCGCGCGTTCTTGAACGGCGCCGATGCGTTCACGCCCTTCCTAGCGGAGACCGCTCGGCTGGACGCGCGCAACGTGTCCGTGTGCGCCTACAATGCGAAGCCCGAAGCGGGGCAGGAGGGCGCGCCCGCACAGCAGGTGTGGGCCGAAGACGTCGCGCTGGATGCCGAAGGGCGCCCGGCATTCACCCTGTGCTTCCGGGGCTTCCGGGCGGACACGGACGCGGCTCCCACGCTGTTCGATATGGAGCCGGACACCGAACGGGTGCCGGTGAAGCTGGCGCTCAGCGGGGCGCACAACGTGGCGAACGCGCTGGCGGCGGCGGCCGTGGGGCGCGCGGCGGGCATCGGCCCGCAGGCCATCGCGGAGGCGCTGGGCTCATCCGTGGCAGAGGCGGGGCGCCAGGAGATGCTTCGCGGCCGCGAAGGGTTCCTCATCATCAACGACGCCTACAACGCCAGCCCTGATTCCATGCGCGCATCCTTGGCGCTCCTGTCATCCATGGAGGTGGCGGGTGTGCGCTGGGTGGTGCTGGGAGACATGGGAGAGCTGGGTGCCGGGGAAGAGGCGGGGCATCTGAGCGTGGGGCGTTCCGTGGCAGAGGGCAAAGTGGATCAGCTCATCTGCGTGGGCCGACTGGCGCGCCTGATCGCCGAAGGCGCCCGGAAGGCCGGCATGGATGAGGCGGCCATCACTTGCGTCGGTTCCATCGGCGGCGCACTGGAGCGCTTGGAAGGCACGCTCGGGCCGGATGACGTGGTGCTGGTGAAGGCATCCAATTTCATGGGCCTCACGCGCCTGGCGGAAGGGCTTGCCAGCTGATGTTCTCCTACTTCGAACATTTCCCCACCTTCTTGGTGTTCATGGCGGTGCTCATCGGCATCGTGGTCACCTTGCTGCTCACGCCGGTGCTCATCAAGATCCTGAAGCGGGAGCACTTGGGCCAGCAGGTGCGTGACGACGGCCCGCAGACGCACCTGGTGAAGAGCGGCACCCCCACTATGGGCGGCATCGTCATGCTGCTGGCGGTTGCCGCAGCGTCGTTCGCTGTGGGCGTCCCGGATCCGGAAACGTACCTGCTCCTGGCCGCGGTCCTGCTCACGGGCGTGGTGGGCCTGGTGGATGACATCTCTTCCATCGCGCACGCGCGTTCGTTGGGCCTCACGCCCAAGGCGAAGCTGGCCTGCCAGTTCCTCATATCCTTGGCCTTCATCCTCTGCGCGGTGAACATCTTGGATGTGAGCCCGGTGGTGGACATCCCGTTCATCTGCGAACTGGATCTGGGCGTGCTGACCACGGTCATCCCGTTGGGGGAGGGGCGGTTCCTTTCCATTCCGTGGCTCTACGTCATCTTCTGCCTCATCTTGCTGATGGGCCTTTCGAACGCGGTGAACCTGACGGACGGGCTGGACGGCTTGGCATCCGGCACGGTCATGATGGTCATGATCGTGATGGCGGCCATCGCGTTCCGTCAGAACCTGCTGGAGCCGGCCATCTTCTCCGCGGCCATCGCAGGCGCGTGCGTTGGCTTCCTTTGGTTCAATTCGCACCCGGCTGACATCTTCATGGGCGACACGGGCTCCTTGGCGCTGGGGCAAGCGCTGGGATGTCTGGCCGTGGTCACCAAGACGGAGTTTCTGGTCATCATCATCGGCGGCCTGTTCGTGGCCGAGGCGCTCTCCGTCATGATCCAGGTGGCGCACTTCCAGCGCACGGGCAGGCGGGTGTTCCTCATGGCACCGCTGCATCACCATTTCGAGAAGAAGGGCTGGAGCGAAACGAAGGTGGTCGTGCGGTTCTGGATCATCTCCGGGCTTCTGGCCGCCTGCGGGTTCGTGCTGTACTTCTCCTCTTCGCTGGTGGTGGCATGACCGGGGCGCCGGCCATGCTCAGGGGGCGCAAGCACGCCCCGTGCCAGCTGGGGGACGTGTGCATGCTGGGGCTGGGCGTGTCCGGCCGCGCCGTGGCGGAATACCTGCTGGCGCAGGCTGCCGGGCGCGTGTCCTCGCTCACGGTGTTCACGGGAACCGCCGGTGCCGCGGACGCGGCTGCGCAGGCCCTGGCTCGGGCGGGTGCGCGCATCGTGGAGTCTGAGAAGGTGGAAGGCGCGTTCCACCTCTGCATCGCAAGCCCGGGCATCCCGGAATCCTCTGCGTTCTACCTCAGCGGCCAGGATGCCAGCGAAGAGCTCATCAGCGAAGTGGAGCTGGCGTGGCGCGAAAGCCCGGCGGATGCGCTCTGGGTGGGCATCACGGGCACGAACGGGAAGACCACCACCACCGCGCTGCTGGAGCATCTGCTGGATGCGGCCGGTTTCGCGGCGAAGGCCTGCGGCAACATCGGAGATGCGTGCATCCATGCGGTGGGCGCAGACGTGCTGGCAGGCGCGTGCCCGCCTTCGGGCCGGCGCGTCTACGTGGCGGAGGTGTCCTCCTACCAGCTGGCCTCCATTCGCCGGTTCACGCCGGATGTGGGCGTGTTCTTGGGGGTGACCCCTGACCACCTGGCGTGGCACGGCAGCATGGAAGCCTATGCTGACGCCAAGTGGAACATGCTGCACAACCTGGAGGACGCAGGCGGCGTGGCCGTGCTGGATGCCGTGAACGACGTGTCCCGCGAACAGGTGCGCCGGTTGCGCCGCGCGCCTGAGAAGAGCGGCTTCTCCTACATCCCGGTGGGCGCGAAGGCGGGCATCTCGGCGGACATGCGCCAGGCCTGCGGCGCTCAGAACGCCGCGTTCCTTGACGGGGCGGGGCATCTGCACGTGGCCTTCCATGAAGGCGAATACGTCCTGGCTCCATCTGATGCGCTCCAGGTCAAGGGGCCGCACAACGTGGTGAACGCGCTGGCGGCATCAGCGGCAGCCCTTGCGCTGGGGGCGGACGGCGTGGATGTGGCGGACGCGCTGTCCGCGTTCAAGCCGCTCGAGCATCGGATCGAACCGGCGGGCACGGTGGACGGCATTGGTTTCTACAATGATTCCAAGGCCACGAACGTGGATGCCACGCTGGTGGCGCTGGCGGCGTTCCCGGGCCGTCCGCTGGTGGCGCTCTTGGGCGGCCGGGACAAGATGGGTCCCTTGGACGCTTTGGTGGCAGCCTGCCAGGAGCATGCGGAAGCCGTGGTGGTGTTCGGGGAAGCGGCGGAGCGCTTCGAAGCGGCGTTCGCAGCGGCCGATGACGGGCGTCTGCACGTGGTGCGCGCCCGCACGTTCGATGAAGCCTTCCAAGCGGCCGTGGGTTTGGTGCGCCCGGGTTCGGTGGTGCTGCTCTCTCCCGCTTGCGCCTCGTTCGACGAATTCTCCTGCTTCGAAGAGCGTGGGCAGCATTTCAAGGACAAGGTGGCCGCGCTGGCGGCCGCGCCAGGCGAAGGGCGCTGCTGATGCCGCGCCGCGGTGCGAAGCCCGTCACCGAAACGAGGATGGCGGCCATTCTGCTCATGGCATCCGTGTTCGCGTTGGTGGTCATCGGGCTGTTGATGGTGTTCTCTGCCACCTCCGCCGATCTGGCGGCTGCTGGGAAGAACCCCTATGATGACGTGATCGGCCAGGCGGCCTATGTGGCCATCGGCACGGTGGCGGCCATCGTCATCTGGCGGCTGATCCCGTACCACGCCTGGGCGGGGCAGCTCACGTGGCTCTTCTGGGGATTCTGCATGGTGCTCCTTCTGCTCACGTTCGTGGCCGGTACGGAAGTGAACGGCGCGAAGCGCTGGCTCTACATCGGTCCGGTGGGCATGCAGCCCTCAGAATTCATCAAGGTTGCGCTTCTGCTCATGACCATCCGCATCGCGCATCGGTTCCAGATCGAAGAGATAGACTTCCGCACCACGGTCATCGAACTGCTGCTGCTGATCGCGGTGCCTCTGGCCTTCATGTTCGTCACGCAGTCCGACATGGGGACCACGCTCATCTGCGCCATCGGCATCTTCGCCGTGCTCTGGATCGGCGGTTTCCCGGCGTGGTCGTTGGTGGCCATCGCGGCGCTGGGCGCGCTGGCCGTGCTGGGCGGCATGCTGGGTTCGGGCTACCGGTCGAACCGTCTGGTGTACCTGGATCCGTGGAACGACGGCCAGGGCGGCCTGGGTTCGGGCTACAACATCATCCGCGCCTATTATGCGCTCGCCGAAGGCGGCCTGTTCGGCATGGGCATCGGCAGCTCGCACGAGAAGTACCAGTACCTTTTCGCATCTGATTCGGACTTCATCTTCGCCGTGCTGGGGGAGGAGATGGGGATGGTGGGCGCTCTATTCGTGATCGGGCTGTTCCTGCTGTTCCTGGTCATGTCCTTGCGCATATCGCAGGGGGCGCCGGACAATCTGGGCGCCATGATCGCGGGCGGCTGCGCCATCATGCTGGTGTTCCAGGCGTTTCTGAACATCGGGTGCGCCATCGGGGTGCTGCCCACCACGGGAAAGCCCCTTCCGTTCATCTCATCCGGCGGCACGTCGGTCATCTCATCGCTCATGATCGTGGGCCTGATCCTGTCCGTGCAGCATGCCTCCGCCCCTGACCCTGCCTACGACCGCGCCCGAGACGACCTGAAAGTCATCCGCAACCGCTGACCCTGACAAACGCAGATCGCACATAGGAAAGGCGATGCGGATGTGCAAAAGGGACGTCCCTTTTGCACATCGGTCAACCACGCAGGTGCAATTTGGAACGTCCCTTTTGCACATCCCGGTCTGGGTTGACGTGATGGCAACGGTGCTCTCTCATGTTGACGATATGTCAATTCTGTTCATTGACGCTCCGTCAATGCAGAGATACCTTGGCGGACATAAGGTCAAGCCCCCGAAGAGAACGGCTCGGACGTGACGGATCGCAACCAAGACATCCGCCCTCAGGACAAGCCCACGAAGGCCGCCGTTCGCCGTGCAGAGCTCATCGAAGCCGCGCGTGACCTGTATGAGGAAAAGGGACTTTCCAAGACGTCCGTGCAGGACATCGCCGACCGCGTGGGGGTCACGCGGTCGCTGTTCTACCACTACTTCAAGGACAAGGACGAGCTCACGCTGGCCGTGCTGGATTCGCTGGTGGCCGAATACATCGAAGCACTCTCGTTCTGGGACGCTGAGCGCCAGGAAGGCCAGATAGACGACGCGCTGCTCTCGGTGGTGAAGCTGCTCCGCGTGGGGCTCTTCGAGAACAGCTCCCTGCACGCTGCGCTCACCTCCAAGGAGAATTCGGCGCTGTACTTGGAATTCGTGAACCGCGTCACGCACCACATCGCCACCCACATGATCGAACACACGGTGGCGGACTACCGCAAGCTCCACGAGGTGAGGATCGAACACCTGTATGAGACGTTCTACGTGCTCGTGCTCGGTGTGATCGGGTATCTGCGCAATCACCCCGATGCAGATGACGCTGTCATCGCCGACGTGATCGCGCAGACGCTCTACATAGACAGGCCCTGAGGGAAGGAGAAACCATGTTGTTCGATGTATACGGGCCGAATGCGCTGTACCAATGGATGGGGTTGTTCATGGTGCTGTTGGCGCTGATCCTGCTGAATGAGTTCGCGCGCCGGACGAAGCTCGGGGGCTGCTTCATGTTCTTCGGCGTGTGCGGCGTCATGACGGTCTACTGTCTGGCCGTTGAGATCGGTGCAGCCATGGGCGCGGAGTGGGCGCTCATGAACCCCACGCACACGGACATGAACAGCTGGTTCCACTACGCGAAAGTCTACGCGGCCACGGCCGGCTGCATCGGCTTCATGATGCTGAAGTACTCGTGGGGCAAGATCGGGCGCTCCCACTGGTTCAAGGCATTCCCGTTCATCATCGTGGCCATCAACATCCTGATCGCCGTGGTGTCTGACTTCGAGAGCGCGTTTCGCGCCTGGGGCACCAGCTGGGTGTCCACCGAAGGCGTGGTGCTCAACGGCGGCTGGCACAATGTCTTCAACGGCGTGGCGGGGCTGCTCAACATCGCCTGCATGACCGGCTGGTTCGGCATCTACATCTCCAAGAAGCGCCAGGACATGCTGTGGCCTGATATGACCTGGGTCTTCATCATCGCCTATGACCTGTGGAACTTCTGCTACACCTACAACTGCCTGCCCACGCATTCCTGGTACTGCGGCATCGCGCTTCTGCTGGCGCCCACCATCGCGGGACTGATCTGGAACAAGGGCGGCTGGATCCAGAACCGCGCGTTCACGCTGTCCATGTGGTGCATGTTCTGCCAGATGGTCCCCATGTTCGCGAATGACTCCATCTTCGCTGCGCAGTCTGTGAACGATCCGGCGGTGAACACGGTGGTGTCGCTTCTGGCCCTGTTCGCGAACATCGCCGCGCTGGCCTACATCGTGGTGCGCGCGAAGAAGCTGAAGGTGAATCCCTACAAGCAGGAGGTCTTCGTGGGCACGAAGGACTTCCGCGAGGCCATGGCGCGCCGTGCTGACACCGCCTACCTGCTGGAGACGGAGCCGAAGAGCGCCACCGCCGCTGAGATCGCCGAGATGGTGGCCTACAACGAACTGCCGGTGGATGGCGCTGTGGGCTACGTCTACGTGGCGAAGGATGCGCAGGGTGACGTGGCCGTGGAAGTGGACCGCATCCACAAGGAGTGACGCGCATTCCGTATCTATCGGCAACGCGAGGGGGGCGGCACGTAAGTGGCGCCCCCCGCGCGGGCGCGTTGGGGCAAGCGCGAAAGGGCCCCCCCCCACGTGCAGAAGGGGCATCCCGAATTGCACATAGAGACAGTCTTTCAGTGCTGATGCTCTATTCCTATGTGCAATTTGGAACGTCCCTTCTGCACATCAGCATCACCTCTTCCTCTGTGCAATTTGGAACGTCCCTTTTGCACGTGGCTCACGCCAGCGTCACGGGGGTGCGCTGCTTCGCGGCCAGGGTGCGGGCCGTGTGCCCGTAGCGCCGAAGCACGTCCGCCAGCGCCTGTTCGGCCAGCGAATAGAGGTTGTTCTCTTGGGACACGTGCATGGCCGCCACCGCCTCAAGCATGCCTGCGCCCATGCTGCCCAGAAGCTCTTCCAGCTCGGCTGCTGCCTGCGCGTTCGAAAGGTGGCCCGCATCTGAGGCGATCCGCCGCTTGATGGCATAAGGGTACGGACCTTCGCGCAGCATCTGCGCATCGTGGTTCGCCTCCAGCGCCAGCAGCCGCACGTACTGCAACGCCTCGTGCGCCTCCGGCGTCATGCGGCCGGTGTCGGTCAGGTATCCCAGCGCATCCCGCCCGCTCTCAACGCGGAAACCGAACGATTCGGCTGCATCGTGGGAGGTGGGGAAAACGTGCACCTGCATGCCGCAGACGGTGAGCGCCTCTCCGGCGCGGAACGGCTCGAAGATGACGCGATCCGTTCCTAGCGCCTCTTCCAAAGGCGCGCTGGCATTCCGCACGGCGCGGCTGGTGCGCACGCGCACGCAGGCTCCCGCTTGGGACAAGGCCCGCGTGCAGACGCCCAGGCCTTTCGTGTGGTCCGAATGGTCGTGGGTGATGAGGATGTCCGTCACGTCAGCCGGGCTGAATCCCGCGCTCTCCAAGCCGCTGAGCAGGTCCCGCTTGCAGATGCCGCAATCGATGAGGAAGCCGCCTGCGTGCGCGTCATCCGTCACCAGGGCCGCATTGCCCCCGGATCCGCTGGCCAGCACGTGCAGCCTGAGCATGCGCCCTCCTTTCGAAACCTTCGCGTGCGCACCATTATATTCATGCGCGCATTTGCTATGCTTGCGTGCATCTTTTGCGGTCTTGCGCGCCGCATCCCGAACGTGAGGAGAAGCCATGCAGCTCACCCCTGCTGAGATCACGGAAACCCTGGCCATGGTGTCCCAGCAGCACCTGGACATCCGCACCATCACGCTGGGGCTCAACCTGCGCGGCTGCGTGGACACGGATATCGGCCGCGTAGCGTCCAAGGTGTACGACCGCATGGCGTCTGCAGCGAAGAACCTGGTGCCGGTGGCAGACCAGCTGGAACGCGAATTCGGCATCCCCATCGTGAACAAGCGCATCTCCGTCACGCCCATCGCTGAGATCTGCGCGGCCGTCACCGCTGAGGACCTCACGCCCGTGGCGGTGGCCATGGACAAGGCCGCAGCCCAGGTGGGGGTGGATTTCGTGGGCGGCTTCTCCGCGCTGGTGCAGAAGGGCGCCTCTCGCGGGGACATGAAGCTCATCCATTCCATTCCCAGCGCGTTGGCGCAAACATCGTGCGTCTGCTCTTCAGTGAACGTCGGCTCCACGCGTGCGGGCATCAACATGGACGCGGTCTGGGAGATGGCGAACATCATCCTGGACACGGCGAAGGCCACGGCTGACCGGGACTGCATCGGCGCAGGCAAGCTGGTGGTCTTCTGCAACGCGGTGGAGGACAACCCGTTCATGGCGGGCGCGTTCCACGGCAGCGGGGAGGCGGACGAAGTCATCAATGTGGGCGTGTCCGGGCCGGGCGTCGTGCGCGCGGTGCTGGCGGACATGCCGGAAGACGCTGACATCACCAGCGTGGCGGAGGCCATCAAGGCCACGGCCTTCAAGATCACGCGCGCCGGGGAACTGATGGCCCGTGAAGCGGCTGATCGGTTGGGCTACCAGAAGGGCATCCTGGACCTTTCGCTGGCACCCACCCCTGCCGAACACGATTCCGTGGCGGAGATCTTAGAGGCCATCGGTGTGGGGGTGTGCGGCGGTCCGGGAACCACGGCGGCGCTGGCCATGCTGAATGACGCGGTCAAGAAGGGCGGCACCATGGCGTCCTCTTCGGTGGGCGGCCTGTCCGGCGCGTTCATCCCGGTGTCAGAGGACGCGGGCATGATCCGCGCGGCGGAGATGGGCGCGCTCACGCTGAGCAAGCTGGAGGCCATGACTTGCGTGTGCTCGGTGGGGCTGGACATGATCGCCATCCCGGGAGACACCACGCCGGAGGCCATCTTCGGCATCATCGCGGACGAATGCGCCATCGGCATGATCAACTCCAAGACCACGGCCGTGCGCATCATCCCGGCCATCGGCAAGCAGGTGGGGGACACGCTTGATTTCGGCGGCCTTCTAGGCCGCGCGCCGGTCATGGAGGTGAACCCGTACGCGGGCGCCACTTTCGCCCATCGCGGCGGCCGCATGCCCGCGCCTCTGAACTCCCTCAAGAACTAGCGAATGTGCAAAAGGGACGTCCCAGATCGCAGAATGTGCAAAAGGGACGTCCCAAATCGCACATAGGATCAGCCTTTCAGAATGTGCAAAAGGGACGTCCCAAATCGCACATAGGATCAGCCTTTCAGTGCTCATGATCTTTTCCTATGTGCAATTTGGAACGTCCCTTTTGCACATGGGAACAGCCTCTCAATGCGCACAAATCAACCATGCACGAGCAATTTGGAACGTCCCTTTTGCACATTCAGGCCCGGCGCAAACGCACGATGTTCTCAATGTGGGCGGTGTGCGGGAACATGTCCACCGGCTGCACGGCGTCCACCGCGTACCCGCCGCGCGTGAGGCGTTCCACGTCGCGCGCCTGCGTGTCCGGGTTGCAGGAGATGTACACGATGCGCTCCGGTGCCAAGCGGCAGGCGGCATCCAAGAACTCCGGCGTGACCCCTGCCCGCGGCGGGTCCATCATCAGCACCACGTTCTCCGCATCAGCGTCAGACGCGGCCATGTCCTCCATGAACGCGGTGGCATCCGCGCAGACGAATTCCGCGTTCTCCACGCCGTTGTGGCGCGCATTCTGCTTCGCATCCGCCACGGCATCAGCCACGGCTTCCACGCCCAGCACGCGCCCTGCGCCCCGCTTCGCCGCCACCAGCCCGATGGTGCCCGTGCCGCAGTAGGCGTCCACCACCGTGTCCTGCGCCCCGGCGCCAGCCAGCGCCACCGCGGCTTCATACAGCGCCTCTGCCTGCACGGCGTTCACCTGGTAGAACGAACCGGATGAGATGCGGAACCGCAGCCCGCAGAGGTCATCCAGGATGAAGCCCGGCCCGTACAGCGTGCGCTCGGCATCGCCCAAGATGACGTTCGTGCTCCGTTCGTTCACGTTCTGCACCACGGTGGTCACCTGTGGTGCGCGCCGCACCAGTTCGCGGCAGAAGGACTTCGAGGAAGGGAACGCGTCCCCGTTCGTCACCACCGTCACCAACAGCTCTCCGGTGCGCCCGGCGCGCGCTGCCACGTGGCGGATGAAACCGGTCCCCGCATCCTCGTCATAGGCTGGGATGCCCCATTTCTCCATCAGATCCCGCACGGCCAGCGTGGCCGCCTTCGCTGCCTTGTTCTCCAAGAGGCAACCGTCGGTGGGGATGATGCGGTGCGACCCTGCCGCGTACATGCCGCAGAGCACGGACCCTTTGCCGCCCGGCTTCCCCGCGCCCTTCCCGCGCACGCGCTGTTGTTTCCGTGCGGGCGCATAGGGGGACACCACCTTGTTGCGGTAGTGCCACGGGTCATCCATCCCCAGGATGGGCCGCACGGTCCCTGCGCGCGCAGCATCCGGGAACAGCGCTTCTATCTGGCGCTGCTTCTGCGCCAGCTGCTCTTCGTAGGGCATGTCCAGTGTCTGGCATGCGCCGCACCGACCGAAAGCGGAGCAGTGCGGCGATCTGTTCGGTTCGTGATCCATGCGTGCATTCTATCAAGGCGGTGGACAACCTTTCGAAGGATGCTACGATAGCCCGCATTCAGTTCCGGACACGGCAAGGAGCAAGACGCATGACGCAGGACATGGCGCGGCATTTCTCGTGGGGGGCGCTCGCGCGCTTCACGGCGCCTTCCATCGCCATGATGATCTTCACGTCCATCTACGGCATCGTGGATGGGCTGTTCGTTTCGAATTTCGCTGGCAAGACGGCGTTCGCGGCGGTGAACTTCGTGATGCCCATCATCATGATCCCGTCCGCCGTGGGCTTCATGATCGGCACGGGCGGTTCGGCCATCGTGGCGAAGACGCGCGGAGAGGGGGACGACGCTTCGGCGAACCGGTACTTCACCATGTTGGTGTATGCCGGCGCGGCTCTGGGCGTGGTGCTGGCGGCAGCGGGCATATTCGCGGCGGAACCCATCTGCGCGCTGCTGGGCGCTCAGGGCCAGATGCTCGCCGATTGTGGGCTGTACGGGCGCATGATCTTCGTCACGCTGCCGTTCTTCGTGCTGCAATACGTCTTCCAGAGCTTCTTCGTCACGGCGGGCAAGCCGCAGATCGGCTTTTTCGTGGTGCTCATCGCCGGGTGCATGAACATCGTGTTGGATGCGTTGCTGGTGGGCGTGTTCGGCATGGGGCTCGTGGGCGCGGCGCTGGCCACGAACGTGAGCGAGGTCTTGGGCGGCGGCATCCCGGTGATCTACTTCCTGCGCAAGAACACCAGCCTCTTGAAGTTCGTGCGCGCGCCCTTTGAGGGGCGCATCCTGGGACGCGCGTGCTTCAACGGCATGTCGGAGATGGTCACGAACATCGCCATGTCGGTGGTGGGTGTGCTCTACAACCTGCAGCTCATGCGCTATATCGGCGAAGACGGCGTGGCGGCTTACGGCGTCATCATGTACGTGGCCATGGTCTTCGCTGCCATCTTCCTGGGGTATTCCATGGGGTCCAGCCCCCTCATGAGCTTTCAATATGGCGCGCAGAACCGCCCTGAGATGCAGAACCTCTTCCGGAAGAGCATGGTGTTCGTCTTCGTGGGCGGCGTCGTGATGCTGGGGTTGTCCGAGGTGTCCGCGCCGCTGGTGGCGGACGTGTTCGTGAGCTACGACGCGGCACTGCATGAGCTCACGGTGGAAAGCTTCCGCATCTATGCGGTGGCGTACTTGTTCATGGGCTTTTCCATCTACGGGTCCGCGCTGTTCACATCATTGGGCAATGGCGTGGTGTCCGCGGTCATCGCGCTTTTGCGTTCGCTTTTGTTCGAAGCGGGCAGCGTGCTCTTGATGCCGCTCATCTTCGGCATCCAGGGGATCTGGCTGTCCATCAGCGTGGCGGAAGTGGCCTCGTTGGTGGTGACGCTCATCTTCATCTTCGCCTTGGGCCGTCGCTATGGCTTCCTCCGCACCCCCTGAATGTGCAAAGACGTCCCAGTTCGCATAGGCAGCACGCCATGTGCGAAAGCTTTCCCCCATGTGCAAAAGGGACGTCCCAAATTGCACAGAGGATCAGTCTTCCAGCACCCATTCTCTTTCCCTATGTGCAATTTGGAACGTCCCTTTTGCACATTCCCTCTGTGCGCGGGGCATGCAAACAAACGTTCTATCCATTTCGTGATGCCATGGGCAAAACGGACGCGCTCAACTAGAATGCTTGCAAAAAGAAAACTGAATCTCAAAGGATGCTGAATGAGCAAGCAATCCAAGTACGTGACCATCAAGGAAGGCTCCACTCCAGCCCGCGCGAACGCGGCAGACAACTCCAACGAAACCGAACCGGAGGCGCCCCGCGCGGCGCTCCACATCGGCATTGACGTTGGTTCCACCACCGTCAAGCTGGCGGTGCTCAACAACCACGATGAATGCCTCTGGTCGGTGTATCAGCGTCACCACGCTGACGTGCGCGCCACCATCATGGATGTGCTGCGCCAGGCGGCGGCGGAATTCCCCACCGAACCCATGACCATCGCCATCACCGGCTCCGGCGGCCTTCTGCTCTCCCAATGGCTGGACGTGAAGTTCGTGCAGGAGGTCATCGCCTCCAAGACAGCGGTGGAGGCCTTCATCCCGCAGACGGACGTGGCCATCGAACTGGGCGGCGAAGACGCCAAGATCATCTACTTCGACGGCGGCATCGAACAGCGCATGAACGGCACCTGCGCGGGCGGCACGGGCGCCTTCATAGACCAGATGGCCTCCCTTCTGAACACGGATGCGGGCGGTCTGAATGAACTGGCCGCCAGCCACACCACCATATATCCCATCGCCAGCCGTTGCGGCGTGTTCGCCAAAACGGACGTGCAGCCGCTTCTGAACGAAGGCGCCAAGCGGGAAGACATCGCCGCCTCCATCTTCCAGTCCGTGGTCACCCAGACCATCTCAGGCCTGGCTTGCGGGCGTCCCATCCGCGGCAACGTGGCGTTCTTGGGCGGGCCCTTGCAGTACCTGCCCCAGTTGCGCCAACGCTTCTATGAAACGTTGCAATTGGAAGATGACGCCATCATCGTGCCCGGCAACGCGCACCTGTTCGTGGCCTGCGGTGCGGCCATCGCGGGCGCGCGGGACGGCGCGAAGGTGGAAACGCTGACGGACGTCATCGGGCGCTTGGAAGGTTTGGGGGATCTGCAAGGCTCCGAAGTGGTGCGCCTGGCGCCCCTCTTCGCCGATGAGGCCGAGTATGACGAATTCACTGCCCGCCACGCACAGGAAAAGGTGCGCTGCGCGCCCTTGGCGGACTACCGGGGAGACGCGTATCTGGGCATAGATGCCGGTTCCACCACGTTCAAAGCCGCGCTCATCGGGCGCGAAGGGGAGCTGCTCTGGTCCACCTATGCTTCCAACAAAGGAGACGTGCTGGGCTGTGCGAAGGCGGCCATCGCCCAGTTGTACGCCGAACTGCCGAAAGATGAGGGAACGGGCCGGGCGCTGGTGGACATCGCTCACTCCACCGTCACCGGCTACGGCGAAGGGCTCCTGCTGGAAGCGCTCCAAGTTGATTCCGGCGAGATTGAGACGGTGGCGCACCTGCGCGGCGCGCAAGAGATGCTCCCGGACGTGGAATTCATCCTGGACATCGGCGGCCAGGACATGAAATGCCTGCGCGTGAAGGACGGCGTGATAGACCACATCATGCTGAACGAAGCGTGCTCTTCGGGCTGCGGCAGCTTCATCGAATCGTTCGCGTCCGGCCTGGGCCTTGACGTGAAGGATTTCGCCGCCACGGCCATCAAGGCAACGGCCCCGGTGGACCTGGGCAGCCGCTGCACCGTGTTCATGAACTCCCGCGTGAAGCAGGCCCAGAAGGAAGGCGCCACGGTGGGGGACATCGCCGCCGGCCTTGCCATCTCCGTCATCAAGAACGCGCTGTTCAAGGTCATCAAGATCCGGGACCCGCATGACGTGGGCACCAACGTCATCGTGCAGGGCGGCACGTTCCTGAACGATGCGGTGCTGCGCGCGTTCGAACAGCTCTCCCAGGTGAACGCCGTGCGCCCTGACATCGCGGGCAACATGGGCGCGTTCGGCGCGGCTCTCTTAGCGCGTGACCGCGCATCTGAAGCCGGCCGTTCCACGCTCCTCTCCCTGGAGGAGATCCAGGCGTTGGAGCCCACGCACCGCACCGTGCGCTGCAAGGGCTGCGCGAATTCCTGCCTGCTCACGGTGAATGATTTCGGCCTGAACGAAGAAACGGGCAAGCACCGCCGCTTCATCACGGGCAACCGGTGTGAGAAGGGCGAATCGCTGGGCACGGGCGGCGGGTCAGCGGAGGTGCCGAACCTCTTCGAATGGAAGACGAAGCGCCTGTTCGAACAGTGCACGCCGCTCTCCGCCGAAGAGGCCACGCGCGGCACCGTGGGCATCCCGCGCGCACTGAACATGTATGAGAACTATCCGTTCTGGTTCACCTTCTTCACGAACCTGGGGTACCGCGTCATCCTGTCGGATCCGTCGAACAAGGGCACCTACGAAGCGGGCATCGAATCCATGCCGTCCGAATCCGTGTGCTATCCGGCGAAGCTTTCCCACGGGCATATCATGAACCTGTTGGAAAAGCAGCCTGATTTCATTTGGATGCCCTGCAGCAAGTGGGAGCGCCAAGAAGACGAAACGGCGGGCAATCATTTCAATTGCCCCATCGTGGCCAGCTATCCGGAAGCCCTGCGCCTCAACATCGATGAACTGAAGAACAGCGGAACGGCCTTCGTTTCCCCATGGCTTCCCTACGACAACAAGGAGAAGCTGAAGGAACGCTTGTATGTTGAGCTGGCGAAGGAATTCAAGGACTCCGTCATGAAGGTGGGCCCGCATCTCACCCAGACGGAAATAGATGACGCGGTGGATGCCGCTTGGGCCGAAGACGAGGCATTCAAGCGGGACGTGCGCCGCAAGGGCACCGAAACGCTGGCCTGGATGGAAGAGACGGGCACCCATGGCATCGTGCTGGCCGGACGTCCCTACCATCAAGACCCAGAGATCAACCACGCCATCCCGGAACTGCTCACCTCCTTCGGGCTGGCCGTGCTCACCGAAGATTCCATCGCGCACCTGGGCCAGCTAGAACGCCCCATCCGCGTGGTGGACCAGTGGATGTACCACACGCGCCTCTACGCCGCCGCCAAGGTGGTCACCCAGCGCAAGGATCTGGACTTGATCCAGCTGAACTCCTTCGGCTGCGGCCTTGACGCCCTCACCACAGATCAAGTGCAGGAGGTGCTGGAGGCGGCGGGCAAGGTGTACACCGTCTTGAAGATTGACGAAGTCTCCAACCTGGGCGCGGCGCGCATCCGCGTGCGCAGCTTGCTCGCGGCGCTCAAGGACCAGGCAGACGTTGAGGCCGAAGCGGAGACGGAGGAGGCGCTGGCCGCCCGCGGCTGCCCTGCTGCCTGCATCTCCGCCGAAGACATCGACGCGCTGGTGCCTGAAAGCTTCACCCAGAAGGCGGACGGCGTGCGCGTGGATGCGGATGTGAAGCAGCGCGAAGCCGCCTCCACCGAATTCGAACGCCCGCAGTTCACCGAAGCCATGAAGGAGGCGGGCTACACCATCCTGGCGCCCCAGATGGCTCCCATCCACTTCGAGCTGCTGCTGCCCATCTTCCACGCGAACGGACTGAACGTAGAGCTTTTGCCCAGCGTGGACACGGGCGCAGTGGATGCGGGTCTGAAGTACGTCAACAATGACATCTGCTATCCGTCCATCCTGGTCACGGGCCAGATCATGGAGGCCGTCACCAGCGGCAAGTATGACACGGACAAGCTGGCCGTGCTCATCACGCAGACCGGCGGCGGCTGCCGCGCCACCAACTACATCTCCCTCATCCGCAAGGCGCTCAAGGCAGCGGGGTTGGGACACATCCCGGTCATCGCTCTTTCGTTCAAGGACCTGGGAGAGGTGAACCCGGGCTTCAAGGTGACGCCTGCCATGCTGTACCAAGCGGTCTATGCGTTGCAATACGGGGACCTGCTCATGATGTGCTTGTATCGCACGCGCCCCTACGAAGTTGAGCCGGGCAGCGCGAACCGCCTGTTCGACCACTGGATGGGCGTGGTGAAAGAACAGATCTCCCGGGGCGTGAAGATGGCTGAATTCAAGCGCACGGTGAACCAGATCGTGGATGACTTCGACACGCTGCCGCTGCAAGGAGAGGGCACGAAGCCGCGCGTGGGCGTGGTGGGTGAGATCTTGGTGAAGTTCCATCCCACGGCGAACAATCAGATCGTGGAACAGATCGAAGCGGAAGGCTGCGAAGCGGTGGTGCCGGGGCTCATAGAGTTCTTCCTGTTCGGCATCGCGGGCGGCATCTTCCAGCGCCAGATCGGCAAGTCCGCGAAGAGCGCTCTCGGCAGCCGCATCGGGCTGCGTGCTGTGAAGCAGTTGCGCCGTCCGGTGAACGAGGCGCTCAAGAAAAGCCAGCGCTTCCATCCGCCGGCGGACATCTACGAACTGGCGGAATACGCTTCTGAGATCCTGTCGCTTTGCAACTCCATGGGCGAGGGGTGGCTGCTCACGGCGGAAATGGTGGAGCTCATCCGTTCCGGCTGCCCGAACGTGGTCTGCACGCAGCCCTTCGCCTGTCTGCCGAACCACGTGGTGGGCAAGTCCGTCATCAAGGAGCTGCGCCGCCGGTATCCGGAGAGCAACATCGTGGCGGTGGACTATGACCCGGGCGCGTCTGAGGTGAACCAGCTCAACCGCATCAAGCTCATGATCGCCGTGGCGAGAGCGAACCTGGCCGAAAAGCGCGCCTGACCCGCCTGGGCAAAAAGGGACGTCCCGAATCGCACCCGCATCACGCCATGTGCGACAGCCCCCTATGTGCGAAAGCTTCTCCCCATGTGCAAAAGGGACGTCCCAAATTGCACATAGGATCAGCCTTTCAGTGCGCATGCTCTCATCCTATGTGCGATTTGGAACGTCCCTTTTGCACATCACGAAACACGAACATAGGGTGCCTTTCGCTTGCGACGCGCTCTTATGCCATGGCCTCCGCCTTCGGCTCCAGCCATGCCGCGGCCCTTCAGGGCCGCCGTTTTCGAAAGCGGGCTTCAGCGCGCTCTCGCGCGCAGCGCCCTTGTTCCAAACGCACTGGTTCCCGCCATGGGTGGAAGGGTTGGTCCAGTTCGCGCCCGCATCCCAGCCATGCGCGAAAGCCGTTCCCCATGTGCAAAAGCTCTCCCCATGCGCGAAATGGTCTCCCCATGTGCAAAAGGGACGTCCCAAATCGCACATAGGATCAGCCTTTCAGTGCGCATGCTCTCATCCTATGTGCAATTTGGAACGTCCCTTTTGCACATGGGGCGAACGCGTGGATTCGCTCGGGATACCCCGCCTGAGGGCGTTTCGAACTGTTGCTGAATCGTATATAATCCGGCATCAAATCATTGGATAGCGTCCACAAGGGGAATGCAATGAAACGGACCACGGCATTTGAACCACCTGCAGCCTTGAGGCGGACTGGCAAGAAGGCGGTCTCCATCTTCGCCTCATTGGCGCTGGCGGTCTCCATGATGGGAGCGCCCGCCTATGCAGACACGGGGGAGGACGAGGCTGCGGCGGATGACGCTCCGCAAGAAGAAGCCATCGCCGCCCCTGACGTCTCCGCTGACCCCCAAGAGGAGGTGGATCGAAATCCCGGTTGGACGAAGGTGACCGATGAGGCTGACGGCAGTGCTGAGGATGAGGGCGCAGCCATCAAAGATGACACGCCTGGTGGCACGGTGCTGCCTTCGGACACGGATGCTGCGAACACTGGCGCGGCCCAGAGCATCATCTATATAGACGTCACGGATGCGCGCCCTTTCCAGGCGGCAAGCGCGCCCACGTTCTCTGTGGCGCTTTCCAACCGTGGCCACAACACCATCAACACGCAATCCGTGAACGGGGGATACCGCGGTTCCTACACCTATGAAGCGGTGGAGCCGGGCGATTACACCGTCACTGTGGAGGCGGATGGATTCGCCACCTACGTGCAGCAGGTGAGCGTGGCAGAAGGTGCGGCGCGCGCCTACACCGTGAAGATCGACGCATGGGGCCAAACGGAGGCCGCAGGCGCTCCACAAGCCGGCGTCATCTACTACGGTGACGTCACTGGAGATCATGACATCAACAAAGAGGACGTGGACGATGTCGTCACCGCGCTCCATGAGAGCATGGACGCATCCGCTGCTGCTCCATGCGACCTCACGGGCGACGGAGCCATCACGCTGGCCGATCTCCAACTGCTGGCTGACGGCTACAGCAAAGAGGCGGTCACCTCTGAGGTGTCACCGAAGCTGCGCGTCACCGGTGCTGTGGCAGGGGAGGGCACGGAAGTGGCTTCTGGCAGCCAGATCCAAGACGTGAGCAGCGTGGTGGGCAACCCCGACGAATCCGCGTCGCTCAAGCTGGCTCCCAGCAACGGTGCCATCAGTGAAGACAATCCCGTCATCATCGAACTGGACGGCCTCCAGGACCAATTGGGCGGCGAAGAGATCAGCTGCATCGCTGTCAAGCCGCCGGTGCACACGAACGGCTCTGGTGCCTATGAGGTGCACCCGCATGCTGTGGCCGCTGGTGAGGCCACGGTGGTCTATGACGATGAGAACGGCAACGAACAGACCGAGACGCTCCCGTTCCAAAACGAAGCGGCTTCAAGCGCGCTGACGAACATGGCGCGCTCACTGGGCCTCATGCCTGAGAAGGCGTTCGCGGACGGCGCGAAGGCCCAGTTCGACGCTGCGGGCAACCTGGTCATCGATTTCGGCAAGAAGATCGCCATCAAGAAGGTCACCTTGAAGGTGACGGCCACGCAGGCTTCTGATGGCAATCTCAATCTGGCAGAGATATCTTCCGTCGAGTTCCTGAACGGCACGGAAGACATCATCGCGCCGCCGGTGATGAACATCCCGCAGAACGTGAAAGCGGAAGCGGGCAGCAAGCAGTTCACCGTGTCCTGGAACGCGGAACCCAACGTCACCGGTTACGAGGTCTCCATCGTGGATCCTGCGGTGCAAGGGGCCAACGAACAGATCCTCTCCACGAAGAGCACCAGCTTGGAGGTCACGTCATACAAGTACGGCACCAAGGGCAAGGTTGAGAACGGCCACACCTACACGGTGAAGGTGCAGTCCACCAACGGCACGTGGCGCAGCGGCTGGAGCGTGCCCATCACGGTGAAGCCGGAAGCCACGAAGGTTCCTGACAAGCCCGAGAACGTGAAGGCCAGGGGCGGTTACAAGACCATCACCGTCAGCTGGAAGGTGATGGGAGACACTGATTCCCACATCCTGTACTGGCGCAAGCAAGGGGACAGCTCTTGGCAGAACGTGTCCGGCATTGAGAGCGGCAGCTATCAGCTCGCCGGCTTGGAAGACGTCACCACCTATGAGGTCTATGTGGTGGGCGTTAACAAGATCGGCAACAGCGCGCCATCCAATACCGTATCCGCCAAGACGGAGACCATCGCGCCGGCGGAGCTTCCGAACTACAAGCTGGTCAACACGAAGGATGCGAACGGCCACTATCTCACGGGCATCAGCACGGCGCGCGTCATCAGTGCTGGCATGGTGGACAGCCCGCTTGATGCAGGGGCTGGCACGGCACTGGGCCTGTTCGATGATGACTACACGTCCTACGCCAAGAAGACCGACTGGGATCTGGGCTGCGCATACAACGCGGGCAGCCATGGCGTTGAGGTCACGTTCGACGGCGTGAAGGAGATCGGTTTCATCTCCTACGCGGCTTCTTCGCTCAACATAGACTATAGCGGCGTCGTGGTGCACGCTTCTACCGGTGGCTCTGCCTGGCAGCGCGTCAGCAACGTCGGCTTCACGCAACAGAAGTGCGCGAACGGCCGCACCTACACGCTCATCAAGTTGGGCGGCGGCTTGCGTGCAGACAAGATCCTGATCGGCATGCAGCGTTATCCGCGCCTGATCGACATCGCTGAGATGCGCTTCCATGGCTACGACAGCATCGAAGATGATGTGAACGCGCTCTACGCTGATGACATGCACATCCAATTGGCGGAAGGCGTGGATGAGGCCCGCATCAATGAACTTGATGCGCGTTTGAACACGCCGGATGCGGATGGCAACTACTATCCGTACAAGTCCGCTGTGCAGCTGGATCTTGATTTCGCGCGCCAGCTTTTGGCGGATGAGAATGCGGGCCTGTCTGAGGTCATCAACGTGCACACGGATATCTCTCCGGCAGCAGACAACGGCAAGAATCTGGGCATCAGCGGCCTCAATTCCTGGCAGCCGCTGGGCAAGGTGGCAGCTGCCGGCGACCAGTTGGTCCTCTATGCTTCCGCGCGCAACGCCAGCGCCAATTCGAAGATCCAACTCTATGTGGGCCAGCAGTATCCTGAATCTTCCGATGCGCCCACCTACGGCGGCACGTTCGTCCGGGGCCAGCGCATCGTCTACACGGTGCCTGAGAAGATCCAGGACACGGGCAAGGAGCACGGCGGCCCCCTCTACGTGCAATACACAGGAAGCAACCCGAACGAGGAATGGTGCGTCCGCGTCATGGGCGCGCATTCCGTCCCCCTGCTCGATCTGCACGGCGTGACGGATCACGAGGAACGCGTTAAGCGCGCAGAGTCCTACGTCACCCAGCTGGACGAGACGCTGGGGCTTCTGGACAAGTCGGCAGCGAATGAGGCGGATCACAAGGCGGCGCATCTGGCGGAAAGCAAGCTGGTGGTGGACGGGGTCCCGCAAGACACCATCAATCCCAGCGTGGATTGCGCCTACAACGTGTGCAACTGCATCCACAACGCAACAGAGCTCATGACGGATTCCATGCTCTATTCAGTGCCGGCGTCCCAGGTGGCGAAATCCTGCACGGGATCTACGCTGCGTGAGCGGGCAGAATCGCTCATCACGCGCATGGACGGCTCGGAACAGATGCTCAAGCTGTTCTATCAGCACAAGGGCTTGATGGAGCCGGGCGAGGGCGTGGCGAAGACGAACGAGGTGTCGTCCCAGCACCTGAACATCCGCTGCATGGTGATGTTCGCGGGCGCCTTCATGTACGCCGCGGGCAACCATATCGGCGTTGACTTCCCTGAATCCGGCAACTTCACCATCCTGCGTCCCATATCTGATGCAGCAACGCAGCCCGGTGCCACGAAAGCGCCAGGGGATGGCTTCTACTTCGGTTGGGGAAGCGCGCATGAGATCGGCCACAACATCAACAACAGCCGCTATGCTTACGCCGAAGTGACCAACAACTACTTCGCGCAGCTCTGCAAGATGGTCAACGAAGGCACCACGCGCTTCAGCTATGACACGGTGTATGACCGCGTCACCTCGGGAGCCATCGGGCGCACGGGCAACGTGGGCACGCAGCTGGCCATGTACTGGCAGCTCATGCTGGCGCATGATGCGAATGAGGTGTACACCCTCTACTCTGATTATGCGGCGCTCAAGGCGAACCGCTTCTTCGCGCGCGTTGACGGGTATGCGCGCAATCCTGGGTCTGCTCCTGCGCCCGGTGGCGTTCCGCTGGTGGTGAACGCAGGGGAGAGCCAGAACATCATCCGTTTGGCCAGTGCGGCGGCGGAGCGTGACCTGACGGATTTCTTCACCAGCTGGGGCTTGGTGCCGAACGCGGAAACGGTGCAATACATCTCCCAGTTCCCGAAGGAGGCGCGGGCGCTCCAGTACGTGAACGATGACGCGGTGAAGTGGGCGCGCGCGAATGCCGATGCGCCCCAGGTAGCGGGCAACGACATGGTCGCTGTTTCGGCAAGCCAGCAGAACAGCAAGGTCACGCTTTCTCTGAGCACGAAGGATGCCTCCTACAACGCGTCCCTCATCGGCTATGAGATCACGCGCGTCACCTATGCGTCCGGCAAGCCGCAAAAGGAGGTCGTCGGCTTCGCGCGAGTGGACGGCAACGGAGCGGCCACGTTCGTGGATGATGCAGCGTATCTGGGCAACCGCGCAGCGAGCTATGAGGTGAAAGCCGTTGACAAGTTCCTGAACTATTCCGTGGCTGCCTCCACGCAACAGATGAAACTGGATGGCAACGGGCGCTACACGCCGGCGGAGTGGTCGGTGGATACCAATATGGTCTCTGTGGGCACGGATGAAGAAGAGGTGGCGCAGGTGGAGCGGGATGCCTCGGTCGAAGGCGCGTCCGATCCGCAATGCCCCTCTGAGGCAGCTGCGGACGCGCCGAAGCCCATTGATTCAGTGCTCACCGGCGAGGGCAACTACACGGGCAAGACGGTGCCTGTGGATGGGGCTGTTGCCGGCACGCCGTATGTGCTGGTGGACATGAAGCGGGTGAACGAGGTGGCGTCTGTGCGCTACACGCCGGGTGAGGGCAACACCATCGGCAAGTACGTCGTTGAGACCAGCGTGAATGGCATCAGCTTCACGCAGGTGGCCGAAGGCACGTTCAGCGTGGATGGTGAAGGCTCTGCGGATGTCTTCTTCGCGGGCAAGAATGAAGAAGGCAGCGCGACCAACTGGATCTGCACCGAAAGCGCCCGCTATGTGCGCATCACGGCACCGGACCAGGCGGGCAAGGATCTTGCCATCAAGGAGCTCAGCATCTTCGGGCCGTCCGGCGACAACATAGATTTCACGGCTGTTGAGGGCCAGGAGGACATCAAGGCCATCGGCACGTTGGCGGAGGATTTCTCGCTGGGGCAGAACGAGGCAGGCGAAGAGCAGAAGATCCCGGCGGGCAGCATCATCTTCACGGGATCGGTCAAGGGCAACCCGGCTTACAACGTGGTGGTGCTCTATGATCAGGCTGGCACCATCGTGGGCGGTTCCACCGTGGTGGAGGGCGAAGAGATTCTGAATGCGGAGCAGGTGCTGTTGGCTGAGGTCCCGGAGGGTTCGCTCATCGGTGACACGGCGGATGGCCGCTGGGTCTATTGGATCGCGCCTGATGCGGATCTGCCGCAGAAGGTGCGGGCGGAGCTGTATCGCGTGAACGACGCCTATACCAGTGAGGGACAGCGTTTGGTGGCGGACACGGTGTTCGTGGACGTGCCTGCCAAGGATGCGCTGCCATCCATCACGCTCAAGAGCAGCGCTCAGGAAAACTAGACTCGCAGCTTGCGGATGAAGGAGATGCAGACGATGATCATGAAACGGACCAAAGGCGCGCTGCTCGCATTCGTGGCTGCGGTGGCGCTCTGTCTCGGGCTTGTTGGCACCGCGTTCGCGGCTGCGGGTGAAAGCGAGGTCAGCCTGGCGCAGGATGGGAGCAACGTCCGCGTCACGCTCACCGGCAATGGACAGGATGTCAGCGCGTTCTCGCTGGTGCTGGATGTGGAGCCTGATGTGCCGGGCGCGGTGCAGGTGGGCTTTGACTTCAGCGGCAACATCGAAGAGGGCACGTCCATCCATGAGGCCAAGCTCAGCACCGTGGGGGACAAGACGCGCGTCACGCTGTACGTGGCGGGTGGCCATGACCTGTTCGCTGCGCCGCTTGATGTGGGCTCCATCACGCTGGCGCTGGATACAGCAGCAAGCTCTGGTGCTGATGTGGTGATCACCGTTCCAGAGGTGGATGATGAAACGGATGAGAAGCGCGACAACACATATGCGCTGCGCACGGTGTCCGGTTCGTATGGCGAAGATGAGGGCGGCGTGTATCTGAACACCGGAGACGCTGACGACACAGGCGTCTTCACGGCGCATCTGGGCGAGCGCACGCCCTCTGGTGATGGCAACGGCGACGTCAACGGCGGCGACGGCAACGGTGACGGTGACGGCAATGGTGACGGCAATGGCGATGGCGGCAACGGCAACGGCTCCGGTATCACTGGGGGCGATTACACCGGCATGAACCCGGATGACGGCTATGCTCCTTCGGATCCGTACCGCAAGCTCACCAGCGTGCGCGGAGACGCGCTCTCCCAGACGGGCGACACCCTGATGCCTATCGTGGTGGGGCTGCTCTGCTTGATCGCGGCAGCGTGCGGCGTGCTGGCCTTCCTGGTCATCTCCCGCCGCAAGAAGAAGCAGGACTGACCCAGAAGCTGGTCATCTGAAGGAGGGCGTCCGCGCAGGCCGCCCTCCTTCTCATGTGCAAAAGGGACGTCCCAAATCGCACCCGCAACGTTTCGATGTGCAAAAGGGACGTCCCAAATCGCACATAGGAACAATCTTCCAGTGCGCATCATCATTCCCTATGTGCAATTTGGAACGTCCCTTTTGCACATCCAGATTCGAGAACGTTCGATCTGCGGATCCCGGTTGCCCAAGGGCCTTCGATGCGCGAAAGAGTCCTCCTGAACCGGAGGTGCGAATGTGCAAAAGGGACGTCCCAAATCGCACATAGGAAAAGAGCAACCGTGAAGAAAGAACGATCCTATGTGCAATTTGGAACGTCCCTTTTGCACATTTCGTGCGAATCATCCTCTGAATGCTATCATTGCCCCATGCGTATCAATCTCACCCGAAGGGGGCACATCCTATGGCGATGATCATCGACGTTCTGGGCAGAGAGATCCTGGATTCGCGCGGCAATCCCACAGTGGAAGTGGAAGTCACCTGCGCTGATGGCGCATTCGGCCGTGCAGCGGTCCCTTCCGGTGCTTCCACGGGCGCGTTCGAAGCGGTCGAACTGCGCGACGATGACATCCATCGTTATCTGGGCAAAGGCGTGCAAGATGCCGTTGATCACGTGAACGGCGAATTGGCCAGCGCGCTCATCGGTGCAGATGCCGCGGACCAGTGTGAAGTTGACCAGATCATGCGGGAAGTGGATGAGACGGACAACAAGGGTGCCATGGGCGCGAACGCCATCTTGGGCGTTTCTCTTGCCTGTGCGCGAGCCGCTGCTGAATCTGCGGCGCTGCCCCTGTACAAGTATGTGGGCGGCGTGAACGCGCACACCCTTCCTACGCCCATGATGAACATCCTGAATGGCGGCGTGCATGCTGACAACAACGTTGACTTTCAGGAATACATGATCATGCCGGTGGGCGCGCCCACCTTCGCTGAGGCCCTGCGCTGGTGCGCAGAGATCTACCACACGTTGAAGAAGGTGCTGCATGACGCGGGCCTGGGCGGCGGCGTGGGGGACGAAGGAGGGTTCGCGCCCAACCTGAAGTCCAACGAAGAGCCGCTGCAATACATCATGCAGGCATGCGAAAAGGCTGGCTACAAGCCGGGCAAGGACATCATGTTCGCCATGGATCCGGCCTCCACTGAATTCTATGACGAGAAGTCAGGCAAGTATGTGCTGGCCGGAGAGGGCCGCGAACTCACCAGCGAAGAGATGGTGGACTACTGGGCGGCGCTGGTGGAGAAATACCCCATCATCTCCATCGAAGACGGCATGGCCGAAGAGGACTGGGACGGCTGGCGCGCGCTCACCGAACGCATCGGCGCCAAGGTGCAGCTGGTGGGGGACGATCTGTTCGTCACCAATTCCAAGCGTCTGGCGAAGGGCATCCAGCTGGGCTGCGCGAACGCCATCCTCATCAAGGTGAACCAGATCGGTTCCCTCACAGAGACCCTTGAGGCCATCGAACTGGCGAAGACCCACGGCTACGCCTGCGTCATGAGCCATCGTTCCGGGGAAACGGAAGACACCACCATCGCTGATCTTGCGGTGGCCACGAACTGCGGCCAGATCAAGACGGGCGCGCCGGCACGCTCTGATAGGGTGGCGAAGTACAACCAGCTGCTGCGCATCGAAGAGCAGCTGGACGAAAGCGCTGCCTACGCGGGCCTTGACGCGTTCTACAACATCGCGCGCGGTTAGAGGAGGCGGCGCACAGCATGGCAGTCACGCTCACGGATGTGAATCAGATGATATCGGTGGAAGAGGCCCGGGACGTGGTGCTCTCCCATGTGGACCCGCTGCCCTCCGAACGCGTGCCGCTCTTGGATGCGCTTGGACGCGTGGCGGCAGCGCCTTGCGCCAGTGACATCGACGTGGCGCCGTTCGCTCATTCGGCCATGGACGGTTTCGCGCTGAGGGCCTCGCAGATCGCGCAGGCCTCAGAAGGCGCGCCGGTGCAGCTTGCGGTCATCGCAGAGATCGGCGCGGGCAGCGTGCACGACGGCCCCATCGGGGAGACGGAATGCGTCCGCATCATGACGGGCGCGGAGCTGCCGGAAGCGGCGGATTCCGTGGTGAAATACGAAGTGGTGGACGTGGTCACCGGGGACGGCAAGCCGGGTTCGGTGGTGTCGTTCGCGTCCCCCTGCCAGACGGGTTCCAATGTCCGTGCTGCTGGTGAAGAGGCGCACGCGGGAGACGTGGTGCTGGAGGCGGGAGACGTCATCGGGGCTGCGGGCATGGGATGCCTCGCCAGCTGCGGCATCACGGAGGTTGACACGTTCCGTCGCCCGAAGGTGGCCATCATGGCAACGGGGTCAGAATTGGTGCCTGCTGCACAGGTGCCGGGACCGGGCCACATCCGCGAATCGAATTCGCAAGCCATGGCCGCCTGCGTGCTGGAAGCGGGCGGGGTGCCGCTGGTGATGCCCATCGTGCCGGACGCCTACGATGACCTGCTCCATGCGCTCACCGAAGCAGTGAAGGACGCTGATTTCGTCATCACCACCGGTGGCGCTGCCAATGGAGACTATGATTTCATCAAGCAAGTGGTGGCGGATGCGGGCGAGGTCTACATGACGCAGGTCAACATGCGTCCGGGCAAGGCGCAGACCTTCGGCAAGGTGGGCGGCACGCCGGTGTTCGGCCTGCCGGGCAATCCAGCCGCGGCCTATTGCGGCTTCCAGATGCTCATCCGCCCGGCGCTCCGCAAGATGCAGGGCTTCCAGGCGCTCAGCTTCCCGCGCATCCGCGCACGGCTCACTCAAGACGTCAAGAAAAAGGATCCGCGCCGCATCCTTCTGCGCTCCACTTACGTGAAGACGGCGGACGGTGCCTATGAGGTCACGCCCGCGAAGAACCAGAGCTCAGGGCTGTTCGGCGTGATCCAGCGCTCCAATTGCATGGCGATCATGCCAGAAGGCCTCACGCCTGCGCAGGCGGGGGACGAAGTGGAATGCATCGTCATGGGCGTTCCAGAGGAAACGGTACTGTAGCTCAGCTCTTCAGAGCTGTCCCGCAACAGAAAGGATGCGCGCCATGGCAAGCGCCGCGAACAAGGTCATCCGCTTCGGCATCGTCACGTGCTCTGACACGCGCGAACTGACGCAGGATGATGCCGGCTATGCGCTGGAGAGGCTCATCGCGGACAAGGGCTGGGATGTGGCCAGCCATGTCATCGTGAAGGATGATGTCGGCCAGATCGCGGATGCCATTGTGGCGGCAGCTGACGGTCAACAGGTGGACGTGGTGCTCACCTGCGGCGGCAGCGGCCTCTCTCCGCGCGATGTCACGCCGGAGGCCACCCGCCAGGTGTGCGAACGTGAAGTGCCCGGCATCGCCGAAGGCATGCGCGCCCATTCGCTTTCCATCACGCCCTACGCCATGCTCTCGCGCGCGGTGTGCATGCAGCGCGGCACGTGTCTGGTGGTGAATCTGCCTGGCTCCACGAAGGCCGCTTCCGAGAATTGGGAAGCCATCGAAGGCGTCATCCCCCATGCGGTGGCCATGATGGCGCGGGAAGGGCACTGAGGCCATGTCGTCTGAAGATCTGCCGAACGGGTTCACGGGATTCTCGCAGCGCCGTCCTGGTTTCGTCTCCGCCGGAGACGCCATGCGCCGTTCGCGCGCATCAAGGGATGCGGGCGTGGTGGACAAGGATTCGCGGGGTTTCCGCAACACTGAACTGCAGGCGGCGCGCAGCGGCTGGCAGGTGCCGAACACAGTGAAGCCAGAAGAGGCGCCGGGGCCTGAGAAGAGCCTTTGGGGGAAGTCGAACGATTTC
Organism: uncultured Eggerthellaceae bacterium; assembly: GCA_947650915.1. Lineage (GTDB taxonomy): Bacteria > Actinomycetota > Coriobacteriia > Coriobacteriales > Eggerthellaceae > MGBC163016. Next base: position 21,696 of record CANSWY010000010.1, on the reverse strand, counting down.
TTCCCGGCCGACATGCGCAAGTACCTCACCGTGCCGAAAGACGGAGAGGGCACGCCGCAGTTCAAGTATGAGGAATTGACTGAGATTCCTGAGACCGACCGCCGCTGGGCGTGGACGGAAGTGGATCTGGGCGCCATCCATCACAACACCATGGCGGTGAAGCAGCTGTTGGAGCCGGGTGTGCGGCTCATGGCGGTGGTGAAGGCGGACGCCTACGGCCATGGCGCGGTGCGGTGCGCGAAGAGCGCCATCAGCGCCGGCGCTGACTATCTGGGCGTGGCCACGGTGGACGAAGCGGTCCAGCTGAGGGATGCTGGCATCGGCACGCCCGTCCTGGTGCTGGCAGAACCTCCTGCGGCCACCATCCCGCTGCTTCTGGCCTACCGCATCATGCCCAGCGTATACACGGCGGAATTCGCAGTGCAATACGCAGAAGCGGCTGATTCCATCGGCCTGCGGGCACCGTATCATTTGAAGGTGAACACAGGCATGAACCGCATCGGCGTGCGATTCGACGAAGTGATCGAATTCCTGCGGCGCGTGTCGTTCCATCGTGCGCTGGATCTGGTGGGCACGTTCACGCACTTCGCCACAGCGGACGCGCCGGACACCATGGAGTTCAACATCCAGGCGTCCCATTTCGTGGAGGTCATCGCGGAGATGCGCGCTTATGGAATCGATCCGGGCATCGTGCACGCGGCGAACTCCGCTGCCATCATCCGCTATCCGGAGGTGCACTTCGACATGGTGCGTCTGGGCATCTCCTTGTATGGGTACTACCCGTGCCCGGAAACCTACGGCCTCATAGACCTGGTGCCCGCCATGAGCGTGCACGCGCGCATCACGCAGGTGAAGACGGTGCCAGTGGGCGAAGGGGTGAGCTATGGGCTGCTGCACCGCTCCGGTGGGTTCTCCAAGATCTGCACGCTTCCTATCGGATATGCGGACGGGTATCGGCGCGGTCTGTCTGACCGGGTGGATGTCATCATGGATGGCATGAAGCATCCTCAGGTGGGAGCCATTTGCATGGATCAGTCCATGTTCGAAGTGGATCTGCGCACGCGCCGCTCTTCGGGTCGGCTTGAACCCCAGGTGGGGGATGAGGTGCTGGTGGTGGGAGAAGCGGGCAACGCGGTGGTCACCATAGACGAGATGGCGGAGATCTTGGGCACGGTGCCCCATGAGGTGTGCATCGGGTTCGGCACCTCCCGCATGCCGCGCATCTACACGTCCACGCGCTAGGTTCCTCCATGGCTGAGCTTGATGGCGTGCAGGAGCTGGAAGCGCTGGCGGCGGAGGCCGCGCGGTGCAAGGCGTGCCCGTTGTGGGAAGGCCGCACGAACGTGGTGTTCGCGGACGGTAGCCCGCAGGCGCGCGTCATGCTGGTGGGAGAGGCTCCCGGCAAGAACGAGGATCTGGAGGGGCGCCCATTCGTGGGGGCTGCGGGCAAGAACCTGGATTCGCTGCTGGAGCTGGCGGGCCTTCGTCGGGAAGACGTGTACATTGCGAACGTGCTCAAGTGTCGCCCTCCCAGCAACCGGAACCCGCAGTCCCATGAGATCCAGGCCTGTGCGCATTTCCTGCACGATCAGGCGCGGCTGGTCATGCCGGACTTCATTGTCACCATGGGGAACTTCGCCACGCGCCACATCATGAAGACGGATGTGGGCATCACCCGCTTGCGCGGCCAGGTGCACCAGGTGGGCCGCTTCCGCGTGCTGCCGGTCTACCATCCCGCAGCCGCCCTCTATGACCGCAGCAAGCAGGAAGTCCTCGAAGGGGATTTCCGAACCCTGGGCCTCCTCCTCCAAACCCCCTAGAACCCACGGATGTGCAAAAGGGACGTCCCAAATCGCACCTGCGATGTTGCCTGATGTGCAAAAGGGACGTCCCAAATTGCACATAGGATCAGTCTTGCGGTGCGTTTGCTCTTTTCCTATGTGCAATTTGGAACGTCCCTTTTGCACATCCCCCCGACTATGTGTGATCTGGAACATCCTTTTTGCACATTGTTCGCATAACATCCTGGTGACAGAGCGCTGACCCTCGCGTTTCAGCATGCGCCACGCTCCAATATGAGTGATATAGTCATCAGCTGAATGTGGCCCCCGAATGAAGGAGAACCGCCATGGACGTCTTCTCTATCATCCTGACCTGCGTGTACATCGTGGTGGGCTTGGCGCTCATCTGGTTCGTCGTGGAGCTTGCGCTCACCATGCGCAAGGTGCGCGGCACGGTGCAAGACTTGGAACCCACGCTGGACAACGTGGAGAAGATGGTGACGGACCTGCAGCCCACCATCACGAAGGTGGATCCGCTCATGGATCGCGTCACGCTCACCGTTGATTCCGTGAATCTGGAGCTCATGCGCGTGGATGGCATCCTTGAAAACGTCACGAAGATCACCGGCGGCGTCTCAAAGACGGTGGATGCAGTGGATTCCGTCACCAGCGCTCCGTTGGACATCGTCACCAACATGACGAAGAAGGTCCGCTCCAAGTTCCGGCCGCGCTATGCCAGTGAAGAATCTGTCGATCTGGGTTCAGAAGGCTACCAGCACCCGCGGCAGAACCCCATCACTGATTTCGTGGATGCCACCACCTCCGCCGCGGCGGAATCCTTCCGTGAAGAATCCGACAAGCGCCACCGTACGCGCGCTGAACAGCAGGCCGCGGCCGCTCAGGCACAGGCTGCGCAGTCCTCCATGAATTCCACGCGCGAGAACATCACTGCCAGCGTGCACGCAGACAGCGTCTCTGACCTGAGGAACGCTGAGTGAGCACGCTTGACAAATCCTGCCCTGCGGTCGAACTGAAAGCGTCTTCCGCAAAGGAAGAGGCAGGTCCCAGCTTGGAAGCCAAGCGCGCGCGGGTGCGCAGCGCGGGTGTGTGGGTGTGGACGGTCATCGGCGTGTGCGTGCTGGTGGGGGTGCTCATCTATCTGCTGAACATCCTCTCCGTGCCCGTGTCCATGCTCATCTGGACGCTCATCTTCGTGTTCTGCCTGCGCGGCATCGTGAACAAGCTGGACGAGAAAGGCGTGAACCGTGGGCTGGGCACGGCCATCGCCTACGTGGTGATGTTCGCGGTCCTGGGCGGCATCGGCTTCCTCATGTTCTCGCCGATGTTCGGCTTGAACGAGCAGTTCATGAACATCCTCCAGAGCATGCCCGGCTACTTCGACCAGGCCTCCACCTGGGCGAACGGCCTGTACAGCCGCTATTCTGACCTGTTGGGGAACGACGCCATCCAGAAGCTTGTGCAAGAAGCCACCTCTTCCATCACCGGGGCGGCATCATCATTCGCATCCAACGCGGCGAATGCGGTCATGGATGTGGGCGGCATCGTGGCGAACGGGGCCATGGCCATCGGTTTCGCGTTGGTGGTGGCGTTCTGGATCCTGATGGAGCTGCCCGCCATCGGGCGCGAGACGAAGCGCGTCATCAGCCCCCAGCACTATGAGGATGCGCGCTTCTTGCACGTGGCATTCACGCGCATCATGGGCGGCTACATCAAAGGCACGCTCATCCAGTGCCTCATCATCGGGGTGGCCTGCGGCATCCTGTTCGCCGTCATCGGCGTGCCGAACGCGCCGGCCTTGGGCGTCATCACGGGCACGCTGAACATCATCCCCATCGTGGGCCCGTGGTTGGGCGGCATCGCGGCTGCGGTCTCTGCCATCTTCGTCAGCCCGCTGACAGCGCTCATCGCCATCGTGGGCACCATCGTCATCCAGCAGATCGTGTACACCTTCATCAGCCCCAAGATCATGTCGAATTCCGTGGACATCCATCCTGCGCTCACGCTGGTGGCCATGATGTGCGGCAGCGCTGTTGGAGGAGCCATGAACGGGCTGTTGGGGTCGTTGGTGGGCATGCTCTTCGCCATCCCGCTGGTAGCGGTGCTGAAGGCGTGCTTCGTGTACTACTTCGAGAAGAAGACGCATCGTCGCGTGGTGTCCAACGATGGCGTGTTCTTCAAGGGCACGCCCGCTCCGGACGAGGATGTGGATCCGTTCTTCGACGCCACGTCTCCTTCAGAGAAACATCACGCCGTCAAGAAGCACAAGCTCCCCTGGAAACGCCGCTCTTCCTGACCTCCGCGAATGGGACGCCCCGCACCATGCAGACGTGCAAAAGGGACGTCCCAAATTGGAACAGTCTTGCGGTGCAGAACGGGGTGCCTCGGATCGCAGGTGCGATGCTGCCTGATGTGCAAAAGGGACGTTCCAAATCGCACATAGGAACAGTCTTTCAGTGCAGGCTCATTATTCCTATGTGCGATTTGGGACGTCCCTTTTGCACATCACCCCTCCGGACTATGTGTGATTCGGGTGTCCCTTTTGCACATTCTGGGGCACGGCGCATCCTTCTCGAAATGCCGCTATAATCGGAACACTTGTGCATCCACGTCAAGAAAGACTGCTCAATGGAATACATGACAACCGCTCAGATCCGTGAAGCGTACCTGAAGTACTTCGAGGACAAAGGCTGCAAGCGCATGCCCTCTTCCTCTCTCATCCCGGATGATCCTTCCCTTCTGCTCACCAGCGCCGGCATGGTGCAATTCAAGCCCTACTTCCTGCAGCAGAAGCAGCTGGAAGAGCCCTACATCGGCACCACCACGGTGCAGAAATGCGTCCGCACGAACGATATCGACATCATCGGCACCACCGGGCGCCACCTGAGCTTCTTCGAGATGCTGGGCAATTTCTCATTCGGCAAATACTTCAAGAAGGAGATGTGCGCCTGGGCGCTTGATTTCTCCGTGAACGTGTTGGGCCTGCCCCTGGAGAAGCTCTACTTCACCGTGTTTGAAGACGACGATGAGACCATCCAGATCTGGAAGGACCTGGGCGTCCCGGAAGGCCACATCTCCAAGCTGGGCGAAGACGACAACTTCTGGCGCGCTGGCCCCACCGGCCCCTGCGGCCCCTGTTCGGAACTCTATTACGACCAGGGTCCTGAATTCGGCTGCGGCAGCCCGGAGTGCGCGCCGGGGTGCGATTGCGACCGCTTCCTGGAGTACTGGAACTGCGTCTTCACCCAATACGACGGCCAGGAGGACGGCACGCTGAAGGAGCTGCCGAAGAAGAACATCGACACCGGCATGGGCTTGGAGCGCATCGCCGCCATCATGCAGGGCGTGCAGTCCAACTACGAAACGGACGTCCTGCGCTCGCTCATCTCCGTGGGGGAGAAGCTGGCCGGCGTCACCTATGGCGAAGATGCTGACACTGACCTGGCGCTGCGCATCATGGCAGACCACTCCCGCGCCGTCACGTTCATGATCGCGGACGGCATCCTGCCCTCCAACGAAGGCCGCGGCTACGTGCTGCGCCGCTTGTTGCGCCGCGCTATCATGAAGGCGCATCTCATCGGGGTGGATGGCCCGTTCCTGAACGAATACGTGGATGAGATCGTCCGTCTCATGGGCGATGTGTATCCCGAAATAGTGGAGAACCGCGAACTGGAGCGCAAGCTCATCCTTTCTGAGGAAGACCGTTTCGGCTCCACCCTCAAGCAGGGCAAGACATATCTGGAAGATGCGCTCAAGGATCTGGATGGCAAGGTGCTCTCCGGGGACGTGGCCTTCGTGCTGCATGACACCTACGGCTTCCCCGTTGAGATCACCTCTGAGATAGCGGAAGAGCGCGGTTTCGAAGTGGACATGGACGCCTTCCATGCTGCCATGGAAGGCCAACGCGAACGTGCCCGCAGCGCCGGCGCGAAGGATGCGGAAGCGGCCTGGTCAACCTACGGCGGCGTGTATTCAGACGTGCTGAACCAGGTGGGCGCCACGGAATTCATGGGCTATGCGGCCACGGAAGGCACCGCGCGGGTGCGCGCCATCATCGTGGACGGCGCACAGGTTGACGTGGCCGCCGAAGGCACCGCGGCCGAGCTGGTGCTGGATCGCACGCCGTTCTACGCGGAAATGGGCGGTGAAGTGGGAGACACGGGCGAAATAGTGGACGGCCAGGCGCGCGCCTACGTGTTGGACACCGTCACGCCGGAAGCGGGCCTGTACGTGCACCGCGTGAAAGTGGCCAGCGGTGATGTCTGCGTGGGGGATGAAGTGGCGGCCATCGTGGACGCCCGCCGTCGCGCCGCCATCGAACGCAACCATACGGCCACGCATATCCTGCATGCCACGCTGCGCACGGTTCTGGGCGATCACGTGAAGCAGGCGGGCTCCTATGTGGGCCCTGACCGTCTCCGCTTCGATTTCACGCACTTCGAAGCCATGACGCCCGAACAGATCCGTGAAGTGGAGCGCATCGCGAACGACAAGATCATGGAAGCGGTTCCCACGGCCATCTACGAGACCACGTTGGATGAGGCCCGCGCGAACGGCGTGACGGCGCTCTTCGGCGAGAAGTACGGCGAACGCGTCCGCGTGGTGGCGGCCGGGGATTTCAGTCAAGAGCTCTGCGGCGGCTGCCACGTGAACAACACGGCAGAGATCGGCTTCGTCAAGATCACCAGTGAGACCAGCGTGGGTGCGAACCTGCGCCGCATCGAAGCGGTCACCAGCTATGGCGCGCTGGAATACGTGAACCGCATGGAAGATGAGCTGCGCCAGACGGCGGTCGCCCTCAAAGTGCCCATCTTCGACGTTTCTGAGCGCACGGCGGCCAACTTGAAGACGTTCAAGGAGTTGCAGCAGGCGGCGAAGCGCGGCAAGGAAACCGTCTCCGATGACGGCATCAACGCGCTTTTGGAGCTGGTGCAGGAGGCACCGGCGGGCTACCCGGTCATCATTGCGCGCGTGCCCGCGGAACGCGCCGGTGGCTTGCGGCACCTGTGGGACGTGGTGAAGAGCCGCATGAAGGAGCCGGGTGCTCTGGTGGCGGCAGGCGCTGCGGACGGCAAGGCGCTGCTCATGGCGGCCGGCACGGATGAGGCGGTGGCCAAGGGCTTCAATGCGGCTGAGCTCATCAAGGCCATGGGGCCGGCAGTGGGCGGCGGTGGTGGCGGCAAGCCCGCCATGGCGCAGGCCGGCGGCAAGAATGCCGAAGGCGTGGACGAGGCGCTGGAGATCGCCCGCAACATCATCTTGTAGATGCGCATCATGGCGCTGGATATCGGCGATGTCCGCTGTGGCATCGCCGTGTCAGACCCGGCAGGGCGCGTGGCCTCGCCGGTGTGCGTGCTGCCCGCAGTGGAGGTGGCATCGCACGCAGCCAGCTTCCGGCGTGTGCTGGAGGATTGGGAGCCGGATGAGATCCTGTTCGGTTTGCCGCTCACGCTCTCCGGGGAAGAGGGTCCGCAAGCGGCCCATGTCCGCGAGGTGGCGCAGGCCGTGCAGAAGAGCACGGGCCTTCCCGGCGCCTTCGCAGATGAGCGCTTGTCCTCCAAAGAGGCGAAGCGGGAGCTGCGCCAGATGGGGTATGATGAACGCACTATGAGGGGCAAGGTGGACATGGTGGCGGCGGCCATCTTCCTTCAGGCTCAGCTTGATGCGAACGCTGCGTCCCCGCCCGCATCCCTGGGGGAAAGGTAGTCAGCAGGTGGCATTCGGCAAAAAGCAAGTTCCCATCTCTTCCAAGAACAGCATGGCGGCGCGCAACGCCCACGCGAAGGCGCGCGAGCAGTTCAAGACCTACGACACGTCCGCCATCCAGCCGAAAGGCTCCAAAGCGCCCATCATCATCTGCATCGTGGTGGTGCTGCTGGTCATCGTGGGCGCGGCGTTCGCCATCCGCGGCTGCACGGCAGATGCCGAAACGCTGCCGGAGGGTCAGGAAGCCGTGGTCACCATCCAGAACGGCGCAGGGGCGAAGGATATCGCGAACACGCTGCTGGATGCGAAGCTCATCGGCAACGCTGACAAGTTCGTGGACTATATCAACAAGAACGATGCGGCCGCTGCGCTCATTCCGGGCACGTATCTCTTCCATGGGGGCGCCACGCACGCAGACATCCTCTCCGCGCTCATGGCCGGACCGGCCTCCACGGCCGATCATGTCACCATTCCTGAGGGTCTCACGCGCCAGGGCGTGGCGGACGCGGTGCAGGAAGCCACGTCCGGCCGCATCACGTCGGACACGTTCATGGCGGCCACGGCGGATGCATCGGCATACGATGGCCGGTTCGATATGCTCGCCTCTGTGGGCAACAACAGCTTGGAAGGCTATCTGTTCCCGAAGACCTATTCCATCACGGCCGCGGACGGCGCGGAGGAAGTGGCAGAGATGATGCTCGCCCAGTTCGGGGAGGAAACGGCGTCCCTTGACTGGTCCTACGCAGAAGAGCGCGGTCTCACGCCTTATGAAGCCGTCATCCTGGCCTCCATCGTGGAGAAGGAAGGCACGCCGGACAACTTCGCCACGGTTGCTTCGGTCTTCTACAATCGCCTGGCCTCCGATCGGCCGTACTTGGAATCAGACGCCACCACGGCCTATGAGGTGGGCCATGATCCCACTCCGGATGAGGTGCATGCGGAAACCCCCTACAGCACCTACACCAATGAAGGCCTGCCGCCCACGCCCATCTGCAACCCGTCCTTGGCGGCGCTCCAGGCGGTGTGCGCGCCGGAGGAGACGGACTACCTGTTCTTCTACTTCTCGGATGACGGCACCTACAGCTTCTCTGAGACCTACGAAGAGCATCAAGAATCCTTCAGCTGATGAGCCTCCTCCAGCCGGACCGGTACTTCTCCAGCCTGGCATGCATTGACATCAAGCATGATCTTCTGGGTGCCGGGCTCACGCATGTGCTTCTGGACGTGGACAACACGGTGCGTTCGCGCGTGGACGATGACGTGCCGCCCGCGGTGCTCATGTGGCTGGCGCGCGCGAAAGAGGCGGGCGTGAGCTTCTGTTTGTTGTCCAACAACTGGCACGCGAACGTGCACGCGTTCGCGGACGCGCTGGGAATGCCCATCGTGGCGAAGGCGTGCAAGCCGCTGCCGTTCGCCTACGGTGCGGCCATGCGGCGCGCGGGCGGTGAGCGCGGCAGCACGGTGGCCATCGGGGATCAGCTGACCACGGACGTCATCGGCGCGCATCTGGCTGGCATCCCGGCGTGGCTGGTGCTGCCCTTGTGTGATGTGGATGTCAAGGTCACCACCGTCATGCGCTCCTTCGAACGCGCCATGATCGGCGCGCGCCAACCTGAAGGGGCGGCGCTCACCTCAGAGAAAGGCTGAAAACCATGGCTGAACAGCTGTTCATCATCGGGCATCCGGTGGCCCATTCGAAATCCCCCGCCATGCACAACGCCTTGTATCAGGAGCTGGGCCTTGATTGGGATTACGGCTTCGCTGATCTGGAGGACGATGCGGAAGCCCAGCGGTTCATCGATGGGCGCGGTTTCTTGGGCTGCAACGTCACCATGCCCTACAAGCCGGCAGCGTTCGCAGGCGCTGACATCCAAGCGGCCACCGCGAAGCTGGCGGGCGGCGCGAACGTGCTGGCGAACAAGGACGGCGTGCTCATCTGCTACAACGTGGACGGGAAGGGCTGCATCGGGTATCTGGAGCTGGCGGGCGTTTCGTTCGCGGAGGCGCGCGTGGCTGTCTGTGGCACCGGCCCCACCTCTTTGGCCATCATGCACGCGGCGGCGGAAGCGGGCGCGGCGGACGTGGTGCTCCTGGGCCGCAACAAGGAACGGGCCCAGGCGTGCGTGAACCGCTATCTGGATGAGTATCGGGAGTTGCTCAGCACGGCGGTGCCCATGCCGTCATCGGTGGAAGGGCACTTGGGGTTCGCGGAAGCCTACGAACATGCGAACTTCCGTTTCGGAGATTATGCGGGCGCCCGCCGGGCCATCGCACAGGCGGACGTCATCGTGGATGCCACGCCGCTGGGCATGCAGGTGGGGGATCCGGCACCCTTCGATGTGTCGCTGCTGCATGAAGGCCAGGCGGTCATGGACGTGGTCTACGGCCATGGAGAAACGGCGCTCGTCAAGGCGGCAAAGGCGGCGGGTGCGCGCACCTTCGACGGCGCGGGCATGCTGGTGGCGCAAGCCGTGGACAGCGCGCAGATCTTCTTCGATGTGAACGGCGTTGACTGCGCTCTCACCCGCCCTCAGATGTTCTCCCTCATGGCCACCGCCGCCGGTTTCTCCCTTTGACCCTGCAAGATGTGCAAAAGTGATGTCCCAAATTGCACCCGCAAGGTTGCCTGGGTGTGCAAAAGGGACGTCCCAAATTGCACATAGGATTGCTCATTCAGTGCTCATCCTCTTTTCCTATGTGCAATTTGGAACGTCCCTTTTGCACACCCTCTGAGGTCACAAAGGGTCGGAGGAGCGTGACCTCCGACCAGGGCCCCGCTCACATGCTCTTCGTAGCAAAGGCTTCAGCCTTTGCCCGACCCGGCACCGCGCCTTTGCCCGTCGCAGGCTGAAGCCTGCGCTACGGAGAAAGGCGCCAAAGGAGCGGAGGACGGTCGCGCGCCTGCGGCCGGGCCTCTGCGTGCTATCCTTGTGCTTTCGCACTTGAGACCCTGAGGATGAGCCATGCACTACATCACCGCCGGAGAAAGCCACGGTCCCTGCCTCACCGCCATCGTGAGCGGGGTTCCTGCAGGCCTTCCCGTGAACATCGCGAACATCAACTCTGATTTGCGCCGACGCCAATCAGGCTACGGCCGCGGCGGCCGTCAGGCCATCGAAACGGATACGGCGGACATCACCTCCGGCATCCGGTTCGGCGTGACCACCGGCGCACCGGTGTCCATCACCGTGCGCAACCGTGATTGGGAGAACTGGCAGACGCACATGGCACACTTCGGCGACGCCCCGGCTAACGGCCCGCGGGAGGTCACTCCGCGCCCCGGCCACGCTGATCTGGTGGGCGTCCTGCGCACGAACACGGATGATTGCCGCAACATCCTCGAACGCGCCAGCGCGCGCGAAACGGCGGCGCGCGTGGCTGCCTGCGGCATCGCGAAGGAGCTTTTGGCTGCGGTGGGCGTGGAAGTCACCAGCTATGTGACCGGCATCGGCCCGGTGCAGATGCCGGACGCGGCGGACGTGGTCCATGAACCCGTGGCCATCGAATTCTCGCCGGTGCGCTGCCCGGACGATCGCGCCTCAGAGCTGATGTGCCGAGAAATAGACGCCGCGAAGGAGGCGGGGGAGAGCCTGGGCGGCACGTTCCGCGTGATCGCCACGGGACTGGTACCGGGCCTGGGCACCTACGCGGCCGGGCCTGACCGCCTCACGTCCCGCTTGGGCGCGGCCGTGTTCTCCATTCCGGCCATCAAGGGCGTCCAGTTCGGCCTGGGATTCGAAGCTGCGCGCCGCGTGGGGTCGGCCGTGCATGACGGCATCACGCTGGGGGACGGCTGCTTCACGCGCACGTCCAACAATGCAGGTGGCCTGGAGGGCGGCATGACATCCGGCATGCCGCTGGTGGTCGAGGCGGCCATGAAGCCCATCCCCACGCTCATGAATCCGCTGGACACGGTGAACCTGGACACGCTGGAGCGCGAAGAGGCGTCGCGCGAGCGCAGCGATGTGTGCGCGGTGCCCGCCGCAGCGGTGGTGGCTGAGGGCGAAGTGGCCATGGTGCTGGCGAATGCCTATCTGGAGGCGTTCGGAGACACCTGTATGGCAGACCTCAAGGCGAACCTGGAGCATTACCAGGCGCGTCTGGCCACCATGGCGCGCTGAGGCGGACGGCGCGCATGACGGACCCAGGACATCAATCCGGCCAAGGCCAGCAACCGGGCCAACGTCCGAAGGCGAAGCGGCGGCGCAGGCCGAAGCGGAGACAGGACCGTCCGGCTTCCGCGAATCAGTCCGGCCAGAACCGCTCCCGCCAGAACCAGCCCAAAAAGAAGCAGGAATACCGTCTGGCACGGCCGGTGTTCCTCATCGGCTTCATGGGCGCGGGCAAATCCACCGTGGCGCGCAGGCTCGCCCGTTCGTGCGGTGTGTCGGCGCTGGATCTGGACACTTACATCGAACGCGCCTGCGGCAAGAAGATCCGCCAGGTGTTCGCCGATGAAGGCGAAGCGGTGTTCCGCCAGATGGAGGCCCACGCGCTGAGGGAGGTGGCCGCCATGGAAGCGCCCATGCTCGTTTCGTGCGGCGGCGGCATCGTCACCACCGAGGCATCCCGGCAGGCGCTCAAAGAGCTGGGTTTCACCGTGCTTCTGGAAGTGGACGCGGATGAGGCGGCGTCGCGCATTTCTGACAAATCCAGCCGCCCGCTCTTCCAGGACCTGGAAAGCGCCCGGGCGCTCTGCACCTCGCGCGCGCCCCTGTACGCGGAAGCGGCGCACGCATCCATCAACACTCGCGGCAAAGACGTGTACTGCATCTCCCGCGAACTGCGGAACATGCTGGAAAAGGAGGGCGTGCTGTGCAGAATCTGAGGATCGTCGTGTCCATTCCCGGCGAAGAGGACTATGACGTGCGCGCAGGCACGGGCCTGCTGTCCACGCTGGGAGACCAGCTGCGGCGCTGCCCGGCAACGGCGAAGGCGCCGAAGCTCATCGTCATCACGGATCAGAATGTGGAGCGGCTCTACTTGGATGCGGCCATGGCATCGCTTGCGGATGCGGGCTACGAAGCATCCAGCGTGGTGGTGCCGGCCGGCGAAGGCGCGAAGGCGCTGGAGGTGGCCGGGGAGGTCTGGAACGCCATGGCGGCGCTGGGGCTCACGCGCGATTGCGCGGCTGTGGCCCTGGGCGGCGGCGTGGTGGGAGACTTGGCCGGGTTCACGGCCTCCACCTTCATGAGGGGCATCACGGTGGTGCAGGCGCCCACCACGCTGCTCTCCATGGTGGATTCGTCCGTGGGCGGCAAGACGGCGGTGAATCTGGACGCGGGCAAGAACCTGGTGGGCACGTTCTGCCAGCCGGCCTATGTCTGCGCTGACGTGACCACCCTCTCCAGTCTGGATGAACGCGAATGGACCTGCGGCCTGGCAGAGGCTGCCAAGTCCGCCATCATGGATTCGGATGACTTCTTCTTCTGGATGGTGGAGCACGCTGATGATCTGTTCGCGCGCGAACAGGCTGCCGTGGTGGAAGCGGTCAAGTGCTGCGTGGTGTTCAAAGCCGGCGTGGTGGCCGAGGACAAAACGGAGAGCCGAGGCGTGCGCGAATGCCTGAATTACGGGCACACGTTGGCCCACGCCATCGAAATGCTGGCGGGCTACGGGACGTTCAGCCATGGAGCCGCGGTGGCGGAAGGCATGCGGTTTGCGGCGTTCCTGACGGAGCGCACGGTGGGCGTCGAACCTGGGTTCGCAGACGCTCAGGCCGCGCTCCTGGATGCGCTGGGCCTGCCATACCTGCCCTGGGAGGCGGCGCCGGAGGATATCTTGGCGGCCATGAAGCATGACAAGAAGACGCGCGGCGGCGATGTCCGTTTCGTGCTGGTGCGGGACGTGGCCGCTTGGGAGGTGGCTGCGGTGCCGGATGCGGACATCCTGTCCGCGCTCAAGGCGTACTTCGAAATGAAATGCCAAGGCTAGGGAAGGGATTCTATGCGCATCTTGCTGATGAACGGCCCGAACTTGAACATGCTGGGCGTGCGCGAACCGGACATCTACGGGCGAGACACGTTGGCAACGTTGGAGGACATGGTCACGCGCGCCGGCGTTGAGCGCGGCGTGGAGGTGGGTTGCTTCCAATCCAACCACGAAGGCGCGCTGGTGGACAAGTTGCATGAGGCGCACACCGCCTACGACGGCGTCATCTACAACCCGGGCGCGCACACGCATTACTCCTACGCGCTGCGGGATGCGGTGGCCAGCATCAGCACGCCGGTGGTGGAGGTGCACATCTCAGACGTGGATGCGCGTGAGCCGTTCCGCGCCATCTCTGTGTTCGACGGCGTGGTGGCGGAGAAGATCTCCGGTCGCGGCTTCCAAGGCTACGTGGACGCGCTGGACGTGTTGCTGGAGCGCTTGCGCTCTGCCCACTGACCCAGCGCCTGCCATCCGCGCACGCCCAAGATGACATAGAGGGGTGCGTACAGGAACAGGTAGCGCGCCCCTGCCTCGAACAAGAGCAAGAACGCGCTCAGCCCCAAGAGCGCTATGCAGATGACCTGGACGCCCTTCGGCTGCTTCCGGGCAAAGGCGTTCAGCACGATGCCGGCCAAGATCATGAACCAGAGCGCTTGGGCGATGCATGACCAAGGGGATGGCGTCGCCGCGCGCATGCCGCCATCCACGCTGAGCTCTTCGCTGGCTGCTACGCCATAGAACTGCTTGAGGGGTTCATTGGTGCCGTATACTTGGAACATGAACATCCTGACCGGGCGGTACCACCACATGTCACCGTTGTCATAGGTGATCAGGTTCTTCTTCATCAGGTGGACCATCGTGCCGTCAAGGCCTTTCTTGCGGTACCGGTCCCCGGTCCGTTCCAGGTTCTTCTGGACGCGGGTGGCCGGGTCGGCCCAGCTGAGGGAGTAGTCGCGGTCCTCGTTCGTGCATGTTCCATCGTTGTCGTTCGCGCCCAGCATGAGGTAGTGGGCGGCGCTCAATGCGGTGTCCTCGTCTATGTTCGCCCCCACGTTCGCCGAGGTCGCGCTGATGCAGCCCTCCGCCATGGCGAACGTCGCAACGCAGAGCAGCGCGGTGCCCACTGCTGTTGCAATGCGCCTGCGAAGGGAGCGGCGATGGGCTGCCGCCTCTTCTACGGGTCCTGCTGCGGCTGCCCTCTTGGCGCGCAGCATCCGGGAACATCCCAGCACTGCTTCAACGAACACGATAGCGATGACCATCATGATCACGGTGGGCTTCAGGGCATACCCGATGGCTGTCAGTAGCGTGATGAGCGGCCACTTCACCAGGGGTTTCTTGCAGCACACGTACAGGCAGAGGATTCCGGTGGTGAACGCCAAGCTGTAGGTGTCCGAATACGGGACCAGCATGTGCGGGTTCAGTCCCACGAAAACGAAGGCCAGCAAGAAGGTGCAAACGCCACCCTTCGTGTTCGAAAGATGGCGGGCGATGAAGCCGGTCATGCAGACGCTGGCAGTGGCCGATGCCGCGCCGATGGCGCAGAGCGCGTGGATGAGTTGCGGGGATGCGTCCCCGCCCATCGCATTGCGCAGTCCGGTGAAGATCCCGCCCAGAAAGAGGTTGTTGGGGTAGATGCCGTAGTACTGATCCAGCCAGGCCTGGTCCGTTTGCCAGATCATCATCGGGCCATCCCAGTCGAGGCCCATGAAGCAGCATCCGGTGATGATCGCGCCTTGGAGCACGACCAAGACCACGGCCCCGCAGGCGATGAAGATGCCGAAGCCGTGGCAGGCCAGGAATGGGGGAAGCGCAGGCGCGGGGATCTTGGAGAGGGTCTTGGAGACCGCGCGCACGACCATGCACAGCACCACGCCCAGCCCCAGCCCGATGAGGAGGAAGAGCCACCCCAGGTCATTGAGCGCCCATTTGTAATGGAAATCCAGGAAAGGTGCCGCGGCCACGTTCAAGACCAACGTCACCGCGATGAAGATGATGAAGGCATATTGCAGGATGCGGGGCAACGTCTCCAGACAGCGGGGCAAGCGTTCTGTTGTTCCGGATCCATTCGTCATGGGTTTGATTCTACAATACGCATGACGAACGCATGCTTGAAGGGGCCGGCCCCCTGGCATGCATCAAGGAAGGAAGGTGCGGCCGTGTTCGAACCATCGCGCATCGCGCGCTTGCAGGCGGCGCTGGCGGAAGCCGGGGCTGCGGCTCTCTACACCCGCGACACGGCGAACATCGAATGGCTCACGGGCTTCTGCGGCGCGTTCGATGACGAACAGGCCCACGCGCTGTTCGTGCCCGCTTCAGGGGACGGGGCGTGGCTGCACACGGATTCCCGCTACATCACGGCGCTGGCGCGCGAAGCGGAAGGTACGCCGCTCCAGGTGGATGCGGAGGCGCGCGCGTTCTCCGCGTGGGCGGCGGATCGAGCGGCTGTCTGCGGCGTGGAAGCCGGCCAGCTTGCCGTGGAGAGCAGTCTCACGCTGGCGGAGTACCGTTCGCTGGAAGAGGCGTTCGGCGCGCCGGGGCGCTTCCAGGAGACGAAGGGCCTGGTGCTGGGGCTGCGCGCCGTGAAGGACGCTGCGGAAGCGGCGCGCTTGCAGGCGGCGCAAGAGGTGACGGATGCGGCCTTCGCTCACATCATCGGGTTCATGCGCCCGGGCATGACCGAACGGGACGTGCAGCTGGAACTGGACTGGTTCATGCTGAAGAACGGTGCCGATGAGCTGGCGTTCCCCTCCATCGTGGCCTGTGGCGAGAACGGCGCCTCTCCGCACGCGCTGGTCAGCGGCAAGGTGCTGGAGGCGGGCCAGTGCGTAGTGATGGACTTCGGCGCGCGGCGCGGCGGATATTGCTCTGATATGACGCGCATGGTTTTTCTGGGGGAGCCGCAGGGCCGCATACTGGACGCATGGCGGACGCTCCGACGCGCGAACGAGGCGGTGGAGGCCATGCTGAAGCCCGGCGTCACGGGCAAGGAGGCGCACGAGCTGGCGCTCTCCGTGCTGGAAGGCGGCGGTTTCGGCGGTCTCATGGGACACGGGCTGGGGCACGGCGTGGGCATCCAGATCCATGAGGAGCCTGTGCTCTCGCCGCGCAACGGCCGTCCGCTCGTGCCGGGCAACGTGGTCACGGTGGAGCCGGGCATCTACGTGCCGGGGGACTTCGGCATGCGTTTGGAAGACTTCGGCATCATCACCGAAGACGGCTTCAGCGTGTTCACCCGCTCAACCCACGAACCCGTGGTGATCTGATGGCGTGCGCGGAAGGGCATGCGGAAACGGCCGATGCCGCCTTCATGCAGCGCGCGTGCGAACTGGCACAGCGCGGGGAGGGGTGGGTGGCCCCGAACCCGCAGGTGGGCTGCGTGCTGGTGCGCGATGGGCGCGTGATCGGCGAAGGTTGGCACGAACGCTTCGGTGGCCTCCACGCCGAACGCAATGCGCTCCATGACTGCGAACAGCGCGGGGAGGATGCGCGTGGGGCCACCGCCTACGTCACGCTGGAGCCATGTTCTCACACGGGCAAGCAGCCGCCTTGCGCTGATGCGCTCATCGAAGCGGGCGTAGCGCGCGTGGTGATAGGTTCGGCTGACCCGAACCCGCTGGTGGCGGGCGCGGGCGTGCGGCGGTTGCGGGATGCGGGCATCCGTGTGGACGAGGGCATCCTGCGCGCCGAATATGACGAACTGAACGCGCCGTTCTTCCATTTCATCCGCACCGGGCGTCCGCTGGTCATCGCGAAGTTCGCGGAGACGCTGGATGGCAAGGTGGCCACGCGCACGGGGGCATCCCGCTGGATCACTGGAGAGGCGGCGCGCGCCCGCGTGCATGCTGACCGTGCGCGGCACGCCGCCATCATGGTGGGCGTTGGCACGGTCTTGGCGGACGACCCATCGCTCACGGCGCGGCCGGTGGAGGCGGCATCCCTGCTGGGCGTGCACCAGCCGCTGCGCGTGGTGGTGGACACGCATCTGCGCACGCCGTTGGATGCGCAGCTGGTGCGCACCGCGGCCGAAGCACCCACCTGCATCGTGACGACGGAAACGGACGGCGAAGCGTTCCGCGCGCTTGAAGCGAGCGGATGTCGGATGCTCACGGTGCCTGAGCGGGACGGCCAGGTGGATCTGGACGCGGCCTTCTGCGCGCTGGGGGAGGCGGGTATCAGCAGCGTCATCGTGGAGGGCGGTCCGCAGCTGTTGGGCGCCGTGTTCGATGCGAAACTGGCGGACTGCGTGCAGGCCTACGTGGCGCCGAAGATCTTCGGCGGAGCGGGCGCGCCCGGCCCCGTGGGAGGCACCGGCGTGGCCGTGCCAGCGGACGCCCTCACCCTCACGGACGTGCGCATCACTCTCTTGGGCGATGACCTCCTCATAGAAGGCCGCCTCTGACCCTCTCCCATCAAGGATGCGCAAAAGAGCCATCCCAAATCCTGATGTGCAAAAGGGACGTCCCAAATCCTGAACGTGCAAAAGGGACGTCCCAAATTGCACATAGGAAAAGAGAATCTGCAAAGAAAGATTGTTCCTATGTGCGATTTGGAACGTCCCTTTTGCACGTTCAGGGCGCATCCCCGCGCAATTTGGAACGTCCCTTTTGCACATCACCCACCCAGATATGTGCAATTTGGAGCGTCCCTTTTGCACATTCAGGATTTGGAGCGTCCCTTTTGCGCATTGTCTTTCGGATAGCCTTTGTTCTATGTGACGAAATGCCCTGACCCTCTTGTCACGCTCCCATTTCCCGCTTTCGTGCGCTACGATGCACAGAAACGGATCAGGAGGCATCCTTGTTCACTGGCATCATCGAAGAGGTGGGCCGCATCTCGGCCATCGAACGGCGCGGCGCCGGTTCGCGCATCCGCATCAGCGCGCAGAAGGTGCTGGAAGGCACCCAGGTGGGGGACAGCGTCGCCACGAACGGCGTGTGCCTCACGGTTTCCGCGCTCACGGCGGACTCCTTCGCGGCCGACGTCATGCCGGAGACCATCTCCCGCACATCCTTCGCCAGCCTGCGGCCGGGCAGCTCCGTCAACCTGGAGCGCGCAGCCGTTGTGGGCGGCCGCATCGGTGGACACATCGTGTCCGGTCATATCGACGGCGTGGGCACCATCGCATCCATCAAGGAGGATTCGGACGCGGTGCGTCTCAGCGTGGATGTCAGCAGTGTCATTGCGGACGGCATCGTGGAAAAGGGATCCGTTGCCCTTGAAGGCATCAGCCTCACCGTGACGGACATCAGCCCGCACGCGTTCGGCGTCTCCCTCATCCCGCACACGTTCGCGAACACCAGCCTGGGCACCAAGCGGGTGGGGGATGCGGTGAATGTGGAATGCGACGTGCTGGGCAAGTACGTCTTCCGTGCCGTAGGACTGCTGACCGAACAAGACGGAAATGCACCCAGCGCGCAGAGCGGACTCACGCTGCAAGCGCTCCAAGAGATGGGATTCTAGCCATGGAACGCATCAAGACGGCCACCATCGAAGAGGCCATCGCAGACCTTCAGGCGGGCAAATGCATCATCTGCACGGATGATCCTGACCGGGAAAATGAAGGGGATCTCATCTGCGCCGCCGAATTCGCCACCACGGAGAACGTGAACCTCATGGCGCGCGAAGGCCGCGGGCTCATCTGCATGCCACTGTCCAAGGAGATCGCGGCGGCGCTGGAGTTTCCCCAGATGGTGCGGGACAACACGGACAACCACGAAACGGCGTTCACGGTGAGCGTGGACTTCCGGGACACCACCACCGGCATCTCTGCGGCCGAACGCGGCCTCACGGCGCGCGCCTGCGCTGACCCGGAGGCGCGGCCGGATTGGTTCCGACGCCCGGGGCACATGTTTCCGCTGGTGGCACGCACCAATGGTGTGCTGGAGCGCAACGGCCACACGGAGGCCACGGTGGATCTCATGCGCATCGCAGGGCTTCGAGAGTGCGGCCTTTGCTGTGAGGTCATGAAGGATGACGGCACCATGATGCGCGCGCCGGAACTGGCGGAACTGGCGCAGCAGCTGGGTCTGAAACTCATCAGCATCCGTGAGCTGCAAGAATGGCGCAAGCGCCACGACAAGCTGGTGGACCAAGTGGCGCGCACGAAGCTGCCCACCAAGCACGGCGAATTCGAAGCCTGCGCGTACCTCAACCTGCTGAATGGCGAACATCACGTGGCGCTGGTGAAGGGGGACATCGGCAACGGCGAAGACGTGCTGGTGCGCGTGCATTCGGAATGCCTCACCGGGGACGCGTTCGGCAGCCTCCGGTGCGACTGCGGCGAACAGCTGGATGCGGCCATGCAGATGGTGAACGATGAGGGCCGCGGCATTGTCCTGTACATGCGCCAGGAGGGTCGCGGCATCGGACTGGTGAACAAGCTGCGCGCCTATGAGCTGCAAGACGAAGGCCTGGACACGTTGGATGCGAACCTGGCTCTGGGCTTTCAGGGGGATGAACGCGAATACTACATCGGGGCCCAGATCCTGCATGATTTGGGCGTGCGTACCATCCGCCTGCTCACGAACAACCCTGACAAGGTCTATCAGCTGTCCGATTTCGGGCTTGAGATCGCCGAACGCGTGCCTATCGTGGCTGCGGCCACGGACTACGACCGCGCGTACCTGGAAACGAAGCGCACGCGCATGGGGCACATCCTGTGACGGCTGGCGCGGATGCGGGGGCTGTGCTCACGCTGCCCTACGCTGAGCCGTATGCGTGGGAGCGCATCCTGGGGTTCCTTGCGCTGCGTGCCATTCCCGGTGTGGAGGCGGTGGATGACGGTGCGTACTGGCGCACGGTGCAGGTGGACGCGCCCAGTGGGGAAGGGGTGCTGCGCGGCTGGCTTTCCGTGCGCCCTGACAAGGAACGCGCGCAGGCCATGCTCACGGTGTCGTTTTCGTTGCAGGACGTTGCGTCCGTCTGTGCCGAACGCGTGCGCCATCTGTTCGATCTGGACGCGGACCCTGTGGCCATTGAGGCGGAGCTGGCGTCCTTTCGCGATCGGTTCCCGGGCAAGCTGATTCCGGGCACGCGCCTGCCCGGCTGCTTCGACGTCTTCGAAATGTGCACGCGCGCCGTGCTGGGCCAGCAGATCTCCGTGAAGGGAGCAAGCACGCTGGCTGGGCGTGTGGCAGCTGCATTCGGTCACCCGGTGGATGTGCCCGCACCGCAGCTCTCTTGCACGTTCCCCGCTGCGGAGGACATCCTGGCGCTGGGGGAGGGTGCGCCTGATGCGTTGGGTGCGCTCGGCATCGTGGGGGCGCGCACGCGCACTATCTGCGCGCTGGCCCGGGCACTGGAGGCGGGAGAGCTTGACCTGTCCTATGGGGCGGATCCGGCGCGCACGGTGCCGGAACTGGAGAAGCTTCCGGGCATCGGCCCTTGGACGGCGCAGTATGTGGCCATGCGCGCCACCGGTCATGCCGATGCGTTCCCTGCAACGGATCTGGGCATCAAAAAGGCGATGGATCCGCTCACGCAGAAGCAGGTCGAAGAGGTGGCTGAAGGGTGGCGTCCGTGGCGCGCCTATGCCACCATGTCTCTCTGGTCATCGGATTGATGTTTTCAGAAAGGAACATTCCATGACAGCTTCATCCTATGTCTCATGCACCTACGATTCCCCGGTGGGGCTGCTCACGCTGGCTGCGGCCGATGATGGCCTGAAGGGCCTTTGGATCGAAGGGCAGAAATACTTCGCGGGCACGCTGGATGCGCCGCTTGAGGAGGGTTCCCATCCGCACTTGGAGGCGGCGTGCGCGTGGCTTTACGCCTATTTCGCAGGCAAGAGGCCCAGTCTTGACGGCCTCACGCTGGCGCCTATCGGTTCTGAGTTCCGCCACGTGGTCTGGCAGCTGCTTTGTGCCATCCCGCAGGGGGAAGTGCGCACCTACGGCCAATTGGCGCAACAGGCGGCGAAAAAGCTGGGGCGCGAACGCATGAGCGCGCAAGCCACGGGCGGCGCGGTGGGCCACAACCCCATCAGCATCATCATCCCGTGCCACCGTGTGGTGGGTTCAGACGGCAGCCTCACCGGCTATGCCGGCGGTCTGGACAAGAAGCGCGCCCTCCTGGAACACGAAGGCGTGCGCCTCCCCTGACCGCATGTGCAATAGGGACGTCCCAAATCGCACCTGCAAGGTTGCCTGATGTGCAAAAGGGACGTCCCAAATCGCACATAGGAATGATCCTCCGGATGTGCAGAAGGGACGTCCCAAATCGCACATAGGAATGATCCTCCGGATGTGCAGAAGGGACG
>CANSWY010000009.1 GCA_947650915.1 uncultured Eggerthellaceae bacterium | reverse complement strand
CAACCTCGCGGGTGCAATTTGGGACGTCCCTTTCGCACATCAGGCAACCTCGCGGGTGCAATTTGGGACGTCCCTTTTGCACATCGGGACGTCCCTTTTGCGAGTGGGGGTGTTACAGGCTGATGATGCCGGCAGTGTTCATGATGTAAGCCACCAGGATGACCACCACGAACACGGGCGCGATGTACTTGATCATCACGATGAACAGCTTCTCGCCCGTGAACTTGCTTGATTGCTTCACCTCTTGGATGAGCGTCTTCGGCTTGATGATCCATCCCACGAAGATGCAGGTGAGCAGCGCCACGATGGGCATCATCACGGTGTTGGACAGGAAGTCGAAGAAGTCCAGCAGCTGAGAATCCTGGTATTCGCCGATATGGAAGATGGAGTACATCAGATCAACGGACAGCAGTTCGTTGTAGCCCAGATTCACGATGGTGGCCACGATCACGATGAAGACCGTGCAGACCATGATGGAGAACTTGCGGCCCTTGTTCGTGGCGTCATCCACGATCGACACCAGCGTCTCGAACAGCGATATGCAGCTGGTCAGCGCCGCGAAGAACACCAGCGCGAAGAACAGGAAGCCCACCACGTTCGCCGCGAAGCCGAACCCTAAGAACACCTGGGGCAGCACGCCGAACATGAGGCCCGGGCCCGCCGTGGATGCCACCGTTTCCCCACTGCCCTGAACGGCCACTGCCGCCGGGATGATCATGAGACCCGCCAGGATGGCGATGCCGGTGTCGAACAGTTCGATGCGGCGCACAGAATGCTCCAGGTCCTCCTTCTTGGAGAAGTAGGAACCGTAGGTGATCATGATGCCCATGGCCAAGGACAGGCTGAAGAACATCTGCCCCATGGCGGCCACCACCAGCTCAGCGCTGAACTTGCTGAAATCCGGGATCAGGTAGTACGCCAGGCCGTCCAGCGCGCCGGGGAGCGTGAGAGCGAACACGGAGATGATGACGGCCATGATGATGAGCGCCGGCATCAACACTTTGTTCACGCGTTCGATCCCGCGCTTCACGCCGAAAGCCACCACGGCCACCACGCATGCGATGAAGATGAACATCCACAGGTAGCTTTCTGCATTCTGCAGGATGAAGCCGCTAAAGAACGTGCCCTCCGCCAGAGTTTCCGCCGGAAGCGCGATGTAGGATGCCATGTACTTCGTCACCCAACCGCCGATGAGCGCGTAATAGGGCGTGATGATGAACGGCACGGCGGACGCCAGGATCCCGATGATGGTGTACTTCTTGCCGAACGCACGGAACGCGCCGATGGCGGATTGCCCCGTCATGCGGCCGAGCGCCGTTTCGGCCATCATCAACGCGAAGCCGAACGTGACCACCAGCACGATGTAAGTGATCAAAAACGCGCCGCCGCCGTACTTCGCCGCCAGGTACGGGAAACGCCAGAGGTTGCCCAGGCCCACCGCAGAAGCTGCGGCTGCCAGGATGAAGCCCCACTTGCCGGACCAGGATGCGCGGGCAGGGGCGGTTTCGGTTGATGCGGAGTTCGCCATGTCTCTTTCCTTCAAGCTGAACGTGCAGAACAGGCGGATTATACGGTCAGTACTCCACATCCCAAAGGACAAGGCCGCACGCGGGCGCGTTCTCCCCGGCAGCGGAACGCCTGCGCGCTTCCAGCGCTTCGCGCACCCACTCCGGCGGCTTCGTGCGCCTGCCCACGTTCACCAGCGTGCCCACCATGGCGCGCACCATGGAATGCAAGAACGCATTGCCGCGCACCTTCACGCACAGCAGCGGTTCGGCGAATTCGGCGCACTCATGGAAGGAGACCTCGTCCACATAGCGGAACGTGCGACGTCCTTCGGCAGACGCGGCCATGCAGAAGCTCTTGAAGTCATGTTCACCCACCAGGTGCTGCGCCGCTTCGCGCATGGCATCCACATCCAGCGGCTTCTTCACGTGCCAAGCGAACGCGCTGGTGAACACGGGCGGGAATTCCTGGTTGAAGATGAAATAGCGGTACTCCCGCATCTGGGCGTCGAAGCGTGCGGAGAACCCGGGAGCGCGCTCGTCCAACGAACGGAAGGAGATGCCGTCATGGGTGAGCGCGTTCAGCGAACGCAAGAAGACATCCGGCTTGCGGCCAGCCATCTCATCAGCGTCCACGTTGAAGCTGACCACCTGCGCCCGCGCATGCACGCCTGCATCCGTGCGCCCCGCGCAGGTGACCTCAACGGGCCGGCGCAGCACCGTGCTGAGGGCGTTCTCCACTTCCCCCTGCACCGTGAGCTGCCCCGGCTGCCGCGCGAACCCCGCGAACGGCACCCCGTCGTAAGCCAGCGTGAGCGAATATGTGAGCGCCTCTGCCATAGCCGTCAGTGTAACGGATGTGCAAAAGGGACGTTCCAAATTGCACATAGGAAACGAGATCGAGCACTGGAGACTGACCCTATGTGCAATTTGGGACGTCCCTTTTGCACATCAGAGCAACCTCACGGGTGCAATTTGGGACGTCCCTTTTGCACATCAGGGCAACCTCACGGGTGCAATTTGGGGCGTCCCTTTTGCACATCTATCGGAATTGATGATGCGTTTGGAGCAAGGGCGCTACGCGCGGAGCGCGTTGAAGCCCGCTTGCGAAAGCAGCGGTGCGACAGCACCGCGACATGACTGGAGCCGAAGGCGAAGGTCATGGCACATACCCGCCGGCAGGCGCCCCTGCGCGAATAGGCTTCCTGATATGCAAAAGGGACGTTCCAAATTGCACATAGGGAAAGAGATCGAGCACTGGAAGACTGATCCTATGTGCAATTTGGGACGTCCCTTTTGCACATCAGGGCAATCTCACGGGTGCAATTTGGGACGTCCCTTTTGCACATCCTTTGTGCGCCGAAGTCAGGCCACGACGCGACCGAAGAGGCGGGATATCTCCGTCTTCAGGACATCGCTTTCGGAATCTACCGTGACGGGCAGTTCCGCACGGAACTTGCGGCCGTCGGACTGATGCACCATGAGCACCACGCCGTCTTCGCCGGGATGCTGGCTCAGGATGGAGTTCAACCGCTGGGATTTCGTGGCGTCGAACTCCCGCGAATCCAAACGGATGACCAGATGCCCCGGTCCGCGCCGCAGCGGCGCTGAGGCCTGGGATTCATCCAACACCAGCTCCTCCACCTCATAGGCGATGATCTGACTGCCGCGGTCCGACACTTCGAACTTGCCCTTCATCTTAACCACAGCATCTTCATGCAGCACGTCCGATACCTTTGAATGATCGAACACGATGCAATCGATGACGCCCGTGGCATCCTCTATCTGGAAGTTCGCCATGATGGTGCCGCGCTTGGTGGGCTTGGTGGCCACGCCGGACACCAGCCCCACGAACGTGGCGGATTTGATCTCTTTCGTGCGTTCGGACAATTCGCCCATGTTGTGCTTCGTGATGCGCGCCATCATGCGCTCATAGGGCGCCAACGGATGGCCGGACACGTAGATGCCCATGATCTCTTTCTCATAGCGCAGCAGTTCGCGCGCGGGCCATTCCACCCCGTCCGGTTCAGGCACGTGCACCTCGAAGCCGGAATCCTCCACATCACCGAACAGGTCGAACATGGTGACCTGGCCTTGGCTGGCATCCTTTTGCCGCTTCTGGGCGTCTTCCAGAAGCGGCGTGTCTTCCAGGAAGTGGATCAGCTGCTTGCGCGTGTAGCCGCAGGAATCGAATGCGCCGCCCTTGATGAGCGCGTCGATGGCTTTGCGGTTCACGCATTTCAGATCAACGCGGGAGACGAAGTCATGCAGGTTCTTGAACGGTCCACCCTTCTCCCGCTCTTCGATGATGGCCTCTGCCACGTTGCGCCCGATGCCGCGCACGCCCATGAGGCCGAACACGATACCGTTCTCCACCGGCGTGAATTCGATGTTGGACGTGTTGATGTCCGGCGGGAGCACCGGCGTGCCGTTGTGGTTGCAACTGGAGATGTAGCGGATCAGGCGGTCCGTCTTGCCCATGTAGCTGGACAGCACCGCCGCCATGTAGTCGTTCGGATAATACGCCTTCAGGTATGCCGTGCGCATGACCAGGATGGCGTAGGCCGCCGAGTGGGACTTGTTGAACGCGTATTTCGCGAACTTCTCCGCGTCCGTCCAGATCTGCTTGGCCACCTCGAGCGAAAAGCCGTTGCCCACCGCACCGGTGTTCCAGTCTTCCTGGAGCTCCTTCATGACGTCAAGCTTCTTCTTGCCCATGGCCTTGCGGAGCTTATCCGCCTTGCCAGCGGAGAAGCCGGACATGGCCATGGAGATCTGCATGATCTGTTCCTGGTAGACCATGGTGCCGTTGGTCTCTTCCAGGATGGAGCGCAGCCGGTCATCGTAGTAGTGGATGTTGGCCTGGTTCTTGGCGGCCTTCACGTAGTCATCCACCATGCCGGACTCCAGCGGGCCCGGACGGTTCAGCGCGATGGATGCCACGATGTCAGAGAAGCTCTTCGGGGGCAGGCGCTTGAACAGGCTCACGTACAGGGCGCTCTCCACCTGGAAGAGGCCGTCCATGTTGCCGCTGCGCATGAGCTGGAAGGCCTTCTCGTCATCCGTGGGGATCTCTTCCGGCACGATGCGCACGCCCGTGCGCTCATAGATGTTGTTGCACGCGCGCGAAAGCACGCCCAAGGTGCGCAAGCCCAGGAAGTCCATCTTGAGCAGGCCCAACTCAGGGGTGTAATGGCCGTCGAACTGCGTGATGATGCCGCCGCCCTTGGTATCCCGCTTCATGGGGACGTGGTCAGACATGGGATCACGGCAGATGATGGTAGCGCAGGCGTGCACGCCTTCGCCGCGCACATTCCCCTCGATGGAGAGCGCCGCGTCCAGGATGGCCTTCACTTCCTCTTCGGTGTCATAGGCCGTGCGCATCTCCGGGTTCTTCTCCAGCGCCTCGTTGATGGAAATGCCCAGTTCGTCCGGGATCATCTTGGAGATGCGATCCCCCGCGGCATAGGAGTAGCCCAGCACGCGTGCCGCATCCTTCACGGCATTGCGCGCCTGCAGCTTGCCGAACGTGATGACGCCGGCCACGTGGTCTTCGCCGTACACGTCCTTGATGTGTTCGATGACCTCACCGCGACGCTCATCGTCGAAATCAACATCGATATCGGGCATCTCCACGCGTTCCGGGCTCAAGAAGCGCTCGAACAGCAGCCCATTGGAAAGGGGATCAAGATCAGTGATGCCCATGGCATACGCCACGATGGCGCCTGCGGCCGATCCACGGCCCGGCCCCACGCCGATGCCCTGGCTGCGCGCCCATTCGATGTATTCCTGCACGATGAGGAAATAGGCCGGGAAGCCTTGCTGGATGATGACGCCCATTTCATAG
This sequence comes from uncultured Eggerthellaceae bacterium, assembly GCA_947650915.1. GTDB lineage: Bacteria > Actinomycetota > Coriobacteriia > Coriobacteriales > Eggerthellaceae > MGBC163016. The sequence goes on along the minus strand of CANSWY010000009.1, from coordinate 57,865 downwards.
TCAGCGCGCTCCTGCGCCTCCGGGGGCACCGGTGTGCCATAGCGCTTCTCAAGGCCTTCCTGCACGCGCTTGCGGAACCAGCTTTCGTCCGTTTCGCCTTCCGGCAGCGGAAAGCGCGGCAGGATGGTCTCATCTTCAATGACCACGTTGCACTTCTCCGCCACTTCCACCGTGTTGTCGCACGCCTCCGGGAAATCCTTCAGCGCTTCGCGCATCTCCTCTTCCGTCTTCATGTAGAACTGGTCGTTCTCGAACTTGAAGGTGCGATCAGGGTCGTTGATGTTCTGCTTGGTGCCGATGCAGAGCATGATGTCCTGCGCGTAGGCGTCTTCCCGCAAAAGGTAATGGAAATCATTCGTGGCGATGGTCTTGAGGCCGGCCGCCTGCGCCACCTCCGTGAGCTTGTGGTTCAGCTCCGTCTGCGTGTAGCCCGCGTCCGTCTTGATGCCCTGGTTCTGCAGTTCGATGTAGAAATCCCCCGGATCGAAGCATTCCGCGAAGATGTTTGCCCACTTCACTGCTTCGTCAAACTGACGCCCATCCAGCAGCTTCGGGATGATGCCCGCGATGCACGCCGACGTGCCGATGAGGCCGTGGCCGTACTTCCGCAGCTGGGAGAGCGTAGTGCGCGGCTTGTAATAGGCGTTGTCCACGTTGGATTCGCTGACCAGCTTCAGCAGGTTGTGGTAGCCCTCCGTGGTCTTCGCCAGCAGCAACAGGTGGTAGAGCTTCGGGCGCACGTCCGTGCGCAACTCTTCGTCCGTGGTGAAATATATCTCACAGCCGTAGATGGGCTTGACGGCCACGCCCGTCTCCTTCTCAACAGCCATGCAGGAATCGCGCAATTCGATCATGCCGTGCATGACGCCGTGGTCCGTCACGGCCACCGCGGGCATGCCCAGATCCGCCGCCCGGCGCACCATATCCTTGATGTGCGTGATGCCGTCCAGAAGGGAGTATTCAGTGTGGTTATGCAGATGCACGAATGCCATATATGGTGCCCTCTATCTATGAAAAGCGCGCCATGTGGTGTTTTGAGCGTGGTTTCGACGCTGGAGTCCCGTGAGCGCCATCATAGCATCTGAGGCTTGCCATTTCCATCCCGAAACGGCGGCCGCCGCATCATTTCTTCAGACCGTGACAACGAGCATCCATGGCCTCAGCCAATCGGTCTGCACGGCGGAACAGCCCCACGATCAGCGGCAGCAAGATGGCCACGTGCGCACGGATCCGCCGCACCGGGCCGCCTTCATCGAACGCAGCCCCGCGGGCCCATTGGGCATCGCGGATCTGGTCGTATTCGACAGCGATGAGCGGAATGAACCGGAGCGCGATGGAGAGCGCCATGGCCACATCGTCCACCGGCACGCGCACCGCGCGCAACGGGCGCAAGAACCAGAGAAAAGCCGCCACCAGCTGCGTGGAAGTAGTGGCATAGCAGACGATCAGGCTGGCCCACACCAACAGGCAGATCCGCACGCCTATGAGGCACCCTCGGGAAAGCCCAGCCGCGCTGAACGCCATGCCCGCATCCGGCCCGTAGCTGAAGGCGTTGAACGCTACCGTGACCGCCACCAGCACGTACGCCGGCGCTGGCACCAGGAACACCGGACGCACCGGCAAGCGCGCCGCCACGAACGCGCCCGACAGCAGCGCAGCGGCCACAGCCATCCCCCACCACGTGCCCACGAACAGAAGGCCCACCGAATAGACCAGCAGCAGAACGAGTTTCGCCCGCGCATCTGCACGATGCACGGGCGAATCAGAAACGATATAGAGCGAGGGGGCTTGCACCCGGAAAGCTATTTCGCCTTCTCTTCGGCCTCGGCCTTCTTCGCTTCGGCCTCAGCGGCCTCGGCCTTGGCCTCTTCAGCCTTGAATTCTTCCTCGCGGACCTCTTCGGCCTGCTCGGCGTCTTTCGCAGCTTCGGCCTTCTCTTCAGCCAGCTGCTCCTTGCCGGCTTCCTGGACCTCAGCAGCGAAGTTCTCCTCAGCCGCTTCGACGGATTCCTTGACCTCTTCGATCACGGATTCCTTCTCTTCCGGCTTGTCAGCCTTCTTGGCGGCCTTCTTCGGCGTTGCCTTCTTGGCCGTGGTCTTGGACGCGGCAGCCTTGCGCTCAGCCTTCGGCACGCAGGTCTCCGTGACCAGCTCCATGATGACCATGGGCGCGCCGTCACCCTTGCGCGGCCCCAGCTTCATGATGCGGGTGTAGCCGCCCGGGCGTCCTTCGAACATGCCCTGGTTGACCTTCTCGAAGATCTCACGCACCAGTTCCTTGTCGTTGCCCAGCGCAGCGATGGCCAGACGGCGGGAGTGCAGATCCCCCTTCTTGGCCCACGTGATGATCTTGTCCACGTCAGGACGGATCTCCTTCGCGCGGCTTTCGATGGTCTTGATGCGGTCGTTCAGGAACAGCTGCTGCACCAGGCTGCGCTTCATCGCCTTGGTGTGGCTCCAGTCCGTCCCGAGCTTGCGCCCCTTGTACTTATGCCTCATTTTCGACTCCTAAAACTTGAGGTTCAAATCCATGGAGATCAGCTTGTCCTTGACCTCTTCGATGGACTTGGCACCGAAATTGCGGATGTTCAGAAGGTCGTTCTCGGAGAATTCGACCAGCTGGCGAACGGAATGGATGCCCGCGCGCTTCAAGCAATTGTAAGAACGCACGGAAAGGTCCAGGTCCTCGATCTGCTTGTCCAGCTCAGCGTTGGTCTCCGTGTTCTCAGGAGCGAAGATGGACGTGGATTCCACCGTCTCCTCTTCCTGGTCATCATCGATCAGGGACAGGAACGCGCCCATGTACTGATTGATGATGTTCGCCCCGCGGCAGACCGCTTCGGTGGGGGAGATGGAACCGTCCGTCTCCACTTCCAACGTCAGGCGGTCATAGTCCGTGTGCTGGCCGACGCGCGTGTCCTCCACGTTCATGGTGCAGCGGCGCACCGGGGAGAACAGGGAGTCCACCGGAATGACGCCGATGGGGTCTTCCGTGCGCTTGTTGCTGTCAGCGCTGACGTATCCGCGGCCCACGCCGATGCGGATGGACATGTCCAGCTGGCCGCCGTCGGCCACGCTGGCGATGACGTGCTCCGGATTCACCAGCGTGAATTCGGTGGGCACCTCAAGGTCAGCGCCCGTGACCACGCACGGGCCTTCGGCGGACACATGCGCCGTGGCCTCTGTCACGTCATCGTTCAGAGCGCTGAAGACCAATCCCTTCACGTTGAGAACGATGTCCGTGATGTCCTCGATGACGCCTTCTGCGGTGGTGAACTCATGCTGCACGCCATCCACCTGGATGGCCGTTGCTTTCGCCCCGTCAAGGGAGGAGAGCAGCACCCGGCGCATGGAGTTCCCCAGCGTGTTGCCGTAACCGCGTTCCAACGGTTCGACGATGTAGCGAGCAACCGTGCTGTTGACTTCCTCAGTGCTTACAGTAGGCCTCATGAACTCTGTCATGTGTGATGAGCCTCCTTAAAAGTCCAAGCTTATTTCGAGTAGAGCTCGACGATGAGCTGCTCGCGGATGTCGGAATCGATCTGGTCGCGCTGCGGGAGCGAAAGAACGCTGCCCTGGAGCTTTTCGATGTCCACTTCCAGCCAGGCCGGCACGCTGATGCGTTCGCTTGAGATGAGCGCGCTCTTGATGACCAGCATGTCGCGGGCCTTCGGAGCCACAGAGATCAGGTCACCGGGGCGCACGCGGAACGACGGGATGTCCACGCGGCGGCCGTTCACGTTGATGTGGCCGTGGCGCACCTGCTGACGAGCCTCAGCACGGGACTTCGCGAAGCCCAAGCGGTAGACCACGTTGTCAAGACGGCTCTCCAGGATGCGCAGCAGGTTCTCGCCCGTGACGCCCTGCTGACGGTTGGCCATCTCGTAGTAATGATGGAACTGCTTCTCAAGGAGGCCATAGATGCGCTTCGTCTTCTGCTTCTCACGGAGCTGCATGCGATATTCGCTTTCCTTGACGCGCTTGCGGCCGGCTTCGCCCGGAGCGTAGTCACGGCGCTCGATGGCGCACTTGTCCGTGTAGCAGCGGTCTCCTTTGAGGAAGAGCTTGCATCCTTCGCGCCGGCAGAGGCGGCAAGAAGGTCCAGTGTAACGTGCCATAAAGTCAGATCCTTTCGAACTACACGCGACGACGCTTGCGCGGACGGCAACCGTTGTGCGGGATGGGGGTGCAATCTTGGATGCTGGCGATCTCAAGGCCGGCAGCCTGCAGGGTGCGGATGGCCGTTTCGCGGCCGGAGCCCGGGCCCTTCACGAAGACGGAGACCTTGCGCAGGCCATGCTCCATGGCGATCTTCGCGCAGGCCTCAGCCGCCATCTGCGCCGCGAACGGCGTGGACTTGCGGCTGCCCTTGAAGCCGACGGTGCCAGCGGACTGCCAGGCGATCACATTGCCCTGGGGATCCGTGATGGAGATGATGGTGTTGTTGAACGTAGACTTGATGTGAGCAGCACCCACGGCGATGTTCTTACGTTCAGAGCGCTTGACGCGCGCAGTTACGTTTTTCTTAGCCATTATGCTTCCTCACTCTACTTTCTCTTGCCGCCGATTTGCTTGCGCGGGCCCTTGCGCGTGCGCGCATTGGTGTGCGTGCGCTGACCGCGGACCGGAAGCCCCCGACGATGGCGAAGGCCGCGATAGCAGCCGATCTCCATGAGGCGCTTGATGTTCTGGGAGACCTCGCGGTGCAGGTCGCCCTCCACCTTGAGATTGTTCTGGATGTAGTCACGGAGCTTGCTCAGGTCATCTTCCGTGAGATCCTTCACGCGCACATCCGGGTTGATGCCCGTCTCTGCCAGGATCTTCTTGGATGTGGTGAGTCCGATTCCGTAGATGTAGGTGAGGGCGATCTCCACGCGCTTGTTCTGCGGAAGGTCTACGCCTACCAGACGTACTGCCATGTTCTGCTTCCTCCCTTAGCCCTGACGCTGCTTGTGGCGCGGATTGTCACAGATGACAAGGACCTTGCCGTGGCGTCGGATGATCTTGCACTTGTCGCACATCTTCTTGACCGAAGGACGTACCTTCATCTTTCTTCCTTTCGGTAGATGTCATTCCTTCTATACCTTCACGCCCAGCCGCAGACGAGGATTTTCTTGCGTGGCGCTGGCGCACCTGCGGAGAATCGGCTCTCCGTGGGACGAACGCCCCGTGCATCAGCGGATCTGTGTTGCTTTACTTGAAGCGATAGGTGATGCGGCCGCGGTTCAGGTCATACACGGACAGTTCCACCGTGACCTTGTCCCCGGGCAGGATCTTGATGTAGTGCATGCGCATCTTGCCTGAAATGTGGGCCAGTATCTCATGCCCGTTCTCAAGCTCAACCTTGAACATGGCGTTCGGCAACGCTTCCTTCACGGTGCCTTCGAGCTCGATCACATCTTCCTTAGCCAAAGGTTCCCTCCAAAAACCAGCCTTTACACAGCAAATTTGGACTTTAACAAAAGTCAGAGGGAAAACGCGCGAGAAATGAGAAAAAGGCGCACAAAACCTTGAAACCGGCTTGGCGGATCTTCATGCCTGCATGTCAGGCGTGCAGCTTCGAAGCTGCGCCGCTCATCTGGATGTGGAATGCCAGGAGCAGCCAGGTACTCGCGCATCCATGCGTGGCATGTGCGCAACCGCCTTGTCGGTCAAGCGTAAATGATAGCAAACCTGCCCGCCCTGATGCAACAACAAAGCGCATGGGCAAAAGGAAACTCCGAATCGGATGTGCAAAGGGGACGTTCCAAATTGCACATAGAAGAAGTCTTTCAGCGCTCATTTTCTTTACCTATGTGCAATTTGGGACGTCCCTTTTGCACATCAGGCAACCGCGCCGGTGCGATTTGGGGCGTCCATGCGGGTCAAGAGCGCTACGCACGCGGAGCGTTGAAGCCCATGAATGAAATAAGCGATCCGACAGGACTGCGACGAATGCGCGCCAACTAAACCGGGCACAGGGCACCTGCGGAACGCATAAACGATGTCAGCCAGAAACGCCCCGCAAAAGGGACATTCCAAATTGCACACCCTTGGTTTCGGCGATGTGCAAAGGGGACGTTCCAAATTGCACATAGAAGAAGTCTATCAGTGCTCATCCTCTTTACCTATGTGCAATTTGGGACGTCCCTTTTGCACATGCGCGGAGAGAGATGCCCTGGAAAGCTTCTTGCAGAGAACTTGCGAGTTCAGAGAATGGCTGGGGTACCAGGATTCGAACCTAGATAGCTGGCACCAAAAACCAGAGTCCTGCCGTTGGACGATACCCCAGCATCGCGCCCGCAATGGTATCACAGATAGAGACAGCCCGCGCGTCAGCTGTGCTTTCCTCTCATGCCGAAAAGCCGTGCCGCGCCTGCGGCCGCCGCACCAGCCAACGCAAGAGAGAACAGCGCGAACAGGATGCGCGCGTTCGCGTCACCGGTCTGGGCCAAGCCGGAACCGCCGGTAGGGTCTCCGCCCACGTTCGTGTTGTTCTGCACCGGCCCCTGACCGTCCGTGCGCGGCGTTGCCGCAAGGGCATAGGTGCTGAAGTGGGACGTCTCGAACACGAGGCTCCCCTCTTCCATCCAGGTGGTCTTCGCCTCCGTGGACTGCGCATCCTCAGCAACGTAGTGGATGCTGAGGTCATAGGCCTGCGCAATGGCCGCCATCTCTTCCGGCAGCGAGATGTGCACCTGCACGCTGCCCGCATCGCTGCTCCACGGATGGACCGCGCCCGCACCGTCCGTCATGTCCACTTCGAACGCGCCCACGTACACGCTGCCCGCAGGCGCAGACTTGGAGACCGCCTGGATCAGCGCCTGGTCATGCTCTCTGCTGCTGTCGTTGATCTGCAACTGGAGCCCTGCCAGCTCTGCAGCCACTGCTGAATCGCTTATCACCAGATGGCCATCCATATCAGAAGCGGCAGATGTCTCCACGCTCTTCGCATCCACGGTGACCGCGCACGCCTGATGCGCAGAACCCGCCGTCGCCATGATGGACGTCCTCCCCGCCCTCAGGGGGCGCACCATGCCGCCTGCATCCACCGTGGCCACGCGAGGGTCAGAGGATTCCCAGCTGACCTCTTCGCTGCCGTCAGCGGACGTGACCGTGGCCACCAGCGCGAACGGCGCATCGCCCACGGTCATGGCCTTCGCCTGGTGGTTCAGCGAAATGCTGGTGGCGGGCGGTGTGGGCGGATTCGGCGCAGGCGTGTTGCCCGCAGCCTGTACCGTGACCTCGCACTGCGCCGTCAGGCCGCCAGCGCTTGCCGTGATGACCGCACTGCCCGCTGCCACCGGCGTGACGATACCGGCAGGAGTGACCGTGGCCACCGAAGCGTCAGAAGTGGACCACACCACAGCATTGTTCACAGCCCCTGCAGGAAGCACCGTTGCCGTGAGCGCAAAGGGGGCATCGGTGACCAGCACCGTTTTTGCCGTATCTGAGAGCTGGATGGACTGCACGCGCTGCCCCACGGTGATGGTGATGGAATCCTGGGCGGATCCCATCTGCACCTTGATCGTTACGGTACCCGGTGCCACTGCGGTAACGAGCCCTTGGCTATCCACAGACGCGATGGACGTATCCGATGACGACCAGGAGAGCGCGCCAGCACCAGCCGGTGTGGCCACGGCAGTCAGCTGCAGCGTGCTCCCTGGCATGACAAGCGTGCTGGATGGAGCCTGGATCTTCACGGTAGGAGAAGTTGGGGGTGTTACCTGGCGCGTGTACGTATCGGCCACGCCCTGCGGGATGTCCGCAGCGACGAAACTCACGCCTGCACGGTTGCGCCATGAGCCTTGTGGGATGTCAGATTGCAGCGTGAATGCCGCTCCGATGGTGAGCTCTTCCAAGTTCACCGGGAACATATCGGCAGAACTGACCACCTTGGACGTGTTGAAGCTGGAGATATCAAGCGTACGCAGCGACGGACAGTCTAAGAACAGGATGTCCATGCTGTCCATGTTCGAGGTGTCGAGTCCGCTGAAATCCACCCGTTCAAGCGCAGTACAGCCCTGGAACATGGCAGAGATCGTGTTGGCTTTCGAGGTGTTGAGCGGTGTGAGGTCAACTTCTTTGAGCGATGCACACCTGCTGAACATAGCCCAGAACGACACTGCGTTCCGCGTATCGAATGAGCTCAAATCCACCGACGTGAGCGAGGAGCAGCCGCCGAAGAACTCCTCGAAGGACGAGGCCGAAGCCGTGCTGAAATGGGAAAGGTCAAGAGTGCGCAAAGAGGAGCAATCCCTGAACATGATGGACATGTTCACCACCTTCGACGTATCGAAGTTGGTGATGTCCAATGTCTGGAGCGCGGTGCATCCATAGAACATGTTGTTCATGTACTGCACCTGCGAGGTGTTGAAGCTGGAAACGTCAAGGCGCTCAAGGGAAGAACACCCTGAGAACATGATCATCATATCCGTCACCCTTGAGGTGTCGAACATGGACAGATCAAGTTCGGTGAGCGATGAGCAGTTCTCGAACATGCGATCCATCTCCGTCATGTTCGACGTGTCCAAGCCCGCAAGGTCAAGCTGCTCAAGGGCCGTGCAATCCGCGAAGAACTGAGACGTGTCACCGTCAAACGCAATGGCGTGAGAACCCTCGAACGTGATGGAGCGCACAGTAGATGCAACATCTTTCCATGGCGTATCTTCCAAGACACCGGTGCTGGCGCCATTCGCCACACGAATGGTCATGGCGTTGGATGCCGTGTCCAGCTGCCATTCACAGCTTCCTGAAGGTGTCCAACCCGATGCCGCCTGCGCGTCCACCTCGTCTGCCTGAGCCGCCTGCAAAGACCCCACAGACGCTATCATCAGCGCGGCCATGATGGCCGCAACGGCTACGAAAACAACTGACGCCTTTGCGCCCCGGCTCTTCGCATCCATAGGTTGTTCCCCTCGGTTTCCCCTTGACATTTCTGGCTCAGTAGCCAAAGTGTATACTCGCACCCCGTTCAGCGGCGAACAACGCCCGGGATTCCATATCATCTACACGCCAAGCGAAATGCGGCGAATGGCCTCTGCTTCCGCGGCGCGGTTCGGGGAGAGATAGAACGCGCAGAAGCCCTTGAGATGGGGGGCTAAGCAGGCATCCGTCGACGGCACGCCACCGGGGTGGAAGAGCAGCTCCACGTCACGGCCATCGCGTTCTGCGTCCGCGAACACGCGCTCAAGGAATGCTTCATCCGTTGCATGCTGCATGCGCCCGGAGAGCGCCAGTCCGTAGAAGCGTGCAGGCGTGGGCAGCGTTTCCGGATAGCGGGGCGCACACTGCTTCCAGAGCGCGTTCAGCAGCGCGTTCTTCACCAGGTTCACCGGCGTCACGCGCTTGCGCACCTCCGACGTTCGCAAATACGGACCCAGCGGCTCGGCGGGAATGCGCAGGTATTCCAGCGCACAGCCTTCATCTTGCACCGCGGCCAGAAGGCCCGCGAACACCGCCGGGATCAGATGGAAGTGCTGGTGGCTGTCCACGCGCAGACGCCCTTCGAGGCCAGGGAACGCATCCAAGAACGCGCGGATTTGCGCCCGCGCCTCCTGGCGCACCTGACGTGTGAGCGCATCTCGTTCACGGCCGCCTGAGAGCAGGAGCATCTGCGCGAACCCGCAACGGAAGCGGCCGTCCTCCCCCACCAGCAGCGGCGCATCTTTGGCAGCACTGAGCGCCGGGCCTTCCACCAGGTTCAGATGCAGCCCCATGTGGATGCAGCCCGCATCCACGAACGGACGCGCGAAGGCCGCGCACTCTGCGAATGCCGGTGACGTGGCCAGCGCGCTGGTGGAGTTCAGCGCGCCCGCGCCCCCGCAGGCCGAAGAGCACGCCAGAATGTCCTTCGATTGTTCGAGCGTGATGCCGAAATCGTCAGCATGGATGATGACGTCCATGCGCTCCCCTCCCCTCCGCTGTGCAAGCTGATGCTCTTATAATAGGTGCCCATGGAACTGACGCTCATCATACCGTGCCACAACGAAGCGGAGAACATCGCGCCGCTTTTGGCGCGCATGGCGGAATGCATGGAGCAGCTGGATGCGCCCGATGGGCTGGAACTGGTGTTCGTGGACGATGGCTCCACGGACGTCACCTTCGCGAAGATCGCGCAAGCCATGGATGCACCTGCGCATCCGCGCATCAGCATGAAGGCCATCGAACTGTCCCGCAACTTCGGCAAAGAGGCGGCCATGCTGGCCGGACTTGAGAACGCCCGCGGGGACCTGGTGGGCTTCATCGACGCTGACCTGCAACAGGACCCGGCCACGTCGTTCAAGATGCTCAACTATCTGCGCGAGCACCCGGAGGTGGATTGCGTGGCCGCCGTGCAAGAGGAGCGGCACGAAGGGCGCGTGCTCAAGTGGTTCAAGCGCCGGTTCTACAAGGCGTTCAATGCCGTAGGGGATGTGGAGCTGCCCGCCAACGCCAGCGATTTCCGCGTGTTCCGGCGCAATGTGGCCGACGCGCTCATGTCCATGCCGGAGTATTTCCGTTTCTCCAAAGGCCTGTTCGCCTGGGTGGGCTTCCGCACGCACACCATCCCATACACGCCGGCGAAGCGGCACGCGGGCAGCACCTCGTGGTCGTTCGGCAGCCTGATGGGCTACGCGCTGGGCGGCATCGTGTCGTTCACCACCTGGCCTTTGCGGCTGATCCTCTACGTGGGGATGCTCACGTCATTGGTGTCCATCATCTACCTGCTGGTGGTGGTGTTCGAATACTTCGTGGTGGGCATCAATGTGCCCGGCTATCCCACGCTCATCTGCATCACGCTCCTGTTCGCGGGCATCGTGATGCTGGCGCTGGGCATCTTCGGCGAATACCTGGGCCGCATCTACATAGAAGGCAAGCACCGCCCCGTGTACTTGACACGCCGCATGATCGAACAGGACGGCACGGATCAGGAAGCGGACGGCCTGCGGTAGATGGCGCATCCCCACCTGAAGACCGCTCTCTTTTGGCTGGGGAGCTTCCTGCTTCCCATGGCCATTTTGTGCACAGGTGCCGCCCTTGCCGGCGTCCAGCCCTTCGGATCGCTTTCCTTCATGGAAGCGGATCTGCGCTACCAATATGCTGATTTCTTCGCTTGGTATCGAGACGTGCTGCTGGGAGATGCCGATCCGTTCTACTCCACGGCTCAAGGCCTCGGCAACAGCACTGCCGCGATGTTCGGTTACTACCTGGCAAGTCCCTTCAATCTATTGCTCCCCTTTTTCGATGAACGCGCGATCCCTCTGTTCTGCTTCATCATCACGGTGCTCAAAACGGGATGCATCCAGCTGACGACCAGCTTCTATCTGCGCAAACGGTTCGGTCTGGGTCCGCTTTGGACCTGCGCGCTCGCCCTGGGGTTCACGCTCTCGGTCTGGACGCTCACGCAACTGCGCAATCCCATGTGGATGGACGGTCTTGTCTTCCTTCCTCTGTGCGCATGGGGCGTCTGCTGTCTCCTTCGCCACGGCCAGTGGCGACTCTTGGCCATGGCCTATGGCGCCTGCGTTCTCACGAACTGGTACATGGGTTACATGATCGGGCTCTTCCTGTGCCTGTATGTGATGTTCGAAGGGTACGCGCTCGGCTTCGAAGGCGTACGGTCTTGGGGCGGGACGCATCGCAGGCGGCTCGTCCTGTTCTGTGCGGCTATGGCCCTGGGGCTCGCAATCTCAGCCATCGTGTTCCTGCCATCAGTGCTTTCCATGATGTCCAACGGCACGAGCGTGGATAGCGAAGGGCAGTTCCAGCAGATTCAGACGCTCATCGCGAAACGTATGCCCTCTTTGGCTGGAGTCCCCGTCGAGGCTCTGTTCGCTGCTGCTGCTTGTGCCCCGGCCTGCGTCCTCGCTCTCGTCTTCTTCTGCTTCCGGAAGCGTTCTCTTCGCATGCGTGCCGCCATCTCCCTCTTCGTCTTGCTCGTGTGCTGTCTTGCCACATGCCTCATCATGCCCGTCTTCCAGCATGGAACACTGCCGAACGTCCTGCGTGGCCTGCTCTCGGCATCCTGGGAAGACAGCCAAGTGCCTCAATTGTTCGGGAACTGCCTGGTGCTCATCGCTGCTGGTTCATTCTTTTTCTTGAAGAACATCCCCTCCAAGCTGAAGCTGGCAGCAAGCCTTTTCCTTTTCCTGATACTGTTGAGCTGCTGGCTCTATCCGCTCGCTTTCATCTGGGGTGGGTTCCGCCTTCCTTCGGGCTACCACAGCCGCATGAGCTTTCTGTTCATCTTCATGTTGCTGTGGTGCGCTTCAGCTGCGCTCCGCTGTCTGACCCAAGGCGAAACTGCGTCACGAATGCGATCCGCGCTGGTCCGCCCTGCGGTGCCCTCCATGGCGCTCGCGCTCGTTGCCATTGGAACGATCCTGCGCATCGCGTTCATCTGGCCGACCATCTTCGGGTTCATCTCTTCTTCCATCTTCGATGAGTATACGGAAACCGCCACTATCCAAGCAGAGGAGCTTGAGCAGCGCGATCCGGGGATCTACCGCGTTGAGAAAGCATATTGGAAGTTCAACGAGGAAAGCCTCAACGAAGGCATGACCCTGAACGTGAGCCAGATCTCCTCCTATACTTCGACAGGAGACAGCAGCGTCATGGCGTTCCTCACTGCTCTTGGATGCGGCGATGGCAAGTTCTTCACCTATGAGCCTTCCGGATCACTGGCAACGGATTCGCTCTTCGGCGTGAAATACCTCTCGGCGCCCGCTGCGCCTCAAGGGTATGAGGATGCAGGGTTTACCCCCATCGAACTTCCAGGTGCCACCCCCGGTTTCGAAGAGGTCCGATTCTACGAGAACCCCTACGCGCTTTCGCTTGCTTACGGTGTGCCTGAGAGCATCACGGATTTCACCATGCCTGAAGGAACTCGCTGGGAATGTGTGAATGTGTTCGCGCAGGCGGTATGGGGTGAGGATGCGCCCTTGTATCTGCATGCAGATGGAAGCGATGAGCCTGAGCTTGACATGGGCGCTTTCCAGCAGATGATCGCGGACCTGAAGGAGCATGAGTTCGCGTTCGACGAGTTCGGCGGTTCGCGCATATCCGGCACGGTGGATGCAGCGGAAGATCAGGTGCTGCTCATGACCATCCCGAATCAGGATGGCTGGAGCGTGACCGTGAACGGGAATGCCGTGGAGCCCCAGGACGTGGCGAACGGCGCTTTGATGGCCATTCCGGTGCAGCCCGGAGAGAACCGGGTGGAAATGCAGTTCACCACGCCGGGGCTGCATGCGGGAGCAGCGCTTTCGATGTTGGCGCTGCTGTTCGTATTGTTCGCACCCCGGATCGCGCGTTGTGATGTGCAAAAGGGACGTTCCAAATTGCACATAGAATGAGAGGATCTGCAAAGAGAGGACCGTTCCTATGTGCAATTTGGGACGTCCCTTTTGCACATCGAACAACCTCACAGGTGCAATTTGGGAACATCCATTTCGTGTGTCAGGTGCGGGCGGAGAGGATGAGGGATTCCAGATGGGGAAGGTCTTCTGAGGTGAAGCGGTAGCGCACCGTCTGGAGGGCGCCTTCCGGGGTGCGCTGTTCCACACGGACGAACGTGGCTTCCACGCGCGCGAACCCGCTGTGCAAAAGCGCAGCGGCATAGCATGCCGCTTGCAGCTGGTGCTTCGCCATCAGGTCCTGCACCCCTTCTTCCGCGCTGCCTCCTGTCTTGTAATCGACCAAATGAGCCGTGCTGCCCATGCAGGCCAACGCATCCAGTTCGCCTTCCAAATACAGCGGCTGCCCATCCGGTGCCTGGATGCGCACCATGAAGGGAACCTCAGCGCGCAGATCGTCAGCAGATGCCAGCTCGTGCGCCACGTCAGACGCGAACCAGACCGACAGCGCCCTCTCAAGCCGTTCCCGCTGCGCTGCCGTCAACCCTGATTTCGCTGCCTGCACCGCCACTGCCTCAGCGGAAGGCATCTGCAAGCTGCCCCCGCCGCGCGCCGCGCGTTCCAGAATGGCCCGCTGCGCCAACCGGTGGAACGCCGTGCCCAGATCAGTGGCGTCCTCTCCTGCTCCTCGCATCAACACGCGGGACTCATCCGCCTCATCCGCTCCAGCGAACACAGGTCCCATCTCAGCACAACTGCTCTTCTGCGAAAGCGACGAATATGAGCGCACATCCGCCCGCGCACCCGCGAACGGCGTCACGAACAGCGGCTCTGCAAGAGGCCGGATCGGCACGATGAACGGATGCTCCTCTGGCTGTTGGACGGATGCCTCTCCAGGAAGGGCTTCGTCCCCCTCCTTCAAGATGGTCACCTTCACCTGCGCTGGCCAAGAGCCGCCGAACGCCACCTCTTGCACGGATTCCACCCGTTCAAGGTCCGTGCTCCACCCGAGCGCCTCATGCACTTCGCGCATGACGCCGTCGCTGCCATAAGGAACGCCTTTCTTCGGCTGTGGCGCTGAGAACGTCACATGCGCCACATGCAAAGAACGCACTGCGCGCGTGAAGCCCACATACAGCAAGCGCCGCGCCTCAGCCAGACCCTCCGTCTTCACCGTGCGCTCCAGCTGATGGAGCTCCTCCCCTGGCGTGCGCGCATCATGGAGCCGCGTCCTGCCCGCTTCGTCAGCCAATGCATCCGCCGCACCCTTCAGCTTGTCCGAAACGCTCAGCCCCTTCTTGGATACCGCGAACGCTGAGGCGCCTTCGTTCTCTGCCAGCAGGCCCTTCGCCTGTTCCGCCCCTGTCTTGATATCCGCCACTGCCACATGGTCGAACTGCAGGCCCTTGGAGCCATGGACGGTCATGATCTGCACGAAATCAGCCTCTGCCACGGACAGCACGCCGGGCGATTCCTTCGCCAGCGCTGTTTTCGCTTCGAAACCGCTGAGCGCCTGGGCCACGCCAGCCGTTTCCCGCTCCACGCCCTGCAGCAGGTCCAACAGCTTGGAGCAGTTCCCCACCGACGCCAGCCCGCTGACGCCGCGTTCCTGCATGCGGTCAAGGTAGCCGGAAGCCACCAGCACGCCGCGCATCGCTTCCGTCACGCTGCCACGGCGCGCCCGGCGCACGAACTGCTGCAGCGTCTCCCGCGCTATCTGCACCGCGCGCACCTCATCCGGCGGCAGCCCCCAAACCTCTTCGGCATGTCCCCAGAAACCGCGCGCCAGGCTTCCATGGCGCACAGCTCCCGTTTCATCCTTCCAGTACGTCAGCGCTAAGAGCGCATCATCGGAGATGGCGAACAGCGGGGACGTCAGGCAATCCAAGAGCGGCTGCTCATCCTGGCGATTGACCGCCACGCGCAGAAGAGCGCCCATCATGAGCGCCTCATCCGACCCCATGAGGATGGAACCGGACGTCATCATGGATTCCATGCCCGCCGCGCGCAGCGCATCAATGTAGATCTGCGCGTTCTCCGTGGTTCCCAACAAGAGCGCGAACGTGCGCCCCCGCTCCCCTGCGTCCGCAGCCCGGCTGCGCAGCTGCGCGAAATGCTCCGCGATGGCGCGGGCGGAGGCGCGCAGCGCGTGCTCCTTCAGCGCATCGTTCCCTTTCGGATGATGGATCACCTCCAGCTGCACGCGCGGGCGTCCATCCATGACCGCATCCGGCTCTTCGTTCACCGCCCCCTTCGGCTCCAGCTGGAGATACGCGCTGCCGAATGATGATTCCTGGCTGAACACCGCATCCACGAAGGCCAGGATGTCCGCATGGCTGCGGAAATTCTGCTTGAGCTCCGGCTGCAGTTCGTCTTTCTTCAATTGCGGAAAGGCCTGCGCCAGGTCATCCCGATACTCCGCGAACGACCCCACATCCGCCCCGCGGAACCGGTAGATGCTCTGCTGCGCATCCCCCACCACGCACACGTTCGCCAGCCGGGGCTGCGCGATCAGCTTCAGTATCTCTATCTGGACTTTATCCGTGTCTTGGAACTCATCCACCATGATGAGGCGGAACTGCGCCCGGTAGCGCTCCGCCACTTGCGGGTGCTCTTTCAGCGCAGCCAGAGTCATGCGCAGAAGGTCATCGTTGTCCACCACGCCGGCTGCGCGCTTCAGCTGCGCGAATTCCGTCTGCAAAGCCTCTGACAAGCGCAGCGCCGCCTCAGCCCCCGCAAGGCCCAGCGCGCCTGACGTCTCATAGGCCGCCCGCGCGTGGGCGCGCCGATAACGTTCGACGACGTCCTGGCCGCCCTTGTTCTTGCCGAATGCCGGAGTCAGCGCCGGGAACGCATCCAATACGTCCTTGAACACAGTGGGGGCGAAGGCCACATCCGTGAACGCCAGCGGCGCCTGTTCGCTGGCAAGCCATGCCTCTGCCGCCTCCAATGCGCCCGGCAACGCGCCCACGCTGGGCGCTTCCCAGCTGCCGTGGATCTTGTCCCATCCCTCCACCACGTCCTGCACAGCCCGCGCGAGCGCCACCAATCCTTCCAGCAGCTCTGCCGGTGCAACAGCTTCGAAGCGCGTGAACGCCTCCGCGCCATCCGGCAGAGCGCTCGTCTTCCCTGCGATGGCTTCAGCATCATCCATGAGACCGCGGTCATGTTCGCCAGCACCGAACACGTCCCAGTTCCACGCCACATCATCCAAGCCGATGCCGCCTGCACGCACCTGCTCCAGCACCCGCGTGCGCGCCGCTTCGCGCATCTGATGATCGTCCAGTTCCGTGATCATCCGGAACTCCGGATCAAGACCGATCTCCAGCGCGTTCTCCCGCAGCAGGCGCGAACAGAACCCGTGGATGGTGGAGATCCAGGCACCGTCCGCTTCGAAGGCCGCTTTCTTCAGGCCTTCTTTCAGCAGCGTGTCCTTGATGCGGGACAAAAGCTCTGCGGCAGCGGCCTTCGTGAACGTGATGGCCAGCACCTGCTGGATGGAATCAAGCTGGAACCCGTTGGCGTTCGGCAAGAACGCGTTCGCCGTGCGCAGCTTCAACGTGAACGTCTTGCCCGAACCTGCGCCCGCAGCCACGAAGAGCGGTCCGGGCAGCGTTTCGATCACCGTGCGCTGAGCCTTGCTGCATCCTGAAACGTCCATCTACTTCGCCATCCTCGCGTCACAGAACGTGCACGGACAATACGCACAAGCGCCGGGGCGCGGGGACGGGGCGATGTCCCCCGCCAGCATGCGCTGCACCTGTTCTTCCAGGCGCTCCTCCACCAGCGCAAGGAATGCTTGGAAATCCATGAACACGCAGGACTTGCTGCCCTCCGTCACGCTGCGCGCATCATAGGCGCCCACATCGAATGAACCGGCTGCGAACGTCTTCTGCTCCTTCGCACGATAGCCCAGATACAGCGCGCCCGCGCACGCCATGCCAGCGTATGCCTCCGTGCGCGAAAGGCTCTGGGCATAGATGAGCGCCTGCACCTTGCGCGGCAGCTCATCCGGCGCTTCCTTGCCGCATCCAGCCGCATGGTTCGCTGTGGACCCCTTGTAGTCCAGCACTGCGAACCGGCCGTCTTCTGACACATCAACCCGGTCCACCGACCCGTTGATCACCGCGCCCGCGTATTCCACGCCCTCGTCAGGTTCGACCTTGAATTCGCTGGCGCTCACCGCAAATGAGGACGGAAGTCCTTGCATATATGAGAGCGCCGAGGCTATCTGCTCCTTCATCTTGTGCAGCCGCAGCGCATCAGGAAGCGTGGATGCCACACAACGGTCTCCCGGATCAGCCGCCCGCTGCTCTTGCTCCAGCGCATCGAACGCTTCCGCTGCCACCACCTGCGCCTCTTCCACGTTCTGTTCGGTGATGCGGGTGATGCCGCGCTCAGCCAGCGCATCGAACGTGCGGCGGAACACCTCATGCGCGAACGTGCCCGTGCGCAGACTGTCAAGCTCTTCGTCCAGACCCTGCACGCCCACCTTCCGCGCGATGAACCACTGATAGGGGCACTGGGCGTACAGCTCCAGCTGCGACGCCGACAATAGAGGCAGGTCCGGCTTCACCGTGCTCATCTTCATGAACGCGCGCCAAGGAAGCGCCTGAAGACGCCCACGAACGGGAGGTTCCAGCGCGAGCGCTTCTTCCGCTTCGATGAACGCCTGGCCGAATCCGGAGACCACATCCGACTCATCCATGACGCGGAACCCCTCACGCGCACAGGCGGGCACCTTGAAGAGGCCGTCAGCATCAGCACTGAACGCATCACCCTGCGCCACGGCTTCCACGAATTCGTCGTAGAGGAAAGAGGGATAGTTCTGACCGCCTGCGGCATCCCTCAAAGACACGATGCAGGTCACGCGCCTGCGCGCCGCCGCTTCGGCCACCGCGAACGCGGCGCGCAGTTCCGCATGGCGGTCCCGCGCGCAGAGGATGCCCAGCCGCTCTGCCATGGCATCCGTGGCCGGCTTCGCTGCGGAGATGGGAAACGCATCCTTCGTCATGTCCGCGAAGATGACGGCATCCGCACTGCCCTCAGCGATCGAATCCATGGCATCCATCGGCACGAATTCGACGCGCGCCCGAACGGACCCGTCCACTGCCGCCTCCTCGGCAACGGAAACGCTGACCCCAGCCAAGACGTCCAAGGCCAGGGCCGATGCATCCAGCTCATCCGCCGAGCGCATCACACGCACCAGCGCATCGGCCGCAGCGGCTTCCTGGATGCGATCCGCAGGCGCAAGGCGCGAAGCGGCCACCAGGGCCGCCGCCTCCTCCGCCACAGCAAGGGACGGTTCACCCGTCATGCGGATGAACGCCGCACAAGCAGGAGAAGCCTCAGCAAGGAGCGCCGCGCCTTCGGCTTCCAGCATCAAGGAATCCGCGCGCATATGAGCGTTGAGCCGTTCCGCATCCCCTGGCGCCATGCCAGAGAGCGGGTTGTATGCCAGGTCCGTCACGGCCGTGCGCCATGCCGCGTCCCCGTGCCCCAGCCGTGCTGCCGCTTTGAGCGCACGGCCCACCCACGTGCATGGGAACAGAACGCGCGCCGTGCATGCCGAAGCGATGCCCTCCGCTGCGAAAGCGGGCGCCAGCGCGTTGAAGAGGGCCAGCGGATCCGGTGCCAGCACCACGATGCGGGGAGCCTCCTCTGTTGAGGAAGCATCTGCGACAGCGGACTCCACCTCTTCCTTCACCGCGCGCACGATCACCGTGGAGCCAGCCGTGAAAACGAACCGCGCCTGGACGCCATCAGCCAGAGGCTGCACGCGCACCTCTTGCGGCTGCACCGCTCCGCAGGTTTCCAGCAACGCCTCGATGGCCGGTGCGGCGAACAGCGGCTCGGCTGCCTGCACCTGCAAGGCGGATGCAGGCAGCCTTTCTGCGAGCTGGGCCGCAGCGCTCCCCGCTTCTATGAGTCCAGCAGCGCGGCACTGCTGAAGATACCGGCCGACCACCCGCAGCGCCGCCGCCTCGCCTGGCGGGAACGCTTCGAGCTTCGGTGCGGCCGCCCCTTCGAACAGCGCATCGAACGCCGGGTCGCCCGCATACCGGGAGACGAACGCCCCCAAGAGCTTCGCAGTGCCAGGCGCAGCGCTGAGGATGCCTGCCTCTTCCACCGGAGCTTCTTCCAGCGCGCGCAGCATGAGCAGCGCTCGCTCATGCGCGCCTATCAAGCGCCGCTCATCGCCGAAGAGGCTCCACATCTCCTGCAACCAAGCTGACGGCGTGGTGGCATCTGCACTGAAGACGCACCCCTCAGCAGCAGCGCGCTTGCGCATTCCCAGTGCGCGCTGGGCGTTGCGCACCAGCACCGTTCCGCGGTCCATAGGCATGCTCTGCTGCGCTCTCAGGAACGGACGCCTGATGCCGGCGCAGTTTTTTGCTGGATCAGCACCGTCACCGAAAGGGCCAGCTGCACCACGATCAGCAACAGCATCAGATACGCCGCTGGCGCAGGCACGAATTCCGGATCCAACAGAGAGAAATGGATGATCTCATAGCCCAAGAGCACCAGAAGATAGAACGCGGAGACGCCCGTGCCGCCCTGCGCCCGTGCTGTTGCCGTGCGGCAGGCGCACATGACGATGAGCGCAGTCGCAATGAGGATCAGCAGAAGCGCCGCCGGCTCTGCCGGAGCTTGCTGGGTCTCTGTGGGCATGCCCCAAAAGCCAACGGAGAGCCAGGTGAAGGAGACGCCCATGCCGCCAAATGAATAATGGCAAGCGGGCCCTATCGAAAAGAGGAGCAGCAGCGCCCCTATGATGATGGAAATGGCTTTGTACCAGGTCTTGCTCTTCACTGCGGCCATGCGCTCCCTCTCCTTGCCTGTGAATGTTGCAAGGATTGTATCATCGCCGCTTTCCGTAGTCTGACCCGCCAATGGGACACCGAACCATGCAGACGAATGTGCAGAATCCTCCCCATGCAAGATGTGCAAAAGGGACGTTCCAAATCGCACATAGGAAAAGACGATGAGCACAGAAAGACTGTTCCTATGTGCAATTTGGGACGTCCCTTTTGCACATCAGACATCTCAGCGAGGCTGCCTGTTGAGCAGGCAGCGTGCGCCTGCGAAGCGCATTCTTGAGCAGACGGCTCCTCCTCTGCGCAGGAGGAAGATTCTGAATTGCATATCTTGTCTCAGCGGATCGCTGGACCGCGGCAGCATGAGCAAGAACCAGGGCGAAAGCCCTCGGTGCTTGGATTTCCCATGCAATATAGCTGTACTGAGTCGCATAGAAGGTCAGTCTTCTGGATGTGCAAAAGGGACGTTCCAAATTGCACATAGAAATAGAGAATGAGCACTGAAAGAGCAATCCTATGTGCAATTTGGGACGTCCCTTTTGCACATCAGCATCATCACAGGGGAGGCGGATACATGAGAGGGGGCGCGCCCTGGCTTGGACGCGCCCCCTTCAAACAGGCTCGAAACTCTTGAGGAAACTCTACGCGCGCGCGTGCTGCTCCGCGTATTCCACCTGCATCTCATACCACTCGAGACGCTTGCGGCTGACCTTGAGCGTGATGCTGGCTTGTTCATTGCCAGCCTCGTCCTCTTCCAGCTGCGCGATGGTCTTGCGCATGCGCTCAGCCTTCTTGCGGACCTCATCCGCATCGATGTTCTCAACATCCACACCGAAGCGCCCGAGCACCGTGAGGATGTTGTTGTACACCTGGCTGGCGCCTTCATACAAGAGGAACTTGCGCTGCTCTTTGCCAGCCTCATCCAGATTCAGCGTGAGCACCCCGCCGGTCTTGTTCGCAGCCACGATCATCTCGTGCCCCGGCAGGACACCGTAGCTGCCCTCGGCAGACGGGACCGAAGCATAGGAGATCTCACCCGCGAACAGCTCGCGCGTCGGGATGCAGACGACACAGCGAAGGCCTTCCATTTACGCCTCTTCCTTCTGCATGGCCTCGTAAGCGGCGTACACGTCCTCGATGGGCCCCTTGTTGACGAAGCACTGCTCGGGGATGTGGTCGCACTTGCCGTCCAGGATCTCCTTGAAGGAACGCACCGTGTCCTCGATGGGCACGTACACGCCCGGCACGCCGGTGAAGACCTCGGCCACGTGGAACGGCTGGCCCAGGAACTTCTGGATCTTGCGGGCGCGGTTCACCGTGATCTTCTGGTCCTCGGACAGTTCGTCCATGCCCAGGATGGCGATGATGTCCTGCAGGTCCTTGTACTCCTGCAGGATCTGCTGCACGCCCACGGCCACGTCGTAGTGCTCCTGGCCGACGATCTCCGGATCCAAGGCGCGGGACGTAGAGTCCAGCGGGTCCACCGCCGGGTAGATGCCCAGCTCGGCGATGCCACGGGAGAGAACTGTCTTCGCGTCCAGGTGGGTGAACGTGGTGGCCGGTGCCGGGTCCGTCAAGTCGTCAGCAGGCACGTAAACAGCCTGCACGGACGTGATGGAGCCGGTGGTGGTGGAGCAGATGCGCTCCTGCAGATCACCCATCTCCGTTGCCAGCGTGGGCTGGTAGCCCACGGCGGAGGGCATGCGGCCCAGGAGCGCGGACACTTCGGAACCCGCCTGGGTGAAGCGGAAGATGTTGTCGATGAACAGCAGGACGTCCTGGCCCTGATCACGGAAGTATTCCGCTTCGGTGAGGCCTGCCAGGCCGACGCGCAGACGCGCTCCCGGAGGCTCGTTCATCTGGCCGTACACCAGGCACGTCTTTTCGATGACGCCGGACTCTTCCATTTCCAGATAGAGGTCCGTGCCCTCACGGGTGCGCTCGCCCACGCCCGTGAACACGGAAGTGCCGCCGTGTTCCTGGGCCAGATTGTTGATGAGCTCCTGGATGGTGACGGTCTTGCCGACGCCAGCGCCGCCGAACAGGCCCGTCTTGCCGCCCTTGACGTAGGGCTCGATCAGGTCGACCACCTTGATGCCGGTCTCGAACGTCTCCGTTGAGGTGATGAGCGTGTCGAACGGCGGAGCCGGGTGATGGATGGGCATCCATTCCACATCCGTGGGCATGGGCTTGCCATCAACCGGTTCGCCCATGACGTTCCAGATGCGGCCGAGCGTCGCTTGGCCGACGGGCATCATCATGGGAGCGCCCGTGTCAACGGCCTCAACGCCGCGCACGAGGCCGTCGGTGGAAGTCATGGCAACGGTGCGGACGATGTCACCGGGAAGCTGCGTTTCCACTTCCAGGATGGTGCTGAAAGCACCGGCCGGCGTGGTGACGTCCACGGTGAGCGCGTTGTAGATGGACGGCATCTGATCCGGCGGGAATTCCACGTCAACGACAGCGCCGACGACGCGGACGATGCGGCCCTTGGCACCCGTGCCCTGACTCCTTTCTTGATAGATAGTATCAGCCATTTAATCCTCCAAAGCTGCGGCGCCACCGACGATCTCATTGATCTCAGTGGTGATGGCGCCTTGACGTACACGGTTGTAAAGACGGGTCAGCGTGGACACCATCTCATTGGCGTTGTCCGTTGCGGACTTCATCGCGTTCCTGCGCGCGCCCTGCTCACCAGCGGCAGAGTCTATCAGCGCGTAGTAGAAGCAATTGCGAAGATAGGCCTTCATGAGGTAATACATGACGGATTCAGCGTCGGGCTCGAAGTCGATATCGCCCGGCAGCTTCTCCAGATCCTGCTCCAAGAACTGTTTGAAGACATTCTCACCATCATTGAGGCCCAGCAGGTCTGCGTAGGACTCCTCCTTGATGGGCAGCACCTGCTGCTCCACCAAAGTCTGCTCAGCGGCGTTCTTCGCATGGTTGTAGACGATGAACACCTCATCCAACTTGTCGTTGCGATATTCGTCTCCCGAATAGAGCGAGAGCTCCGCTGCTTCCTCGTAGGTGGGATCAGCGGAAAAGCCCGCGTATTCGAACACCGGCTTGATGCCGCGATAGCTGAAGTACCCGATGGCCTTCTTGCCGCAGGCAGCCACTTCCACCTCAACGCCTTCACGCTCAAGCTTGTTGATCAGCTTGTCAGCATGGCGCAGGACATTGGAGTTGAAGCCGCCCGCCAGACCGCGGTCAGAAGCCACGACCACCACCAGCGCGCGCTTGACCTCATCGTGGACTTGCAGAAGCGGTTCAGCGGTGAGCGGCGCATGCTTGGCGGTGGAGATGAGCATATCCGAGATGGCGCATGCCCACGGAAGCGCGTTCTCCACGCGCTCCGATGCACGGCGGATCTTTGCAGCCGCCACCATCTCCATGGTACGCGTGATCTGCTTCGTCGAAGAGACGGAGTTGATTCGCCTTTCTATGTCGTGAAGGTTGGGCATGTCTTACCTAGCCTTACTCTGTAGGTGCGAATGCCTGCTTGAAGGACTCGATCGCAGCGTTCATCTTCGCTTTGATGTCATCGTCAAGGGCCTTCTTCGTATTGATGTCGTCGAAGATGTCAGCGTTCTTCGCGCGGATGCTGTCCAAGAGCTCCGTGCGGAAGCGAACGACATCCCCCAGAGGCAGGTCATCCAGGTAGCCCTGGTTGCCTGCGTAGATGGACACCACCTGCTCAGCCACGGGCATGGGCATGTAACGGCCCTGCTTCAACAGCTCCGTCATGTGAGAGCCGCGCGTGAGCTGATCTTGGGTGGCCTTGTCCAGGTCAGAGCCGAACTGGGTGAATGCCTGCAGTTCGCGGTAGGATGCCAGATCCAGACGCAGAGAACCAGCCACCTGCTTCATGGCCTTGATCTGCGCAGAGCCGCCCACGCGGGACACGGAGATGCCCACATCCACTGCCGGGCGCTGGCCCTGGAAGAACAGGTCGGTCTGCAGGAAGATCTGGCCGTCGGTGATGGAGATCACGTTGGTGGGGATGTACGCGGACACGTCACCAGCCTGCGTCTCGATGATGGGGAGCGCCGTCATGGAGCCGCCGCCGTTCTCATCGGACATCTTCACCGCGCGCTCCAGCAAGCGGGAGTGCAGGTAGAACACGTCGCCCGGATACGCCTCGCGCCCCGGAGGACGGCGCAGCGTCAGCGACATCTGGCGATAGGCCACGGCCTGCTTGGACAGGTCATCGTAGACGATGAGCACTGCCTGGCCCGGGTTGTTCCCGTCAGCCGGCTGGCCATCCTTGCCGTTGTAGACGAAATACTCGCCCATGGCAGCACCGGCCATCGGAGCAATGTACTGCAGCGGCGCGGAATCGGACGCGCTGGCGGACACGATGATGGTCTTGTCCATGACGCCATGGCGCTCCAGCGTCTCCACCACGCCTGCCACCGTGGAAGCCTTCTGGCCAATGGCGACATAGATGCAGATCATGTCCGTTTCTTTTTGGTTGATGATGGCATCGATGGCGATGGCCGTCTTGCCCGTCTGGCGGTCGCCGATGATCAGTTCACGCTGGCCACGGCCGATCGGGATCATGGAGTCCACTGCCAGAAGACCCGTCTGCATGGGCTCATGCACGGGCTTGCGGGCCGTGACGCCCGGGGCCTTGAACTCCACCGGGCGCGTGCCTTGCGCCTGGATGGGGCCCTTGCCGTCGATGGGCATGCCCAGCGGGTTCACCACGCGGCCCAGCAGCGCCGGGCCTGCCGGCACCTCGACGATGCGGCCGGTGGTCTTGACCTGGTCGTTCTCTTTGATTGCTGTGACGTCGCCAAGGAGCACGGCACCGACTTCGTCCTCTTCCAAGTTCTGAGCCAAGCCGTAGACGGTCTTGCCGTCACCGCTGGTGAACTCCAGAAGCTCGCCGGCCATGGCATCACGGAGCCCATCGACGCGGGCAATGCCGTCACCCACTTGGATGACCGTGCCCACCTCTCGGGACTGAACGTTCACGTTGAGCGCTGCAAGCTGCTTGCGCAGCGCCTCATCGATCGCCTGAGCGGTGATCTCTGTCACTGGCTATCACCTCCATCTGTTCCTTTGAGAACGTAGCGGGCACGATTGAGCTGGCTCAGCACGCTCGCGTCAATGCGCATCCCGTTCACGCTCATGATTATCCCGCCGAGGATGGACTCATCGATGCTCTCATTCAGCACCGCTTTGCATCCGAGCTCGGCTTCTGCTTTCTTGTTGATGAGTTCGCGAAGCTCATCGTCTAAGGCGACGACCGTGGTGACATCCACCACGACGAGCTTCAGCGCTGCCATCATGGCATCTTCGTAGGCATGGAACACCTGACCTAAAAGTTCGACATCGCCCTGCTCTGCCATGACCGCCAGCGTCTCAGCAAGCGCTATCTCGCAGTCTGCGAAAACGGCTTTCGCCAGCTCATAGCGCTGTTCCGGCGTATAGCTGGCATCCTTCAGCGCCAAGGACAGATCCATGTCCGAATAGATCAGATGACGGAGTTCAGCCATCTGATTGCGGACTGCTACCACCTCGTCTGCGCCACCCGCATCGTTGGCGGCATTGAACATGGTGTCAGCATAGACTTGGACCTTGCCCTGTTGCACGAGACGGTTAATTGCCATTGAAGCTTCCCGCCTCTTTGACATAGCGCTCGATGATGGCGCGATGCTCGCCTTCGGTGAGGTCGTTGCCGATCAGCTTCGCCGCCACATCCACCGAGGTATCAGCGATGGACGCCTGGAGCTCAGCCATGGCGGCCTTCTTCTCAGCAGCGATGGTGGTGCGCGCCTTCTCGATCATGTCCGCAGCGTCTGTCTGGGCCTTCTCTTGGATGCTCTGGCGTACCGCTTCGCCGGTCTCACGAGCATCAGCCACCACTTTGGCGGCTTCAGCCTTTGCGTCGGCCAGCTGCTTCTTGTACTCCGCAAGCACCCGCTCGCTTTCGATCTTGGCGTCCTCTGATTGCTTCAGAGCTTCCCTGATCGTGTTCTCGCGCTTCTCCAGCATGCCTGCGAACATAGGCCAACCGAATTTCGCGAGGATGATCCAGAGGATGATGAAGGCGACCAGCATGGGAACGAATTCCAGCATATCCGGCAGGATGGCGGAAATGCCACCGGTCTCCTCGCCTTCAGACGCGAATGCGAGCGTAGGGCAGAGAGCCAGCACGGACGCGCATGCGCCTGCGAGCATGACTGTCTTTCTCGCTCTTGGTTTCACGTGCTTCCTCCTTCTAGCCTTGATCTGGCTTGATTCCTTGATAGCCGATAAGACCAGAAGCTACATGATGAAGGCGAGCACGAAGCCGATGAGGGCGAGCGCCTCTGCAAGAGCAGCACCAAGGATGAAGTTGGTGAACAGACGGCCCTGGAGCTCAGGCTGGCGAGCAGTGCCGACGCAGCAGCCATAGCAGGCGATGCCGATGCCGATGCCAGGTCCGATGGCGCCGAGGCCGTAGCCGACGACCTTCAGTGCAGCGAGTACCATTGTAATTTCCACAGTTTCCTCCTTTTTTCGTTTTGAGCCTGTTTTCTCAAAACCTTTTCCTATGGCAACCGGGCGTGGAACCCGGGGATGCCCACGTTCGGGCGCGGCACCGCAGAGCGGTCCGCTGTGGTTTCCTAGTGCGCTGAAGTGGCCAGTTGGATGTAGACCGCGCTCAGAATGGTGAACACGTAAGCTTGCAGGAACGCTACCAGCGTTTCCAGAGCGTACATGACCACCAGCAGCAGGAACCACGGGATGGTGAGGACGCCGGATACGACATCCATGGATTGGATGCAGGTCAGCAAGAACACGCTGGAAGCCAGCGCGAAGATGCCGAGCACCATATGCCCTGCGAACATGTTGCCGTAAAGTCGAACGGCCAGGGTCAGCAGGCGGATGATGGTGGAGAGCAGCTCCAAGAACCAAATGATGGGAACCATCACGATGGGCAGCCCCGAGGGAGCGAGAGACTTGAGATAGCCCAGGCCACCATGGGCCTTCACGCCCCAGAAGATGAAGTAAACGAATGAGATGAGGGAAAGCGCCCAGGTCACCGAGATGGTGCCCGTGGGAGTCTTGCAGCCGGGGATGAGCCCCACGAAATTGGAGATCAGGATGAAGAAGAACAGCGTTGCCAAGAAAGGAACGTGCTTCTTGTAGCCATGGCCGATGACCCCCTCGCCCATATCATTGCGGACGAACTGGTAACCGTATTCCACGGTGTTGATGAACTTGTTCTTAGGGATGAGCGTCAGCTTCTTGGACACCACCAAGATGACGACGAGCGTCAAGATCCAGCAGATGATCATCCAAAGGATGTACTGGGTCATCCCGAACTCTGCATTGCCGATGACGATAGCAGAGTCGAACGATGCTTTCAGATGAGGTACGTCCTCAGACAGCCACTCGAGAGCTCCCACTTGGCTACTCCTTCTCCCTTTTCCCCGTCAAGGTCCTTCTGACCCCGAAGACTATCGCTACAACAGAGAGCGTGACCGCCTCTGCCAGTACGAACGGCATGGCCACGTCGCGCGCAAGATTGACGCAGAGGATGGCGAAGGCGAACATGATGGCGAAGGAGATCAGAAGGCTCAAGAGCAATATGGACATGTGCCCGAAGTTGCTGGTAGCTGTGACCTTCTTCGTCATGCGCAATCCCACGACCAACGGCATGAAGCCGATGATGCCCGCGAGGACTCCGCCTAAGACTGCCAGTGCCATGACCCGCTTTCTATCGTTCTCAAACGCGCGTTGTGCGCAAACCATTTTGTATGATAGCCAACCTGCATATCCCCGGTAACAAAGCGGCAACAAAAAGGGGTGAGCGGTGCCTTGCGATGCCGGGTGAGACAAAGGCTGAAGCCTTTG
Source organism: uncultured Eggerthellaceae bacterium (assembly GCA_947650915.1). Classification (GTDB taxonomy): domain Bacteria; phylum Actinomycetota; class Coriobacteriia; order Coriobacteriales; family Eggerthellaceae; genus MGBC163016. The sequence continues at coordinate 29,881 of CANSWY010000009.1, read as the reverse complement.
CTACGAAGGCCCGCCCAGGCCGGAAGGATCCGTAGCGCAGGCTTCAGCCTGCGTCGTTCTCCGCGGGGATATATTCGCGCACAGTGATGCCGGATTCGGCCAGAAGCTGCTGGGACAATTCATCCGGGTAGGGGTTCTGATACACGATCTCTTTGATGCCGGCGTTGATGAGCATCTTCGCGCACACCACGCACGGCTGCGTGTTCACGTAGATGCTGGCGCCGTCTATGTCCGTGCCGAAGCGCGCCGCCTGGATGATGGCGTTCTGTTCGGCGTGCAGGCCGCGGCAGATCTCATGACGCTGGCCGGACGGCACGCCCAGCTGTTCGCGCAGGCAGCCCGTTTCCGCGCAGTGCGCAAGGCCGGTGGGCACGCCGTTGTAGCCCGTGGCCAGGATGCGTCGGTCCTTCACGATGACCGCGCCCACCCCGCGGCGCAGGCAGGTGGTGCGGCTTGCCACCTGATTCGCCAGTGTCATGAAGTATTCGTCCCAGCTGGGGCGTTCATCCGCGTGCGCCATGATCAGTACTTCAATCCCGGATACAGCTGGTGCGCGGCCAGGAGGGATTCCACGTCTTCGCGCACGCTGCTGGTGACGGATGGATCTTCATGCCCGAAGACGGCACGGGAGATGAGCTGGCCGATCTCATAGAAGTCATCTGCATTGAAGCCGCGCGTGGTGGCCGCGGCCGACCCCACGCGGATGCCGCTGGTGACGAAGGGCGAACGCTGTTCGTTCGGGATGGTGTTCTTGTTGACGGTGAGTCCCACCTCTTCCAGCAGGCGTTCGGCATCCTTGCCGGTGACGTCCGCCGGCGTGAGGTCCACCAGGCACAAGTGGTTGTCCGTGCCGCCGGAAACCAGGCGCAGGCCGCCGTCTGCGATGCCGGCGCCCAGCTGTGCCGCGTTCGCCACCACGTTGCGCGCGTATTCCGCGAACGCGGGGGTGAGCGCTTCGCCGAAGGCCACGGCCTTGCCCGCGATGACGTGCATGAGCGGGCCGCCCTGGGAACCGGGGAAGAGCGCCTTGTCCACGCGCTTCGCCACCTCTTCGCTGTTCGTGAGGATGAAACCGCCGCGCGGGCCGCGCAGCGTCTTGTGGCTGGTGGAGGTGACCACGTCCGCGAAGGGCACGGGCGAGGGATGCACGCCGCCGGCCACGAGCCCTGCGATGTGCGCCATATCTATCATGAGGTACGCGCCCACGCTGTGCGCGATGTCCGCCATGCGTTCGAAATCAATAGTACGCGGATACGCGCTGGCACCGCCCACGATGAACTTGGGGCGCGTTTCTTGCGCCAGGCGCTCCAGGGCGTCGTAGTCGATGGTCTCCGTTTCCGGATCAACGCCGTAGGGCACGAAATGGTAGAACAGGCCGGAGAAGTTCACCGGAGAGCCGTGGGTCAAGTGCCCGCCGTTGTCCAGGCTCATGCCCAAGACGGTGTCACCAGGTTCGATGAGCGCCAGATAGGCGGCGAAGTTCGCCTGGGCGCCAGAATGGGGCTGCACGTTCGCGAACTGGCAACCGAAGAGCTCGCACGCACGGGAGCGGGCCAGATCTTCCGCCTTGTCCACCTTCTCACAGCCGCCGTAGTAGCGCTTGCCCGGATAGCCTTCGGCGTACTTGTTGGTGAGCACGCTGCCCACGGCCTCCATGACCGCGCGGGACGTGAAGTTCTCGCTGGCGATCAGTTCGATGGTGCCGCGTTCGCGGACCAGCTCTTCTTCCAGGATGTCAGCGATGGCCGGATCTTGTGCGCGCAGGGCAGCGTCTGCCATGAGAACTCCTTCGGTACGAGATGCAAAGCATACAAGTTAACACAGGGGACGGTTCTCTGTGTTAGAAAGCTGATGAGCAAAGAGAACCGTCCCCTGTGCTGACCCTGCGCTGGTCAGCTTTCCAGGGCCATGATCTTGTCAACGCGCCCAGCGTGGCGTCCGCCGCCGAAGGACGTGGCCAAGAACGCATCCAAGATGCGGCAATTCTCTTCGAAGGGAACGAAGCGCGCGGAGAGCGTGACGATGTTGGCGTCGTTGTGTTCGCGGGCCAAGGGGGCGAAATCCTCCCGGACGATGTTGGCCGCGCGAATGCCGTGCACCTTATTGGCCGCGATGGCCATGCCGATGCCCGTGCCGCAGACCAGCACGCCGAAGTCCACCGCGCCCTCTGCCACGTCCGCGGCCACCAGGGCGGCGTAGTCCGGGTAATCCACACGATCCGCATTTTCCGGGCCGCGGTCCAGAACGCCCACGCCCTGGCTTTCCAAGTAGCCCGCCAGCATCTCTTTCTGTTCGAAGCCCGCATGATCGCTTCCGATGCTCACCCGCATGCCGCACCCCTCTCCCTAGCCGTTCCCGCGATTATACGCGCAGCGATGCACAGAAGGAGCGTCAGCTGACGTGCGAAAGGGACGTTCCGGATTGGAGAGAGGGGTGGTCCCCCTGATGTGCAGAAGGGACGTTCCAAATTGCACATAGAAAAAGATAGTCAGCACGGAAAGACTGTTCCTATGTGCAATTTGGGACGTCCCTTCTGCACATCCGGCAATGATGCCCCCGGTACAAGGGCGCTACGCGCGAAGCGCGTTGAAGCCCGCTGACGAAAACGGCGGCTCGGAAGGGCCGCGACAGCTGGACGCCCAAAGGGCGGCCAGCTGGCATATGCGGAGCGCGCCCGAAATGTTTGATGCGCACAAGCCTCACGTGTGCAAGGGGCGTTCCGAATCGCACATGGGAGAATGATGTGCAAAAGGGACGTTCCAAATTGCACATAGAGATAGAGAATGAGCACTGAAAGGCTTCTCCTATGTGCAATTTGGGACGTCCCTTTTGCACATCTGGCAACCTCGCAGGTGCAATTTGGGACGTCCCTTCTGCACACCCTGAAAAAGCGGCGCGCGCTCAGCGGAGGGTGACGGGTTCGGAGCCGGTGCAATCCACCACGCGGGAGGCGGTGCCGGTGGCCCGTTCGCGGATGCGCACGAAAGCCGCGCCCGCCGCTTCAGCGCGTTCGGCGAACGTGGCGGAGATCGCATCCAAACCGAGCGGGGCCGCCTCTCCTGCCAGGTTCGCGGACGTGACCGCCAAAGGCGCGCCCGCTTCTTCGATCAAGCGGCAAGCCACGCGCGACGCAGGCATGCGGAGGCCGATGGTGCCCTGCGCGCTTTGGAACGCTTCGGGCACGTTCTCGTTCGCACGCACCACCAGCGTGAGCGCCCCCGGCCAGCCTTCGGCCGCCAGTTCGCGGGCAGAGGCGGACACGTCCTTCCCATAGACGTCCAGCGCATCCGGCGTTGCTACCAGCCAGGCGACGGGCTTGTCAGCCTCCCGCCCCTTGATGCGCGCCAGCTCTTGCGGGCCGGGCGCCGCCATAACGGACACGCCGATGCCCGCCACCGTGTCCGTAGGAAAGACAGCCGCGCGGCCCTGTTCAAGCGCAGCTGCCGCTGCGCGCAGCTGCGCATCCTCCATGATGGCGCTGGCCACGCGCAACCCATCACAGGCGGCGCTCATGATGCCGCCCGCGTGTCCCCCGCCTTCGCCTGCCGGATAGACTCCCGGATGCGTGATGGACTGGAGGGTGCGCTTGTGGCGCATGAGACGCACAGGGCTTGAGCTGCGCGCTTCCACCGCCGTCATGAGGGCGTCGGGCGCATCGAAGCCCTTGAGCTTGCGGCCAAGGTTCGGAAGCGCTTCCGTGAGCGCGTCCGTCATGAAGGCGGGAAAGATGTCATGCAAGTCGGCTTCGCGCACGCCGCGTGGGTAGGTGGGACGCGGTGAACACAGAGAACCGTCCCCTGTGTTCATGAAGCTGGCGACGGTCTGTGCGGGGGCGGCGTAGGTGCCGCCGCCTGCCTGGTAAGCTGCGCGTTCCAGCTGCCGCTGCAAGCGCATGCCGGCCAGCACGCCTTCAGCCTGCGGCAGGTCATCCGGGCGCACCTCCACCAGCAGCGCCGCGTTCGCGTTGCACCCGCTGCGCGCGTGGTTGCTCATGCCGTTCGTGCAGACGCCGCCCGCCTCGCTGGCAGCAGCCACCACCTCCCCGCCCGGGCACATGCAGAAGGTGTACACGCCGCGGCCGTTCGCGTTGTGCACGGCCAGCTTGTAGTCAGCCGGCGGGAGCGCCGGGTGGCCTGCGGCGGCGCCGTATTGCACACGGTCGATGGCGGCTTGCGCGTGTTCGATGCGCACGCCCATGGCGAAGGGCTTGCGTTCCATGGCCACGCCCGCATCCAGGAGCATCTGGTAGGTGTCCCGCGCGGAGTGGCCACAGGCCAGCACGAGGGCATTGGTTTCGATGGCCTCTTCCGCGCCGGTCTCAAGGTTGCGAAGAGTGACGGTTACGCCCTCCGCAGCGCAGGCCTCAGCCGGCGGGGGGCCATCCGCAGCGCAGGCTTCAGCCTGCGACGGACAAAGGCTAAAGCCTTTGCTACGAAGGTCACGGGGCGAGGCCTGTTCGGCTTGCGACGGGCGGAGATCAGGGGACGTGGGACGGGGATCGAGGGATGTGAGCTGGGTGTTGAAACGCACGTCTCCGCCGGCTTCGATGATGCGCTGGCGCAGGGTGCGCACCACATCCGGCAGGAAATCCGTGCCGATGTGGGGCTTCGCATCTATCAGGATGTCCTCGGGCGCGCCGCAGGCCGCGAACTCCTCCAGCACGAAGCGCGCGAAGGGGCTTTTCGTGCCCGTGGTCAGCTTGCCGTCCGAGAAGGTGCCCGCGCCGCCTTCGCCGAACTGGATGTTGGACTGTTCGTCGAGCGGACCGCCGTCCGCGAACGCCTGCACGTCACGCAAGCGTTCATCAACCGGCCGCCCGCGCTCCACCAGCAGCGGCTTGAGCCCCGCGCGCGCCAGCGCCAGCGCGCAGAAGAGCCCGGCCGGGCCAGCGCCCACCACCACTGGGCGCAGCGTCCCCGGCGCGTTCGCCAACTCCGCAAGATCCGGGAACGTCACCGGCACGGGCGCGTTCGGCACCTGCACCTGCACGCCCTTCTTGGGGCGCAGCTGATCAGGTACCGCGCAGCCTTCGATGTCCAGCACAAGGTTCACCACGAAATGCACGTGCGTCTTCTTGCGCGCGTCCACCGCCTTACGAACGATGCGCGCGCCTTTGATGCGCACGGGCTTGACGCCCACCGCCGCAGCCGCTTCGCTCGCCAGGAGGTCCCGCTGGTCCGGCAAGAGCGCGTCCAGCGAAAGAGATACGTTGTTCGCCTGGATCAGCACGACGCCTGCCCGGCGAGCGCCCGTTCGGCATGCCAGCCGGCCAACATGCCGGTGGCGAACGCCCAGTGCAGATTGAAGCCGCCGCAAGCCGCGTCCATGTCCAGCGCCTCGCCCGTCACGTGCAGGCCGGGCGCGCATTCCGCCTCAAGCGTGCGCGCATTGAACGCCTCCAGCGCGAAACCGCCGCGCATCACCTGGCACAGATCCGCATCCCCGATGCCCCGCACCGTGAGCGCGAACCCGTGAAGCTGACGCTCCAGTTGCGCCGCCGTCTGCGCCGTTGCGGCCTGCGCGCCATCCAGCTGCGCTGCCTTCAACAGCGCCTCGACCACGCGCGGCAACAGGACGCCTTGCAGCAGCTCCGCATTGGTGAGAGCTGCACCCAGCGCTCCCGCCAGCTGCACACGGCGTTGTTCCATGGCTCCCGCAGGCAAGTCAGGTGCCAGATCCAGCTGCAGCACATCCCCTGGCACTGCCGCACGGGACAGATTGAACACCGCGATGCCGGAGACGCCGTAGGTGCGGAACTGCACCTCGCCGCGCTCCCGCGCCAGCTCTTCGCCGTTGCGCGCGAGGCGCGCCGTGCACCGGACACGGATGTTGTCCAGCGGCTTGGTGATGCGTCCTTCCGTGGCCAGCGGCCCCAGCACCGGATGCGGTTCCTGGCAGGGCAGGACGTCTTCCAAGCCGAACGCGCCGCCTGCGTTGCTGGTGCCGCCTGCCGCGATGACGACGCGGCGCGCACGCACCAGTTCGCCGTCTTGGAGATGCACCGTGAACGGGCTTTCGGGCGTACGCGGCAGCGCCACCTTCGTAGCCGCAGCATCCAGACGGATGCGCACGCCGAAACGGCAGAGCGCCGCGCGCAGGATGTCCAGCACCACGCTGGCCTTGTTCGCCAGCGGATAGAGGCGTCCTTCAGACTCTTCGCGCCAGACCAGGCCGAAGCGGCCGAAGAACGACGCAACCGGATTGGGGGTCTCTTCTGGGAGTCCGGCCGCCCGCGCCGCTTCCTCAAGCGCCGTGAAGACGCGTTCGGCGTGGACCGGGTGGTTGTAAGCCTCCGGCGCGATGCGCGCGTTGGTGAAGTTGCAGCGCCCGTTGCCGGAGCGCAGGATGGGACGGCCGATCTTGTCCGTGGCCTCAAGGATGAGGATGCGCGGAGGCGTGCGGCCCGCACGGAGGGCCTGTTCGCACGCCGCCAGCGCGCAAGCCAGCCCGGACGCGCCCCCACCTATGACCACGATGTCTTCCATGCCCAGGATTATATCGAAGGCAGCACCCACTGCCCTGATGTGCAAAAGGGACGTTCCAAATTGCACATGGCGTCAACGTTCCGGGATGTGCGAAAGGGACGTTCCAAATCGCACATAGGAAAAGAGATTGAGCACTGAAAGGCTCTTCCTATGTGCAATTTGGGACGTCCCTTTCGCACATCAGGCAACCTCTCAGGTGCAATTTGGGACGTCTCTTTCGCACATCAGGCAACCTCTCAGGTGCAATTTGGGACGTCCCTTTCGCACATCCTCCATCTTGCGACGCAGCCCCTTCCTCTATGGCAGCGATTGACAGCATACTATGCGTCATATAGTATGCTGCAACGGGAGGCATGATGGATGCGCAGATGAAACGGGGATTCTTGGATGCATGCGTGCTGGCCACCATGGCCAGCAAGGAATCCTATGGCTATCAGATCATCAAAGATCTCCCGAAGATGCTGGAGATCAGCGAATCCACCTTCTATCCGCTGCTCAAGCGCCTGGAGGCGAAGCGGCTCATCCAAGTGCGCAAAGCGGAGAGCAACGGCCGGCTGCGAAAGTATTACTCCCTGACCGATCAGGGGCACGCGGAGCTGGCCGCCTTCATGGCTGACAAGCAAGAGGTGGTGGACATCTTCCGCTTCGTGGAACGGTCCATCGATGAGGCGGCATCTTCCAACGGCGCTGATCCTTCGACCAAGAGCGGAGCACGACCATGACTGCTGAAGAATACATCGCAGAGCTCACGCGGCTGCTGTATTCCTTGCCTGAGCAAGAGCGCGAGGAGGCGCTCACGTTCTATCGCGAATCCATCGCTGATCGCATGGATGACGGCTTCACCGAAGAAGAGGCCGTGGCGTCCCTGGCATCGCCGGCAGAGGCGGCGTGCGCCATCCTCTCGAATCGGGCCGAATCCGCCCCAGAGCCCCAGCCTGGATCTGTTGCTGAGGCGGCCACGGAATCTGCTGCTGCACGGCCATCGTTCTGGGCGCGCCTCAAGCGCGGGCAGCTGACGCCCCTTGAGTGGGTGGGGGTCATCTTGAGTTCCGTCATCTGGCTGCCCCTGCTGGCGGCTGCCATCGGCGTGGCCGCGGGCGTCTTCGCGGTCATCCTGTCTTTGTATCTGTGCGTTTGGGTGCTCATCGGCTGCGTATGGATCACGGGCGGCGCGATGGTGCTGGCCGCTCCGCTGAACTGCGTCTTCATCCTATGGGGATTGCAGCTGGGCAACGTCCCTTACGCGCTGGTGAACGCGGGTTACAGCTTGTTCGCATTCGGAGCCGGCGCATGGATCCTGCGCGGTGCGCTGAAGCTGACGAAGCTGTTCGTGCGCGGTCACAGGAAAGCGGCCTGCGCCATGAGAAAACAGCCATGGCCGCCCGAGGCTGCCTCAAGCCCGCAGCAGCCCCGCCCGGAATGGAGCACGTTCTTCACCATCTGCCTCATCCTGCTGGGGGTCGGACTCGCCAGCGCGCTGGCAGGATATGCGCTCTCCGGATTCGACTGGCGCGTGTTCCTGACCTCGTTCAACGAGAACGGCACGATCCTGATCGGCGGTACGCAAGTCAAGCTGCCCGGCCTCATCCCGTTCGACATGCCCTTCGCCTGAGCGCAAACACGTCGCAGGTCACGAATCCTCCGTCCCTTCGTGACCTCCATGGCGAAATGCGCAGATGAGCAACACGTCGCAAAGAGGATGCGAAATAGCTTGGAACACGTCGCAGAACCTGTTCAAGCTGTTCCTCTGCGACATAGGCCTGCTCGCATCCCAAATGTCATCAACCGTGCGGCTGGAATTCCTGCAGGGGGGGGAACTGAGCGCGAACTGGGGCAGCATCCTAGAGAACGCGGTCGCTCAAGAGTTGACCGTGCACGGCATCAAGCTCAGGTATTTCGACAAAGCGAAATACGGCGAAGTGGACTTCCTGCTCAGCACCCCGCAAGGCGTGCTGCCAGTAAAAACGAAGCCAGGAAACGGCTACGAGTCACATAGAGCCCTCTCCAATATCATGGATGTCCGCGAATGGGAGGTGGACAGAGCCATTGTCCTCTGCAAAGAAAACGTGCGCCTCTCCAAAAGGATCGCATACCTGCCCTGGTACGCTGTCATGCTCTTGCATGAAGAGCGGTGACCCCACAGCCTTGGGACGTTCCCTCCGTTTGCGGCCTTCCGTAGCGGAGGCTTCAGCCTGCGACAGACACGAAGGCTAAAGCCTTCGCTACGGGGCATTGGTGAACAGATGCGTGGATCTGGGTGGTCAAAGGCTGAAACCTTTGCTGCGAAGATCGCACGGAACCGGATTCCTCTTGCTGCCGGCCGCGCGAAGCGCCGCCGCGTTGCCGCGCGGGGGCCGGAGGCCTCCCGCGCACGCGGCGCTCCCCCGCAACAAGCCGAACCCTGCAGCAGCCGAAGACAACGCCACCGCCCGGAACAAGGGCGATGGGCGCGAGCGCGCCCTAGAGCCCGCCAGTGAATGCAGCGGCCCTTGATGTGCGAAAGGGACGTTCCAAATTGCACATAGGAAAAGACCATATGCACAGAAAGACTGATCCTATGTGCGATTTGGGACGTCCCTTTCGCACATCAAGGGCCGCGACAGCTGGACGCCCCACGGGCGGCCAGCTGGCACACGCGAAGCGCGCACGATATCCAGGATGCGGCTGCACCCGGTCAAGGGCGCTACGCGCGCAGCGCGTTGAAGCCCGCGAATCAAAACTGCGTCCCGCACGGTCTTCGCGGGACGCGCACGGCCGGTGCGCGTCCCGAAGGGGTGCCGTCGGCCGTGTGCCAGAGATAAAAGTGACAACCCGGTGCATTCGGCATGTGCAAAAGGGACGTTCCAAATTGCACATAGGAAAAGAGATTGAGCACTGAAAGACAGTTCCTATGTGCAATTTGGGACGTCCCTTTTGCACATGGAGGTCACGAATCCTCCGTCCCTTTGTGACCTGCGGCTATTTGGATTCGATCTGGGGGATGGGGTCCGTGTCCTCTTCGTCCAGGTTGCCTTCGTAGACATAGTGCTTGGTCTCGCGCGCGATCATGCCGGAGAGCAGCAGCACCACGATGATGTTCGGCACCGCCATGAGCGCATTCGTGATGTCAGAGATGGACCAGACCAAGTCGCCAATGCCCACGGCGCCCAAGAACGCCACGATCAGGTACACCACCTGATACGGGCGGATGGCGTGCTTGCCGAAGAGATACGTGATGCAACGGTTGCCGTAGTAGGACCAGCCCAGGATGGTGGAGTAGGCGAACAGGATCATGCCCACCACCAGAATGGGGGTGCCGATGTAAGGGATCTCTGCGAACGCGGCGGACGTGAGCTCCGCCCCAGCTGTGATGTTGCCGGCCGTCACCTGCGCGCTCAGATCGGCGTTGCCCAGCATGGTGGACACCAGCACCAGGCCCGTCAGCGCGCACACCACCACGGTGTCCCAGAACGTGCCTGTCATGGAGACGAGCGCCTGGCGCGCCGGGTTGCGCGTGGACGCCGCCGACGCCACGATGGGCGCGGAACCCAAGCCGGATTCGTTCGAGAACAGGCCGCGCGCGCAGCCGTACTGCATGGCGATCATGATGCCTGAGCCCAGCGCGCCGCCGAACGCCGCTTTCGGAGTGAACGCGCATTCCAGGATCAGACAGAGCGCCGGCCACACGTAAGCCCAGTTGATGCAGAGGATCACGATGCAGCCCAGCGTGTAAGCCACCGCCATGAACGGCACCAGCTTCTCACACACCCGCGAGATGACCTGCACCCCGCCCAGGATGACCAGACCCACCAGCACCACGATGGCGACGCCCACGCCCCACTCTGGGATGCCCGGGATGTTCGTGGTGACGACCGATGTCATGGCCTGGGACTGCACGGCCGACCCGATGCCGAAAGAAGCGATGGCCGCCAAGAGCGCGAACGCGCCTGCGCCGAAGAGCGCCCACCACGGGATGGAGCCGTCCTTGCGCGTGAACGCGCGCCGCCACGCGTACATGGCACCGCCCAGCATGTTGCCGTTGTGGTCCTTCACGCGGTACTTCACGGCCGCGAACGTTTCGGAATACTTCGTGGCGATGCCGAACACGCCGGTGATCCACATCCAGAAGATGGCACCCGGGCCGCCCGCCATGATGGCGGTGCCCACGCCCACGATGTTGCCCGTGCCGATGGTGGCCGAAAGCGCCGTGCAGAGGGCGCCGAACTGGCTGATATCGCCCGGAGCGTTCGGGTCCTTCGTGACGGAGAGCTTGATGCCGCGGCCCAGCTTGCGCTGGATGAAGCCGGTGCGGAACGTCAGGAAGACGTGCGCTCCCAGCAGGAGCACCAGCATGGGGACGCCCCAGACGAAATCGTCTATGGCACCGATGATCTCTTGAATGTCCATATCGTGATACCTCTCAAGCCGGCAGACGGGCACGGCATCCCATCCGCTTTATTGCGATAAAGCATCATGATTGTATGGGCTGTCTTGTAACGGTTCCGTTAACAGGGGCCGCCGAATCCGCGAGCGGAGGCGCGGCGCGGGTCACATCCGCACGATGCGCGCGCCTGCCGCCTCGGCTGCCGCTGCCGCATGGGTGACCATGACGATGGTGGCGCCCTCTTCGTTCAGGCGCAGCAGCAGCGCCATCAACTGCCGTTCTGCACGCGCGTCAAGGCCGGCGCACGGTTCGTCCAGCGCCAGGATGGGCGTGCGCAGCGCCAGCACGCCCGCCAGCGCTGCCTTGCGCTGTTCGCCGCCGGAGAGCATGAAGGGGTTGCGGCGGTAGAAGGCTTCGAACGGGAGTCCCACGTCCGCCAGCGCCGCACGCACACGCTCTTCCACCTGCGGTTCGGCCAGCCCTTGGTTGCGCGGGCCGAACGCCACATCGTCGTAGACGGTGCGCGCGAAGAGCTGCCGCTCAGGATGCTGGAAGGTCAAACCCACCTGGAAACGGGCTTCATTGCGGGCCTGTTTCGTGGTGAGCGGACGTCCCTGCACGCGCACGTGGCCGGCAACAGGTTCCAGCAGGCCGTTCGCCAGCTTGAGAAGGGTGGTCTTGCCGCAGCCGTTCGGGCCGGCGAGCGCCACGAATTCGCCGTGCTGGATGCTGAGCGAAACGCCACTGAGCACAGGGGGCGCATCCGGAGCGTAAGCGAACGTGACGTCCTCCCATTCCAGGGCGGGCTGGGCTGGGTGCGCCGATCGCGCTGGCGCGGTGCGCGGACAGGGCAGCGGCTCCGCCTCTGCTGCATCACCGCCCAGGTTGATGGCCCGGTCGGCCTGGGCTGCCAGCTGCGGATCGTGCGTGATGACGAGCACGGTCATGCCGCCATCGTGCAACATGCGCACGATGCGCAGGGCTTCAGCGGCTGCCGCGTCATCAAGCATGGAAGTGGCTTCGTCCAGAATGAGGATGCGCGGGCGCATCGCCAAGGCGCCCGCTAAAGCCACGCGCTGCTTCTGACCGCCCGAAAGGGCATTCACATCCGCGCTGGCAAGCGCTTCCATCCCTGTGGCCTTGAGCGCTTCACGCACGCGTTCCTTCGTTTCCGCATCGGAGAGGCCCAGGTTCTGCGGACCGAAGGCAACATCATCCTGCACCAGCGTAGCCACCAGTTGGTCATCCGGATTCTGGAACACCACGCCCATTGAGCTGCGGATGGCGAACAGGTCTTGCGCGTTGCGCGTGTCGCTGCCGAAGACGCGCACGCAGCCTGCATCCGGCAGCAAGAGCGCATCCGCCAGCTTCGCCACGGTTGATTTGCCCGAGCCGTTGCCACCGGTGAGGGCCACCATTTCCCCTGGTTGGATGGCGAACGTGACATCCCGCAGCACGGGCGCACCAGCCTCATAGGAGAACGTGACGTTTTTGAAGGATATGGCAGCAGGCGTGTCCATGAGGGCTGCATTGTACCCGATGCCCGGTGTGCAAAAGGGACGTTCCAAATTGCACATAGGGGTCAACGTTCCGGGATGTGCGAAAGGGACGTTCCAAATTGCACATAGAAAAAGAGAATCTGCACTGAAAGACTGTTCCTATGTGCAATTTGGGACGTCCCTTTTGCACATCTGGCAACCTTGCGGGTGCAATTTGGGACGTCCCTTTCGCACTTGGCGCAGGAGGGGAAGGTCAGGCGAAGCGGTAGAGGTCTTGGGTGGCTTCTTGGAACTTGGCGTAGGCGGCTTCAGCCAGGGCTTCATCATCCACCAGTTCGAAGTCCTCCGGGATGCCTTCGTCGTCCGTCCCCAGCACTTCCAGCACGATGACCTCGCCCGAAGACAAGGCCGGATGATCCTCATCCACAGGGAAGAAGAAACCGAACTCCCGCCCATCCAGGATGACGATCCCCAAAAACTCCAGGTTCACCGCGTCCCCGGATTCATCTTGGAAGACCAGCGTCACGCCCTCTTCCACCGGCGGACAGAAATCCGGGTGCTGGCCTTCCCTCACGGCGTTCAGCGCGCTCATTTGCCGCTGCCCTTCTTCTTGCCGCCCTTGTCAGGGCGCCGCACGTCCTTCGGACCCTTGCGATTGCGGTTCGCTGGAAGCCCGTAATGATTGCGGCCTTTGCCTTCGTGCTCTTGTTTGCCAGCCGGCACATCAGCTGCACCAGCAACAGCGGAGTCCTCGTCCGCAACGGCCGTCTGCATGGCAGCAGCCTGCGCCTTCTTCTCTGCCTCCAGACGCGCCACCGGCGTCTGCACGATGCCCGTGGTGTAGGCGGCATTGAAGGAGAACAGACCGATCTCAGGGCCGTACTTCTTCGCCAGCTTCGCATAGCGCTTCTCGCGCGTCTTCCACATGCTGTAGAGCGGCGTGGCAACGGCGATGGACGAATAGGAGCCGGCCACCAGGCCGATCACCATGGCGAACGCGAAGTCCTTCAGCGTCTCGCCACCGAAGAGCAGCATGGCCAGCACCGGCACCAGGGAAGTGAGCGTGGTGTTGATGGTGCGCACGAACACCTGGTTCATGGAATGGTTCGCCATGGTCATGAACGTGCAGCGGATGTTCTCCGCCTTCATGTTGTCGTTGATGCGGTGGAACACCACCACCGTGTCATACAGCGAATAACCCAGAATGGTGAGCAGCGCTGCGATGGTGTTGGGATTCACCTCGCGCCCGGCCAGGGCATAGATGCCCATGACCAGGATGAGGTCATGCAGCAGCGCCACCACCGCGATGACGCCCATCTTGTATTCGAAGCGGATGCCGATGTAGATGATGATCAACACCAGTGACACGAAGAACGCCAGCAAGGACGAATTGATGACGCTGGTGCCCCAGTCCGGACCGATGGTGTCGACGCCCACATCCTGGCTGGCGATGCCCAGCTGGTCGGCCACCTGGTTCGCCTTCGTGTTCATGTCAGATGCATCGGAGTTGGCGGTGCGCACCAAAAAACCGTTCTCGCCGGAAGTCACCGTGGTCTGAATGGTGACGTCAGCCTCCCCTGCCTCTTCGAAGGCAGCGCGCAGATCATCTGAGGTGACATCGCCGGTGTTCGTGTAGGTGATGGAGGAACCGCCCACGAATTCAATGCCGAAGTTGAAGCCGCGCACGCCGATGACCACCAGACAGGCAACCATGGCCACCGCCGCCACCGTGAGGAAGACCTTGCGCACGCCCAGGAAGTTGATGTCGCGCTTGATGAAGCGGCCGCGGATCTTGCGGGCGGCGTCCGCCACCGTCCCCGCACCGCGCCGCGCGCCTTCGCGCTCTTCGATGATGTCCTTGGATTCCGCCGGGTCCATCTGCTCCGCCGTTTCGGCTTCCATCACGGAAACGCCTTCAGCAGCCGCCAGCTCCGCATAGCCCGCAGCGGCTTCTTCGCAATCCTTGATGCCCCAGAAGCCCGGGTGCTTCGCGATGGAGCGCGGTGCCAGCAGGCGGATGAGCGGCGCCTTGAACAGCAGCATCATGGCGATATCGCAGAAGATGCCCAAAGACAGCGTCAGACCGAAGCCCTTGACGCCGGCGCTTGCCAGGAAGAAGAGGCAGAGCGCAGACACCAACGTGACGGAGTCGGCGTCGATGGAGGTGAAGATGGCGTGCTTGACGCCGGACTGGCTGGCCGCGCGCACGCTCTTGCCCATGCGGATCTCTTCGCGGAAACGCTCCACCGTGAGGATGGAGGAGTCAGCTGCCATGCCGATGGTCAGCACGATGCCCGCGATGCCCGCCAGAGAGAGGCTGAACAGCCCGAATGCGGAAAGAGCCGCCAGGATGCCCAGATAGATGCAGGCGAACACCAGCATGGCGCTGGCCGTGATGATGCCCAGCCCCTTGTAGAAGAACAGCAGGTACAGCATCACCAGCGCAAGGCCGATGAGCACCACGATCAGGCCCGCGTACAGCGCCTCCTGGCCCAACGTGGGGCCGACCACTTGGCTGGTGGAGAATTCGAAGTTGACGGGCAGCGAACCGCTCTCCAGCACCGCCTGGAACGCCTTCGCTTCGTCGGCGGAATAGTTGCCCGTGATGGACACGTTGCCATCCGAGATGATGGATTTCACGCTGGGCGCGCTTTCCACGTTGTTGTCCAGCAGGATGACGATCTGCCCCTGCGTGACGACCAGATCGCGCGTGGCTTCTGCGAACGCTTCGGTGGCCGTGGCGTCCAGGTCAAGGTTCACCGCATAATACGCGCTGGTCTGGCTGGCGCGATCAACCGTGACGCGGTCAAGGTTGTCGCCGGTGAACATGGCGTCATAGGTGCTGGGGTCCACCTTCAGTTCCTTGCCCTCTTCCGCGGGGAAGGAGTAGCCGAAATCATCTTTGATGGTGGCGAATTCGCCGTAGTTGCCGTTCTGGATGTCCTCCACCACGGCGTCATCAGTGAAAGAATCCAAGCGCGCGAACACCAGCTGACCGGTGGAGCCGATGGTCTCCAGCGCCTGTTCAGCGTCTTCCAAGCCCGGGATCTGCACCAGGATCTGATCGGTCCCCTGCACCTGCACCGTGGCTTCGGTGGCGCCCAGCGCGTTCACGCGGTTCTCGATGATGGAGCGCGCCTGCTCCATGTCCTCAACAGTGACTTCCTGGCCCTCGTCCGGATTCGCGGACAGCACCACCGAAAGACCGCCGCGGATGTCAAGGCCTTGGGTGATCTTGTCCTGCGGAGGCGTGAACAGGATGATGGACCCGATGATCAGCAACGCCGAGATGACCATGAGCCAGATGTTGCGGCGTTCCTTGGTCCGCACCGGCTTCTTCTTGGCTGCTTTCGCGGTGTTCGTCGTCTTCGCACGCTCAAGTGCCATAGGACGCATGCTCCTTCAGTTGATGATTCTCGTTCAAGCAATAACCGCCCTATTCTGCCACACTTTGTCTGAGGCGCATGGGGCGCGCACAAGAGAACCACGAGAAATCGCTGATACGGCCCGCCCCGTAGCAAAGGCTTCAGCCTTTGTCCGACGCAGGCTGAAGCCTGCGCTACGAAAGGCGAGTGCGCTCAGTAGTCCTTCGCGGCAGGGGATTCCATCCAACTCCGCAGAAAGTCCGCGTAGGCTCCCGCCAGAACGGCTGCGCGGGCGCGGCGCATGAGATCCAGCAGATAATGCAGGTTGTGGATGGACAGTAGGATGCCGCCCAGCATCTCATCCTGCTTCACCAGGTGGCGCACGTAGGCGCGCGTGAAGTTCGTGCAGGTATAGCAGCTGCATTCGTGGTCCAGCGGCGTGAAGTCCCGCGCGAACTTGGCGTTGCGCATGTTCATGCGCCCGGAGCTGGAGAACGCGGTGCCCATGCGGGCCGTGCGCGTGGGCAGCACGCAATCGAACATGTCCACGCCTTCGCCCACGGCGCGCACCAGCGTGGTGGGGTTGCCCACGCCCATGAGGTAGCGCGGACGGTCCTCCGGCAGCGCGCGGGCCACCTGGCCCAGCGTTTCGAACATCACCTCGTGGCTCTCCCCCACCGAATAGCCGCCGATGCCGAACCCGCCGAAGCGCCGGCCACCGGCTGCCAGGGACTCCTCTTCCATCTGACGCAGACGGCGCACGCTCTCCAGGCGCAGGTCAAGGTGCATGCCGCCCTGCACGATGCCGAAGAGCGTCTGGTCTTCACGCGTGTGCGCAGCCAGGCAACGCCTCGCCCAAGCCGAAGACAGGTCCACCGCCCGTTCCACGAAACTGCGCTCCGCCGGGTACGGCGGGCATTGGTCCAGCTGCATGGCGATGTCAGCCCCGATGAGCTCTTGGATGCGCATGTTCTCTTCAGGCGACCAGAACACGCGCGCGCCGTCATAGATGCTCTTGAATTCAACGCCATCATCCGTGAGCTTCACCGTATCCGCCAAGGAGAAGATCTGGAACCCGCCTGAATCCGTGAGCATGGGACCGGGATAGTGCATGAACTCGTGCACCCCGCCAGCTTCCGCCACCAATTCAGCCCCGGGACGCATGGCCAGGTGGTAGGTGTTCGCCAGCACCACCTGCGCGCCCAGCTCCTCCAGACGATCCGGCGTGATGCCCTTGACCGTGGCATGAGTGCCCACCGGCATGAACATGGGCGTCTGGAAATCCCCGTGCGCCGTGGCGTACGTGAGCGCGCGAGCGTGGCCGCTTTGCGCGTTGAGGATGCAATCGAAGAGCGCCATGGCGTCACCGCTCCACGCGCAGCGCTGACGCCGCCCCGGGCGCGTGCGTGCCCGTGACGGCATCCGCCACCAGCGCAGCCTTGCGTTCGGCGTCCGCCAGGTCAATGGGGACCACCGCGTTCTCCGCAAGCGCCGCTGCCGTTTCCGCTGCCGGGATGACGTCTGCACGGATGCCTTCCGCCGGGTCCGCGCACGCGGGCAGCGCTTCTGCCCAGGCGGCGAATTCCGCCAGGGACCCGTGGCGGATCCGCGCCAGGTCGAACGAGATGGGATCCAGCAGACAATCCGTCACCAGGTACCCGTCCACGCCCAGATCCAGCACCGCGAAATCCTCCATGGTGTTGTTGCCCACCATGAGCACCTCCGCGCCCGGCACGCCGATGGCGGCCAGCACCTCCGCGAAGTAATCCTGCCGCGGCTTCACGGACGTGGCGTTCTCATAGCTGGTGATGCGCGCGAAGGCCGCCGGATCCACGCCCGCCCAGGCCAGACGATGCTCCACCGCGCGGCGCGGGAACATGGGCATGGTGGCCAGCACCAGCGGGTAGCCCTTTTCCGCCAACGCGCCCACCACGCGCGCGGCATCAGGATTCGGCGTGAATCCGTCCCCGATGTGCGGGAAATCCTGGTCATAGAACTCATCGGCCAGCGCGTGCATCTGACGGCGCGCCCCTTCATCCAGCACCGTGCCCGCAGCCGCTTCATACACCGGGAAGCACTCCTCCCAGAACACCGTTTCGTTCGTGCGGCCGTCCGCATGGGAGGCCATGGCCTGCGTACCGGCCTTGAGCGCCGCCATGAAGGCCTGCGCATCGTAGCCGCGCGCACCCATGAACGCAGCGATGCGCTTGAAATACGCGCTCATGAATTCGTCGATGTCCATGGGGAGCAGCGTTCCGTCCAGATCGAAGCAGATGGCGCGATAGGCGCGCGGGGTATCCGTCATGATGGCCCTCCGGTGTGCAGGATGTGCGTTTTGACGTGCTAGTATACCCCGCATGAACGCCCCTGAAGCCACATTCCGCCCCGCCTCTGCACCCCACCGCGTGCTCTTGCACATCTGCTGCGGGCCATGCTCCACCGCCCCCTTGCGCACGCTGCGCGAACGCAGCGTATCCGTGGCCGTCCATTTCGCGAATTCCAACATAGCGCCTGCTGAGGAATACGAGCGGCGGCTGGAGGCGGCACGCGGCTACGCGGAGGCGCTGGGGCTGCCGTTCGTGGAAAGCGCGTATGAGCCTGGCGCGTGGGCGCGGGCAGTGGGCGCGCTGCCGGAAGAGGCGCGCACCTCCACTGACGGCATCACGCCGCCGCCGGAGCGCTGCCGCGCCTGCTACCGGCTCCGCTTTCGGGATGCAGCCGCCT
Organism: uncultured Eggerthellaceae bacterium; assembly: GCA_947650915.1. Classification (GTDB taxonomy): domain Bacteria; phylum Actinomycetota; class Coriobacteriia; order Coriobacteriales; family Eggerthellaceae; genus MGBC163016. The sequence goes on along the minus strand of CANSWY010000009.1, from coordinate 11,445 downwards.
ACGCCGCTGAGCACGGGTTCGATGCTGTGGGCACCACGCTTTCGGTGAGCCCCTACCAGTACACGGACATCATCCGCGAAGAGCTGGAGCGTGCTTGTGCGGAAGCGGGCGTGGAGGCGTTCTTCGAGGATTATTCGCCGCTCTACCCTGAGACGGTGACGGCTTCGAAGGAGGCCGGGCTCTACCGACAGGATTACTGCGGCTGCTTGCCGTCCAAGGCGGAAGCGGACGCAGGACGCGCCGCGCGGGCAGCGGAACGGGCAGCGCGCAAGGCCGAACGCGCCGAGGCTCGGGCGCAGGAGGAAGCGCGGGCGGCGATGAAGCGCGAAGAGCGCACAGCCTACGCCGCCAAGCAAGCCCGCAAGCGCGCCATGAAGGACGTCTTGCGCGGAAAGCACGCCGTTTCCCACCCGGAAACCCCCTGACCCAGAAGATGTGCAAAAGGGACGTTCCAAATTGCACAGGGGGCTGTCTGATGTGCAAAAGGGACGTTCCAAATTGCACATAGGAAAAGAGAATCGGCACTGAAAGACTGACCCTATGTGCAATTTGGGACGTCCCTTTTGCACATCTGGCAACCTCGCGGGTGCGATTCGGGATGCCCCTTTCACACATTCGATTCGGCGGCTTTCGACATACAATACGCTCATGAAAACCGCTGACTTCGATTACGAACTTCCACCAGAACTGATCGCGCAGACGCCGCATGTGCCGCGAGACGAATGCCGCATGCTGGTGCTCCACCGCGCCACCGGCCAGCTGGAAGACCGCATCTTCCGCGACATCGTTGACTGCCTGCGCCCTGGAGACCTGCTGGTGGCGAACGAGACCCGCGTCTTGCCTGCGCGCCTGCTGGGCCAGAAGCGCGGCACCGGTGGTGCGGCGGAGGTGTTCTTGCTGCGGGAGGCGCAGGGGCCGGAGCCGCGCACGAACACCGTGGCTTTTTGGGAAGCGCTCGTGCGTCCGGGGAAACGCCTGAAGCCGGGCACGGGCGCGGTGGTGGATTTCGCCGCCCCTGATGGCAGCATCGCGCTCTCCGCCGAGGTTGCTGACTGGGTGCCGGACGCGCAAAAGGGTGAGCGACTGGTGCGTCTCTCCACCGGACTGCCTTCGCTGGATGAGGCGCTGCACCTGGCAGGCAAGGCTCCGCTGCCGCCCTATATCAGGGATTACGCGGGCGACGAAGAGCTGTACCAGACGGTCTACGCCCAGCGCGAATCATCAGCAGCAGCCCCTACAGCCGGGCTGCACTTCACGCCCGAGCTCATCACCGCTTGCAAAGCCAAGGGCGTGGGCTGGGAGACGGTGGAGCTGGAAGTGGGCCTGGACACGTTCCGCGTGGTGGATGAAGAGGACGCCGAAAGCCATGCCATGCACACCGAACGCTACACCGTGCCGGAGCGCACCGTGCGCGCCATCCTGCGCACCAAGGAAGCGGGCGGCCGCGTGGTGGCCGTGGGCACCACCAGCGTGCGTTCACTGGAAAGCGCCTGCCGGGATGCGGACGGCGCGTTCTGCAGCCTGCAACCGAAAGAACGTGCAGCCACCAGCTTGTTCCTGCTGCCGGGGAGCCCGTTTCACGTGGTGGACGCGCTCATCACGAACTTCCACGTGCCGCGCTCCACGCTCATGATGCTGGTCTCCGCCTTCGCCACGCGCGAACAGATCATGGCGGCCTACGCGCACGCCATCAACGAACGCTATCGCCTCCTCTCCTTCGGCGATGCCATGTTCATCGAATAGACCATGTTCCTGAACAATGAGGCCGGATCACTTGATGCAGTGATCCGGCACACGAGAAAGGGGGATAGGGGGTGTCTCATTCAAGGAGCATCGGGGGATAAGAAGGTGCGCTGAGGCGGATCCGCCTCAGCAGCCATGCCGGGAACACGGGGCAGCTCTGCGCCACAGGATGAGCACGATGAAGCGCTTGCACCATTGACGGTGTTGCAGATCGGACACATGCCCGCGAGCATCAAAGGACGCACCTCGCCTTTGCATTTCCCGCAATTGACGCATGCATACCCGCACATCGCAGCTCCCGTTCTCCACTAGCGCCAGCAACGCACCTTCTTCGATGCCGTCGCTTTTCCTACAGCTTGATGCCCAATCGCGACTCTGCGTTCTTGTGATACAGCTTCTCCCGGTCGAGCTGGGACATCGGGCAGCGCTCAAGATACTCGATGCATTCCGTCATGGACTCGAACGGGTAGTCGGTCCCCAGGAAGATGCTGTCCATTCCGATCGCGGCACGCGTGCACTCGAACGCCGGAATGGACGTGTTGCCCGAAGTGGTCACCATGATGTTGCGCCCGAAGTAGAAACTGGGCTTTTCAGCGTTGTGCTGCTTAGGTTCCGGCAGCATGGCCATGCGATTGTCCAGTCGTTCCATGAGGAACGGCAACGCCTCGCCGTAATGGCCGAGCATGATCTTGAGCTCCGGCATTTCATCGAGCATGCCCGAGAGCATGATGCGGATGATGGCACCAGAGGTATCCGCAGTGAAGCCGAGGCCTGGCCCGGCCATAGGATAGCCATAGTCATTGAACATATCGTTCAGGGGATTGTAGTTGGGGTGCAGATACGCGAAGATGCCCAACTCTTCCACTTTCCGCCAGATCGGACGGAACTGCTCCTCATCATGATGACGTCCTGAAATGTTGGAGTGAGCCTGCCACATGACAAAGCCCAGATCCTTCACGCAGCGTTCCAGTTCGCGCACGGCCGCATCCGCGTCGAACATGGGCAAGATGGCGGATCCCAACAGACGCGGATAACGCTGCGCCAGCTCATAGAGCGCGTCATTCGCTCGTCTGCACGCGTCAACGGATTCCTGAGCCGGAAGGATATCGATGCCAGGGGCCAACGATATGACCGCCTTCTCGATCTCAAGCGCCTCCATCTCCGGAATGCGCTTCTCGGCGAAATCGCACAGTTTCGGACCGAGGACCGTATGATCCATAGAGACCTGTTCCATGAACCACACAGCATCGCTCTTGGCATCCCACCAGGGATATCCGTTGCCTTCGCGTCCTTTGAGCACTTGAACGGAATAGTCATTGTAAAAGTGATTCTCGAGGTCGATCTTCTTCATGTCATTCTCCTTCATTCGATACATGGCTCGAACCGTGTCTGCGCACATCCTCATCCGCGCTCAACGTCTGCCCGAGCATCCTCTTCACCAGCACTGCTCTCCGCATCGATTGCCAGGGACTCGCGCGTCTCCTGATCGCGCAGCTCATCAAGGGCTTTGTCACCCTTCACGAAGAAGACGACCAACAGAGCAGCGAGCACGCACATCGGAGCGAGCGTGAACTGCGCCATGCCCGTATAGCCGAATTCGATGATGGATGGCGAAACGAAGTAACCGCCCAGCACTTTGCCCAATGCCATGAGGAAGCCCATGGTGGATAGCGCGAAGTCGAGCTTCTTGGGGTCAACGACGAGCCGAGGAATGATGGCACGGGTGCACGTGGGAACGAAACCCAGCGGAATGCCGTAGATGATGATGCCGATCCACGGTCCCACCATGTCAGTGCCTGGAGTCCAAAGGCAGAAGAACGCGATCACTGCCCACACGGCGTAGCCGATCACGATGAACGCCTTCCGCCAGTGCCTCTTCGCTGCGATGACGCCGCAGAAGATGCCGATGATGGCGCCAAGAATGGATGCGATCATGGTCATCCAAGAAGAGAGCGACACATCAAGACCCTTGACTTGCTGCAAGTACGAAGGATACATGGTGTTGAATGCCACCACGTTCAGATAAGCGAACACCACGAACGCCACTGAGACCACGATAGCGCTCCCCATGAAGTTCTTTCCCTTGATGAGCTTCTTGGTGACGTCACCGCCAACGATGGTATTCTCACCCACCGCAGGCATCTTCAAGAAGACAACGACCAAGACCGCGATGACGACCTCCAAGACGACAGCAGCGACCCAGATGGCATGCCACGAGAACGGCACCTCTATGCCACCGCCCAAGCTGAACAACATCGGTGCGAAAATGAAAGACACCACTGTGCCGAACGTGATCCACTGAGACCAGATGCCCATGGAAAGGGGGATGTTCTTCTGTGGAAAGATGCGCGGAATCGCGTTAGGACCGATCACCGCGATGATGCCATACCCGCAGCCTTCGAAGATCCTGCCCGCCAAGAAAAGATCAGGGTCGGTGACGAGCAGGCACATCACCGTACCGCCCGCCATCAGCAGCACCGAAACGAGCGTGGAAAGCTTGAATCCCAGCTTCTGCCCGAACCACATCCCCACATACGCGAAGATGACCGCAGGGATGGAGTAAGACCCCATGATCTGGGAGATCATGTTCTTCGGCATCTCAATGTCACTGGCGATGTACTGTATCGCAGGGGACGCCTTGAACATATTGAGGGCAGCCAGAACCGCGACCAGGAGAATGACGGAAAACGTGATCCATCGCTCCCGGGGAGTGAGCTGGCGATCTTCCACTCCCCATTTCTGTATCTTCATGAATGCCTCCATCTGATCGAGCGTCCGCCCGGTCTCCCGGCCTTGATAAGTCCCGCCGGATCCGGTATCGCGGACCGCATTTTTGAAGAAATCTCTGCCAAGAGGACGCGCTCGAAGGGCGCGTCCGTCTACTCACCTAGCGCGAACAGAACGTTGTCCTTGTGCTCTTTCGCCTTTTCTGCCATCTCATCGATGGGGCCGAATGTGAGGCACTGGGCCTGGCAGTGCTGCACGCACGTGGGCACCTTGCCCAGGGAACGGCGATGGGCGCAGGTGTCGCACACGCTGTTCGGTGCAGGCAGATAGCCGAACTGCCATTCATCACCGCCCTCTTCCAAAGGCCAGTGCCCCATGTCGTGGACGAGGATGCCCGACTGCCCGACGGGGAGCTGATGCTCCATCTGGCACGCGATCTCACATGAATGGCACCCCGTGCACCACTGATAGTCGACCAGCAATCCGTACTTCGCCTGCGTCCGAGCGTTCAGCTCTGTTGCTGTTTGCATTGCACACCTCTCAATCTTCCCGGCATGGGCGCACGCACCCATGCCGATGTCTCATTGCATTGCCCGATAGGTCCAGGGAAAGCGAGCGTCACTCCTCAGACGCGGCGGCCTCGATGGCCTCCCTGACGATCCTGCAATCCTCAACGAGCTGATTGCGGTGATCGACCAGCGCCTGGATGGCCGCAACGCCTTTCCCGTCCAGCGCCTGGGACTTGCCGCCTTCTTCGCCCGTGACGAAGCTGCCATTGGTCTCGTCCTCAGGCGTGACCTTGTAGAGCTTCACCAGCGTCGTCTTGTAGTTCGACCCGAACCCTGCCTTGCCGGGGATGCCCGGGAGGAGATTGTTCACGTTCAGATCGTGGGTCTCATACAGGTCCTCAGGATCCCCCTCGGGGTGCCACCATGCGTGGTCGCATGCGATGACCTTCGGATTCTGGTAGATGTTGGTGATCTCCACCTTGGACTTGCAGCGCCCATAGACGTTCTCGATCCAGACCCAATCGCCATCCTGCAGGCCGTATTCCTCTGCCGTGGCAGGATTCATGTAGACGTTGGCCTCCTTCTTCAGGTTGCGCATGCGCTTGACCTGACGATGCTCCGAATGGAAGAGCGACCACGGACGGGCACCGGTGGTCAACACCAGGGGATACTCGTCAAGCAGTTCAGGAGTCGAGGTGGGTCCCGGTACGGGCTCCTCGAAGTACGGAAGAGGATCCATGCCCGCACTGTTGTAGAACGTGGACCAAAGCTCGATCCGCCCCGTCGGCGTGCCGAATCCGGGTTGGCCATCCGCGCGCAGACGCCCGGTCTCATAGCGCTTGTAGCTGAACGGCAGATAGATGGGGCCGTTGGCGCGCACATCTTCGAAGCTGAAGGGCGTCTGGGCTTCCAGCATGGCGCTGAACATCTCGTCCACCGTGTCCCACGGCCATGCTTCCGGGTTGAAGCGCTTGCCCACCAGCAGGTTGATCTCCATGTCGGATTTGCATTCGCCCACCTGGCACACCTTGTTGATGACCTCACCGCGCTGCACGCCGTCGCCCAAGCGGATGCCATTGCGCTCAGGGAAGGTTGCCGCCGGAAGCACCACATCGGAGGTGGCCATGATGGTGGGGGTCATGAACAGGTCCACTGACACGTTGAAATCGCAGTTCATCAACCCTGCATAGGTCTCTTGCGGGTCAGCCGACATGCACGACAACGTGTTGTTCTGTTGCAGCCACGTTGCATGGATCTTGTACGGTTCACCAGTGACCATGGTGTGACGGAGCTCATCGGGTTGCGCGATCTGGAAACCGAAGTTGAGCAGCGGATACATGTCAAGGCCGATGCGCTTCTTCCACGTCTCCTCCGGGCAGAGCTCGCGTCCCCAGCCGCCTGCGTAGTTCAAGATCTCAGGAGGAGCGATGATGCCGCCGGGCACATCCACATTGCCGGTGATCTGGAAGCACGCTGCAATGGCCTGTGAAGCAGGAAGGGCCTCCTTGGTCATATCCACCGCAACGCCCCACTGCATGGTGGCCGGCTTGCTGTTCGCCAGCAAACGGGCAGCAGCGACGATCTTCTCCTCCGGGATCCACGTGATCTCAGCAACCTTCTCAGGGGGATAATCCTGCACGCGTTCTTTCAGCTGATCGAACCCATAGGTCCACCGCTCAACGAAGTCGTGATCATAGAGGTCCTCATTGATGATGACGTTCAAGAAGCCGAGCGCGAGCGCAGCATCCGTGCCCGGACGAATGGCCAGATGCAGCTTGGCATGAGACGAAAGCCAGGTGACCTTCGGGTCGATCATGACCACTTCCATGCCGCGCTTCATCAAGTCGATGACCCAATGCCCATAGAAGCCATCGGAATTCGCCCGCAGCGGATAATTGCCCCAGATGTACATCGTTTCCGGAACCTGATACTGCGGATTGTCGTAGCGGTCGGCGAACTGCTGCGAGCAATCAGCCACCCAGAACGAGCCAGCCGTCGCCGCCATGCCTGCGACACGAGGCAGATAGCACGCGCAACCAGAGAGGAACAGAACGTAGTTGGGGGATCCGAACGACCAGCACAGACGCGTGATGTATGCCGCGATGTCCCTTCCCGTGCCCTGGCCGAACACGACCGACTCCGCACCGTATTTCTCCTTGATCTCCAAGAAGGTGTCCGCCACCAGATCGATGGCTTCATTCCAAGAGATGCGCTCCCATTTGTCCTTGCCGCGGTCCTTCGGATCGCGCTTCATGGGATAGAGCAAGCGGTCTTTGTGATACGTCACCTCAGGCACATCCAGGCAACGAACGCACAGACGGCCCCCGTTGTACGGATTTTCCGGATCGCCCTCGCATTTCACCAGCTTGCCATCTTCGTCCGTGTACAGCAGAACGCCGCATCCGTCATGACAGCCAGGACCCGACCAGGCGCTCCCCCTTGTGACGGTGAGCCCATCTTCCTCATAACGCCATGGGCGCTCATGAGGGACTTCGATGAAGTCGCCAACAAGCTGTGTGGACACACCGCTGTTGTTATACCCCTCCACTCCATGATCGGCCATCACACCTCACTCCTTTCGGTCCGCTCGGCGAAAGCACTGGAGGACAGAAAACCCGCCTTCGCCTGCCATTCGTTCCATGCCGACCGCATGGAACTCCCTGGATTCAAAAGTACGCGCATGCTCAGATGAGGGGAACAGACAAGGTTCCCTCTTTGACAGGACCGCTCAGACATTCGCATCAAAATGTACGAACCGGCCCTATAGCAGAGAACCGGTTGTATACTTGAGCGCGTCTACCGATGCTTCGCGAGGAGACGGATGTATGGCACGAATGATCCCAAATGGCTATGCAACCCAGATCTCTGTCGTCAACGCCTACGAGAAGCTTCTCGGCCAATATCGCTTTGACGAGATATCTGTTGGACAGATCTGTCGCAGCGCAGGCATCGCACGTTCAACGTTCTACTATCACTTCAAGGACAAGTACGACATAAGCCAATGGCACTACAATCTGATCGCTGAGAAATACCTTTTTCAGACGGGGAGAACGCTGAACTGGTTCCAATCGAACTTCCTGAACACCACAGCATTCGCACAGCACAAGACGCTCTATCGTTGGTCTTTCGATATGGACGGGTATCAATCCCTTTTTTCCCACGCGAAACGGCGCAGAATAGAAACGCTGCGAGAGACCATCGTGGAATACAAGCGTCAAGATATCGATGAGGAGCTCGAGTTCCAGATCATCGCGCTCGCTGATGCCGAAGTAGGAGGAGTCACCCACTGGTTCAAAGCGGGCATGCCTTACGACGTGCAGACGCTCTGCCGTTATCTGGATGACGCCGTGCCGCGCAGGCTCTACAAGCTTCTCAACACACCGTCCGACGACAGCTTTCCGCTGCTCCTGGATACGCTGCTGAGCGCCAACTCACCAGGCGCCGTTTCCGACCCCCTGTTCGACGGCATGCAGCCCGTGCAATGAAAAACGGCCCTCCCGAAGGAGGGCCGTTCCATGACGTTGAATGTTGTGCTTTACAGCTTCGTCACGTTGCTGGCCTGCAGTTTGCCGTTCTGGCCAGTGGTGATGTCGAAGGAAACAGCCGCTCCTTCGTCCAGGGTCTTGAATCCGTCCATCTGGATCTCAGAGAAATGGACGAAGAGATCTTCGCCATCAGGCTGAGAGATGAATCCGTAGCCCTTTTCCGGGTTGAACCACTTGACTGTGCCTTCCGCCATGCTGAATCCTCTTTCCTAAAGCCCCGCTTCCGAACGGGACCTCAAAACCGACGCCCAAGACATCATCTGCGCATCTTGAGCATGCCCCAAATGTGCGGAGCATGAATCACTATACGCTAAATGCCCCTGAAAACGCCGCGGATTTTTTGCCATCACAAGAATCCACGAATGCCGTTGCCAAACTGACAACTTCAGGCATGCTCCGACATGGCTTCGGCAGCAGCTGCGCCCGCTTCCTCTGCGCTGCCTTCCATGTCAGAGATGTCATGGCCGTAGGCAGCCGCGATGGCCCGCGCCTGTTCGCGGCGCAGCGCTGCCAGATCCGCGTTGCCCGCTTCAGCCTGGTACGCACCGGCCAGCATCACCGTGCGCGCCACGTATTCAGACACGCGCGGGTCCGTGCCCGTGACCTGCATGATCTGCGCGATGGATTCCGGGGCCAGCGCCAGGAATGCCGCGCCGTCGATGGCCACAGCGTTCCCCACGGCCTCTTCCAGCGCCTCGGCGGACTCTTCGGGCGTGCGCCGGCTCTCTCCGCGCAGCACGCAACGGGTGACCGCCGCGGCCAGTTCGGACAGCATCCGAACGATGTAATCCTGATGCAGCATGCCCGCCTCCTTTATGCGAAGGGTGCGCAAACGAGTTTGCGCACCCACGAAGAACGTTCGGGTTTGCGCACCCACGGACGAGTTTGCGCGCCCACGAAGGACATTCGAATCGATCCGCCCACGGAGGACATTCGGGTTGACCCTCAGATGCGCGCATGGTTCTTCACGCATCGCCCGCCAAGAGCAGCCTACATCAGGCGCAGGTCCACTTCCTTGAGCTGGCGCGCCGTCACCTCTGAAGGTGCGCCCGTCATGGGATCGGCCGCGCTGGAGGTCTTCGGGAACGCGATGACGTCACGGATGGAATCCTTGCCGGCCAGCAGCATGACCAGGCGGTCCAACCCCAGCGCGATGCCGCCATGCGGCGGCGTGCCCAGCGAAAGCGCCTGGATCAGGTGGCCGAACTTGTCATCTATGTCTTCGTCGGACAGCCCCAGCACGCGCAGCACGCGGCGCTGCTCTTCCGGGTCATGGATGCGGATGGAACCACCGCCCACCTCATAACCGTCCATCACGATGTCATAGGCGTAGCTGCCACAGGAGAGCGGATCGGTTTCCATGAGGCCCAGGTCCTCATCCGCCACCTTGCTGAAGGGGTGATGCTCCGCAGCGTACTTCTTTTCGTCCTCGTCGTACTTGAACATGGGGAAATCCACCACCCAAAGGAGCGCATGCTCCCCTTCTGGGATGAGGCCCAGCGCATCCGCCATGTGCAGGCGCAGCGCAGAGAGCACAGCGTTCGCCACGGCCGGTTCGTCCGCCGCGAAGAGCAGCAGGTCCCCCGGCTCCACTTCTATTTCGGCCTTGAGCGCGGCCCATTCGTCATCCGTGAAGAATTTCTTGATGGGGCTCTTCTCTTCGCCGCCTGTGGTGAACGCCACCCAGGCCATGCCCTTCGCGCCGTTCGCCTCCGCGATGGAAGCCAGCTTCTCCACATCCCCGCGGCTCCAGTCGCCCGCGCCCTTCGCGTTGATGGCCTTCACCACGCCGCCGGATTGCGCCACCGAAGCGAACACCTTGAAGCCGGTGTCGCGCACGATGTCCGTGATGTCATGCAGCAGCATGCCGAAGCGCACGTCCGGACGGTCACAGCCGTAGCTAGCCATGGCCTCCGTGTAGGGCATGCGCCGGAGCGGCACCGTGAGGTCAAGCCCCACCGCCGAGAACACCTCATGCAGGACGTCTTCCATCATGGTGATGACGTCATCTTCCGTGACGAAGGACATCTCGATGTCCACCTGCGTGAATTCCGGCTGACGGTCAGCGCGCAGGTCTTCGTCGCGGAAGCAGCGCGCGATCTGGAAGTAGCGCTCAATGCCGCCGGCCATGAGCATCTGCTTGAACTGCTGCGGGCTTTGCGGCAGCGCGTAGAACTTGCCCGGGTTCGGGCGGGACGGCACGATGTAGTCGCGCGCGCCCTCCGGCGTGGAGTTCGCCAGGATGGGCGTTTCCACTTCCAAGAAACCGCGCTCGTCCAGCGCGCGGCGCATGGCCTGCATCACCGTGTGGCGCAGCTTGATGTTCGCGTGCATCTCCGGACGGCGCAGGTCAAGGTAGCGCCACTTCATGCGGGTGGTCTCGTCCGTTTCGATGCCGTCTTCAATGGCGAACGGCGGCGTGACGGACTTGTTCAGCACTTGGATGCTGCTGGCCAGCACCTCTATCTGGCCGGTGGCCATGTCCGGGTTCACGGCGTCTTCCGCACGCAGGCGCACGCAGCCGGACACCTTCAGCACGTCTTCGCGGCCCACGTGTTCGGCCTTCGCGAAGTCATCCGCGCTGACGCAATCAGGATCCACCACCACTTGCGTGTAGCCGTGGCGGTCGCGCAAGTCTATGAAGATGAGGCCGCCGTGGTCGCGGTTGTGCCATGCCCAACCCGTGAGCGTGACTTCGCGCCCGTCATCCGCAGCGCAGAGTTGGCCGCAGGTGGCGGTGTGCATGCTGTATTCGTTGATGAGGTCAGCCATCGTTCTGTGAGTCCCTTCGAAGGTTCGGGTGAAACCGTCCCATTGTACGCCAAGCCGCCCGCGTCCGCTCCGCTCGCGAATGGCCATCCCTCAGATGTGCAGAAGGGACGTTCCAAATTGCACATAGGAAAAGAGATTGAGCACTGAAA
>CANSWY010000008.1 GCA_947650915.1 uncultured Eggerthellaceae bacterium | reverse complement strand
ACGTGCCGATGCCGCGCAGGTCCAGCTCGGAGAGCTCCGGGCACCCCGCGAAGGCGTACTGCAGGTCGGACACGGAAGGCGTGTTCGCCAGATCCTCCCAGGGCAACTGCGTCTCAGACTGCAGGCCCGGGTTCTTGGTCCACGGATTCAGCTTCTGGTCGTGCTTCGGGGCCGCCGGCGTGCCCAGCGTCAGCCACACCTTGGTCAGCGCGCCGCAGTCGCGAGCAAAGCCGCGCAGCGACACATTGGTCAGCGGGTTGGCAGTGGTGTTGTCACCGATCAGCGACGGCAGCACGATGCTCTGGAGCGACGCGCAGCTATCGAACATATATGCGAACGTGGGCGTTTGCGTGGTGATCCAATTCTCCGGGAGCACCAGAGCTGTGGCATCCGTCGCCGGAGAACGCTGGGCCCTGTACGCCTCCGTGACGCAGTTGGAACCTGCGAACAGATACGCCGCGCTGGCACCCGGGTCCGGCAGACCGCGCAGGTCCATCTGCGTGAAGCCCGTGCCCGCGAACGCGGACACTTCGGACTGGGCCGCCACCTGGGGCCGGCCCGCGTTGGGGTTGTACTTGATGATGGCGCTGGTCAGCTTGAGCCCGTCACGGCTGACGTTGCCGTCGTCATCCAGCTTGAAGGTGGCCGTGGCAGCGCCGTAGAACAGTTCATCCAGCACGGGGCCGGTGGGCGTCAGGGTGTTGACGCGCGTGAAATTGGTGAGCTGGGCCGTGGCCTGGGCCGTCTGCCCATCAGGCACGCGCACGTATTCATTGCGGTCGTCGCTGGCAGCCGCGCCCATGGTGTAGCGGGCCCAGGCGCGCAGGTTGACGCCGGGGGCGTTCGCCACGGAATCCGCCGTGAGGTTGGTGAGGGCATAGCAGCCCGACAGCATGTAGGACAGATCCTGGTTCTGGCCCGAAGCAGCCGCCACATTGGTGATGGAGGCGGTCATGAGGCCGGTGGCGTCCTCCAGGAAGTGGGACGCGTTGACGCTGGCGGCGTTCGCCACGTTGGTGATGGTGGCAGACGTGTCCTGATACGTGCCGTCGTCATCGTTTCTGGTCTGGGCGTTCTGCGCCGCGCGATAGAAGAAGTAGGACAGGTTCGCGCCTTGGGCGTTGCCCAGGTTCTCCGCCTTGATGGTGGCCAGGCGCGGGTTATTCGCGAAGAAGTAGCGCAGGTCCACGTTGTCATTGCCGGCCGCAAAGCCGTTGATGTCAGCGCTGGCAAGCTTGCTGTCCTGACTGCCGTACATGAAGCGGAGCGCGCTGCGCACGCCGGAGGTGTTCCAGCTGTCGTCAGCGTTCAGGCGGATGCTGAGGCCGGGAGTGATGATGTCGGACACGTAAAAGACGTTGTAGTGGCCCAGTTCGTTGTCGTTCGTGGCCACCACCTTGGCCACGTCGCCCGAGATGCGGGCGGCGGGCAAGCTGGTGCAGTTCGCGAACATCTCCGTCATGTCCGTGGTGGCGGACGTGACCTGGAGGTTGGTGAGGTCCACGTGGGTCAGCGCGCTGCAGCCGCGGAACATGCCCGCCAGGGAGCTGCCGGCCGTGACGCCCTCCGTCACCAACGCGCATTGGAATGTGTCCGCGTAGCCCTTGCCGTCAATGGCGATGGCCGTGCTGGACCAAGGCGCCGGATCCAGGGAGGTGAAGGCGCGCATGGTGGCCGGGTTCTTGACGGAGTATCCCTCATTGATGTTGGGGTAGATCAGAAGCGCGCGTTCGTCACCTCGGGGATCGTCAGGATTGACGGATTCAGAACCACGGATGACCCAGACAACGGAGCGTCCGTTGACGCCGTCGTTCGGATCGCCCACGTAGCCACCGGCATAGATCTTATTGCCAGCGGTTGTTTGGCCCACGGTGCCGAAGACGCTGCTCAAGTCAGAATAATCCAGGTTGGTGGCGTAGTCCTGCGTCACCCACTGGGAGATGTGGCTGAGCGCGATGGCGTCCTGCGGGAAGATCCTGCCGGTGAATTCGTAAGCCGGACCGCCCAGCTGCGCGTTGGGCCGGCGCATGAGGTTGATGCTGGACAGCGGGCCGCCGATCACCTTGACCTGGGTGTTGTTGGCCATGACGTAGTCCGGGTCGGCCGTGGAGGTGGAACGGTTCCAGAAGAAGCCGTTCAGTACCTTCTGGAACTGCGTGCCGATGGTGATGACGGGCGTGCCGCCGGCCGTGGTGGCCTCGCCGCGTTCAGACACGAAGCCCGTGCCCTTCAGCATGTTGGCCATGTAGGAGGAGTTCTCGCCGTAGGAGGCGTTGTTGCCGCTGATGCCCGTGGTGCCCAGGCCGGTCATGTCCAGCGTGGTGAGGCTGGAGCAGCCTTCGAAGGCGTTGCGCAGGTCCGTGGCGGAGCGCACGGCCACGTTGTCAGCCACCGAGAACGTGACCTTGCTCACCCGCGTGGCGTTCTTCAAGAAGTAGCGCATGCTGACGCCGTCAGGGTTGGCGTTCATGTTCTGGATGGTGAGCTCCACGTTGTTGCCCGAGCCCGCGAACGCGCCCTCCAGGAAGGAGTCCGCGTTGGTGGTGCCGGCCATGTTCCAGTTGATGAAGTTCGCCTGGGTGCCCGTGCCGAGGCGCAGGTCGTTCAGGCTGGTGGCGCCCTTGAACATCTCATGGATGTCCGCCGGGGCCGTCAGCGGGTCAGCGTAGCGTTCCTGCATGTTGACGGTCTTCAGGTTCGCGCAATTGAGGAACATCTGTGCGGTGGAGGCCAGCGACGTGGCGGAGGAGCGCTGGGGGATCTGCCAGTTGACCGTGCCGCTGTTGTTCTGCTGCTGGAACGCGTCCGCGAACAGGCCCGCGACGTTGGCGCCCTGGGAGGCGAACAGTTCGGAGTAGCTGGTGGTGCCCAGGTTCACCGTGACGTTGGTGCTCTGGGTCCAAGCGCTGCCCTTGTCGGTCAGGGTGCCGCCGCAGGTGCCTGCGAACATCCGTTCGGCATTGGCGTTGGTGCCGTTGGCCACGTTCTTGACCGTGATGGTGGCCAGGCGCGCGGCGCCTTCGAACGCGGAGGACAGGTTCGCGCTGGCGCCGTTGCCCACGTTCGTCATGGTGAGGGCGGTCATGCGGTCAGCGCCCTTGAAGAGGTTGGCGAACGAGCTGTTGGCGCCGTTGCCCACGTTCTGGATGTCCACCGTGAAGCCGTCGTTGGTCACGGCCGCTTCCGTGTTGCCTGCGCCTTCGAACATGTCAGTGGCGGTCAGCACGGCGTTGGTGGCGAAGTCATGCAGGTACACGCCGCCCGTGCCGCTCTGCGAGGCCGTGCCAGCGAGCGCGGTGGCATGCTGGAACATGCCGGTGGCATCCACGGCGCCGGAGATGGCGCCGAAGCCGGCCAGCTTCACGTACGTCAGCGAGGAGGCGTTCTGGAACATCTCCCGCGCGTTCGTGATCTTGCGCAGAGCGTCGCGGAAGTTCGGCAGCGACACGCCGTCATAGATGACGTCGCCGTTGCTGGCGTTCTGCGTGTCGTTCACGCCGGTCACCTTGGCGGCGTTGGCGAACATGCGTTCGGTGGTGATGGTATTGACCGTGTCAAGGTTGGACAGGTCCGCCTTCCCCAGGTTGGTGCAGTCCGCGAACATGGAGTTCAGGGACGCGTTGGCCTGCACGCCACCGTAGACCTTGACCTGGGTGATGGCCTCTGCATAGCTGGCCATCTCCCCGCCGGCGCCAGCCCAGGGCGCGGCGTTCTCAGCGGCGTCGAAGTCCTGGAGGCGCTGGCCGCCGTTGGTGAAGCCCACAGAACGGTAGATGAGCAGGGTCTTGTCCGTGCCGTTGTCGCGGATGGCCCAGGTGACGTTCTCTCCGTTGTTGACGGACTTGTCGCCCACGAAGCCGCCGGCGATGATGGTACCGAACGTTTGTCCGGTGTTGCCCAGGGTGGCGTCCATCTGGCTGTAGTCCAGGTTGTCCGCGTAGCCCGCGCGCACCCAGGTGATGGCGTTGGTGAGCGCTGCCTTGTCGGTCAGGACGATGTGGCCGGAGAAGCGGTAGGCCTTGGAGCCGATGGTGACATTGGGGCACACCATGAGGTCATCCGTGGAGGCCGGGCCGCCGGCCACGTTCACGTTGACCGAGGGGCGCATGACGTAGATGGGATCGGCGGCCTGGGTGGCGCGGCTCCAGAAGAAGCCGTTCCAGATCTTGGTCCAGCCGGTGCCCAGGGTGATGGTGGCGGCATCCGAGGAGGTGGAGCCGTCCGCGTCCACCAGCTTCGTGGCACCTTCGAACATGCCGTACATGCCGGAGTTGGCCTGGCCGTAGGCGTTCACGCCGCCCATGGCCTGGGTCTGCTTCGTGCTGATGCCGGTGAGGTCCAGCGTGGTGAGCTGCGCGCAGTTCTGGAACATCCAGCGCAGGTCATGGGCGTACATCGTGGTCTCGGTGTCTGGGATGGCGCTGCCGCGGTTCGGGAGCGCGGAGGACAGCGTGACGTTCGTGAGCTGCGGGCAGTTCGCGAACATGGACGTCATGATGGTGCTGGGCTTCGGGTTCACGTTCGCGCTGACCAGCTGGCCGGTGAGGTCCACGCTCTGGAGCGCGGCCATGTTGGAGAACATGCCTTCGAAGCTGATGGCGTGCTGGAGCGCGCCGTTGTTGACTTCGTTGATGTCAGCGCTGAGCAGCGTCACGGCGTTGGCCGCGGCGGCGTCGCTGTAGAAGGCGGCCACCACGTTCTGGATGCGCTCCATGCCCTGGAACGCGTTGGCGAAGGAGCGCGCCGGGGCCGGGTCCATCGAGGCCGCTGCGTCCGCGGAGAGCAGGTGCGGCAGGCCGCGCAGGTCGGCCTGGGTCACGTGCTTGGCGCCGGACAGGAGGCCGGACAGGTCGGCCGCGCCCTGCGGCAGGTTGTAGCGGTCATAGGGGATGGTGATGGTGATGGTCCTGCTGGCCAGGGCGTCGGCGCTGAACGCGTTCGCGAAGGCGTTGGTCAGCGTGACGCCGTTGCCCGTGGCGAAGCGCTGCAGGCTGATGCCGTAGTCCGCGGCGGCGCCGGTGGTCTGGCTGTCAGA
Organism: uncultured Eggerthellaceae bacterium; assembly: GCA_947650915.1. Taxonomy (GTDB): domain Bacteria; phylum Actinomycetota; class Coriobacteriia; order Coriobacteriales; family Eggerthellaceae; genus MGBC163016. The sequence goes on along the minus strand of CANSWY010000008.1, from coordinate 66,373 downwards.
GGCCACGTAGGAGAACATGCCGGTCAGGTTGGCGTTGGCGCCGTTGCCGATGTTGGTGGCGTTCACGCGGATCAGGTTGGCGCAACCGGAGAACATCTCCGTCAGGTTGGCGTTGGCGCCATTGCCGACGTTCTGGAAGTCATTGGCGTTGGTGGGATCGCCCACGTAGCCCAGGTTGATGGCGCCCGCGAACATCTGGCTGAGGTTCGCGCCGGTGCCGTTGCCCACGTTGTTGAAGCGGACCTTCGTCTTGTCCGCGCCGGCCTGCGAGCTGCCGGCGAAGGAGTTCTGGAACATGCCGGCCAGGTTGGCGTTGGTGGCGTTGCCCACATTGGAGAGGGTGACGTTGATGCCGTTGCCGGTGTGCGCGTTGGCGTTCGACGGCTTGAGGGCGTTGCCGAACATGGCCGTGGCGGACATGGCGGACTTGGTGTTGGCCGAGGTGTCCTTGCCGTCGCAGTTGACGTAGGTCAGTTCGGAGCAGCCGTAGAACATGCGGTCGGCCATGGTGACGCCGCTGAAGTTCCAGCCGGTGCCCAGCCAGACGCCCTGGTCGTTCGCGCCCAGGCCGTTGGAGCCGAAGGCGCTGCTGAACGTGCTGTCGTTCACGTTGGAGACCGCGGTCAGGGACGTGCAGCCTTCGAACATGGACGTCATGTTGGTGACGTTGTTGCCCACCTGGAGGCTGGAGAGGTCAGCCCAGCGCAGGTTCGGCAGGTTGGCGAAGGCGTTGTAGAGGGACACGTCCGCGCGGACACCGTCGTAGACCCGGATGCGCTTGATCTGGGACGCGTAACCCGCCGCCCAAGGGGCCGGCTTGGCGTCAGAGAAGTCCGCCAGGATGTTGTTGCCGGCGTAGCGGCTGTCCGGGTTCGGGTAGATGACCAGGGTCAGGTCGCCTTCGCTGTTGCCGTCCTGGGAGCGCAGCGCCCAGTAAACGGATTCGCCGAAGTCCACGGCGCTGTTCGCGTTGTGGCCGACCATGCCGCCGGTGATCAGGTCGCCGTAGGGATCCTGGCCGGTGTTGCCCAGCACGTCCACCATGGCCTGCGGGAAGATGAGGTATTCGCGCAGGACCCAGCGGGTCATGTTGCTGATGGCAGCGGAGTCCATCAGGTTGATCTTGCCGTTGTAGATGTAGCGCTTGTGGTTGTCTTCGGAGTCCGTGTTGGGGCGGCGCATGATGTAGGTCTCATTGCTGGGGCCGCCGTAGACGTCCACGTTCGCGTTCAGCATGTAGCTGGGGAACTGGTCGATGATGGTGCGGTTCCAGATGAAGCCGTTGAGCACCTTCTGCCAGCCGCTGCCGATGGCGATGCGCAGGTCGCCCACGGTGTTGGTGGGTTCTATGCCGGCGTTGGCGTAGGTGTGCACCAGGTTGGTGCAGCCGGTGAACATGCCCTGCATGCCGGTCTGGTTCTGGCCGAAGGAGGCGAAGTCACCGGGCACTTGGCTGGTGCCGATGCCGCGCAGGTCGATGGAGTAGGTGAAGACGCCGTCCTTATCCTGCGCCCAGCCGTCCGGGCCCACGGTGGTGTCCGTGCCCAGGCTGGTGCAGTTCGCGAACATCTCCTGCATGCTGTTGGCGGAGCCGATGCCGGCGGGGCCTTCGGTGAGACGCACCGTGGTGAGCGCGGCACAGTTCGCGAACATGCGGTTCATGTTGACGCTGGCGCCGGAGCCCAGGTCCTGCACGTCAACGGTGGTGAGCTTGGTGTTGTCTTCGAAGAGGCTGCTCAGGTCCGTGGCCGTGTTGAGCATGAGGCCGGCCAGGTCGTTGAAGGTGCGCTCCTCTTCGGTGGCCGAGCCGTCATGCGCGGTGTAGACGTGGTTGCTGCTGACCTGCGTGAGGCCGAGGCCCTTGAACAGGCCGGTGGTGCCGTTGCGCAGATCGATGGTGGCGCTGCCGGTGGTGCTGGGGAGGACTACCACGTTGCCGATCTGGCTGGGGGTGACGCCGATGGACTGGAGGCGCGCGTTGTTGGCGTCCGTCCAGGGAGCCATGAAGTCCTGGGACAGCGTGGGGATCACGCCGTCACCGCCGCCGGCCACGGTGTTGGGCAGGCGCCAGATGACCAGCGTGTTGTCCTGTTCGCGGATGTCCCAGTAGATGCCGGCGGTCCAGTGCTGCTGTTCGTTGCCGTTCTCGCCGAACTTGGAGGCGCCGAAGACCTTCTTGATGCGCTCTTCGTCCGCGGCGTTGGGCAGGGTGGCGCGGGCTTCGGCCTGGGCGGCCGGTTCATTGGCGTCTTCTGCAGCCGGAGCTTCCTCCTCTGTGACGGGAGCGATGGCCGCGGACTCAGGGACGAGCACCTGGCGGGATGCTTGCGCCAAGGTCTGGTTGTTCAGGCTGCGGGTGACCGTGACCTCCGATTCGCCCGCCTCATAGGCGCGGATGGTGCCGTTGGTGCTGACGGACAGGTCCGTGGCCGGGTAGTTGTAGTCCGTGGTGACGCCCAGCGCCAGCAGCTGCGCGGTCTCTTCCGCCACGCGGGAGGCCGTCAGATTCTGGGACTGGTCCTGGGACGTGATGGTGGCGCCGCCTTCGGCCGCGATGGCTTCGGCTGCCTGTTCGGCTGCACCCTGGGCCTCGGTGGCCGTGGCGGTGGAGCCGGCCAGCATGCCAGCGGGCATTTCCTGCGCGCCTTCGTTGGTGCTGGCCTGATCTTCGCTACCGCTGGTTGCGTTTTCAGAGGTGCTGGTTGCGTTTTCGCTGACCTGGGCGTTTGCACTTGACATGCCGGAGTTGGCGGAGAAGACGTTCGCCGCGCCGCCCACTTCCAGGTTCAGGGCGTCAACGGGCAGGTTGATGCCGTAGCTGACCACCTGGTTGTTGCTGACCAGGAGTCCTTTCGCTGCGTTCCATGCAGACGCGTCCGTCTTGGTGTCCGGCACCAGGATGGTGACGCCGGTGCAGCCGGTCAGCGCCGTGTCCGCCACGGTGCCGACGCTGCCGCGCGCCACGATCTTGGTGAGGTTGGCGCAGTTCGCGAATGCTTCGCCGCCCACGGTGGTGACGGATTCCGGGAGCCAGAGCTCTTCGAGGCCGCTGTCCTTGAACGCGGCGTAGCCGATGGTGCGGAGGCTGGAGCCCAGGTCCACGGAGGTCAGGTGCGTGGTGCCCTCGAACGCGCTTTCGCCGATGGAGCGAAGGCTGGCGGGGAGGGTGAGCGACTGGATGGGAGCGCCGCGGAAGGATTCCTTGGCGATGCTGCTGACCGGGTAGGACACGCCGCCGACCTGCGCGCTGGACGGGATGTTCAGCGTGGTGGCGAAGGAGGTGCGGCCGGACCAGCCCACCTCAACGGTCATGTCCGGGAGCAGGGTGAAGGTGAGGCCCGCGGTGGCGGTGCCGGGAGTGAGCTCCTCGTCCGGCGCGGTCAGCTGGATGTTGCCGGAGATCTGGCCACCCTCTTCGGTGATGTTGTCGTTGGTCTCCTGGCTGCCGGCTTCGCCGATCTGCACGAAGTTCTGGAAGCCCGCCTCTTCCCAGGCGGCGGTGTCGTCTTCCAGGGAGGAGACGGCCACGGTGGCGCTGGCGGCGGTCTCTTCCGCGAAGGCGGCCGGGGCGACCTGCTGCTCTGAGCCGTCATCCGCGGTCTCCACGGTGCGGGGCGCGATGGCTTCGATGATGGCCGGGCTGACGATGGAGTTGAGAGCCGTGGCGTTGCTGGCGGCGAACGCGCCGGCTTCGATGGTGGTCACCGGGAGCGCGTTGTCATTGAAGGTGGCGGTGGCCGGGATCACCGTGGCGGTGCCGGTGGCGGCAGCGCGCAGGATGACGGCCAGGCGGCTGGCGTCTTCGGCGTTGCCGGCGGAGGCGCTGGTGGGCGTGCCGTCTTCGGTGCGCGCCTGGAGCAGGAGGTCGCCGCTGGTGATGAAGGTCTGGTTGTCAGCGGGCACGTGGATGCTGCCCACCTTGGCGGCGTAAGGGAGGGCCGCCGGGTTCAGGCTGGTGGCGTGCGCCGGGAGGGAGACGGCCTTCATGGCCGCGGGGATGTAGGCGACGGTGACCGCATCGGCTTCGCGGATGTTCTGCTGGCTGGACTGGACTTGGTCAGCTATGAGCAGAGTGCCCATATGGCCGGCGAAGACTTCGTTCTCCACGTTGACTTCGATGGTCTCCAACTTGGTGAAGGCGGCCAGCGCGTCCACATCTATATAAGAGATAGTGGCCGGGAGAACCAGCTTGGCCAGCGCCGGGTCATCCGCCGTCATGCCGAAGGCGCCCGCGCCGTTGCCCAGCAGGTGCTGGTTGCGGGTCTCTTCGGAGGAGGTGGGGTCCGCGGCGGCGCGCGCCTGCTGAGCGGCGCGTTCACCGATGGCGGTCACCTGGTATTCGGTGCCCTCGCTGGTGACGGTGGCCGGGATCTCGATGGAGTCCGTGTTGAGCAGGCTCTCCGTGAGACCGATGACGGCTGCCGTGGGGGCGATGCCGTAGTCGGCCGCGCGGTCCCGGGCAATGACGGCGCGGTAGGTGATGCCGTCCACCTGGAAGACCTCCGTGCCGGTGTTCATGGCGACGGTGCCGGTGATGGTGTCGCTGGCGGTGGAGTCCGTCAGGCGGGTGGTGGTGTTGATGATGTCCACCGGGTTGGCGCCGTTGATCTCCGCGGCGGCGTTCTCCTGGTCTGGAGCGACCGGGGTCTCTTGGGTGACTGTCTCTTCGGTAGAGGTTGCGTCCGCTGCGGCTGCTGCATCGGCATCCGCGTTGGTGCCGAAGGCGCTGGCGGCGGTGCCGAAGCAGAGCGACGCGGCCAGGGCGGCAGCGGTCAGCGCGCGCAGAGCGGTGCCGCGGCGCTTGGGAGCGGTTGCGGCGGCCTTGGTGGCGCGGGCGCTGGTTGCTGCTGGGGCGACGGGCGCGGCGGCCGGCTTCGCGCTGGCGGCGCGCTTGTTGGCGCGCTTGCGGCCGGCGGATGCCGTGGCTCGCGTGGCGGTTTCGTTCGCCGGATTCGCGCTGTTCGCGGAGGTGGTGGTCATGGACCCAAATTCGGTGAATTCGTTCATGGCAGTACCTTTATATATATGTGCGTTCTTCTTGGCAGCGGCAGTGTTGGCAAGGGTGCGGGACGCGCGCGCGGCTGATGGGGTGGCCGGGGCGGTCTGGTCTTGTTGCGTGGGCATGGCTTTGCGCCGAGCGCGGGCGACCGGGCAGCTGTTGGCCACCCTCACGGTGCGCGTGCCTGAATGCGCGTGCGTCGGGGCGCTCGCGTGCCTGGGTCCAGGTGCGGTGCCCGTTCGGGGCGCAGGCGCTTGTTGCGCTTGCGCTTGCGTTTGCGCGGGATCGCTCCCGGCACGGGGGACCGCGGTGCGGTCCTGGCTCACATGCCGAGCTCCCGAAAGCTTCGCCGCGAACCGGGCGCGCTTGGCGTCCAGCCGGCTGCTGCCTTCGGCATTCAGACGTTCGTGGTGGCTCATGTTCTTCCCCATCTGCGGGCGGGACCCGCGATTGTTGAGACCGTCACGAACTGCCTGCTCATGACGCGTCCCGCTTCCTTGCCTTGCCTTGCCTTGGTGTTTCCCAGCACCAGCGTGGCGTTTGCCGTTCTTGCCATCCGTGTTTCTCGCGGCATACGCGCGCGTGGGCGCACGTATGGGCATGATGACCCACGTATAGCAATGTGCACTATACCCGCAGGTCAAGACAAGATTCAAATGGATTGTGGGTGCCCGAAATGTGGTGGAATTGTGATGTGGAAAATCGTCCCGCTCACAGGGCGTTTCCAAACGGTAACTTTCCCCTGTTCACAAGGTGAAGCACTACTTTTTGAGAATTGCAAGGGGCAATCTGAAAAGTGGATTCTTCATTGTGGAAACTCTTGATAACTTTCCAAAAACCTTCAAATTTCCACAACTTTTCATCCCCGAATCCCCACTCCCCGATATGCAAAAGGGACGTCCCAAATCGCACCTGCGAGGTTGCCTGATGTGCAAAAGGGACGTTCCAAATCGCACATAGGAACAGTCTTTCAGTGCAGGCTCATTATTCCTATGTGCAATTTGGGACGTCCCTTTTGCACATCCGAAGGGGACGCTTCAAATTGCAACGTGCAAAGGGGACGCTCCAAATTGCACGCGCAGTGTGCGATTTGGGGTGTCCCCTTCGCACGTCCCCGCAAATCCCTACCGTTCGAAAGCGGGTCGCCCGGCAGCGGTGCTGACCAGCTGGTCCAGCACGGCCGGCATGGTGAGCCCCGCAGCCTTGCAGGCGGTGGGGAACAGCGAACGGCTGGTCATGCCCGGCGACACATCCACCTCGAAGCATTTCGCCTGGGCGCCGTCCCAGATCATGTCGATGCGACCCAGATCGCGCACGCTGTAGGCGCGATACACCTCAAGCGCGGCTCGTTCGATCTCAGCCCGAATGGCATCCGCCTCCGCGGGGTCGTTCGAAAGAGAAGCGGGCCTGACCGGGCAGAAGAAGTCCACCTGATCCGTGTTCAGACGCGCATCCGAATCGTAGAAGCGGCGCTTCGGCACGATCTCCACGGGCGGCAGGACGTGCGCGTCCCACCCGCTGCCCAGGATGGAAACGGCCAGCTCCACGCCGTCGATCCACTGTTCGATGTTCACCGCGTCATCGTAGGAGAGCGCATCCAGGATGGCCTCCCCCAGCTCTTCGGCGTTCTCCACCTTGTGGATGCCCAGCGCGCTGCCGCCGTGCGCGGGCTTGACAGCCATGGGGTAGCCGCCGATGACGCGCTCCGGCACCAGGTCCAGCGCGGTGGCGGCGCCCATCTGAAGGAACGCGTCTTTGGAGATGAAGATGCCCTGTGGCCAAGAGGCGATGCCCGCGTCTCCGGTGAGTTCACGGTATTTCGCCAGGCTGGAGTGCAGCGCGTCCTTGTTGTACGCGCGGTGGCAGACGCTGGCGGGCGAACCGACGAACGGGATGCCCAGGAATTCCAGCAGGCTTTGGATGGTGCCGTCTTCGCCATGCTTGCCGTGCAGCGCGTTGTACACCACGTCCGGGCGTTCGCTGCGCAGCGTGGGCACCAGCTCTTTCGTGGTGTCCAGCGGAACCACTTTATGACCGGCCTGCGTGAGAGCGTCGCACACCAGTTTGCCGCTCTCCAATGAGAATTCGCGTTCGAAGGACTGACCGCCCATGAGCACTGCCACTTTCAACGCCATATCGGTTCCCTTCGTTGGTTTTTGCGTGCGATTATACGCGCCCCTCGGACCCCTGATGTGCAAAAGGGACGTTCCAAATTGCACCTGCGGGGTTGTCTGATGTGCAAAAGGGACGTTCCAAATTGCACATAGGATTGCGTTTTCTGGTGCGTCATCTTTTCTCCTATGTGCAATTTGGGACGTCCCTTCTGCACATCCACATCAGACAACCCCGCAGGTGCAATTTAGGACGTCCCTTTTGCACATCCCAACAACATCCGAAGGGAATTTGGGGTGTCCCCTTCGCACGTCAGCCAGTATCACAGGAGCGCCGACACTTTGCCCAACAGCGGTTCGAAACTGACGCCGCGATCCATGAAGTTCGGTTGTTTGGCGGACACGATCATGGCGTCATGCACGAAGTTGCCTGCGAAGGCCACGGATTCCACCAGCGAGCGGCCAGCCATCAACCCGGCCAGCACGCAGGAGGCGTACACATCGCCCGTGCCATGCAGCATGTACGGCACGAATTCGTTCTGGACCTGGGTGATGCAACCAGCGGTTGCATTGCTTGCGCTGCCCACGAAGTTGCGCATCACCGTTTCTCCTTCGCGCTGAATGCCCTTCAATACCACGTTCTTGGCACCTAGTTCCAGCAGCGCGCGCACGATGCGTTCCGCTTCTTCGTCCGGTATGTCAGCGCCTTGCCAGGCATCCCCGATGGGCTCTCCCAGGATGATGGCCGCTTCCGTCAGGTTCGGCGTGAGCACGTCGGCTTCCTTCGCCAACTCAGCCATGGCGCTGCAAAGTTCTGGCGTGTAGGTGGGGTACACCTTGCCGTGGTCGGCCATGACCGGGTCCACGAAGGTGAGCGCGTCGGGGTAGGTGCGATAGAGCGAGCGGATGATGTCCACTTGTTCCGGCGCGCCCAGGAAGCCGGAGTAGATGGCGTCTATTTGGACGTCGATGCCGCGCCAGGCCTCCAGGTAATCCTGCAGGATGCTGGTGGTGTCATGCATGTACCAGCCGGGGAAGGCGGTGTGGGAAGAGAACAGGCCGGTGGGAACGGGGCACACATCGCATCCGGCTGCGGAGAGCACGGGAATGGCCACGCCCAGGGAACATTTGCCGTAGCCGCAGAGATCATGGACGGCAGCGATGCGCGGGATGTATTCCGTATCGCGTTCGTAGAGGAACAGCGGATGCGGATCACCATGGATCTGTTCGTTTTCCATATCCGTCTCGTTGTAGTTCTGCATGGTTTCCCTCACTTTTCCTTCTTCTTTTCAGCACGGATCCGTTCGTTTTCTTCCTCTTCTCCCTCTTCCATCTCATCGTAGAAGAGCGACCATTCATCTTCAGCCGGTTCATGGTTGCGGTAGAGCTTGCGCGTGCGGAACTCGAAGATCACACAGAGCAGAATGCTGATGATGAGGCCGGCCCCCACCAAGATGCCGATGCCCACATAGCTTTCGAACAGGAAGTGATAGATCTCAGCGAAGTCCATGGCCACCCTTTTCAGCCGTGATTGCAACACCCCGCATTATGCCCCATGTGCCAAAGAGACGCCCTGAATCACCCACCCAAGTCCTCCTGATGTGCAAAAGGGACGTCCCAAATTGCACATAGGAGAAAAGATGACGCACCAGAAAGCGCAATCCTATGTGCAATTTGGAACGTCCCTTTTGCACATCAGGCAACCCCGCAGGCGCAATTTGGCAACATCCGGAGGGGACACCCCAAATTGCACGCGAAGTGTGCAATTTGGGGTGTCCCCTCCGCACGTTGCTTATCACCCATCCACCAAACAAAGCCACCAGAACCGATATAAGCCCCAGTTTCGCTCTATTCGGTGTCCAAGCTCATATTCCGAGCAGATGGGCGCTCAAACGCGCTCTGAACCAGTTTCGTGCAAAGTTCAGGGAAACTGATGCCAGCTGCTTTCGCCGCATCCGGTAAAAGCGAGGTGGCCGTCATCCCCGGGAGCGTGTTCGTTTCCAGCACCCAGGCGTCTCCATTCGCGTCCAAGATGAAATCCGTGCGCGAGACCCCATGGCAACAGAGTGCGTTGTGCGCAGCCACTGCCGTCGCCATGATATGTGCGGTGTCTTCATCCGAAAGGCGTGCAGGACAGATATGCTCTGAACCGCCAGGGGCGTATTTCGAATCGAAGTCATAGGATTCCGCCTGCGGGATGATCTCGATGATGGGCAGGGCTTCGGCGTTGCCTTCCGCACCCAGCACCACCACCGTGAGCTCTGTGCCAGCGATGTATTGCTCGATGAGCGCAGCGGTGTCGAGCGCCAGGGCATCGTTGATGGCCTGGCGCACCGCTTCGGCGCCCTCAACGATATAGATGCCCAGCGAGGAACCCTCGGTCGCGGCTTTCACCACGCATTTCTGGCCCAACTCCTGCATGATCCGTTCCGCATCGAACGGTTCACCGCGGCGCACGTAGGCAGATGCCGGCGTCTTGATGCCATGGGCGCGGTAGAACGTCTTCGCTTTCTGTTTGTCTATGCTGAGCGCGCTGCTGAACACGCCTGAACCGGTGTAAGGAAGCCCGATCATCTCCAGGAAGCCCTGAATGGTGCCGTCTTCACCACCTTTGCCGTGGAGCGCCAAGAATGCGACATCAAAATCATCCTGGATCAGACGCATCAGGTCCTCTTTTTTGGCTGGATCGAGCCATTCCACCTGGTAGCCCGCCTGTTGAAGAGCGGCCAACGCACCATCTTTCGACGCTAAAGAGATGGGCCTCTCACCACTGGTCCCACCAGCGATGAGGGCCACTTTGCAGGATTCCGGAGAGATTGATTCGAACATTTGTTCTCATTTCTTCGGTGGATGATATGAAAGTATAATTCGCGCCAGAGGAAATGTCACACCATGGATGGAGCTTGCGATGGCTGATGTGCGAGAGATGAGCGTAGAAGAACTGGCTGCGATCATGGAAGAGCTGGGCGAGCCGAAGTTCCGTGCCAAGCAACTGCATGAATGGCTGCATAAGCACAATGTGACGGACTATGACAGGATGACGAACCTTTCAAAGGCGTTGCGTCAGAAGCTGGCTGATCGTTTGCCGCTCCAGGGAGCTGAGGCGGTGACTCAGGAACGTTCACAGGATGGCACGCGGAAGTACCTTCTGAAGCTGGAGGATGACACCTGTGTTGAAACGGTCGGCATGCCGATTGCGTTCGATGACGCAGCGGAGAACGTCAAACGGTTGACAGCGTGCGTGTCATCCCAAGCCGGGTGTCCGATGGCCTGCTCGTTCTGTGCCACTGGGCATGAAGGATTCGGACGGAACCTCACTGCGTCTGAGATCGTGGACCAAGTGCTCACGGTACAAGAGGATTTCAATGAGCGCGTGGCGAACGTGGTCATCATGGGACAAGGTGAACCGTTCCTCAACTATGACAATGTGCTTGCTGCGCTGCGACGTATCAACACGGACTCCGGCCTTGGCATCGGGGCGAGAAAGATCACGATTTCCACTTGTGGGATCATCGACGGCATCAAGCGGTTCTCGGAGGAACCAGAACAGTTCCGGCTTGCGGTTTCTTTGCATGCAGCGCGGCAGAAAATCCGTGATCAGTTGGTACCAAAGTGCGCGAATCAACCCTTGGATGATCTCCAGGAAGCTTTGATCTCATACAACCAGCAGAGCGGCAGACGGGTGACTTTGGAATACATGCTGATCGACGGGGTGAATGATTCAGATGCCGATATGGATGCGTTGGCAGCTTTCTGTGAAGGAATCAACTGTCATGTGAATTTGATCCCGTTGAATCAGATTGCAAGCAGTGACTTGCGTCCATCCAGCAAAGCTGTCACGAAGCGATGGGTGCAAGGTTTGAGCGCCGTGATGATCCCGGTCAGCGTCAGGAACTCTCGTGGCTTCGATATCAACGGCGCCTGCGGCCAACTCAAGGAAGTCTCCCTCACCCATCTTTGATGTGTAAAAGCGATGTGCAAAAGGGACGTCCCAAATCGCACCCATAACGCTGTCAGATGTGCAAAAGGCTTCCTGATGTGCAAAAGGGACGTTCCAAATCGCACATAGAAATAGAGAATGAGCACCGGAGGACTCATCCTATGTGCGATTTGGGACGTCCTTTTTGCACATCAGACGGCACCTCTGAAGCTTTTGCCCTTAGGATGCTTTACGATTCGAACCCGGCGGTCATCTCACGGAAGAGACGTTCCAGCTCAGCTTCGTCCTGGAACTCTATTTCGATCTTGTTCTTCCCTTTTGAAGATTTGATGCGCACATTGGTCTCGAACAAATCCTTCATAGCTTTTGCCACAGACTTATAACGCGCTGGCACTGGCTCACGTTTCGTGCTGGAAGAGGTGCTCTTGTTCGAAAGCAACCGCGCGATCGACTCCGTTTCACGAACGCTCAGCTTATTGTCGACGATCTTCTGCGTGAGCGACTCACGCCCATCCTTGGTCGGAACTGAAAGAATTGCTCGGGCATGCCCCGCTGTAATCTTATCCTCAAAGAGAAGCTGTTGCGCATCCTCCGGAAGATCGAGCAATCGAAGCGCGTTCGCGATAGTGGAGCGCCCTTTAGACACCGCTTGTGCGATATCCGCCTGTGTCATCTTCCGACGTTCCATGAGACGACGATATCCATACGCCTCTTCGATAGGGTTGAGATCAGAACGCTGGATATTCTCAATGAGCGCGAGTTCAAGCGCTTTATCGTCATCTACATTCTTGACCTGGATAGGAACCTTCTTCAGTCCAGCCAACTTCGCAGCCTGCCAACGGCGCTCTCCTGCGATGATCTGATAGTCCCCATCCTCGACTTCACGCACTAGGATAGGCTGGATGAGGCCTTCTTTTTTGATGGAGTTGGAAAGTTCCTCAAGTTCGGTCTTCTTGAAGTTCGTACGAGGTTGATCAGGGTTGGGTGCAATCTGCTCAATCTCAACTTCAAAGACTTTTTCGTCTGAAGACTTTTCCTTCTTCTCAGGCTTTGTTTCACGTGAAACGTCTTTGGTTGTTTCACGTGAAACATTCTTCTCTACAGGACGCGGTGCGCTCACTGGCTGGGAGATGGAAGCATTGATGAAGTTTGATGAAGGCGCGCTCGGCGTAGGTTTCTTCTCTTCAGGAGCGCTCACTGGTTGATGTTGAGCTGTCTGGCTCGGTGTAGGGCGCTCAACTGCTATATGATCGAAACTTCCCGTCCGACCACTGAGTTTAGCGTCTTGATTCGAATAATCGACTTCTTCGTTCTCGTTGTAGACGATGCGCTCTCTCTCAGTCGTGCGTTGGGGAGAATCAGACGCAGAGCCGAGCAAGGAATTCAAACCTCTTCCAAGACCGCCACGAGTATTCTTAGCCACGCTCGATCACTTCCTTTGCAAGTTCTTGATAGCAGATGGCGCCTTTACCATGCGGATCATATTCTGTGATAGGCATTCCAAAACTTGGAGCCTCTGAAAGCTTGACGGTTCGAGGAATCAGTGTTTTGAAGACCAGATTCCCAAAATATCCTTGCACCTCGTCGACAACCTGCTTTGAGAGCGTGGTGCGGTTGTCGTACATCGTGAGCAGGACGCCATAAATATCCAAAGTAGGATTCAGGCGAGTTTTGACACGTTTCATCGATTCAAGAAGTTTTGTCACACCTTCCAGTGCGTAGAATTCACACTGAATGGGGATAAACAGCTTGTCGGCAGCCACCAAGGCATTGACCGTGAGCAATCCAAGAGAAGGAGGGCAGTCAATGAGTACATAGTCATACTTGCCGCGAACAGCACCGACTGCATCCTTCAAGCGATTCTCACGCGCCATCTCTGAGACCAGTTCGACTTCTGCGCCTGCAAGATTGATAGTTGCTGGCACGATATCAAGATCAGGGTAGATATCAGGAATGATGGCATCTGTGATGGGCACATCATTGAGGAGCACATCATAGATGCAGTTCTGAACTAGCGTCTTCTCTATCCCGAGGCCACTGGATGAATTGCCTTGAGGGTCCAAATCGACAAGGAGCACTTGCTTGCCTTGTTCACCGAGAGCAGCAGCAAGGTTGATGGCGGTAGTAGATTTACCAACCCCGCCTTTCTGATTGATGATCGCAATAATGCGCGTCTGACCGATGACATGATCGATCGGCTTCTTATCTTTGTAACTCTTGAGAGACTTCACGTGCATCTGATCCTCAACAGGGGGTGTCACATCCCTGATGAGAACTTCTGCGTTCTCAATATCCATCTCATTCATGCGATTGACGTTGCCTCCTCCGGACTCCTCTGTTTACTGTGCAATTTCCTGAAACACCGTCAAATATTCAATTCGGCGGTGAGTATAACAAATGAATGCATGAGTGTTTCACGTGAAACACTCATGCGGGCGATTTCAACTATCATTGTTTCACGTGAAACAATGAGAAAGAGATCTGATGGAAACTGAATCTGATGCGCTGATTGAAAAGTACCTGGAAGAGGTGCTTTCGATGAATGAAAAGATCAACCTGACAAGGATAACAGAACCTGATGAAGCTCGTCTGCTTCATATTGAAGATTCTCTTGCAGTGTTGGATGAATTGAATGCAGCCCCTGATGGTCTATATGGTGACCTCGGATCAGGTGGAGGTTTTCCTGGTGTTCCACTTGGAATCATGAGTGGGAGACAGACTGTTCTTGTTGATTCGGTCAAAAAGAAGATGACAGCTGTAGGGGAGATGCTGAACGCGATCGGATTATCTGGTCAGATTTCCACCTGTGACAAAAGGATAGAAGAGCTAACGTGCGAGAAACCTAATACGTTTGCTGTTTTAACTGCACGCGCATTGAGTTCCTTGGACTCACTGGTCGAGCTTGCTTCGCCGTTATTACAAGACCATGGACAGTTGATCTGCTTGAAGGCGCAGGTTGATGAAGATGAGATCCAAAGGGCGCAGGATATTGAAGAATTGACCGGAATGAAGCTGATCAAGAAAAGAGACTTCTATTTGAGCGACCAGGAGACATTCCGTACCGTCATAGTGTTTGAGAAAGACCATGAACCAAGCATCGCACTGCCACGCAGAGTAGGCAAGGCACAAAAACAGCCCTTGAAACACAAGTAAAGTACAAAAGGATGTACCAGATTGTACCTGCGAAGTTTCCATCTGATGTGCAAAAGGGACGTTCCAAATTGCACATAGAAAAAGTTTGAGTGCTGAAAGACTCATCCTATGTGCAATTTGGAACGTCCCTTTTGCACATCCCGTCGTTGGCATGTGTAATGGGGACGTTTCAAATTACACGCGAAGTGTGTAATTTGGGATGTCCCCATTACACATGTAGATCAAACAGGTTTGATGACCACGTGGCGATTAGGGCCTTCGCCTTCAGATTCAGTCTCCACGTCAGGATTATCTTTCAAAGTGATATGAACGATACGACGTTCATAAGGAGTCATCGGGCGCATGGCAATGTCCCGATCCTGGGAAACAGCCTTGCGAGCAGAGGAGCGTGCAACACTTTCAATCTTCTCACGCTGGCGATTCTTATACCCTTCAACATCAACCACAACAGGATATCGGAAGCCTAGCTTCCTGTAATTGATGGTAGAAACCAAGAACTGCAACGAATCCAATGTGCGGCCATAGCGCCCGATCAAAACACCGAGATCATCACCGGTGATATCCAGGATGAGCTCACCCTCATCACCTTCGTATTCATCAATGGTGACCTCACCGACATCGAAGTAAGAGAGAATACCCTGCAGGGTATCAATAGCCACATCAGCTATCTCATCAAGATCCACAGACTCCTCTTCGTCCGCGACGTCTTCGACAACCTCTTCCTCAACGATCTCTTCAGATTCAACGATGATTTCATCCATGACACTTCCTCCATCGCATCAAAAACAAACTGAGTGTTTCACGTGAAACACTCAGTCTTCAACCTAACGCTTCTTCGTCGGGCGTTTCTTACGCTCCTTACGAACCACATCCACTTCAACAGGCTTGGCTTCAAGCATCTTCGAAGCCTCCTCCTCTTCATCCTGCCTACGGCAACGACGAAGGGTGAACTGATTCTGGGCAATGCCGATCAATGAGGAGACACCCCAGAACAAAAGAACACCCGCCGGTGACCCCCAGGAGATCCACAGCATGAAGATACTCATGACCACAGCCATGATGAGCGTCTGATTACGCTGTTTGTTGTCCTTGTTCTTCAGCTGTTGTTGGATCATAGGGAAGAACGTGGCACCTGCAAAGATGATCATCAGGATCAAATAGGGAACAAATGTTCCAATTCCTTGCCCAAGCGCACCTGACGGCGTTTCCGTCAGGTTCGGCACCAAGTTGTAGAACGTGAAATTCTGCACCTCCTCGCGCGACCCCATCTCCCGGAGCACTTGGAACAAAGCGATGAAGATGGGCATCTGAAGCAACATGGGCAGACAACCAGCCAGGGGGTTGAACTTCGCCTCCGCGTACAGCTTCTGCATCTCCTGGTTCAGCCGGACCTGATCGCCCGCGTACTTCTCTTGGAGCTTCGACAGTTGCGGTTGGATCTTCTGCATCTTGTAGTTCGACTTCGCCTGCTTGTGCATGAGCGGCGAAACGATGATGCGGAAGATCACCGTGATGATGATGATGGCTAGACCCCAGTCACCCACCAACCCATGGAAGAAGTTAATGATGTCGAAGATCCAGTCTTTAAATACGTCCCACATTTACGAATCCATCTCTTCTTTGTGTTTTCTCATGGGGTACGCCTCCGGAACAGGATCGTATCCGTAAGGCCCACCAGGCCGGCATCTGAGGATTCTCTTCACCGTCAGAATGAGTCCCCGCCAGAAACCGAAGCGCTTGAAAGCCTTGATCCCATATTCCGAGCACGTAGGGATGAACCTGCAGCTTGAAGGGAGCAAAGGTGAAATGAGAGCTCGGTACAGCATGATCAAACCAACTGCCAGGTGCGCAGGGATGGCGCGAATGAAGCCCAACACCGATCTGATCAAACTTTGCGACTCATCCATGTATCTTCTTCAAGGTCTTCTCGCACGTAGCAAGCACTTTACTATAAGATTCGCCCAGAATTGAGGACTTTGCAATAAAGAGGATGTCGCAACCCTTCCATTCCCCTTCCATCGCACGATACAGTTCACGCATCCTGCGTTTCGCGGCATTCCTCCATACAGCATTCCCGTTGCGTTTTCCTGCAATAAAAGCAACACGACCCTGAGGGCCGTGTTCACAAGTGGTGCTTTCGTCAACGTAGATGAACGTGACGAATCTATTCGATGAGCGCTTGCCTTCAGCGAAGATTCGTGAGATCTCCTCCGAAGATTTGATGACGTTCAAAGCCAGGCGCTACACGCACAGACGCTTGCGGCCCTTCGCACGACGGCGAGAGAGCACCGCACGACCACCCTTCGTGGACATACGAGCACGGAAACCATGGCACTTTGCGCGCTTGCGCTTGTTCGGTTGATAGGTACGCTTCATCAGTCAATCCTTCTTCTTGAATTTGAGGCAAGTGTCCGAAAGTATATCCCAGTGAATGCGCATGTCAAGAAAGCTGCACATGATGCTCATAGAACGATCCGTGCAGTGGATGCCTTTTGCCATGAATGGTATGGATGCACAGAAAGAGATTTTAAGGATAACAACAATAATAAGAACTGTTGAAAGGAGGAAAACCTCTATCCGACCCGCTCAAAAGCATGAAAAAATCCCATATGAAGCGTTGAGAAGTTGTATGCGCCATCAACAACGCAACAAGAACCCATCCTAGCCTTCAACCATCCATGAAGAACTTGTCCACAAACTACAGATCCTTGATCATTTTCTTCAGGATCTCTACTTCTTCTTGCACGTTTCTATTCTCCAGCAGCATGCTCTCGATCTTGCCGACAGAATGCATCACCGTGGAATGGTCCTTGTTGAACTTCGCCCCGATGCTCTCATAAGGGACATCCAAGAATTGCCTGCAAAGATACATGGCGATTTGACGTGGAAAGACCACTTCTCGTGAACGCGATGACCCGACCAAGTCGCTCAGTTTGATCTTGTAGTAACTGACCACCTGTTTTTGGATGTCCTCAACGGTGAGATACCGTGCAGAGAATCCCATGAAATGGTCTTCCAGCAGCGTTCCCACCTCAGTGATGGAGATGGTCTGCTGATGCGAAAGATTCATATGGTAGATGACGATGGTGACGGCGCCTTTGAGCTCACGGATATTCGAACCGGAGTTCTCCGCGATGTAGGCCTGTACGTCTTCCGGGATATAGAGCGTTTCGTTGCCCTGCATAGCCTTGTATTCACTGATGTAACTCTTGATGATGGCGATCTTCGTCTCCAACTCCGGCGGTTGGATATCCACGGTGCCGCCCTGCATGAAGCGCGAACGGTAGCGCTCTTCGATGTCGATGTTGCGTGGGGCGCGGTCCGCAGACAGCACGATCTGTTTTCCCTGGCCGACCAACTTGTTGAAGATTTGGAAAACGATGTCGAGCGTTTGGATCTTGCCTTGGAAGTACTGGATGTCATCAACCAGCAGGACGTCAGCCATCTCATAATGCGTCTTGAAGTTCTTGTAGCTGGACTTCTCTTTGTCATGCTGCGCCGCGGCGTCCATGTACTCACTGACCAATTCCTCGGAATCCACGTAGATGGTGGTCAGATCCGGGCGCGTGCGATTGATGTAATCTTGGATGGCGCGCATGAGGTGCGTCTTTCCACGTCCGCTGGGGCCGTAGATGAACAACGGATTGAGCGGCGTGTTCCCTGGCAGCTCCGCAACTTGAATGGCCATGGAATAGGCCATACGGTTCGATTCACCGATGACGAAGTTCTCGAACGTGAAGCTGGCCAGAGCGGCATCGGGGGACATCAACGGCGCAACGCTGGATTTCGGCTGCCCTTCGGGATCTTCTGCCGCAACTGGTGGTTGCGCATCCCTGTTCACGGCAGGATCCGTGTTCACGAAGTCAGGGATTTGAAACTTCTGGGATCCGCTTTGTTCGGGAGCGGCTGGCGCAGGGGTTGCCTCTTGCGGGGCTGATGCTGGCGTTTGTGCAACGGGAGTGACGTTGGTTTGAGGAGATGGGTCATCGTTGGAAGCGGCTGAGTCATCGATCTCTATCAACACCGTGAAAGGGATCTGATACAGATCCTCCAGAGCACGCAAGATGACGCCTGAGAAATTCTTTTCAGCCCAGGTCTTCATGAAGCTGTTCTCTGTGGTCAGCAGCAGGAACCCATCACTGATGGCTTGGGGTTGGATGCGCGTGAGCAGAGCGTTGAACTGGGACTGGTTGACATCGGGATAGGAAGAGATCTTCGTGCAGACCTCGTTCCATTTTTCCGTGAGCTCAGGAATGGGCATGAGCACCTTCTTCATAAAAAGCAATGAACCAAAGCGTGTGTGATGTTAGAGCGAAGTTTTGCACAATTGTAAGGGTTTTCCACAAACAAACATGGTGGATTTTCAGTTTTTCAGCGGTCTGAATTGCACCCGTAAGGTTGTCAGATGTACAAAAGGGACGTCCCAAATTGCACCTGCGAGGTTGACGGATATGCAGAAGGGACGTCCCAAATTGCACATAGGATGAGTCTCTCAGTATGCATCATCTTTTTCTATGTGCAATTTGGAACGTCCCTTCTGCACATCTCTTCTGCACATCAGGCTTACAGGAAACGGACGACGTCCTGTCCGAAAGGCGTGAGCGTGTATTTCTTGCCTACTTGTGTGATGATGCCCAGGTCACGCAGCTTTTTCAGTTCATTGAACATGCTGCCGCTGGGAATCCCTGCCGTAATGGAAAGATCTTTGATGCCCCAGATGCTCTCGGTCTTGAACAACGGAAGGAAATCTTGCGCACGTTTCGAGAGCATGGGAAGGACCATATCCGCAGTGACCGGTGCAGACGGTTCGTTGTTCTGGGTTGGCATTGTTGAGGTTGGATTGAATGCAATGCTGGCAGATTGCACGGCGGGCATGGTCGGCTGCGGTTGTGCGTAGGCCGTGGTGGGGTGATCGGTCACACTGATGGTGACCACCGCGCCAGACTCCAGGTTGTCTTCTATCCGGATGTTCCCGTTCTTCGTTTCCAGATATTCCTTGACGATGGGAAGGCCGGAACCCACGCCGTTGATGTATTGCTTCATCTCCTGTGTGGCTGAGGAGTAGCCGGGGAGCTGGGCTTTTTCCTTATCTGCGATGCCAGGGCCTTGGTCGGTGAAACGGATGGTCTTGCCGCTGTCGAAGATAGAGACCACCATCTCAGTGAAACGTGCGTGAATGAAATTCTCTGTCACCTGCAGGATCACCGTGAAAGGGATGCTGCCACCTGCCTCACGTGCTTCGTTGTAGACCGAAGAGGCCAACGCTCCGATGAAATCCGTCGTGCGATTCGGGGGGATGTCGATGATGCGCGGAGAACTGAGCAGGTCATCGTACACCGCGATGCGTGCCGGGTTGTTCACATACGCCAGCGCGCCTCCTATGGCGGAGGTATCCGCGAACGTGGGCTCAGGGTATGTGAGGTTATCGGTCATCTGCATCCTGGTCGTGCTGGTGTGTCCATAAAGTACCTGAATCCATGACCGGATTGTTCAAGAATCATGAAACCGGATTGAAAATCCGCAGTTTTCAACAAATTATTCAGAAAATGTGGAAAACACTGAATCCGCTTTCACTGATATCTTGAAAGAAGGAGAAAGGCAGTGAAAAACTTTTCAAATACTGTCTTGACAATTCCTTGGTTCAAGCGATTGCCTGATAGAGCCGCTATGTATTTCACGCATGATCGTGACGCTCGAACAAGCGCGTGAGAAAAAGAGAACAGACATTCGATATTCAGAAGAGATAAACGAATTACCTGTTCAAAGGTGGTGTTTGTAAGGTGTGAGGATACAACATCACAGGAAATTCACAATCCATTCTCAGGGGCCATATTGAGTTTTACGAGCAAGAACCCATATTTTCAGCAGAGGTGCCAAGTGTGAACTGAGTTGTCCACATTATCCACCATCAGTTTGAAACAGCTCGTGGATAACATATCCAGATTCAGAATGATTCAGTATCTTTCAAGTGATTGAAACCATTGTTCAAATATTTCATTCTAGATGTGCAGAAGGGATGTCTGATGTGCAAAAGGGACGTTCCAAATCGCACATAGAAAAAACCATACGTTCTGAAAAACCATTCCTATGTGCAATTTGGAACGTCCCTTTTGCACATCAGACAATTTCACTGGTGCGATTTGGGCCGTCCCTTTTAAACATAGCCCACCTAATAGGTGATATTTAGAACACCCTTTTCGCATCAAGTGATGATTTTGGATGATGTAGCGTGTTTCTGTCGGTAGGTTTCTCTACAACAAAAATATCAGGTTCTGATTTGTCTGGAGCTCTGTCCGTATTTTGAAATGTCCCCTCAAGATGTGCAAAAGGGACGTCCCAAATTGCACATAGGATGAGTCTTTCAGTGTGCAGCATCTTTTTCTATGTGCAATTTGGAACGTCCCTTTTGCACATAGAGCAAGGGGTTCGGCACGGTATAATTGCTGGTATTGTGTGAAGGAAGGGTGCCATGAGATTCAGCATCAACAAGATGGAACTACAGAATGCGCTCGGCGTGGTGATGAAGGGTGTTTCTTCCCGGTCCACGTTGCCCATCCTTTCAGGCGTCTACATCGACGCCCAGACAGATGCCATCACCATGCAATCCACTGATCTGGAGCTATCCGTGCAGGTCAGCGCCCCAGCACTCGTCGAAGAATCGGGCAAGATCGTGGTCCCAGGCAAGTTGTTCTCGGATATCGTGCGCAGTCTTCCGGATGCCGCGGTCAACATCCAAGCAGCCGATTCAGACCTGAAGGTCACCTGTGACACATCCACCTTCTCTATCCGCACGCTCAACCCTGATGATTTTCCCGGTTTTCCCAAAGCGGAAGCCAATCAAAGCATCTCGCTCCCGTTCGACACGTTTTCCACCATGGTCAAGCGCGTGTCGCGCGTGGTTTCCAAAGATGAGAGCCGCGCCATCCTCACCGGTGTGCTGGTCGAGTTGGAAGACAGCGAACTGAAGATGGTGGCCACGGATTCTTACCGTTTAGCCTTGGCGAAGACCCGCGTGGAAAGTGAAACCGCTGAGTTCTCTGCGGTCATCGCCGGCGCGTTCTTGAATGATGTGTGCAGCGTGCTTGCCACAGAAGCAGATGTCACTTTGGGTTTGGCTGAGAATCAGATCATCATCACCTGTGAGAACACGCTGTTCATCAACCGTCGCATTGAAGGGAACTATCCGAATTACCGCCAGCTGTTGCCGGAGGATTACAACACGCGCGCCACCATTGAGCTCCCTGCGCTGACCTCAAGCGTGAAACGTGCAGCCATTCTCAGCTCTTCATCCGCGCCCATGCGGTTCGACCTGAACAACGCAACGCAGACCATCCAGATATTCGTGAACTCTTCTGATGTTGGTTCTGTCCAGGAGACCATTTCCTGCGAACTGGTGGGCGATGACGTTGAGATCGCCTTCAATTCTGCCTATGTGACGGATGGTCTGTCCGCCATTCGGGGCGAAAAAGTTCACTTCGATGTGCAATCCAGCATGAAACCAGGCATCTTCCGCACTGTTGATGGGGATGAGTATCTCTACTTGATCATGCCAGTGCGCCTGTAAGCCTTACTGCGTTCACGGGCCAGCCGTTCACACCCATGTCGCTTCGTATCCAAGACCTCACGCTGGCGAATTTTCGTTCGTATCCTTCGTTCACGGTGGGTGATCTGGGAGAGCTGACCATCTTCCATGGTCCGAACGCCGCAGGGAAGACGAACGTGGTGGAGGCCATCCAACTGCTCACCGCGCTCACGTCGTTCCGAAAAGCCAGCGCTGCAGAATTGGTGATGAGAGGCGCCACCCAAGCGCGTGCAGCAGCTACCATCACGGACGGCAACCGGCTGCTGGATCTAGCGCTCACGTTCGATGATGGCAAGCGCGCTTACCGTCTGAACGGCAAACCACGTTCCGTGAAGAGTCTCAAAGGGTTGGTACCGTCCATCATCTTCTCACCGGAAGACTTGAGCCTCATCAAAGGCTCGGATTCATTCCGTCGGCAAGAGCTTGACCAGCTGGGCACCCAAGTGAACGCGAATTACTACCAGATCACGCGGGATTTCGAAAAAGTGCTGCGCCAACGCAACCGCTTGCTGAAAGATGAGGCCGCGCCCACACTGGTGGATTCGCTCACGGAGGTGTTCGCGAAAGTGGGCGCGCAGCTGACCGCCTATCGCAAAGCGATGCTCACACGCATCACTCCGCACATCATGGCTGCCTACGCTGACATCTCCGGCGGGGAGCGATTGACCGTGGAGTATCACGCTTCTTGGGATGAGTCTCAAGATCTAGCGGAGGCGCTGCAAGGGAACCGTGAACAAGAGCGTGCGCGCAGGACCACGCTTTTAGGGCCGCATCGGGATCATATCGTGTTCCAGGTGAACGGCATGAACGCGGGTTCGTTCGCCAGTCAAGGCCAACAGCGCAGCATCGTGCTGGCGGTGAAGATGGCGGAAGTGCAGCTGATCGAAGAGATGTTGGACCAGAAGCCCATCCTCCTGCTGGACGACGTGATGAGCGAATTGGACGCTGCACGCCGCGCCGCCATGGTGGAGAAATTGCTGCCGGAGACACAGACCTTCATCACCACCGCGAATCTGGATTATTTCAACGAAGAGATAATCGAAAAGGCGCGCATCATACGCATTGAAAGGTCTGACCCGCACTCCCACCCCTATCAAAACCAATAAGGCGCTTAAAACGGCTCATATTCGCCCGTTTGAGGCGTACCTCTATCAAAAAACGTATGTTTGTATGATAAAATCACGTTTCCTTCAATAGAAAGCCCAGCTCACAGCCTATTTCCTGCAAGGGGGTTCTATGTCATCAAGCAATGGCAACTATGGTGCGGAGAATATCCGCGTTCTGGAGGGACTGGAGGCGGTGCGCATCCGCCCCGGCATGTACATCGGTTCCACTGGTCCGCGCGGTCTGCATCACCTGGTGTATGAGGTGGTGGACAACTCCGTTGATGAAGCGCTTGCCGGCTACTGTGACAAGATCGAAGTGTGGATCCACGCGGACAATTCCGTCACGGTTGCGGACAATGGCCGCGGCATCCCGGTTGAGAAACACCCGCAAGAGGGCATCCCCACCGTTGAGGTGGTGCTCACCATTCTGCACGCTGGCGGCAAATTCGGTGACGGCGGGTACAAAACTTCCGGCGGTTTGCACGGCGTGGGCGTTTCAGTGGTGAACGCGCTTTCCACTATGACGCGCGTAGCGGTCAAGCGCGACGGTTACGAATATGAGATGGATTTCGAACGCGGTGTCACGAAGACGAAGCTGCACAAAGTGGGCAAGGCCACCGGCACCGGCACGAAGGTGACGTTCTGGCCTGATCCAGAGATCTTCACGGAAACCACCACGTTCGATTTCGACACGTTGGCCAACCGGTTCCGTGAGATGTCCTTCCTGAACAAAGGCCTCAAGATCATCCTGCACGATGAACGCCGCATCGGTGAAGACGGCCAGGCGTTCACGGAAGTGTTCCAGGCGCAGGGCGGCATCGTTGACTTCGTCAAGTACCTGAACGACGGCAAGGAAACGCTCAACAAACCCATTTACTTCGAAGCGGAGAACACGGACGGCACGGTGGAGATCTCTCTCCAATGGTCCAGTTCTTATTCCGCTACCATCATGTCGTTCGCGAACAACATCAACACCACCGAAGGCGGCACGCATCTTGAGGGTTTCAAGAATGCGCTCACCCGCACGGTGAATGATTACGCGCGCAGCAAGGGCCTGCTCAAAGAGAAGGATCCGAACCTCACCGGTGATGACACGCGCGAAGGGCTGGCCGCGGTCATCTCCGTCAAACTGCACGATCCGCAGTTTGAAGGCCAGACGAAGACGAAACTGGGCAACACTGAGATCCGTGGCCTGGTGGCGAACGCCGTCAGCAAGGGTCTGGCGGAGTACCTGGAGGAGAATCCCGCGCCGGCGAAGCGCATCATCAACAAGGCATCCCAAGCGTTGAAGGCGCGCGAAGCCGCCCGCAAGGCGCGCGAAGCCACTCGCCGCAAGGGCGTGCTGGATTCGTTCGCGCTGCCGGGCAAGCTGGCGGACTGTTCTTCCAAAGACGCTTCCCTGTCTGAGATCTTCATCGTAGAGGGCGATTCCGCAGGCGGTTCCGCCAAGCAGGCGCGTGACCGCAAGTTCCAAGCCATCCTGCCCCTGCGCGGCAAGATCTTGAACGTGGAGAAAGCCGGCCTGCACCGCTCGCTTTCGTCCGACACCATTTCCTCCCTGATCACGGCCATCGGCACGAATATCGGGGATGACTTCGACGCAGACAAGGCGCGCTATCACCGCATTGTCATCATGACGGACGCGGACGTGGACGGCGCGCACATCCGTTGCCTGCTGCTCACGTTCTTCTACCGCTACATGCCGGAGCTCATCGCGCGTGGCTACATCTACATCGCGCAGCCGCCCATCTTCGGCATCAAGAAGAAGAACACGCGTTCCACGAAGATCGAACGCTATGTGTACGAAGAGTCCGCGTTGTCTGACGTGCTGAAAGAGATGGGCGGGTCTGAGAAGTTCGACGTCCAGCGATACAAGGGCCTGGGCGAAATGGATCCGGAGCAGTTGTGGGAGACCACCATGGAACCGCAAAACCGCCTGATGCTGAAGGTGGAGATCGAAGACGCCGCGCAGGCCGAACGCGTGGTCACCGAACTCATGGGCGATCAAGTGGAACCCCGCAAGAAGTTCATACAGGAACACGCCAAGGATGTGAGATTCTTGGACATTTGATCTTCTTGGTTGGAGTGGAGGATCGTGCTGAATGACAAAAAGATCCTTCGACTCCGGCCTTCGGCCTCCGCTCAGAATGACATGAGAGCAGCACTATGCATGAGTACTACGTTTACATATTGAGCAACTTCACTCGTACCACGTTGTACATCGGCATGACCAACGATTTGGGTCGAAGGGTCCATGAGCATAAAACAAAGCGCAATGATGGATTCACTGCGCGGTACTGCGTTGATCGGTTGGTGTACTGGGAATCAACTACCCAGGTTGAAGCGGCGATTGAAAGAGAGAAACAGCTGAAGAAATGGACGCGAAAGAAGAAAGATTGGTTGATCGAAACGATGAACCCGGATTGGAATGATCTTTCATTGTCATTCTGAGCGGAGGCCGAAGGCCGGAGTCGAAGAATCTTTTTGTCAAACGGAGCAGAAAACGTGGCTGAAAGGGAAACAGCATGGATGAATTCGATGAGATGAATGAGACGGGGACGGGGCCGGAGGTGGACCCAGAAGAGGTTGACGCCGAAGAAACGGAAGACATGGTGGCAGCGGCTGACAGAGCCGAAGGCGCCGAAGAGGGCGAAGACGCCACCAGCGCGTTCGCGGGTGAGCTGGCCATCCAGCCCGCTGACCTGGGCGAAGAGATGCGCCAGTCATTCCTGGAGTATTCCATGAGCGTCATCGTGGCCCGTGCGCTGCCGGACGTGCGCGACGGCCTGAAGCCGGTGCACCGCCGCATTCTGTACGCCATGAACGAATCCGGCTACCTGCCCACGAAGCCGCACATGAAATCCGCCCGTACCGTGGGTGACGTGATCGGCAAGTATCATCCGCACGGTGATTCTGCCGTGTATGACACCATGGTCCGCCTGGCCCAGCCGTTCTCCATGCGCCTGCCGCTCATTGACGGCCACGGCAACTTCGGCTCCATCGACGGCGATTCCGCCGCTGCCATGCGTTATACCGAGGCGCGCCTGGACAAACCGGCCATGGAGTTGCTGCGGGATCTTGACAAGGAAACGGTGGATTTCGTCCCGAACTATGACGAAAGCCTGCAAGAACCTGACGTGCTCCCCGCACGCTTCCCGAACCTGCTGGTCAACGGTTCCAACGGCATCGCCGTGGGCATGGCCACCAACATCCCGCCGCACAACCTGAGCGAGACCATTGACGCCACCTGTCTGATGCTGGACAACCCGGATGTCACCACCGAAGAGCTGATGGCGAAACTGCCCGGCCCTGATTTCCCCACCGGCGGCATCATCATGGGCAAGAAGGGCATTTTGGACGCGTATCAGACCGGCCACGGTTCCATCACCATCCGCGCGAAATGCGAGATCGTGGAGAAGAAGAGTGGTCGCAGTTCTATCGTGGTGAAAGAGATTCCGTACCAAGTGAACCGCAAGCGCCTGCTGGAAAAACTGGGCGAACTGGTGCGCGACAAGAAGCTGCCCGAGATCAGCAACATCCACGACGCGGCGGACCGCCACGGCATCGACATCATCATCGATCTGAAATCAAACGCCATTCCGCAGGTGGTGCTCAACAAACTGTACAAGCACACGCAGCTGCAGGTGGGCTTCGGCATCAACATGCTGGCGCTGGTGGACTCCACCCCGCGTGTCCTTTCGCTGAAAGAGATTCTGCACTACTACATCCAGCACCAGATGGACGTCATCACCCGCCGCACCAAGTACGAGCTGGCGAAGGCCGAAGAGCGCGCCCACATCCTTGAGGGCTACCTCATCGCGCTGGACAACATCGACGAGGTCATCCATATCATCCGTTCCTCCGAGACGGACAAGGAAGCAGCCGAACGCCTGACCGAGCGCTTCGGGCTGACGAAACGCCAGACGGACGCCATCCTGGAGATGAAGCTGCGCCGCCTGACCGGCTTGGAGCGCGCGAAGATCGAAACGGAGCTGGCCGAACTGCGCGAGAAGATCGCCTACTACAAGCGTGTGCTGGGTGACGAATCCCTGGTGCGTGAGATCATCAAAGACGAACTGGGCGAGATCCGCAAGAAGTACGGCAACCGCCGCGTGACGAAGATATCCGGCGAAGCCAAGGACATCGATGTGGAAGACCTGATCGCGGATGACCCGATGGTGGTCACCATGACCAAGGAAGGCTACATCAAGCGCACGCCCACGGCCATGTACCGCCAGCAAAAACGCGGCGGAAAAGGCATGCAAGGCGTCAACCTGAAAGACTCGGACTTCGTGGAGCAGTTGTTCGTGGGCACCAACCTCATGTACATGCTGTTCTTCTCCACCAAAGGCAAGGTCTACCGCCTGAAGATGTATGACATCCCGGAAACGTCAAAGAAGGCGCGCGGCACAGCCATCGTGAACCTGCTGCCGCTTGAAAAGGGTGAGACCATCTCCGCGGTCATCTCCACGAAGGATTTCCCGTCGGACGAATACCTGATGTTCGCCACGTCGAACGGCATGGTGAAGAAGACGGCCATGGATCTGTACGACCGCACGCGCCGAGAAGGGTTGATCGCCATCAACCTGAAAGAGGGCGATGAGCTGATCTCCGTGCGCCGCGTTGCTGAGGGCGAAAAGGTCATCATGGTGTCGTCCGCGGGCAAGGCCATCCTTTGGAATGAGAACGAGGTGCGTTCCATGGGCCGCGGCACCACCGGCGTGCGCGGCATGAACGTGCCGGCGGACGCGCACGTGCTGGGCATGGAGATAGCCCAGCCGGGCACGGATCTGTTCGTGATCACCGAAAAGGGTTACGGCAAGCGCACGCCCATCGCGGAGTATCCCGAACATCACCGCGGCGGCCAAGGCGTGTACACCATCGTCATGACGCAGAAGAAGGGTTTGCTGGTGGCCATGAAGGTGGTGCAGCCGGATGATGAGGTGATGATCATCTCCGAGGACGGCGTCATCGTGCGCACACCGGTGTCCGGCATCAGCGAACTGGGCCGGTCCACCCAAGGCGTGCACGTGATGAACATCGCCGACGGCGACCGCGTCACCGCCGTGGCTGTGGCTGAAGAGTAAGGCCCTCCGCCCGCCTGCTCCCTGCATGTGCAGAAGGGACGTCCCAAATCGCACCCGCGCGTTTGCCTGATGTGCAAAAGGGACGTCCCAAATTGCACATAGGATGAGTCTTTCAGTGCGCACCATCTTTCCCTATGTGCAATTTGGAACGTCCCTTCTGCACATCCGGATGTCTATCTTCTTATGCAGTTTGGAGCGTCCTTTTCACGCATCAGAATTCGGTGCGTTCGCGGCGGCGGGCTACTAGGTCTCGAGCGGCGGAAATGTGCGTGCGGATGAGGTCATCATCGCTGTGGCAAGTTTCGTGCAGCGCATCGAACACCACAGGCATCAAGCGCACCAATTCGGCATTCCCTTCATCTGTCAGCGCAACAGAACGGATGCGCCGGTTCTCCTCCGAACGGCTGCGATCGATGAATCCGCGTGCGCTCAGGTTCTTGAGGCATGACGTGATGTCACTGGAATTGAGGAACAGGAACTGCGCTACGTTCGCCGTGGTGTGGCAGCGGCCGGTGATGCGCAACGCCAGCAACACGCGGAAATCGTTGGTGGACAGTCCGTGCGCCTCCAAGGCTTGGGCGGTCAGCCGCCGAGAGATCATGACAGTATCCACCAGTGCCGTGTCCAGGCGAATCAAGCCGTATTCGAAGCGCAGGTGCGAATGGCGTTCCGCCGCGTAGAGCGAGCTTTCCGATGCAGCGTCGAATTGTTCCCGGGTGAGCGCCCCCCAATAAGATTGCATGGTCACGAAGACGGCTTCGTCCGCGCGGTCGATCAGGGAGCGCCCGGCGGAAGTCAGGTGGAGATGGATGGTGCGCATATCGTTGCCGTCTTCAGTGCGCGCCAAGAGGTTGCGCGCGACCAGCTTCGATACCGCTGTGGATATGGTGGATGCGCCCACCCCCAGGTCATCGGACAGTTCATGGGCGGTGGCATGGCCGTTGGCCAACAGCCGCAGCATCAGGCGATATTGCAACGGCGTGATCTGGCATTCTGAGCTCAACTCGTGCGAGATGGATTTCGCCAGGATGTCCATCATGGTGAGGTAGTCGCTCATGTGGTCGAATGCGAACGAGTCAGCGTCCAACGAACAATCCACAGCCTGTTGCCGGTACATCGTTTCCATGAATCCCCCGTTCGCTCATGTTCCGGATGTGCAAAAGGGACGTCCTAAATTGCACAGAGCAAAAGGTGATGCCGATGTGCAAAAGGGACGTCCCAAATTGCACATAGGATTGCGCTTTCCGGTATGTCTCACTTTTTCTATGTGCAATTTGGAACGTCCCTTTTGCACATCAAGCAACCTCACAAGTAAGACAGCCCTTTCGCACATCCTGGAGCAATATAGTTCAATCATCATATCATTCATGCTGATAATTGTTGGTGAACCATCCTGTGCATCAACCATCCAGAGGGCTATAAACATTCCATCTGCCACATGAGAGAGGAGAAAGCATGGGAGAGGAGTCGTTCGTCTATACGGCGTGCCCGGGATGGGGTGACCACGATTACTGCGCGCTCAAGACCATCGTGAAGGATGGCAAGATCGAACGCATGGAACGCATCGTGTACTCCGCCCCGGAAGAGCCCGACGGCCACATCTGCCAGAAGGGCTGCCTGGCCGGGCGTCAGCCGTACGACCCGAAGCGCTTGCAGAAACCGCTCAAGCGCGTGGGGGAGCGCGGCAGCGGCCAGTTCGAAGAGATCAGCTGGGATCAAGCGTTGGATGAGATCGGCGAGAAGCTCTGCCACATCCGCGACACGTATGGTCCGGAATCCGTGGTGCTCTGGAACCTGGGTGCAGGCGTGCCGGCCCAGTACAGTTTCGAGAACCTGATGCCGTTCCGCTTCGCGAACACCTTCGGCGTCACGGTGCCGTTGGGCTCCATCGGTCTGGATAACGGCCCGTTCTACGCGGAGTTCTACAACGCGGGCAGTGAATTCCCGCGCACGGTCATCGACCCGCGCATCATGGTGGGCACGGATCTGATCTACGTCTGGGGCTGCAACCCCATAGAAAACCAGATGCGCTGCGCGCAAAACCTGGTGCGGGCGCGCGAAGCAGGGGCACGCATCGTGGATTTGGGGCTGATCTTTGACGGCACCGCTGGGTTCGCGGATGAATTCGTGGCCATCAAGCCTGCATCCGACGGCTATCTGGCCATGGCCATGGTGAACTACATCCTGCAGAACGGCCTGCAGGCCAGCGAATACCTGTTGGCGCGCAGCATCGCGGCCTACCTGGTGGATGATGAGACCGGCCAGCTGGCGCGCACCGAAGACGGCAACTTCCTGGTGTGGGACAACGCGGCTGGCGCGCCCGCGCCCGTGGCGCCGAAGCGCGGCGCGTACCCTGAAGGCGCGGACATTCCGCTGTTCGGCACGTTCCAGGTGGATGGCCGCAGCCATAGCACGGCGCTGCAGAAGCTGAAGGATGCTGCCGCGGAATACACCTTCGAACTGGCCGCGGAGAAATGCGGCATCTCCGCTGCAGACGCGGAGCGCCTGGCGAAGGACTGGGTGGAAGCCGAAAGCGCGTTCATCCTGTCCGGCTACGGCCTGCGCTATCGCAACTCCAACGAAACCTACCGCCAGTTCCTGCTGCTGGGCGCGCTGACCGGCCGTTTGGGCAAACCGGGATCCGGCGTGTTCGAAGCGCTGCAGCTGCAAAGCTGGCCGCTGGTGTTCAATGACTTGCCCATCAGCTGCCCGGACGGCGTGGCCGACGTCAAATCCGTGCCGGTGCGCATGGCCGAGTGGTTCGCGAAGGCTGAGGCAGAGGACAGCCCGTACAAGGGCCTCATCGTCTGCTCTGGCAATCCTGTGCACCAGCAGCCGGACCGCCAGCGATGGCTGGATGTGGTCAAAGATATGGAACTGGTGGTGGATTACGACGTGTGGCTCACGGACACCGGTGAGATCGCGGATTACGTGCTGCCGGACCTGATGTCCTTCGAACGCGAAGACCTCATCACCGGCGCGTGCTACAACCACGTGATCCTGCAAGAGCCGGCCATCGAACCGCAGGTGGACGGCCATGAACCGGTGTGGGTGTTCTCCGAACTGGCGAAACGCGTGGGTCTGGGCGATTACTTCACCATGTCCATCCCGGAGTACATCGACATCCGCCTGCAGACGCAGTACCCGCTGATCGCGGGCATCCAGCCGCCGGTCACCTACGAGCGCCTGAAGCAGGAGAAGATGATCCGCGCCGCTGCGCCGCCGGAGCCGAAGTACACGCCCTACCTCAACCCAGAGGAAGTGCTGGACAACGAGACCGGTCGCATGGAGGTCATCTACTCTGAGAAGCTGGCGGATCTGGGCATGGCCACCACGCGCGTGCTGGAGCCGAACAAGATCGGCAAGTCCACGGAATTCCCCTACCAGCTGTTCACCGGGCGCCAGCGCTTCTTCATGCAATCCAGCTTCACGGATGATCCCATCACGGTGAAGCTGTCGGGTGAAACGCCGGCCACGCGGCTGAACCCTGCGCACGCCGAGCGCCTGGGCCTGGCGGACGATGACATGGTGGAGGTCTACAACGAACGCGGCCACGTGGTCACGCGCCTGGTGCTGGACGAATCCGTGCCGGACGGCACCGTGCACGTGTGGTTCGGCTGGCGCCGTCGCCAGTTCGAAGAGGGCACCTACGCAGAGATCACGCACCAGTGCGCCGGCCAGGATTCGCAAGGCCCGCTGGAGGACAAGTGGTTCGCCGACTGGTTGGCGGCGGGCCATCACCCGAACCCCTATGTGGAATCCATGAGTTCGCTCACCGGGTCCACGGACTGCTACTGGGATTCTTGGTGCAACATCCGCAAGTTCGATGCGAAGGAGGCTTAGACATGGCTTACCAGATGCTGGTTGATCTTGATCGCTGCGTCGGCTGCTGGACCTGCGCTATGGCATGCAAGGTGGGGAACCACCTGGCGGACGACGAATACCGCGTGGAGGTGGAGACGCACGGCTCCGGCAAGGGCATCGACCGCCCCGCCGGCGTGTACCCTGACCTGCACATGACCTGGCAGCCGGTGTATCTGCCCACGTGCACGTTCTGTGCTCCGCGCGCGGCGGAAGGAGAGAAGCCGTTCTGCGTGAACTGCTGCCCCACCCTGGCATTGGCGTTCGGGAACGCGGAGGATGCCGAATCCGCGTTCAGCCAGGAGAAGGCGCGCGTGGAAGGCCGTGGTGCCCGGGTGTGGGAGCTGGACTCCGCCGGCACTCAGACCCGCGCGAACGTCCTGTACGCCACCGCCCGTTAGCAGAAGGTCACAAAGGGACGGAGGAGTCGTGACCTCCGTCCCCGCCCACCTTCCCACGGGCGGGGATGTGCAAAAGGGACGTCCCAAATTGCACCCGCGATATTGCTGTTGATGTGCAAAAGGGACGTCCCAAATTGCACATAGGAAAAGAACACCAGTACTGAATGACCGTTCCTATGTGCAATTTGGAACGTCCCTTTCGCACATCGCCCACTCGCCAAGTGCGATTTGGAACGTCCCTTTTGCACATCTTTCGTGCGTCAGTCTTGGGCGAAGGCTTTCATGAGGGTGGCGGTCAGGCCGCAAAGCAACCCACCGATGGGCCACGCCAACCAGAAGAGCGGCGTTTGATAGTGCGGCACGAAGAGCATGACCAGTCCCGCGATGGTGGCCACCATCATGATGGCGCCACAGATGCCGCCGATGCGCTTGTCCTGCACATGATGCTGCACGTACTCAGCCCTGACCTCGTCAGGGATGGGCATGCTTTCGATCTCGTCGGAACGCAGCGCCTCAGCAGCGGATTGGTTGTAGCTGGCGATGTTCATCATGCCGAAGATCACAGAGTTGCATATGATGGGCTTCACGCCGAACGCGATGAGCGCCAGCATGATCGGCAAACCGACGAGATCTTCGAGCGGCGTGTCAGCCAGTGCGATCATCACCGTGATGCCAACGAAGATCAGCACGATGCCGCCCACCAGGCCGTAGGCGAACGCGTTGCGCGCTTTCGTGCGCTGTTCTTCGGTGTAGAAGTCTTCCAAATACGGATGCTTTCGAACGAACGCAGCATGCTCCAACGCCGCTGGCACGATGCAAGCGACTGCGATCACCACGCCTGCCAGCACGAAGAGCGTGCCCAGCGCCGCCCATACGCTTTCGGGGAGCATGAAGAACGGCACCGGTGACCAGGTGCCCCCTTGGTCGCCGATGCTGAAGAATACCGTGGCGATGGCTGTGAGCAAGATGACGAACATGACTCCCGTGGAGGTGCGCTCAGCGAACGTGTGGATATGGGCGTCGTACCCGGCTTCGTCGCTCGGGCGGCCTTCCGGCTCATCTTCGGCGCGTTCATCGCTTTCATCTTCAGTGTCAGAGATGCGTCGCACTTCGCCGGGCATGAGCGGGATCACCTCGTACACGGTGCTGGGCTCTTTGATGGCGGGTTCGCTGTTCGTCAGGTCTCCTTGGACCAGGTCATCGAGCGAACAATCGAAGATCTGACAGAGGTAGATGAGCTTGTCCATCTCGGGGTAGCTCTTGTCCGATTCCCATTTGGCCACGGATTGTCGGCTGACGCCCACCTGCTCGGCCAGTTTCTCTTGCGTCATGCCATGCACCGAACGGAGGTGCAAGAGGTTTTCTCGGAAGCTCATCGCGCGTTCGCCTTTCGATGTGTCGGGTGCTCATCCAGCGCAATGACATTATGCAAAAAACAACCCGCGCTCCATCAACCAGTGCGTGCATTCTTCCAACATATTTCGCAACCACCGGTTGCGTTCCCCAGATCAGAGCAACGATTGCACCCGTGCAGTCAACCCCCCATGTGCAAAAGGGACGTCCCAAATTGCACCCGCGAAATTGCCAGATGTGCAGAAGGGACGTCCCAAATTGCACATAGGATCACGCTCTCCGGTCCCTCTCTCTTTTCCTATGTGCAATTTGGAACGTCCCTTCTGCACATGCCGGTCCAGCAGAGCAAGACAGGAGCGGCCAGCAGCAGGGGCCAGGCGTAGCGCGCGTCAAACACCGGCGCCAGCATGCAGAACGCCACCACCACCGCCAGCGGCACGAACAGCATCCCGCCCGGCAGCCGACGCCGAGCCAAGAACAGCGCCACCGCGCACGGCAGCCACAGCACGTAGGTCACCGTCAAGAACGGCAGGTTCACCACCGGCACGCTGGCCACTGCGGCGTAGGCCGCATCCAACCCGTTCCGCAGCCAGTCCAGCTCTGGCGGGTTCCATAACACCGGCCGTTCCTCGTCCCCCAGCTTCGTGTCCACCGTGACCATCCGCAGGTTCAAATACGTGGTAGGCGCAAGATACTCCCCGGCCACGGCCAGCACCGCCGCCGCGTAGGCCTCCGGGTCCTGCAGCCCCTGCCGCACCCACAGCCCCAGGTAGCGCGCCAAGTCCTCCGCCGTGGCATCCACCCGGTAATAGAACTTCACCGCATCCTGGAAATCGCTGTCATAGTGATGCCGAACGCGATCCACGTCCACCACCGCATTCACGATGGCCGCCTCTTCGTCCGACAGCTCATGGGCCTGGGCGAACCGCGCCGTCTGCTGGAACAGCGTGCCCAGCGCCTCCTGCTGCCCGCCCGGCGCGATGTTCGCCAGAGGGAACACCGCGCACGGCAGTAGCACAGCCATCATCAACACGCAGCTGACGCCCTGAACGGCGAAGGCGCGCAGCACGCGCCGCTGCCTGCGGAACGCCCAGCACCCGGCCACCGCCGTGACCGCCACCACATAGACGCCCGTCTTCTTCGTGAGGCACATCAGCAACGCCAACGCCAGCATTCCTGCCAGCGTGCGGCCGTTCGCCAAACTAGTGCCGCGCGTCCGGACAGCGTTCGCCAACTGCATGAACCAGGGGAAGAAGAACAGTCCGAACGTGGAGTCTTTCACTACGCAATCCGCCCAGACCGGGAACGATGGCAGCAGGCAGAAGAGCGCGAACGCCAGCGCGCGCAGCGGCCCCGGCACGCCCCAGGTGCGGAAGCGGCCCACCGCGCGCGTGAACAGCGCCGCGTAGGCCAGTACCTGCGCCGCGGCCAGCAAGAACACACCCGCCATCCAAGTGCCGGTCAGCTGGTCGGATGCCCACGCCGCCCCGCCATATAAAAGCGTGGTCAGCACCGGATGGTGGTCCACCAGCCACGCGTCCGTCAGCGTGTCCTCCCGCACGGGCGCCCACTGGATCAGCGCCACCGGATGCGCCTCGGGGTAGACCTGCCACATCTGCCAATAGGTGTCCCAGTACGTGCCGCCGGGCAGATTCGCCAGCACCCACGGCAGCCAACAGAGCAGCATGATGGCCATGAGCGCCGGCAACGGGAGATGGCGAACGCGTTTGAGCGGCGGCCAGCTGGCCAGGCGCGAGAGCCGAGGCGATGGCATGCGGGCCGCCAGACGGCTGAGCGCGGCATCCGCCAACAGGAGCACGGCACTGAACGGGATGATGCCCACCACGCTGAGCAGGCATTCCGCCCACAGCGGCAGCGCGGCCCACCCTTCGCCTACCACGTACGACACGCCGAACACGCAGCATATCGAACACGCGAACGCGAACCCTGCTGTCATATGCACCTGTTCCCACATGCCCCCATTGTCCCACGCCCCTCCCGCACCCGTCTCCCCATGTGCAAAAGGGACGTCCCAAAATGCACCCGCGAGATTGCCAGATGTGCAAAAGGGACGTCCCAAATTGCACATAGCAAAAGTCTTCCAGCACGCATCACCTTTTCCTATGTGCAATTTGGAACGTCCCTTTTGCACATGGGGACGGCTTCGACCAAGGTTCCTGCCGCCGTCCTTATGCCATGACCTTCGCCTCCGGCTCCGGTCATGTCGCGGTGCTCTCGCACCGCTGCTTTCAATAGCGGGCTCTAGGGCGCATTCGCGCCCATCGCCCTTGTTCCAGGCGCACCGTTGCCAGATGTGCAGAAGGGACGTCCCAAATTGCACATAGGAACAGTGAGCCAGCGCCGAAAGGCTTTTCCTATGTGCAATTTGGAACGTCCCTTCTGCACATCCAGCACGCATCACCTTTTCCTATGTGCAATTTGGAACGTCCCTTCTGCACATCGCCCACCCGCCAGGTGCAATTTGGAACGTCCCTTTTGCACATGGGCGGACAGCGGGGCGCTAGGGGTATACTGGGACGGTTTCTATATTGACAAGGAGCGCCCCATGCTTGACATCAAGTTCGTTCGCGAAAACCTGGCCGCGGTCGAAGAGGCCATGTGCAACCGCAACACGTCGTTCGATACCGCTGCCTTCACTGACCTGGACGAACGCCGCCGCGCGGCCATCCAGCAGGAAGAAGCGCTCCAGGCGGAACGCAACAGCGCGTCCAAGCAGATCGGCCAGCTGATGAAGGAAGGCAAGCAGGCCGAGGCGGATGAGGCGAAGGAGCGCGTCCGCCAGATCAACGAACAGATCGAACAGGCGGCGCAGATGCGCGAGGAGGCGGACACCGGCCTGCGGGACCTGCTGATGCACGTGCCGAACATGCCGGACGCCACCACGCCGGTGGGCAAGGACGAAAACGACAACCCGGAGGTGCGCCGCTGGGGCACGCCGCGCACGTTCGCATTCGACAAGAAACCCCACTGGGACCTGGGCACGGACCTCAACATCATCGATTTCGAACGCGGCGTCAAGCTGGCCGAAAGCCGCTTCTATGTGCTGGGCGGCGCCGGCGCGAAGCTGGAGCGTGCGCTCATCAGCTTCATGTTGGACCAGCACACCTCGCGCGGTTACAAGGAGTGGTGGGTGCCCGCGCTGGCGAACAAGGACACGCTCACCGGCACCGCGCAGCTGCCGAAGTTCGAAGAGGACCTGTACAAGACCACCGAAGGCCTGTACCTGATCCCCACCGCTGAGGTGCAGCTCACGAATCTGCACGCCCAGGAGATCCTGGACGCCAGCCAGCTGCCGCTGCGCTACTGCGCGTTCACGCCGTGCTTCCGCGAAGAGGCGGGCAGCGCCGGGCGCGACACGCGCGGCATCATCCGCGTGCACCAGTTCAGCAAGGTGGAAATGGTGAAGTACGCCACGCCGGATCAGGCCTGGGACGAACTGGAATCCATGGTGGCGGACGCGGAGAACATCCTGCAGAAGCTGGAGCTGCCCTATCGCGTCATCACGCTCTGCACCGGCGACATCGGGTTCTCCGCCGCGAAGACCTACGACGTGGAAGTGTGGATGCCCAGCTACGACGGCTACAAAGAGATCTCCAGCTGCTCTTGCTGCACGGATTTCCAGGCGCGCCGCGCGAATATCCGCTACAAGGACCCGGACCAGTTCAAGGGCACGCGCTACCTATACACGCTGAACGGCAGCGGACTGGCCGTCGGCCGCTGCATGGCCGCCATTCTGGAGAACTGCCAGAACGAAGACGGCACCATCACGGTGCCCGAGGCGCTGGTGCCGTACATGGGCGGCCAGACGGTGATCGAACCGGAGCAGGCGTAACGCCTGACCTGCGCGGCCGCGCGGAAGCCGGAAGCGAAGGCGCTGCACATCATGGGCGGGAACAATCCGCGGCTGCGGAAGTCGCAGGAGCTGGCGAACGGCGCGAAGGCGCCTGAGGGCGCTGCTGGGACTGCGGGTGCGGCCTCGGCCCCGGCTGCGGCTGGCGCGGGTGCGCCTCAGCCGCCTACGTCTGGACCCGCTGCGTCGGCATCCAGCGCCCCCGCTCCCGCTGCATCCGCATCAGCCCCTGAACCGAAGCGCTCCCGCACCCGCGGCAGGCGTCCGTCCGTGGCGGACACCGGGCGCGTGGTGGACGCGGGCGTGTCCGGCGCGCTGGCGGACGCCGTCAGCGCTGATCTGGACGTGACGGACGCGGAAGACGCCGAACGCGCCGCCGTTGCGTTGGAGCGCCAAGCCCTGGCGCGCCAAGAGCGCATCGAACGCGCTGAACAGGACGAACGCAAGCGTCGACACCGGCGCATCCTGCGCCGCGTGGTGCTGGGCATTCTGTTCGCCGTGCTGCTGGTGTTCGCGGGATTGTTGGTGGCGTTCGGCATCTTCCGCTGGCAGACCTACGACGATGCGGCGGACATCCAGGGCATGTGGTACCACGAAGGCACCACCATGCCCGTCACCATCACGGCCGATGAGATCCAGCTGACCGATGACGTGGCGTACCGCTACGTGTTGGACCCGGAGGCGAAGACCATCCTGTTTCGGTTCGGCAACATGGAAGGCGGCGGCCGCTACCGGTTTTCACTGGACCGCACCGAACTGGTGATCACGGACGGCGAATTCGACTGGTGGGCGAACTTCTGGGACGACGCTCTGTGGACGGCGCAATCTTTGCTGGCGGAGTGGACGTCTTCGCCCGAAGTGCCGCTCTCCAACGGCTCCCCCCACGAAACCACCTTCACCCGCTGATGTGCGAAAGGCCGTCCCAAATCGCACCAGCGAAGTCACCAGATGTGGATGTGCAAAAGGGACGTCCCAAATTGCACATAGGAGCAGTCTTTCAGCACAGTCTCTCTTTTCCTATGTGCGATTTGGAACGTCCCTTTTGCACATCTGGCAACCTCACAAGTGCGATTTGAAACGTCCCTTTTGCACACGATATGCGGAGGGGACGCTTCAAATTGCACGCGCAGTGTGCAATTTGGGGTGTCCCCTCCGCACATCCCTATCGCACATCCCGGAAGGTCTGTCCGTGCAGGGGCGCTGTTACGGGGTGACGTCAGTGGCGTCCACTTCGACGCCGTCGGGGGCCACTTGCCGCAGGGTGGCGGCCACCAGCTCCCATTCGGCATCCTCCGTCAGTGGTTGCAGGCTGACCTCCACGTCCTCGCCGCGCGCCATGGCCTCCAAGGCCGCCGGCTCATACCGCGCCGCGCTGACCTCTTCGCCGTCTTCGCCCACTACGCCGGTGGTGTACACCAGGTAATCCTGATTATTGTGATCCGCGTGGAAGAAATACAGAACGCGGCACTCCACCTCGTTGCCGTCATCATCCAGGAACGTGAACGAGATGCCGTCCGCATCCGGTTCGCTGACCTGCACGTCCTTGTCGTTCTCAGCCATGTTCGCTCCTTCGTTCGACGCCGTGGACCTCATGCGCCCATGATACCTGTCCGGTCACGCCAGTGCGGCCAGCGCCGTGCGCACCAGCCAGATGACCAGCAGATGCACCGGATAATACGCGTAGAACGCCCACTTCAGCGGGCGGCCGCGGCGGCCGTTGTAGCGCAGCAGCAGAACGGTTGCCAGCGTGAAACCCACCAGCGCGTAGCCCAGCTGGCAGACCTGCGTGAGCAGGGCGTTCGTGAACTCCAGGGGGAGGCCGGCCATGCGCGTGGCGTCTGAGAACTGCTGGAAGCTGGCCAGGAAACCTGCGACGTTTGCCAGTTCCGTGCCGGGCGCGCTGCTCCCGCTCCCGCCCCCGTTCGCCATGGCGAATGCTTCCACGATGCCGAAGGCGGCCGGGATGGCCATGGTGGCGAACGGGATCAGCATGGTGAGCAGGATGCCGCGCGGGTGCGTGCGCAGGCGCCAGAACGCGAAGACCATGGTGGGGCCCAGGATGGCCCAGTCGCAGAGGAGGCTGAGCACCAGGCCCACGGCCAACGCGGCAGGGCCGGCGGCGCGCGCGGGCGCGGCATCCCAGATCCAGATGACGGCCAGGCCGATGGCCAGCGTGAAGAAGATGTTGCCCGTCCAGCCGAAGAGCAGGGTGAATGGCGCTTGCGAAAGGGCTGCGAACGCCAGAAGGCGCGCCAAGTAGCGCAGGACGCTGGAGGTGTGCCGGTAGCCCTCCGCCAGGAGGAACGCCATGATGGGGAACGTGAGACCTCCCAGCCAGTAGAGTGCTTCTGCGGCGAACACGGGCAGCTGGGCGATGAACACGTGCGCCACGTGGTTGGCCGTCATGCCTGCCAGGGCGGCCAGCTTGAGGGTGAAGCCGGTGATGCCGCGCGCGACCGCTGGGGCGTTGGCGGGAGCGGGGCCCGGCGTGCCGGGCGTGGGAGAGGTGGTGGTCTGCGCGGGTTGCATGGCGTGATTATACTGGCAGGAACGACGTGCGCCGGGAAGGGCTGCGCGGGGAAGGCTGCGGGCGAAAGGAGGGCGCGCCATGGCTGAGAGCAGGGCCGAGCGGCATCCGGTCGCGGTGGCTGTGGCGTGCTTGGGGACGTTCTTGGTGGTGACGTCGTTGCCGGTCGCGGGTTGGCTGGAGGGCGTCGGCCTGAGCGCTGACGGAGCGCGGGCGGCGCACGCGGGGCTGTTGGCTGCGCTTGCCTTGGGGGCGGCCGCTTGGTACGGGCTGCTTGACGGCGGCCGCGCGGGGTTGCTGGTGATGGCGGGGGCGGCTGCGCTCGCGGCGTTCGCGGGTCCGGCGGGAGCGTACCTTTCCTGGTGCGCGTTCACCGGGGTGGCGGAAGAGGTGCTGCTCTGCGGGATCTTGTACCCGTGTCTGCGTTCGTGCTCAGGTGAAGGCGGCGAACGGCGCGCCTTGCTGGGCGCGGCGGCCATCTTCGCCGCGTGCCACTTGACCGGGACGCTGCCGGTGGGCTGGGCGGCAGCGCGCGTGCTGTTCGCGGGCGCGTTCGCTTGCGGCATGATCTGGCTGGCGCAGCGGACCGGCCGCCTCTGGGTGCCCGCCCTCTGCCACGCCGCCTTCGACACCGCGTTCTTCCTGCTCACCCCCTGATGTGCAAAAGGGATGTGCGAAAGGGACGTTCCAAATTGCACATAGGAGCAGTCATTCAGCACAGTCTCTCTTTTCCTATGTGCAATTTGGAACGTCCCTTTCGCACATCAGGCAAACTCGCAGGTGCAATTTGGAACGTCCCTTTCGCACATCCCGCAAGCCCTCTACGGCTGGGTGAGGCGCTCCAGTTCGGCGCGGTTCTGGGCGCGTTCTTTCGCAAGTTCCTGCTGCAAGCGGTTGCTCAGGGCCGGTTCGCGCGCCGCCAAGGAAGCGAACCGGTTCTGCCCCATGAGGAACGTGCGCAGCGCCGCCTCGCCCGCGGGCGTTCCGCTGTCCACCACCAGCGGCTCTTTGCCCTCTTTCGCCCGTTCAGGGTTGAAATGCCAGAGCGTCCAGTAGCCTGACTTCACCGCGTCCTTGCACGCGCTGACCGCCGTGCCCATGCCGGCCTTCAGCCCCCAGGAGATGCACGGGCAGAGCGCCACCACCACGGATGGGCCGTTGTAGGCTTCCGCCTCGCGCAGCACGCGGATCAGCTGTTGCATGTCCGCGCCGAAACAGACCTGCGCCACGTAGACGTAGTCGTACTGCATCACCATGCGCGCCAGTCGTTTCT
This sequence comes from uncultured Eggerthellaceae bacterium, assembly GCA_947650915.1. Taxonomy (GTDB): domain Bacteria; phylum Actinomycetota; class Coriobacteriia; order Coriobacteriales; family Eggerthellaceae; genus MGBC163016. The sequence goes on along the minus strand of CANSWY010000008.1, from coordinate 25,109 downwards.
TCGGCGTCTGCTTGCCGTCCAGGCTGAACGTGCTGACGCTGCCCAGCTGCGTGGCCTTCGACATCTCGCCGCCGGTGTTGGAATACCCTTCGGTATCCAGCACCAGGATGTTGATGTTCTCGCCGGACGCCACCACTTCATCCAGGCCGCCGTAGTCAATGTCGAACGCCCAGCCGTCGCCGCCCACGGCCCAGATGGACTTCTTCTGCAACATGTCCCGGTTCTCCAGGATGCGCGCGTACACCTCATGCTGCTGCACGCAGGGCTTGAGCGCGGCTGCCACCGCATCAGCCGCCTTCGTGGAGGCGTCGCCGTCATCCTTCACCGTGCGCCAGGCCTTGAGCGCCTCCGTTGCCGCCGCGTTCCCGCGGCTGCCCAGCTTGAGCGCTTCTTCCACGTCATGCTCCAGCTGCTGGCGGCGCACCTTCACGGCCTTCATGATGCCGTAGCCGTATTCGGCGTTGTCCTCGAACAGCGAATTGCCCCAGGCCGGCCCGTGCCCGCGCGCGTTCGTGCAGTAGGGCATGGCCGGCGCGTAGCCGCCCCAGATGGACGAGCATCCGGTGGCGTTCGCGATGATCAGGCGGTCACCGAACAGCTGGGTCAGCATCTTCACGTGGGGCGTTTCGCCGCAGCCGCCGCAGCAGCTGGAGAACTGGAGCAGCGGCTGTTGGAGCTGCGTGCCCTTGACGTCCGTCTTCGGCAGCAGATCATCCTTCACGGAGATGTGTTCCTGGGCGAACGCCAGGTTGGCGCGCTGCGTTCCCAGCTGCGTTTCCAGCGGCTGCATGACCAGCGCCTTGCCCGGCGCGGGGCAGTTGTGCGCGCAGCTGCCGCAGCCCACGCAATCCTCCGGGTACACCTGGATGCGGAAGTTGAGGCCGGCCAGGCGCTTGTCGAAGGGCGGCACCGTTTCGAACGCGACGGGCGCGCCTGCCAGCTCTTCGCTGGTGGCCAGATACGGGCGGATGGCCGCGTGCGGGCACACCAGCGAACACTGGAAGCAGTGGATGCACTTCTGGGGGTCCCATTCGGGCACTTCGAAGGCCACGCGGCGCTTTTCGAACGCGGTGCCGCCCAGCGGCGTGAAGCCGTCCGGGCTGAGCGCGGAGGTGGGCAGGCTGTCCCCGCAGAGGCGTTCCATGGGCGCCTGCACGTTCCGAAGGTAGGCGGCCAGCGTTTCGCCAGCCCGCCCGATGGCCCCGTCCCCATCGGGTTCATCGGGTTCTTCGGGTGCGAGATCCGTTCGCGCTTCGGCCCAGGATGCCGGATACCGGATCTCTTCCAGCGATTCCAGCGCTCGGCTGATGGCCTCCTGGTTCTTCGCCACCACGTCCGCGCCCTTGCTGGCATACGTCACGGCCACGTCCGCCTTCAGGGCGCGCACGGCTTCGTCGAACGGCATCACGTTCGCCAGCTTCAGGAACGCCGTTTCCATGATCATGTTGATGCGCGAACCCAGGCCCACCTCCGCCGCCAGCTTCGCCGCATCTATGTTGTAGAAGCGCGCGTGCTTCTGCGCCAGGCCGCGCTTGAGCGACGCCGGGAAGACGCGCTCCATGTCCTCCAGCGTCCAGGGGGAGTTCAGCACGAACACGCCGCCTTCGGCCAGCCGGTCTGTCAGCGGGTATCCGCGCTCTACATAGATATCCTTGTGGCAGGCCACGTAATCCGCGCGCTCTATCAGGTATGGCGCGCGGATGGGGCCGTCCGCCAGCCGCAGATAGCTGATGGTGAGGCCGCCGGATTTCTTGGAATCGAACCAGCTGTACTCCTGCACCCACTTGCCGGAGCCGGCAGAGATCAGGCGCGCGGCTTGCTTGTTCGCGCCCACCGTGCCGTCCGAACCGAATCCGTAGAAGATGCTCTGGTGCATGCCGGCCAGCCCGATGGCCCCGTCCCCATTGGGTTCGAAAGCCGCTACCGGGAGGGAGAGGTGCGTGAGATCGTCCGTGATGCCCACGGTGAAGCGCGGCTTCGGGTGCTCCGCCGCCATGTTCGCGAACACCGCCGCCGCCATGGCGGGCGTGAAGTCCTTGGACGACAGCCCGTAGCGACCGCCCACCACGCGCACGGGACTGCCGTCCGGCGCGGTGCGGCCGGCATCGAACACGGCCATGACCACGTCCTGCAACAGCGGCTCTCCCTGGCTGCCGGGTTCCTTCGTGCGGTCCAGCGCGCAGATCACGCGCACCGTTTCCGGAATGGCCGCCATCAGCGCCGCGGGGGCGAACGGCCGGAACAGGCGCACCTTCACCACGCCGGTCTTTTCGCCGCGAGCATTCAGCGCGTCCACCGCCGCTTCCAGCACATCACAGCTGGAGCCCATGGTGACCACCACGCGTTCGGCATCCGGCGCGCCGTGGTAGTCGAACAGGTGATAGCTGCGGCCGGTGAGCTGCGCCACCGCGTCCATGTTCGCCTGCACGATGCCCGGCAGCGCGTCGTAGAATCGGTTCGGCGCCTCGCGGTTCTGGAAGTAGATGTCAGAATTCTGCGCCGTGCCGCGCACCATCGGGTGCAGCGGATCCATGGCGCGCTGGCGGAAACGGCGGACGGCGCCCCAGTCCACCAGGCGGCCCATGTCCTCTTGGCTGATGATGCGGATGGTGCTGATCTCGTCCGACGTGCGGAAACCGTCGAAGAAGTGCACGAACGGCAGGCTGCCTTGGATGGCGGAGAGGTGCGCCACCAGGCTCAAGTCCATGCATTCCTGCACGCTGGCGCTGCCCAGCATGGCGCAGCCCGTGGCGCGGACGGCCATGAGGTCCTGGTGGTCGCCGAAGATGGACAGCGCGTGGGCCGCCAGCGACCGGCAGGTGACGTGGAACACGCCCGGCAGCATTTCGCCGGACACTTTGTACATGTTGGGGATCATCAGCATGAGGCCCTGGCTGGCCGTGAACGTGGATGCCAGCGCGCCGCCGGAGAGCGCGCCGTGCAGCGCCCCGGCCGCGCCTTTTTCGGATTGCATCTCCTTCACCTTGACCGTCTGCCCCATGAGGTTACGGCGGCCTTCCACTGACCACTTCTCTATCTGTTCGGACATGTGGGAGGCCGGCGTGATGGGGAAGATGGTGGCCACGTCCGACAGCGCGTAGGCTGCGAACGAAGCCGCCTGCATGCCGGAGAGCGTGCGGCGTTCGCCAGTGGCATCCGTTCCCGGTGTGCCGGATTGCACCGCGTGGGCGTTGCTGAGGGTTGCGTCTTGGACGGTTTGCGCGTCTTCCATGGGGTCCTCCTGCGTGATGCGATGGCGCTGGTGGCTTGATGGTAGCTGCCCTCCCGGGATGCGCCCCCGTTACCGCCCCGCCTGTCACGCACCCGTAGGGATGTGCAAAAGGGACGTCCCAAATTGCACATAGGACAAGCCTTTCAGTGCGCATCATCTATTCCTATGTGCAATTTGGAACGTCCCTTTTGCACATCCAGCCATCCACGAGCGATGTGCGGAGGGGACGCTTCAAATTGCACGCGAAGTGTGCGATTTGGGGTGTCCCCTTCGCACATCACCCACCCGCCAAGTGCAATTCGGAACGTCCCCATTCGCACACCCCCACCCAAGCAGGCGCTTTCTGTGCATCGGGCACCCGGTATAATCCGCAGAGACAGAACGGAGGCGGGATGTACGGACTCAAAACGGAGAGCAGCTTCGACGCGTCGCATTTCCTGACGGACTACCACGGCAAGTGCGAGAACCTGCACGGCCACCGCTGGCGCGTGGTGGCGCGGCTGGAGGTGCGCGAACTGCAGAGCGAAGGCACCTGTAAAGACATGGTCGTGGACTTCGGCGACTTCAAGGCCGCCCTGCGCGAACTCACCGAACAGTTGGACCACCGCTTCCTGGTGGAGGCCGGTTCGCTGGCGTCGGACACGCTGGCCTGCTTGGATCGCGAAGGCTTCAAACTGCTGGAGATGCCGTTCCGCACCACAGCGGAGAACCTGGCGAAGTGGTTCTTCGACCAGCTGGCCGCGCGCGGGCTGCCGGTGGCGCAGGTGGACGTGTACGAGACGCCGAACAACTGCGCGTATTACCGCGCTGACGCTTGAGCCATGGCGAACAGCGCGTGTTTCCCGGTGGTGGAGCAGTTCGTCTCCGTGAACGGGGAGGGACTGGAATCGGGGCGGCCGGCGGCGTTCATCCGATTCGCGGGCTGCAACCTGGACTGTGCGTACTGCGACACGCGCTGGGCGAACGGGGCGGATGCAGTCGCCGCGGCGGAGCTGCGCTCAGCGGAGGAGCTGGTGGACTGGGTGCGCAGCACGGGCGTGTCGGCCGTCACGCTCACCGGCGGCGAACCGCTGCTGCAAACCGGGCTGCCGGATCTGGTGCAGCAGCTGATGGCCGTGGATGACCCGCACCCGCTGCGCGTGGAGGTGGAGACGAACGGCTCCTGCAACCTGACCCCGCTGCTCCACCTGCGCGAAGATGTGCAAAAGGGACGTCCCAAATTGCGATGTGCAAAAGGGGCGCCCCAAATCGCACCCGCGAGATCGCCAGATGCGCAAAAGGGACGTCCCAAATTGCACATAGAAAAAGCCTCTCAGCGCGCAACATCTGATCCTATGTGCAATTTGGAACGTCCCTTTTGCACATCCACGGAGCTGCCGGGAAGCCTGCATCTGACGGTCGACTGGAAGACGCCGGCGGCGGGGGCTGATGCCTGCGAACGGATGTTGCCGAGCACGTTTGCCGAACTGGACGAACGCGATGCGGTGAAATTCGTCATCGGGAGCGTGGATGACGTGGCATTCGCAGCAAAATGTGCTGCTGAAGCGGGTCTCTTCGGTCGATGCGCTGTGCTGGTGAGCCCGGTGTGGGGCAGCGTCGATCCGGCTGATGTGGCGGATGCGCTGCAGCGATCAGACATGCACGAGGCTCGTTTGCAACTGCAACTGCACAAGATCCTCTGGCCGAACACTTCTCGCGGCGTCTAGCCTCAACGATGTGCAAAAGGGACGTCCCAAATCGCACCTGCGAGATCGCCAGATGTGCAAAAGGGACGTCCCAAATTGCACATAGCAAAAGTCTTCCAGCAAGCATCACCTTTTCCTATGTGCAATTTGGAACGTCCCTTTTGCACATCAGGCCCTGGAACGTCCCTTTTGCACATCCTCTTACAGGGGGAGGATGCGCAGGGCCAAAACGTCATCCAAGGAGATGCGCGCGCCATCCGCGAACACCAGCGCGTTCGCCAGCTCATCCACGGTGCGCACGCGACCCTCGTGCATCTGGCAGAGACCGCCCTCTTTCGCCGGATCAGCCTCGAACCACGTGACCAGCACGTGTGGCTGGTCCCGCAGCTGGGCGCGCACCGCGGCCAGCGTGCGGTCCAGTTCGTCGCGTTCGGCATCTCCCAACGCCGGACGCGCCTCCACGAAACGCCCGGCCTCCGCCACCGCGTCCTCGTGGCCGGTCAGCGCCGCGAAGGGCGAGAACTGCGCCGCGCGGTCCTCCAGCGGCATGGGCGCGTGCGCGGACTCCGGCCGGGAACAGCCGATGATGTCAGCGTAGGGCTCGTTGTGATCGGGCGTGGTCATGTCCCCATCATACCGAACGCCGCCCGCGTTCGCCGCCGGTCGGCATCACTGCTGCGCCTTCAGATCCGCGAACAAGCGGGCGAACTCGTCTTCGAACGCGCTGTCCTTCAGCCGGATGAACGAGATGCCGTGCTGGATGGTCTTGCCTGCCAGGGGAATGATGCCCAGGGTGTTCTCCGCCACCTTGCGCTGAACCGCCGCTTCGTACAAAAACGAGATGCCCAGCCCTTCCGCCACCAGCACCTTGATGATGTCCAGGCTGCCCACTTCGGACACTTCCGCGAACGCGTCCAGCGAAAGGTTGCGCTCCGCCAGCGCGTGTTCCAGCACCGCGCGCGTGCCGGAACCCTCTTCGCGCACGAACAGCGGCACGCCCAGCAGCTCCTCCATGGTGTGCCGCCGGCCGCCCAGCACGTGGTCCGGCGCGCAGGCGCAGACCAACCGTTCGGTGCGGAACGTGTCGCACGCGTAGGCGTTGCTGTCGAACATGCCTTCGACGAACGCGCAGTCGATCACGCCGGCGTCCAGCATCTGGAGCAGGCGCGCGGTGTCGCCGGACTTCACGGTGACGCGCACCTCCGGGTGTTCCGACAGATAGATGGCCAGCGGCCGCGCGGCGATGTACTTGCCCGCCGTCAGCGTCATGCCCAGTTTCAGGTCCTGGCGCGCGCTGCCTTCGATGGCGCGGATCTTGCGGTGCAGCAGCGCATCGTCGTGCGCGCGGGTGGACAGCGCGTCGCGCAGCAGGTATCCGGCCTTCGTCAGGCGCAGCTTGCGCTTCTGGTAGGTGAACAGCTTCACGCCGTATTCCTTTTCCAGGAACGCGATGTGCTGGGACACGGCTGGCTGGGTGATGTGCAGCTCTTTTGCGGCCGTGGTGTAGTTCATGGTCTGGCAGACGGTGAGGAACGTGTGCACGCGGAAGTCCTGCATAGGGCTGTCCTTTCCTGCGTTCGCGGGCCTGATCTGCGCCGGCGGTCCGGCAGCGATGATCATAATAGAATATTATCAAGCGATAACAAAGCATAAGTTCTCATACCGTTACCCTTCGCCTATGATGCCAGTCATTGCACTGCCTGCGTTGCACTGCATTCGGAACGGCGCAGCGCGGATGACCGCACCAGGCACGAAGAGCACGAACGGAACAGAAACGCAGCACGAGGCACGGAACAGAAACGCAGCACGGCGGTAGCACGATGGCAGCACGAACGGAGATGTGCAAAAGGCTCCCCTGTGCGAAAGGCCTCCCATGTGCAAAAGGGCCTCCCATGTGCGAAAGGGACGTCCCAAATTGCACATAGGAACAGAGATGATGCACTGGAAAGCGTGGTTCTATGTGCAATTTGGAACGTCCCTTTTGCACATGGGAGCCCCTTCGCACAGGGGCCTTTCGCACAACCCGCAAGATCGGCTCTCGGTGCAATTCGGAACGTCCCTTTTGCGCTCGAGCGAAGAGAAAGGACTTTGCATGCTGGATGTGATCAAGGGAGTCCCCATTCCAACGGCGGGCGTGGCGCTGGGCCTTGCGGCGTTGGGCAACCTGCTGGGGCCGGCGATGGGGGCGGCGCGTCCGGTGTGCGGAGCCCTTTCGGCGCTGTTGGTGCTGCTGGTCGCCTGCAAGGTGATCGCGTTCCCGGAGATGATCAAGGAAGACTTCAAGAACCCCATCCTGGCCAGCGTGTCGGCCACGTTCCTGATGACCATCATGCAGCTGGCGGGTTATGTGGCGCCGCTGCATCAGCTGTTCGGCATGGCGCTGTGGGCCACCGCGGTGGGGCTGCATCTGTCGCTCATGGTGTGGTTCGCGCGCCGCTACCTCCGGCTGCGCGCGTTCAAGCTCAATCAGGTGTTCCCTACGTGGTTCATCTGCTACGTGGGGATCATCGTGGCTTCGGTGACCTCGCCGAACTTCGGGATGGAGGCCATCGGCCGCGTGCTCTTCTGGGGCGGCTTCGCCTGCTACCCGGTGCTGTTGGCGCTGGTCACGCTGCGTTATGCGAAGCACCCGGTGCCTGATGCCGCGCGGCCGTTGTTCTGCGTCTATTCTGCGCCGGCCAGCCTGTCCATCGCCGGTTATCTAGCGGTGACGGATGCGCCGAACCTTCTGTTCGTGGGCGCGCTGCTGGTGGTGGCGCAGGCCATGTTCGTGCTGGTGCTCATGCGTGTGCCAGCCTACGTCCGCGGCGGCTTCTACCCCAGCTACGCGGCCATGACGTTCCCGTTCGTCATCACGGCCACAGCGCTGATGCTGTCCTTGCAGGCGTTCGCGAACGCGGGCGTGCCGCTGCCTTCGGTGCTGAACCTGGTGTGCGTGGCTGAGACCATCTTCGCGGCTGGCATGGTGGCGTTCGTGGTGTTCCGTTACGCCTGCTTCTTCGCGAACCTGGCGATCGAGGCCTGGAACGCCCGCACCGAAGATCTCTCCCTCGCCCCCGAACCCGAATAGGAAACTGATGTGCAAAAGGGACGTCCCAAATCGCACCCGCGAGATCGCCAGATGTGCAAAAGGGACGTCCCAAATCGCACATAGGAACAGTGAGCCAGCGTCGAAAGGCTTTTCCTATGTGCAATTTGGAACGTCCCTTTTGCACATTCATTCGGAGTAGTCGCAGTCCAGCTGGATATCGAACGCGTAATCCGGATAGGCGGCTTGCAAAAGGGCCAGCACGCGTTGCGCCACGGCTTCGCGATCCGCCTGGATCTCAAGCACCAGATCAAAGCAGCACGTCTTCGCCTGCGGGTTCACGTAGAACGCGTGCACGTCCAATACCGCCGGTTCGGCCGCGGTGGCCTCCGCCAGCTTCGCGCGCATGGCGGCGAACGCGCCCGTGGTGTTCTCCGCGTAGATGCCGATGGTGAACACCATGCCGAACTGCTGCTGGATGCCCTTCGATATCTGCCGCGTGAGCTGGCTGATGTCCTGCGCGCCCATGCTGTCCGGCACCGTGATGCGCGCGGACCCGATGGTCAGGTTGCGGCCGAAGTTGTCGAACACGATGTCGTTCACGCCGCAGACGTTCGGGAAGCTGCCGACGTAGGCGCGGATGGCGTTCACCGTCTGGCGGTCTTCCGGTGTGCCGATGAGCGGGGCCAGTGCGTCGCGCAGCACGTCGATGCCGGCTTTGCACACCACCAGCGAGATGATGATGCCCACCGCGCCGTCGATGTTGATGCCCCACACGTTCTGGAACAGCGCCACCACCAGCGTGCCGCCGGACAGCAGCGCGTCGTAGTTGGAATCGATCCCGGACGCCAGCAGCGCGCCGGATTCCGTGCGGTGCCCGAAGCGGCTGAACATCACGCCTAGGCCCACTTTCGCCAGGATGGCCACCAGAATGACCGTGATGGTGAGCGCGGAGTAACTGGGCGCGCCCGGGTGGATGATCTTCAGCACGGATTCGCGCAGGGACACCACGCCAGCCACCAGGATGATCAGCGCGATGACCACGGACGTGAGGTATTCGATGCGTCCGTAGCCGAACGGGTGATCCTTGTCCGGGTGCCGTCCGGCCAGCTTCGTGCCCACGATAGTGACGATGGATGAAAGCGAATCCGTGGCGTTGTTGACGCCGTCCAGGATGATGGCGATGGAGCCGGACACGAAGCCCACGGCCAGCTTGAACGCCACCAGCAACGTGTTGCCCACGATGCCGATGACGCTGGCTTTGATGATCTGTCGTTCACGGTCCATGCGCGCTTGCCGCCTTGCCGTATTCGTTCGCGTTGCCCTGATGATGCCACGTCTGCCCGTGTGCTCCGGGCAGACGGATTCGCCCGTAACGGGGAGGTCACGAACCCTCCGCAGACGACGCCACCAATGTGCAAAAGGCACTTCCTGATGTGCAAGGGGTGAGAAGTGCAGAGGGGACGTCCCAAATCGCACATAGGAAAGGTCGAAGCTGATGTGCAAAAGGGACGTCCCAAATTGCACATAGGAACAGTGAGCCAGCGCTGAAAGGCTTTTCCTATGTGCAATTTGGAACGTCCCTTCTGCACATCCGGAACACGACTCCTATGTGCAATTTGGAACGTCCCTTTTGCACATCAGGCAACCGAAAAGTGCTATCTGTGCATCCTCGAGCGCGCATTCTGTTCGGTAACGAAAAGGTGCCCATTCGCTCCAGCCTGTTCGTCAGCCCCTATCCTGTACGTTCACGATTTGGAGGGCTGATGGAGGAACTGGAAAAGAAGAGGGATGTGCTTGCTATCGCGGTGCGCGTCACCGCGGTGCTGAGCGGCCTGTTGGTGGCCGCATTCTTCTTCGTGACCGTGAACAACATGGCCACCATCTCCAATCAGATGGAGGACATGAAGAACGGCCCGTTTCCCACCTCTGTGGCCGCAGGGCACATTGAAACGGATATCGCCCAGGTGGAAACGCTGGCCACGCACATCACCAACTTCCGCGACGCGCCGGACAACTTCGCCGAACTGCGCGGGCACTTCGAAGAGATCGACCACAGCATGCGCCAGCAGCTGCCCCGGATAGACCCGTCCACGCTGGTCAATCCTACAGAAGCCTACGTCTTGCAGGCGGATTACAACACGCTGTCCGCGCGGCTGAGCTACGTGCTGGACCTGCTGCAAGACGAAGGCAATTCCAGTGCGGTCGTGGACGAATACGTCCGTACGAACATCACGCCACTGGTCGACGCCATGCTGGTGTTGGCGAACAAGATCTTGGACGAGACCACCGCCAACGTGGACGCCACGCAGACCATCGTGGCGCGCGCCTGCGGCCAGACCATCGCGTTCGCCAGCGTGCTCATCGTGTGCGTGGTGCTGATGCTCATCCTGTACATGGCCATGCTGCGCCGCAAGACGAAGCAGGAAGAGCAGCTGCGCGCGCACCTGGAACGCGCGCTGGAGCTGGCCCAGAGCGCCAGCGCCGCCAAGAGCGATTTCCTGTCCAACATGAGCCACGACATCCGCACGCCCATGAACGCCATCATCGGGTTGACGGCCATCGCAGACGACAACATCAACGATCCGCTGCGCGTGAAGCAATGCCTGACGCGCATCATGACGTCATCCAAGCACCTGCTGAGCCTCATCAACGACGTGCTGGACATGAACAAGATCGAAAGCGGCAAGGCCACGCTGTCAGAAGAGCGCTTCTACCTGCCGGATCTCATCGAAGAGCTGATCACCATCGTGCAGCCGCAGGCGCGCAGCAAGCAACTGCACACGGATATCGTCATCAACGACATCCGCCACGAAGAGCTGTTCGGCGATGCCATGCGCCTGCGCCAGGTGCTGCTGAACCTGGTGTCGAACGCCATCAAATACACGAACGAAGGCGGGGCCGTCCGCGTCATCATGACGGAGGATTCGCCTGCCTCAGACGGGGTGGCGAACCTGCAGATCGTGGTGGAGGACACGGGCATCGGCATGGAAGCGGAGTTCCTGCAGCACGTTTTCGAACCGTTCGAACGCGAACAGAACGACTGCACCATCTTCACAGAAGGCACCGGGCTGGGCATGGCCATCACGAAGAACCTGGTGGACCTCATGGGCGGTCGCATCAGCGTGGTCAGCACCGTGGGCGCGGGCACGAAGTTCACGGTCACGGTGCCGTTCAAGACAGCAGCCAGCATGCCGGACCTTGACCTCGCCGGGTTCGACCAACTGCGCATCCTGGTGGTGGAGCGCAACTACCTGGTCATGCAGAACGCGGTGCATACGCTGACCGGCTTCGGCGTGCAAACCGAAGGCACCACGGACGGCGAAAGCGCGCTGGGTCTGGTGGCGGTCGCGCAGCGGCAGGGCCAGCCGTTCAGCATGGTCATCATGGATCTGGCGCTCATGAAGGAGAACGACCAGCTGATCGGGCGGCTCCATGAGGCTGCTGGAGAGAACGTGCCCATCGTGGTGGTGTCGGCCTACGGGGTGGATGACCTTGCTGAAGCCGCATGCCAGGAAGGCGTGACGGCCACCATCGGCAAGCCGCTGTTCCGCTCACGCTTGCACGACACGGTGCGCCGCATTTGCATCAGCCAGGACGCTGATCAGGAACCGGCCGTTCCGCAGCGCGCGCCCATCGCGGGCCGCGTGCTGCTGGTGGATGACAACGAGATCAACCTGGAAATCGGGCTGGAGCTCATTTCGCGGCTGGGGCCTGAGGTGGAGGGCGTGCACGGCGGCCTTGAGGCCGTGACGAAGGTCAGCGACGCGCCGGACGGCTACTATGGCCTGGTGTTCATGGATTGCAAGATGCCGCACATGGACGGCTTTGAGACCACGCGGGCCATCCGCACATTCATCAAGGAGCGCGGACGCAGTCACCTGCCCATCGTGGCCATGACGGCGAACGCGTTCGACGAAGACCGCGAACACGCTTACGCTGCCGGCATGGACGGCTTCATGTCCAAGCCCATTGACATGGCCGAACTGGAAACCAACCTGCGCACCTACCTCCCCTGATGTGCAAAAGGGACGTCCCAAATCGCACATAGGAGCGATCTGCCAGCGCGCATCATCTTTTCCTATGTGCAATTTGGAACGTCCCTTTTGCACATCGGGAAAGCCTCCCTTTCGCACGCCCATATGCCGCAACGCGGCAAAGAGTGCCGCGCTGCGTCGCGGCCTTCGGCCGCTGTTTTCAATAGCGGGCTTCAACGCGCTTCGCGCGTAGCGCCCTTATGCCGGGTGCATCGTTGCCTGATGTGCAAAAGGGACGTCCCAAATCGCACCCGCAAGGTTGCCTGATGTGCAAAAGGGACGTCCCAAATCGCACATAGGTTTGCTCTTTCGGTGCTCAATCTCTTTTCCTATGTGCAATTTGGAACGTCCCTTTTGCACATCCGGAGCACAACCCCTATGTGCAATTTGGAACGTCCCTTTTGCACATCCAGGTGCAATTTCGCGCGTCCCTTTCGCCCATCGGCTGCCTGCGAGAAAGGCGCGTATAATGCACCCCATGTTGAAGTCCCGCACAGACACCAAGGCCAGCTTCTGGTCAGCGTTCTCAGGCATGTCCCTGGTCGTGCTGACCATTTTGGCGTTCGTCGTGTTCCTCTGGGTCATCACGTTCGCCGTCCGATTCCTGGCCGTGCTCATCGGCCTGGCCGCGTAACGCCCGGGCAGCGGGGGCAGCAGCATGTGGCAGCGCTTCACGTTCTATGACCTCCGCGTCATCGGCCACTATCTGGGCGTGCTCATCATGTGGTCGGCCGTGCTCATGGCCGTGCCGCTGCTGGTGTCGCTCATCTTCCAAGAATGGGACGCTTCCAGCCGCTACCTGTTCTCCATCGGCATCGCGCTGGTCAGCGGCGCCACTCTGCGGTTCTGCCGCATCCAGCCGGGGCGCCTGAACCGCCAGCAAGCGCTGGCCGTGGTGGGCTTGGCGTGGGTGGTCATCGGCCTGTTCTGCTCCATCCCGTTGTACCTGTCCGGCCACTACATCACGTTTTTGGACGCGCTGTTCGACGGCGTCTCCGGCATCACCACCACCGGCGCCTCCCTCATCATCGACCTGGACCACCTCTCCTACGCGGACAACACGTTCCGCTTCATGATGCACCTGCTGGGCGGCCTGGGCCTCATCGTGGTGGCGCTGTCACTGGGCATGTTCGGCAAAGGCGCGGGCAGCCAGCTGTATTCGTCGGAGGCGCGCACGGAACACGTGGTGCCGAACGTCATCCAGACGGCGCAATTCATCGCGAAGGTGACAGCCATCGTCATCGCCGTGGCATCCGTGCTGTTCGCCACCCTGTTGCTGTTCAAAGGCTTCGAACCGGCGCGCGCCATCCTGCAAGCCATCTGGGTCAGCACGTCCGCGTTCGTGACCGGCGGCTTCACGCCCATGCAGCAGTCCATGCTGTACTACCATTCGCCCACGCTGGAGGTCATCACCATGGTGCTGATGATCATGGGCTCCATCAGCTTCGTGCTGTATTACGAAGTATGGAAAGGGCAGACGCGTTCGTTCTTCCGCGACATCGAAACGCGCACCACGCTCATCTGGGTGGGCATCATGTTGGCCGTGTTCGTGGCATCCTTGTCCGCATCCACGCTGTTCTCTGATCTGCCCGCGCTCATCCGCCGCGGCGTGTACATGGTGGTGGCCGCGTTCACCACCACGGGCTTTTCGGTCATCACGCCGAACCAGCTGATGGCCGTGCTGTCCAGCGGCGCGTTCCTGACGCTGGCGCTGTTCATGGCCGTGGGCGGCTCCGCCGGCTCCACCGCGGGCGGCATCAAGCTGTACCGCGTGGGCATCATCGCGAAATCCATCCTGCAGACGGTGAAGCAGGCCGTGTCTCCGGATTCCGCGCGCGTGGTGGAGTCCTACCATCACGTGGGGCGGCGCATCCTGACGCCGGACACGGTGAAGGAAGCCACTATGATCTTCATCTTGTACGTGGTCACCTACGTCATCGGAGCGCTGGTAGGCATCGCGCACGGCTATGACGCCACGCAATCCATCTTCGAATCCATCGCCATGGCGTCGAACGGCGGCTTGATCACCGGCCTGGCCACGCCAGGCATGCCGCCCACGCTGGAGGCGTTCTACATCTTCCAGATGTGGGTGGGCCGTCTTGAGTTCATCACGCTGCTGGCGCTGGTGGCGCAGGTGATCGCGTCCGTCCTGCCGCGAAGGACGCCGAAGCGCACCGGGAGGCTGTCATGAGGCGGCGCGCGGGGTGCCGGTTCACGCGTGCGTTCGGCGGCCGCCGCGCCCGGCCGTTCGAGCGCGCCCTCGCCAGCCGCTGCGTCCGCGCCTGCGCCGCGTTCGCGCTGGCGTTCTGCGCCCTGTTCGCCACCGCCTGCTCCCCGGAAGACCTGCCGGAGAGCAGCCCGCAAGGCGGCACCAGCACCGAAGAATCCCAGCTGGAGAACCGGCTCAACCCGATGCAGCTGCCGGACAGCTCGTTCATCTACGACGCCACCATCTCTTCGCTGGAGAAGGCGGATCCGTACATGGACGCGCAGACGGTGCAGGTGGTGGGCGAAGCCGTGGGCGACCGCGTCATGTCCGAGGTGACGCCCGCGTACTGCTGGATCACGCTGGAGGCGGTGGACGGCACCTACGCGGAGGTGGCCGTGTTCATGAGCGAACGCGCGTCCCAGGCCATTGACACTTACGGCGCCTACGGCCGCACCGGCACCACGCTGCAGGTGCGCGGCACGTTCAACCTGGCCTGCGCGGACCACGAGGGCGTTTCCGACCTGCACGCCACGAACGTGACGGTGGTGCAGAAGGGCCACGCGAACGAGACGCCGTTCAACATGGCGCAGGTGGTGCCCGGCCTCATCCTGGTGGCGCTGGGCGCGGGGTTGCTGTTCGCGTTCCGTCGGCTGCAGGAGCACGAGCTGTGAGCGTGCGCGGAACCGTGGTCAAGCTGGACCGGTCGTTGCCGCTGGTGGAGCTGCCGGACGGTTCGCAGGTGCGCTGCGAACACGCCACTGAACTGGTGAAACATGGCGAACAGCGCGCCGTCATCGGGGATGCGGTGGAGGTTTCCGAACCGGACGCGCACGATGTTGCCGTGATCCAGCGCATCCTGCCGCGCGCCACGCAGCTGGTCCGGCGGGACCCGAAGGAGCGCACGGCCGAACAGGTGATGGCCGCGAACTTCCAGGTGGTGTTCGTCGTGCAGCCGATGAACCGGTTGAACGTGCGCCGCTTGGAGCGAGAACTGGTTCTGGCATTCGAGACGGGCGCACGGGTGGCGGTGATCCTCACGAAGGCCGATCTGGTGCAGGACGCCGATCGTGCGCGTGCGGTGGCGGAAGTTGCGGCCTTGGTGGGTGCGGACGTGCCGGTGCTGGTGCTGGCCCGCGGCTCTGACGAGGGGCTGGAACAGGTGCGGGCGATGATCCCGGCTGGCGCCACGGCGGTGCTGATGGGGCAGTCCGGGGCGGGGAAGAGCACGCTGATCAACCGGCTGACCGGGCAGGACGTGCGCAAGACGTCGGAGGTGCGCGCGGCCGACGGCAAGGGGCGGCACACCACCGTTTCGCGCGCCATCATCAACGTGCCCGGCGGCGGGCGCATCGTGGACATGCCAGGCGTGCGCGGCATGGGGCTCTGGGATGCGGAACGAGGGATCGCGGCGGCGTTCCAAGACGTGGAACAGCTGGCTGCCGAATGCCGGTTCCGCGATTGCGCCCACGGCAGCGAACCCGGTTGCGCCGTGCAGGCGGCCATCCAGGCTGGAACGCTTTCGCAGCAGCGCCTGGATTCGTACCAAAGCCTTCGCGCAGAGCTGCACCAGACCCAAGAACGCCTCCGCCAACAGTCCTGGCGCTGACCCCCTGCAGCAAAGGCTTCAGCCTTTGTCCCACCCTGATGTGCAAAAGGGACGTCCCAAATTGCACATAGGAACAAGTCATTCAGTGCTGGCGCTCTTTCCCTATGTGCAATTTGGAACGTCCCTTTTGCACATCGCCCACCCCCCGTGCGATTTGGAACGTCCCTTTTGCACATCCCGGAAGACAACTCCTCTGTGCAACCCGAAACATCCCTTCTGCTCATCACGCTCACAGATATATTTTTAACTCAGGATAATATTTATCCTACAGTGGGGACCGTTCTAGGGAGGACCCTTCTCTCTCTTCTCTCTTGTGAAGCGGCCGACCTTGAGCCGGCCGCTTTGCGTGCACCAACCGCTGACGGTCAGCGTTCGGTGGGCAGCCCTTTCGCCGTCCAGTCGTTCATGCTGCCGGAATACAGCTCCACGTCCGTGAACCCACTCTTCGCCAGCGTGTCCGCCGCAAGCCCCGCGTGCAGGCCGGTCTGACAGTACAGCACCACGTCATCACCGGGTTGCACGCCGGCCGCCTCGACAGCGGCCACCAGCTGGTCGTCCGGCACCATGGACCCGTCCTCCGGCACCACCAGCGGCACGTTCACCGCCCCGGGAATGTGCCCGGCATCGAACATGGACGCCGGCCGCACGTCCACCAATGGGACGTTCTCCGCCTGCGCCTCTTCCACGCGTTCGCTCTCAATGGTCTTGATGGCATCAGTCATGATGGCCTCCTGTTCGCCGTTTGCAGGCCGATGCTAATCCCCCGAACGCCCCGCCTCGCCGGCGCGCGGCCCACCGTAAGCGAACTGTGCGAAAGCCCCGCCCCAAACCGCACCCGCGAAGTCCCCTGATGTGCAAAAGGGACGTCCCAAATTGCACATAGGATTGCGCACTCTGGTGCGTCATCTCTATTCCTATGTGCAATTTGGAACGTCCCTTTTGCACATCGCCCACCCCCCCGTGCAATTTGGAACGTCCCTTTTGCACATCCTGCAGCAGTTATAATGCGAACATGGGTTCGCCTTACCGGTACATAGCCATTGATCTGAAGTCCTTCTACGCGTCCGTGGAATGCCGCGAACGCGGGTTGGACCCGCTGACCACCAACCTGGTGGTGGCGGATCTTTCGCGCACGGAAAAGACCATCTGCCTGGCCGTTTCGCCGTCGCTCAAGTCCTACGGCATCAGCGGCCGCGCGCGCCTGTTCGAAGTGGTGCAGCGGGTGGCGGAGGTCAACCGCGAACGCCTGCTGCGGCTGGACGTCTGCCAGCACGAGACCGCATTCGCCGGCTCCTCCACCAACAACGAAGAGGTGCGCGCGAACCCGCGCCTGGCGCTGGATTATGAGGTGGCCAAACCGCGCATGGCCCTGTACCTGGACTATTCCACGCGCATCTACCAGGTCTACTTGCGGTTCTTCGCTCCGGAGGACATCCACGTCTACTCCATCGACGAAGTCTTCGTGGACGTGGGCGGCTACCTGCGCACGTACGGCATGAGCGCGCGGCAGCTGGCGTCACGCGTGGTGCGCGCCATCTTCCAGGAAACGGGCATCACGGCCACGGCGGGCGTGGGCACCAATCTCTACCTGGCGAAAGTGGCCATGGACATGCTGGCGAAGCACGAAGAACCGGATGAGCACGGCGTGCGCGTGGCGCAGCTGGACGAAGACGCCTACCAGCGGCGGCTGTGGACGCATGTGCCCATCACGGATTTCTGGCGCGTGGGCCCCGGCACCGCGCGACGCCTGGCCAGCCGGGGCATGTTCACTATGGGGGACGTGGCGCGCGCTTCCTTGGGGCGGCCGCACCAGGCGCTCAACGAAGGCGTGCTGTTCAGCCTGTTCGGCAAGAACGCGGAACTGCTGATCGACCACGCCTGGGGCATCGAACCGGTGGGCATGGCGGACATCAAAGCCTACCGCCCACAGACGCGCTGCTTGGTGTCCGGGCAGGTGCTGCACAGCGCGTACTTGCCCAGCCAGGCGCGGCTGGTGGCGTGGGAGATGGCCGAACAGCTGGCGTTGGATCTCACGGCGAAGCGGCAGGCGGCCAGCGCCATCGTGCTGACGGTGGGGTATGACCGCGAAAGCTTCGCGCCCGGCCGCGGGCATGACCTCTCTGACGTGGAGGCCGCCGAAGACCGCTACGGGCGGCGCGTGCCGAAGCACGCCCACGGCACGAAGCGGTTTGCGCACCCCACGGCTTCGGGGCGGCTGATCGCGGATGCCGTTCGAGAACTGTATGACGCGCTGGTGGACGAACGTCTGCTGGTGCGGCGGGTCACCATCGGGGCGGAGCAGCTGGTCACCGAAGAGGAGCTGGCGCAGGCGGCCGAACATGAACAGCTGCAGCTGTTCGCGGAAGAAGGTGCCGTGCCTGAAGAAGATCTGGCGCGCGAACGCAAGCTGCAAGAGGCCATGCTGGGCATCCGCGAACGGTTCGGGAAGAACGCCGTGCTGAAGGCGGCCAGCCTGCAGGAGGGCGCCACAGCCGCCCAGCGCAACGCGCAGATCGGCGGTCACAGCGCCTGAGCGCGCCGCGCCGGGATGTGCGAAAGCCCCGCCCCAAACCGCACCCGCGAGACAGCCAGATGTGCGAAAGCCCCGCCCCAAACCGCACCCACGAAGTGCGAAGTCCCCTGATGTGCAAAAGGGACGTCCCAAATTGCACATAGGAACAGTCATTCAGTGCTGGCGCTCTTTTCCTATGTGCGATTTGGAACGTCCCTTTCGCACATCCCGGAACGCACCCCCCGTGCAATTTGGAACGTCCCATTCGCACATCACCCTGCGGGCAGCCCGATGTTGCCGTTCGCGCCGTTTCCCGGCACGGGCTTGCCCTGCAGGCGAGCTTTCCTCATAATGTCCCCCGCAACTGATTCGATGACGCTTTCGGAATGCGCGCCCCGCGCCCGCAGACCGGAAGCCGAGAAAACTCTGGAGAACTCTTGAATGAGTGCCGAAGGTGCAAGGCCGGTTGCGCGCACGCCAGCGTGAGCGCACGCCAGCTGAATCTCTCAGGCAAACGGACAGAGAAGCTGCTTCCATTGAGGAGCTCTCCCTAGTTTTCTGCGGCAAGAGGCCAGAAAGGGAGGCACCGTGGAAGAAGCGCTGCTCAACATCGTCACCACCATCAACAACTACCTGTCGAATTACGTGCTCATCATCCTGCTGCTGGGGATGGGCATCTGGTTCACCATCCGCACGAAGTTCATCCAGTTCCGTTGCTTCGGCGAGGGCTGGCGGCGCCTCTTCGGCGACTTCAGCCTGCGCGGCGGCAACCAGGGCGGCGCCATGACGTCGTTCCAGGCGCTGTCCACGGCGGTGGCCGCGCAAGTGGGCACGGGCAACATCGTGGGCGCGTGCGGCGCCATCATCGTGGGCGGCCCGGGGGCCATCTTCTGGATGTGGATCATCGCGCTTCTGGGCATGGCCACCAACTATGCTGAGGCGGTCATGGCGCAGAAGACGCGCGTGACGGATGCTGACGGCGCTGTCCACGGCGGCCCGGTGTACTACATCACCACGGCGTTCACCGGCAAGGGCGGCAAGTTCCTGGCCGGCTTCTTCGCGGTGGCCATCATCCTGGCGCTGGGTTTCATGGGCTGCATGGTGCAATCCAACTCCATCGCGGAGACCATGAACAACGCGTTCGGCGTGCCCACCTGGGTCATCGGCATCCTTGTGGTGGCGCTGGCCGGGATCGTGTTCGTGGGCGGCGTGGCGCGCTTGGCGGCCGTGACGGAGAAGATCGTGCCGGTCATGGCCATCCTGTATGTGGTGGGTTCGCTGGTGGTGCTCATCATGAACGCCCCGGCGCTGCCGGCCACGTTCGCGCTCATCTTCGAATGCGCGTTCAACCCGGAGGCCACGGTGGGCGGTGCCACGTTCGGCATCATTGCGGCCATCAGCCAGGGCGCGAAGCGCGGTCTGTTCAGCAACGAAGCCGGCATGGGTTCCACGCCGCACGCCCATGCGCTGGCGGAGGTCCGCAGCCCGCATGAGCAGGGCACGGTGGCCATGATCGGCGTGTTCATCGACACCATCGTGGTGGTCACCATGACGGCGCTGGTGGTGCTGTCCACCATGTACGTGGGCGACGGCACGCTGGCCACCGGCGATTACGCCGCGCTCACGGCGGAAACGGTGACGAAGACGAACATCGCGCAGCTGGCGTTCGGCCAGTTCTTCGGCGACAACCTGGGCGCATGGTTCGTGGCCATCTGCTTGCTGTTCTTCGCGTTCTCCACCATCCTGTCCTGGAATCTGTTCGCCAAGCTGAATGTGGAGTGGCTCTTCGGCAAGAAAGCCGTGCTGCCGTTCACCATCATCGCGCTGGTGTTCATCTTCCTGGGATCGCTCTTGTCCAACGATCTGGTGTGGGAGATGGCCGATATGTTCAACCAGCTGATGGTGCTGCCGAACGCCATCGCGCTGTTCGCGCTGACTGCGTCCATTCTGACCATTGCGAACGCGAAACACGACAAGCACGCCACGGACGTGCACGCCGAAAAGCTTGCCGACGAAGAACGCGCCGCCCGCAACGCGAAGCACTGACCCCCAACGGGACGTCCCCACCGCGCATGGGGACGTCCCAAATCACACCCGCGAAACCGCCTGATGTGCAAAAGGGACGTCCCAAATCGCACATAGGAACAGCGAGCCAGCACTGAAAGACTTTTCCTATGTGCAATTTGGAACGTCCCTTTTGCACATGGCAGAGGCTTTTCGTGCAGAGGGCACCCCTCCCGCTTCGCAAGTGCGCGTCCCGCGAGAACCGCGCGCAGCGCCCTTGTCTCAAGAGCATCATCCCCAGATGTGCAAAAGGGATGTGCAAAAGGGACGTCCCAAATTGCACATAGGATGAGTCTTTCAGTGCTCGATCTCTTTTCCTATGTGCAATTTGGAACGTCCCTTTTGCACATCCCGGAACGCACCCCTCGTGCAATTTGGAACGTCCCTTTTGCACATCACCCGCGCGTTCAGAGCTGGGACAGCTCCTGCTTGGCGCGGCCCCATTCGGTCTGCCAGGAGGTCACGTTCTCACTCTGCGGCAGCGCCGCCTCATAAGCTTGCTGCAGGATGTCAACGGGGTACCGTCCGCGCTGTTCGGTGATCAGCTCCGCCGCCTGTTGCTCCAGTTCGTTGTACTGGGCGTTCGCCTCCGCAATCTGCTGGCTTGATCGGTTGAGATACCCCTCATCTGCTTGGATGGCGCACTCTTGCGCCTGGATGCGCAGGTTCGCGTAATCCGCGAAGGGCTTCAGCAGGTCAGCGGCGGATTCTGTGAACGCTCCGGATCCGTCTATCAGCCCTGCCGCGTCAGAGACCAGGGCCTGCACCGCGTCGCGCGCCGCTGCGAAATCCGCGATGGCCGCGTTCGACTGGTTGATGGCCGCCTCCGCCGCTGCCGCGTCCGTCAACGGGATGGCCGCTGCCGCGCGCGCGTCCGAGTCGCCCGCCACCGCATTCTCCGTGAACGCTTGCGCCCGCGCGTTCGCCTTCGCGGCTCCCAGCACCTCCGTCAGCGCCGCGCGCCCCGCCTCCGCGGCTTTCGTGGCGGCGTTCACCACGGCGATGGCGCTGTTCGCACGCTCCGCATCCGCTCCGGTCAGCTGCTCCTCCAGGCGCTCCAGCGATGTCTTGGTGGCGCGCAGCTTCGTCGCGATGCTCTGCTGCTGCGCGTCCCAGTTCACCACCTGCGCATCCAGCGCTGCCGCGTCCACCTCGGCCAGCGGCATCTGCAGCGTGGTCTCCACCAGCGTGAGGAATGGCTCCACCGCCCCGTACTGTTCGCGAACGCTTTCAATCTGGCCGTCCAGCGTCTGAGCGCGCTCTTGCATCTGTTGATAGCGCCCCACGGCCACGATGCCGCCG
Organism: uncultured Eggerthellaceae bacterium; assembly: GCA_947650915.1. Classification (GTDB taxonomy): domain Bacteria; phylum Actinomycetota; class Coriobacteriia; order Coriobacteriales; family Eggerthellaceae; genus MGBC163016. The sequence goes on along the minus strand of CANSWY010000008.1, from coordinate 3,434 downwards.
AACACAAGGCCCACCGCGCACAGCGCGCCGACGAACGCAAGGGCCAGCCGCTTGTTGCGCTTGCGGTGCTTGCGGCGCTCCTTCACTTCGCCCGAAGGCGGCTTCCACGCAGTGCCGCGCGCTTTCGGACGGCCGCTGCTCCGCCCGCCGCCCGCGGGCTTTCCCGGGAGCGACGGTTCCTTGGAAGGCGTGCTAGCGGGCCGCTTCGGCCCCAGGGTGAACAGCGAGATGCGGCCCAGCGGCGAGGTGCCGTCGTCCTCTTCGTCCGGGCCTTTCATGCTGTCCAGGACGGAGAACGAGATCTCGTTCGATGTGCCCTGCGTGTTCTTCTTGATGTGTCCGGCTGCGCCGGTCTTGCTGCGGCCGATGCGCACGCTCGCCCTCCCATCTCACGTGCCCAGCAATATATCACGTGCGAACACCCCGAACGCTCCTCTCCAGACCGCACCCGCAAGATAGCCTGATGTGCAAAAGGGACGTCCCAAATTGCACATAGCAGAGGCCGAAACGGATGTGCAAAAGGGACGTCCCAAACTGCACATAGGATGAGTCTTTCAGTGCTCGATCTCTTTTTCTATGTGCAATTTGGAACGTCCCTTTTGCACATCAGGAAACGCCTCCTCTTGCCCTTGGTCTGCGCGTTCACGGGGAAATCGCGCCCTTCGCCCGCAAACGTTCCGGCCAGCGCGGCAAGTCGCACGAAAATGGGCACCCCGAACCCGCTGCGCTGCGGCGCGTTCGGCAGACAAGCAATCCAGGAAGGAATCCCGATGATCGCCAAGATCCTGCTCGTGTTCGTGTTCGTCGCCGTTGCGGTGGGCGTGGGCATCTACTGCAACCGCTCCACGAAGACCGTGGACGGCTTCGTGCTGGGCGGCCGCAAGGTGGGCCCGTGGATGAGCGCGTTCGCCTACGGCACCAGCTACTTCTCCGCGGTGGTGTTCGTGGGCTACGCCGGACAATTTGGCTTCAAGTACGGCATCGCGGCCACCTGGGCGGGCATCGGCAACGCCATCCTGGGCAGCCTGTTGGCCTGGTGGATCTTAGGTCCCCGCACGCGTGAGATCACGCACCGCCTGGGAGCGCAGACCATGCCGGAGTTCTTCGGCAAGCGCTACCAGTCCAAAGCGCTGCGCATCGCAGCGGCGGCCATCATCTTCGTTTTCCTGATCCCCTACACCGCTTCTGTGTACAACGGCCTGTCGCGCCTGTTCGGCATGGCGTTCGACTTGCCCTACGACGTGTGTGTGATCGGCATGGCCATCATCACCTGCATCTATGTGGTGGTGGGCGGCTACATGGCCACGGTCATGAACGATTTCATCCAGGGCATCGTCATGCTGTTGGGCATCACGGCGGTCATCGTGGCGGTGATCATGTCGAACGGCGGCTTTACTGAAGCCATCACGCAGCTGTCGCAGATCCCCGTTGAAGGCTCTGCCATGCAAGGGCCGTTCGTCAGCTTCTTCGGCCCGGATTTGTTCAACCTGCTGGGCGTGGTGGTCCTCACCAGCCTGGGCACGTGGGGCCTGCCGCAGATGGTGCAGAAGTTCTACGCCATCAAGAGCGGCCCGGCGGTGAAGCAGGGCGCCATCATCTCCACCGTCTTCGCGTTCGTGGTGGCTGGCGGTTCGTACTTCCTGGGTGGCTTCGGGCGCCTGTACCAGGGGCAGATCGAATACGCGGCGAACGGCACGCCCATCTACGATTCGGTGATCCCTACCATGCTGTCCACCCTGCCGGATGTGCTGATCGGCCTGGTGATCGTGCTGGTGCTGTCCGCGTCCATGTCCACGCTGTCTTCGCTGGTGCTGACGTCGTCCTCCACGCTGACCATCGACCTGATCAAAGGCAACTTCGTGAAGGACATGGACGAGAAGAAACAGCTGGTCAGCATGCGCGCGCTGCTGGTGGTGTTCATCATCATCTCGGCGCTCATCGCGCTGTTGCAATACCATTCATCCATCGTGTTCATCGCGCAGCTCATGGGCTACTCCTGGGGCGCGCTGGCCGGCGCGTTCCTGGGGCCGTTCCTCTGGGGCCTGTACAAGAAGCGCGTGTCGAAGGCGGCCGTGTGGTGTTCGTTCATCGTGGGCGTGGGGCTCACGGCGGTGAACATGGGCATGGGCTTCGCGGGCACGCCGCTGATCGCCAGCCCCATCAACTGCGGCGCGCTGTGCATGATCTTGTCGCTGATCATCGTGCCGGTGGTTTCGCTGTTCACGCCTTCTGAGGAATTCCCGCTGGAGCCGCCCTCCCGTTTGTCTGCGACTGACCGTGCGTTCGAAGAACAGATCGCCCGCGAAGAGGCGGCGGGCGAACCCGTGCCGGGCAGCGCTGCCGACGGCGCTCGCGAAGGGATCGCGCCAGCCGTGCAGGAGGCCATCGACACCGTCCGCTCCTCCTGACCCGCCCCCGAATGTACAAAAGGGACGTCCCAAATTGCACCCGCAAGGTTGCCTGATGTGCAAAAGGGACGTCCCAAATCGCACATAGGAACAGCGAGCCAGCACTGAAAGGCTTTTCCTATGTGCAATTTGGAACGTCCCTTTTGCACACCCATGAGCGCCTCATGACGAAAGCCTTTCGCTCATGCCGTTCGCCACAGCCCCAGCGCGCGCCTGTGCTACGATGCCCGCATCCGACGAAAGGATTCCCATGTCCCAGCGCACGTTCGACACGTTCATCTTCGATCTTGACGGCACGCTGCTGGACACCGTGCCTGACCTGGTGCTGCTCACCAACTGGGTGCTGGAGCAGGTGGACTGCCCTACGCGCACGCCGGAAGAGATCCTCTCATTCGTGGGCGGCGGCGTTCGCCGGCTCATCTACCTGGCGCTGCCGGACGACGCGTCACCGGAGCTGCAAGAGCGCGCCATGGATCTCTGGAACGCGCATTTCCACGAGTATTATCATCACACGAAGCCCTACTCCGGCATCCCGGAGCTGCTGGACCAGCTGCGGGAGCGCGGCTGCGGCGTGGGCGTGGTGTCGAACAAGCTGCAGGCGGGCGTGGACCAGATCATGAGCATCTGCCTGCCGGAAAAGGCATCCGTCATGTACGGCGAAAGCGCGCTCATCCCGCGCAAGCCGGACCCGACGGGGCTGCAACAGGCCATGAAGATGCTGAAGACGGCACCGGAGGACACGGTGTACGTGGGCGATTCTCCGGGGGACATCAAGGCCGCGCGCAACGCGGGCACCTACGCGGTGGCCGTGCTCTGGGGCTACCATCCCAAGGAGGACTTCGCTGAACAGGACGTCGAACCGGATATGTACGTCGAACGCCCTGAACAACTCCTCTCCCTGGCTCGCTGACCCACAAGATTGCCTGATGTGCAAAAGAGCTGTCCCAAATCGTACCCGCGAGACAGCCAGATGTGCAAAAGGGACGTCCCAAATCGCACATAGGAACAGCGAGCCAGCACTGAAAG
>CANSWY010000007.1 GCA_947650915.1 uncultured Eggerthellaceae bacterium | reverse complement strand
CCCTTTTGCACATCAGGCAACCCTTTTGCACATCAGGCAACCCTTTTGCACATCAGGCAACCCTTTTGCACATCGCCTACAGGTCTGCGGTGTCAAGCCAGATGGTGAAGGGGCCGTCGTTGGTGAGGTCCACCTGCATGTCCGCGCCGAAGACGCCCGTCTCCACGTGCGCCACGTCCGCTCGCGCAAGCTCCACGAAGTGCTCGTACAGCGCTTCGGCGGCAGCCGGGGCGCCCGCATTCGTGAACGAGGGCCGGTTGCCGCGCCGGCAGTTCGCGTACAGCGTGAACTGGCTCACGATGAGCACGTCCCCGCCCACGTCCTCCAAAGACAGGTTCGCCTTGCCGTCCCCGTCGTCGAAGATGCGCAGCCGCCGTGTCTTCGTCCACAGCTTCTCCGCGGCCGCTTCGTCATCATCATGGCCCACGCCCAGCAAGATGACGTAGCCCTGCCCGATGCTTCCCGTCTGCACGCCTTCCACGGTGATGTCCGCGCGGCTCACGCGCTGCAAGAGTGCCCTCATCCGTCCTCCTCAACCTCACGGCAACGCCTTCTCGCCGAATCCGTGGAGATTCGCCCACGCGGCCTGCGCTGTCGTATCCTGTTCACTTGTTGATTCTGACAGAAAGGATGCATCTTCCATGACGAACACCGAACACGCACGTTCTTTCCGCGCCTGGGGCGCGTTCGTGGCGGCCGCCATCCTGGCATGCGCGCTCTTGCTGGCAGGCTGCTCCGGCCAGTCCGCTTCCAGTTCCAGCGCGGCCTCCGGCACTGGCAGCGCCAACGGCACCGGCACCCATCATGCGGTGCTGGAAGTGGAGGGCTATGAGCCCGTCACCATCGAACTGGACGGCGATGCGGCCCCGCAGACGGTGGACAACTTCATGGAGCTGGCGAACGAGGGCTACTACGACGGCAAGACGTTCTACCGCATCGTGGACGATTTCTGCCTGCAGGGCGGCACGCTGGGCAACAACGCGTCCGGCAACGATCCGTCCTTGGATGCCATCAAGGGCGAATTCTCCACGAACGGCGTGGACAACCCGTTGGCGGACGCGTTCGACCGCGGCGTGGTGGCCATGGCTCGCACGTCCATGCCGGATTCTGCCACCAGCACGTTCTTCGTGACGCTGGGCAGCGCCAGCCAGGTGGGCCCCAGCCTTGACGGTCAGTACGCGGCCTTCGGCACCATCGACGCCGACGGCATGAAGGTGATCGACCAGATCGTGGAGGACTACCTGCCGAACGTGGACGAGCCCAACATGGGCGCCATCACGGACGAGGCGGCCCAGCCCGTCATCAAGAGCATCACCATCACTGACTAAGGCACCCGCGCAAGGTAGTCTTCGAACGTGCGCACGGCCAGGCTGGCATCGGCCTGGCTGCGTACGGCGAACCCGATCTCACGGATGGGGTTCACATCCAGCGGGCGGATGGCCAGATCATAGGGCACCCGTTCCAAGATCAGCTCCGGCAGGATGCTCACGCCCAGCCCGCTTTCCACCATGGACATGATCACGTAATCGTCCGGCGTCGTCAGGCGGATGTCCGGATGCACCCCGGCCTCTCGGAAGATGTCCGTCACCATGGCGTCCGTGCCCTTCTCATCCAGCAAGAACGGCTCTTCGGCCAGATCCGCCAGCGCCACCGTGCGCTCCTTCGCCAGCGCGTGACCGGGCGGCAGCACCGCCAGCAGGCGGTCGGATCCCAGCGTGATGGTGTCGAACTCCTCTTCGATGGGCAGCACCAGAAAGCCGCAGTCCACGCGCCCGGACGCGATCCACGCGCGGATCTCTGCGTATTCGCCGATCACCAGTTCGTAATCGATCCCCGGATAATCCGCCTGGAAACGCTCGATCACGTTCGGCAGCCATTGGGCCGCCACGCTGGAGAACGTCCCGATGCGGATGACGCCCGCGCGCAGGCCGGAGATGCCGTCCACCTCCATCCGCAGGCTGCGCTGCAGGCCCACGATGTCGCGCACGTAGGGGAGCACCAGGTGTCCTTCGCTGGTGAGCTCCACGCCGCCGCGGCCGCGCACCAAAAGCTTGATGCCCCAGCTGCGCTCCAGTTCGGCCACCATGCGTGACACGCCGGACTGGGTGTAGGACAGCGCCTGGGCCGCTTTCGTGAAGCTGCCGGTGTCCACGGTCTCTATCAGCGCCTCGTATTTTTGCAGCGCGCTTTCCATGACGCCTCCTTGTATTCCATATCGTCATGCAAATCATGCGAAACATTCGTTTTCATTCTACATCGCGAAGTGGTTTACTGTGCACGCGCCGTTTCCACGGGGCTTCCGCTTCGCGGCGGAACGAACGGAGGCGGCGAATCAACCGACATACCGAAACTGACCGGACGCGATGCCCGTGGGGTGTCCATGACGCTCGTGCGCCGGAGAGAAGGAGGAGCCGTGTCGAACACGCTCAAGTACTTGGCTTCGTTGTTCATCTTCGGGTTCAACGGGATCTTCGCAAGCTATGTGGACGCCACCAGCGCCCAGATCGTCTTCTTGCGCGTGCTGATCGGCACGGCGGTCCTTCTGGGGGCGTTCGCGGTGACGCGCAAGCCTCTGACCTGCCTGGAGCACAAGCGCGCGCTGGGCTTTTTGGCGCTGTCCGGTTGCGCCATGGGCCTGCAATGGCTGCTCCTGTTCGAGGCGTTCAACCACATCGGCGTCGGGATGGCCACGCTCCTGAACTACTGCGGCCCCATCATCGTCATCGCGCTGGCGCCGTTCGTCTTCAAAGAGCGCATGACCTGGAACAAGCTGGTGGGCATCATGGTGGTGATCGGCGGCGTGCTGCTGCTGAACGGCACGGCCTCCGGCTCCCTTGACGTGGTGGGCATCGCGTGCGGCCTGGGTGCGGCGGCGCTCTACGCCGTCATGGTCACCTTCTCCAAGAAGGCCAGCGCCATCAAGGGGCTGGAGAACACCTCCATCCAGATGCTGGCGGGCCTGGCCGCCGTGTTCGTGGTGCTCTTGGTGAAGGGCGAGGCGAACGTGGCCATGCCGCTCCACAGCGTGCCGGCCATGCTGGAGCTGGGCATCCTCGGCACGGGCGCGGCGTGCCTGTTGTACTTCTCCGGCATCGGCGAGATGAAGGCCCAGACGGTAGCGGTGCTGGGGTATCTGGAGCCGCTGGGAGCGGTGGTGCTCTCCGCCCTCATCCTGGGCGAGGCCATGACGGGCGTGCAGCTGGCGGGCGCGGCCTGCGTCATCGGCGGCGCGTGCCTGGCGCAGGCGCGCATCCCCGAGGCGGTGCGCACGCGCGTCCGCCAGCGTTTCGCGAACGCCTAGGCGCGCAAGGGCCTTTCCCGGTATCATTCCCTCAGCAAGGAGGGAAGATGGGACACGCCGAAGGGGTTTCAGCAGGTTTTCAAATGGATCAGCGCAAGGGCGTGATCGCGCTTCTGCTGTCCACCACGGGCATGGGCCTGGCAGGTTGCCTCACGCGCGCGGCCACGCGCACTGATTTCTTCGGTACCGAATACGTGGCGGGCGAATCCATCGGCGCGTTCATGACGCTGGGCCGCATGGTGTGCGGCCTGCTCACGTTCGTGGTGCTGATATTCGCTTGTCGGCGCGAACGTCTGTTCCGCGCCACCCGTGTGACGCCCTCCATCATCCTGGGCGGCCTCTGCATCGGGGTGGCGCTTTCCTTGTACATGGTCGCGGCGCTGCTCACCACGCTGGCGGATGCCGTGTTCCTCATCTACACAGGGCCGCTGTTCTGCACGCTTTTGGCGCGCGTCTTCCGGCACGAGCGCATCGATGTCGCCCAGTGGATCTGCCTGCTGTTCGTGTTCGCGGGCATGCTGTTCACGGCGGGCATCGTGTCCGTGAGCGAACGGGGCGTGGCCTTCGGGTTCGATCTGGCTTCGTCTGAGCCGGGCTATCCCAAGAAGGGGCTGGGGGATTTGCTGGGGCTTCTGTCCGGCGTGTTCTACGGGCTGTCGCTCTTCTTCAACGGGTACCGCAAGGATTGCGATTCGGTGGTGCGCGGGGTATGGAACTTCGGCGCGGCTTCGGTGGGGGCGCTTTGCGTGGCGGTGGCCATGACGTTCTTCTGGCCCTTGGGCACCGTTGACATGACAGCGGCGAACTGGGGGTTCGCAGGCGCGCTCTGGCTGGTGTGCGGGCCGTTCGCCTTGGGGCTTCTGCTGGTGGCCGGGCGCAACCTGCCGGCGGTGGAGTATTCCACCATCGCCTATTGGGAGTGCGTCGTGTCTTTGCTGGTGGGCGCGCTGGTGTACCAGGAACCGCTGAGCGCCTCCACCTGCATCGGCGGCGCCTTCATCGTGGCCGGCGGCATCCTTCCCGCCCTCCGCTCCCTTCTTCCCGCAAAAGGAACGCGCACGTGAAGGTCACGAAGGGACGGAGGATTCGTGACCTCCGTCCGAAAGGGACGTCCCAAATTGCACCCGCAAGGTTGCCTGATGTGCGAAAGGGACGTCCCAAATTGCACATAGGAGAAGCCTTTCAGTGCTCAATCTCTTTTCCTATGTGCAATTTGGAACGTCCCTTTCGCACATCTAACTTCTCTTTTCGCCATTCTTTCCGCATCAGTCCGTACGGTCGCTCCGTGGACGCCGATAGGCGGATTCGTGAATGTGCGCCATGCCTGAGATGCGCGGTCAGGTAACCGCTTCTTGACAAAATGCGCTGGGGGGGGGGTACGCTTTTTTCGCTTGTCGATAGCACTGTTGAACTGATGGATTCGTAAAGAGAGGTCGGAGGATATGCGCACTCCGGAAGAAGCTTCCAATCTTGAGAATGATGCTGAAGGTCAAAATCCTGAAACCGAAATGCATGACATGAGCGAAAAACCGGGGGGCGGCTCAAAAGGAGACAAGGCGAAGAAGAATATCAAAGACAGCTTCCAAGGCTTGAAAGAAGTCGGTGGCTTGAAAAAGCAAGCTGCTGCTCTGGAATCAGAGATACACGATGCTGAGACGCAGTATGCTGATGATAAAGAAGCCTATGAAAAGCGCAGCACCATCGCTTCGAATTACAGTGCGATCATCGCCACGCGAAATCAGGCAGTGCAAGATGCGCAGGCGAACATAGCTGCTCAACAAGCGAACATCGCTCAATTCGAAAAGGAGCTCGCTCCGCAGAAAAAGCAGCTTGATCAGATTGTGAAAAGGCACGAACGCGAGCTTCAGCCATACAAGGAAAGGCTCGAGAGCGCGGAAGCGGAGTATGCGCAGGCAGAAGCCAAAGTCGAGTCCGTCAATCGATCTTTAGAGGGTGCCCGCACGGCCCTTTCGCAAACGCTCAAGCAGATCGAAGATGCTACCAAGCGGGAAGCAGCGGCTCAGCAAAAGATAATCAGCCTCAACAGCGCCGTCTCGGAACTTTCGAGCAAAGGCGAATCGATCAATACATCCGTGCTCCAATCGGAGCTTTCAGTAGCGAACATGAATCTGTCATCGGCTCAATCGGCGAAAACCAGCGCAACATCCATGCGGTCTTCCGCAGAACAGGATGTCCGCAATTTCGAAAACGAGCTCAATCAGGCCGTGACAGAATCAAGCGCGAAGAAGAACCTGCTGAACAGCGCTCAGTCTGACTTCAACAAGATCGCTGCTGAACAAGCGGAACAGCAGGCTCCCATCCGCTCGATCGTTGAGCCTCTTGAAAGGGAGATAGCCGCTGCGCGCGAATCCATCGAAGCGAACAATATGCAGCTGATGGAAGCCCAGCACGACATCGATGAAGCGAACGACATCAATGACCACCCTGAAGAGACCGAGCGCATGAAGAATGCCCTCGATGCTCTTGAGAAGCGCATCGAGCAGCTCAAGAAGGAACTGGAGGAGCTCAAGGCGCTCATCGCGAAGGCAGCCAAGGGCGCAACGAAAGCAAAGCTGCTGATCGTCGGAGTCATTGTTGCGGTGATCGTGCTCATCGTTGCGGGCATCGCCGTTTTCAATGCCGCATCGGAAGCCGCAGCTGAACAGGAGCGGGCTGCAGCTATCGCGGCCCAGGAAAAGGCCGAAGCTGCGGCGAAGGCAGAAGAAGAGCGAAAGGCCGCTGAAGAGCAGGAGAAGGAAAAGGCTCGTCAAGAGGCATTGGAAAAAGGTGCCATCCCTATTACGTCCGAGTACTTCGCCGATGTCACATCCAACGGAATGTCCATGACTTTGGAATCCATTGCTTCGTCATATGACGAGAATGGGGATGAAATACTCTCACCGGATGAGTTGGGAGAGGCTCTGTCCGGCGGTGTCATGTTCAGCTATAAAGGAAGCAAAACCATAGATCTTCTCCTCAAGAATAAAGATCTCAAGTCCTTGAGCTTCTATGTTGAACCCGGCGCTTCCGGTTCAATGGACTTGAGCGGCTTCACCCAATTGAGATCGCTTTCTGTGCTTGGCGGAAAGTACAATGAGCGCACCTCGGGATACACGTCCAACGGCAACGGCATTTCATCCGTCGTTTTGCCCTCGAGTGGCGGCGTGACATCATTGTTCGTCGGCGGCCTTGACAAGCTCACCGCTGTAGACGGTTTGGAAGGTTGCGCGAATCTGACCGGTTTGAATCTGTGCACCGTTGGCATCAGTGCATTGGATCTGACGGCCAATACCGCCTTGCAGAAGGTCACTTTGATCGACGATCCGTTGTCTTCATTGAGCGTTGATGGGCTCGTTGAGCTCAACTCCTTGGAGGTAAGAGGCTGTCCAAATCTGACGACCATCAGCGCTGTCAACACGCCCAAGCTGCTTCCAACGCTCGTGCAATCGGGCACCACTTTGGTTCAGTGAGCTCATAGGCTGCGTTGACCATGACGCTTCTGGATCGACTGGATTCGTTTTTGCGCGATGAGACTTCGATCGCGGGGCAGTCTGTAGCAAGACCGCCCCTCGGTTCGAGGGCGCAAGAGTATCTCGGTCGAAGCGTCGCCAATGAGCTCGCTCGGATATGGAGCCTCGACTACATCGGTGAGTACCGGCTCTCGCAAACTTTCAACGATCCTATAGATGCTGTTTTGGATCTGCTGTTGGCAGAAAAGGATCGCATGGTTCGATGCGGGGAATTTCCTTCGAATCAGAGCGCGGATGATCTCTACATTGATTTCATCAAGCTCGATCATGGAACTGATGTCGGTATCTACATAGGCTTTCCGGACAAGAGCACGAAATGGTACGCATATTGTCTGCGCATGCAGCGTGGCGGAAGGATGGGATCTTCCGTTGACTCATCAAGACGTATAACAGTATGGAGGATGGGAGAAAGCCGCCAACTGCGTCGTGAGAGATATGACTCCGAGGTTTCGAATGGCGGTGCTTCGTCGAGCAAGCTGAGGAAGGATCGCAAATACTTGTTGGATCTCACCGCTTTCAAGGATGCCGAGGTGTCTTCCATGATCGGAGGATTCACGCAGAGGTCGAGCATGCGGAAAGCCAATGAAGAGCGCCTGTGGTATGACGCGGTGCGCCGCATGATCTCCTCGGCCCTCAGCGGGTCTCCCTGTTTTGGCGTTGAGAATCTTGCTGAATCCCAGGTCGGATATTACTGATTCCAGGAGAACGAACGATGGATAAGCGTGAGGCTGAAGATATTCTTGAGCTGCAGGGGCGTTATTCTGCAACGGATCTGCGGAAAGCGTACTTCCATGCGCTCAAGCAGTATCATCCGGACAAACATCCTGTGGGCAGCAAAGAATATGACGATGCAACGCGTTTGACCCAGGACGTCAACGTTGCGAAGGATCTTCTGCAAAGGCTCTTCGATGAAGGGGCGGAAACGATCGTGTCCGAACCTGTGGCGCGAACTGGAAATGCAGCTTCATGCGCCAACGGCGATACGAGTTGGATAGACCGAAACCCCAACACTTACAACTTCGGTCAGTCCCTGGAATCCATCCTCACGCGAAGAGGATGCTGATCATGATGAGCGCAAGCGATATTGAGGAGCTCTGAGGAAATTGGAACAGAACGTTGAGGTCTATCGTGATTCGGAAGAGGCGTACAACACCATCAATCTGAAGCTCACCCTTGGTGCCAAGGTCGTGGCGATGGCTGCAGGACCGGATGGAGTCTGGATAGTGGTATACGGATCCTGACCCGTTGGAGGGCCACGAAGGGGCAAAGGCGTGCGACCTCCCAAATTGCACCCGCGAAGTTTCCTGATGTGCGAAAGGGACGTCCCAAATTGCACATAGGAGAAGCCTTTCAGTGCTCAATCTCTTTTCCTATGTGCAATTTGGGACGCCCCTTTCGCACATCCTGAAGACTGTGCCTATGTGCAATTTGGCACGTCTGCTTGCGGGTGAAATAGGCGACAAGGTGTCGTACAATGGCCGGATGACTGACGCTGATGACAAGTTGCGCGCGCTGGAGGCGCTCCTGCAAGAGGTGGGCCGGGTGGCCGTGGCCTTTTCCGGCGGCGTGGATTCCACGTTCTTGCTGGCGTTCGCCGCCCGCACGTCTGGCGTGCAGGCAACAGCGCTCACCGCGGCATCCTCCCTCATGCCGGATGTGGATCTTTCGTTCGCCGAAGCGTTCTGCGCCCGCCGCAGCATCCCGCACCAGGTGATCCAGGTGGACCCGCTTTCCAGCGAAGGCGTGCGCGCGAACGGGCCGGAGCGCTGCTATCACTGCAAGCGTCTCATCATGGAGGCCCTTACGCGCGAAGCGCGCGCGGCCGCCGCCGTGCTCTGCGACGGCTCCAACGCCGATGACGCCCAGGACTACCGGCCGGGTGCGCGCGCCATCCAAGAGCAGGGCGTTCGCAGCCCGCTGGCGGAAGCGGGCCTCACCAAGCAAGAGATCCGCGCCGCGGCCCGCGCGCTCGGGCTTTCGAATGCAGACGCCCCCGCATCCGCCTGCCTGGCAAGCCGCATCCCTTACGGCACCCCGCTCACACCGCATGACCTCGCGCGCGTGGCCCAGGCCGAAGCGGCCCTGCGAGAGCAAGGCTTCACCCAGGTGCGCGTGCGGGCCCACGGCAACCTGGCTCGCATCGAAGCGCTGCCGGAAGAGGCGTCCCGCTTCGCAGGCGCATCCGTTCGTGCCCGCATTTCGCGCGCCCTGCACGACGCGGGCTTCGCTTATGTCACCCTTGACCTGGACGGCTACCGGATGGGCAGCCTGAACGAAGAGATCTTGGAGGCACCAGATGGAACATGACATCCGCATGCTGCTGGAAGGCGTGCGCACCGGCGCGGTTTCCGTGGATGATGCGGAGGCCGCATTGCGCGTGAAGCCGTTCGAAGACCTCGGCTACGCGAACGTGGACCTGCACCGGCAGATGCGCCAGGGCGCGTCAGAGGTGATCTACGGCGAAGGCAAGACGGCGTCGCAGATCGCAGGCATCGTGCGCGCGCTGCAAGATGCGGGCCAGCCGCGCGTGCTGGTCACGCGCCTGTCCGCGGAGAAGGCGGATGCCGTCAAAGATGCGGGCATCCCGCTGGAATACCACGAGCTGCCGCGCATCGGCATCGTGGGCGGCAAGCCCGAACCTGACGCGGAGGGCTACCTCTTGGTGGCCACCGCCGGCACCAGCGACGTGCCCGTGGCCGAAGAGGCCGCGCTCACGGCCGAGATGCTGGGCTGTTCCGTGCGCCGCGCGTTCGACATCGGGGTGGCCGGGCTGCACCGCACGCTGGCGCGCATGGACGACATCATGGGCGCCCGCGCCATCGTGGCCGTGGCCGGCATGGAGGGCGCGCTGGCCAGCGTGATCGGCGGCCTGGCCGCGTGCCCGGTCATCGCGGTGCCCACCAGCGTGGGCTATGGCGCATCGCTGGGCGGCGTGGCGGCGCTGTTGTCCATGCTGAATTCCTGCGCCTCCGGCGTCACCGTGGTGAACATCGACAACGGCTTCGGCGCGGCCTACGCCGCCGCCAAGATCCTGCACCAGTAGTCCCAAAAGCGTGAGCACCGCCCCAACAGAAAGGACGCCGCATGGCCACCCTGCTCCTTGATTGCACGCACGGTTCCACCAAGGAAGGCTTCGCGAACGCGGCCCGCGCGCTGGTGTCCGCAAACGTTTCGCTGCCGCCCGTGGAGGCCTACGTCTCTGTGGCCGCAGAAGCCAGCGAACATGAGCACGGACACGCCCACGGCGAGCACGTCCATCACCACCACTCCCTCCAGGAGGTGCACGCCGCCATCGAAGCGGCCCCGGTGACCGACGCCGTCAAACAGGAGGCGCGCGGCGTCTACGCGCTCATCGCAGCAGCCGAAGCGAAGGCCCACGGCGTGCCGGAGACGGACGTCCACTTCCACGAAGTGGGCGCGCCGGAGGCCATCGCCTGCGTGCTGGCGGCCTGCGACGCGCTTTCCCACGTGCCCCATGACCAGGTGCTGGCCACGCCGGTCTGCACCGGGTTCGGCCACGTCCACTGCGCCCACGGCGTGCTGCCCATCCCGGCACCCGCCACGGCGAACGTGCTGGAAGGCATCCCCACCTTCGCCGGTGCCGAAGAAGGGGAGCTGACCACGCCCACCGGTGCCGCCCTGGCCGTCCACTTCGCAGACCGTTTCGTGCCCACGGCCGCTGAAGCGGAGGAATCCGGGGCTGATCTCACGCTTTGCTGCAATCCTTGATAAAGTGTCACCATCACCCAGAACCCTCAGGAGGGGCCCGTGAAGGTACTCGACACTGATTTCGCGCGCAGCTTCATCCGCATGTGCAACGACGGCTGGACGTTCGGCTGGCATGAATCCAACGGCGGCAACGCGTCCTACCGGCTCCGTCCGGAAGAGGTCACGGAGGTGCGTTCCGGCTTCCGCACGCGTTCGTGGGTGCGCCTTGACACTGAAATACCCACGCTGGCCGGGGAGTTCTTCCTCATCACATCCGCCGGCAGCCATTTCCGCAACATCGCCCACGACCCGAAGCGCACGCTGGGCATCATCGAGGTGGACCGCACCGGCACCTGCTGGCGCGAATGCTGGGGCTTCAAGGACGGCACCCATCCCACCAGCGAACTGGCGGCGCATCTGATCAACCATGAGGTGCGCAAGGCCGCAACAGGCGGGGAGAGCCGCGTGCTGTACCACTGCCATCCCGTGAGCCTTGCCGCCATGACCTGCGTGGTGCCGCACGACAGCGCCGTCTTCACGCGCACGCTTTGGGCGCAGCTGGCCGAATGTGCGCTGGTCTGCCGCCACGGCGTGGAGGTCATCGGCTGGGAAGTGCCGGGCACCATCGGGCTTGCCATCGAAACGGCGAAGGCCATGGAGCACACGGATGCGGTCATCTGGCCGCATCACGGGCTGTTCGTGGCGGGCGTCACCATGGATGAGGCGTTCGGCATCGCGCACACGGTGGAGAAAGCGGCGGACATCTTCTGCAAGGCCCGCGCCTGCGGCATGCCGAACGTGTCCCGGATCACTGATTCTGACCTGGTCAGCTTCTCGCGCAAGTACGACTTGGAGCTGGCACGCCGTCATGTGTATGCGAAGCCGCATCTGGACGCGCCGGCACCTGAGCCCGTCATCATCCGCGAACCGGCGCGCCAGGAACCCTCCATGCTGCCCTTGGACGGCATCCGCACGAACGTTCCGGGCACGTTCCGCTTCCCGGTTCCCGCCCCCGAACCCGAACCTGCGCCCGAACCGGCCTCGCAACCCGGCCCCGAACCCGCACCCGCCGGGCCGCTGTTCACCATGGCCCCTGCCGCCCGCCCGGAACAACGTTCTGCTCCTGATCCCGTAGGGCAGGGGCTTGCCCCTGCCGCTCACCCGGAGCAGCGCCCCGTGCCGGAACCCGCCCCGCAACCCGAATCCGCCCCGCAACCGGTGCAACCCGTTCCGCAGCCCGAACCCGCCCAACCCGTCTACCGCTTCTACCCCAAGCCCCGCAAGCGCTGACCCATGCCCAAGCATCCCGCCAAAACGAACGCCATCCGCGAGGTGGAGGCCGCGCGCATCCCCTTCCAGTTCCGCACGTTCGAATGTGAAGGCGCGCCCAGTGGCGTGGAGGTGGCGCAGATGCTGGGCGAAGATCCGGACCGCGTGTTCAAGACGCTGGTCACCCAAGGCAAGTCCGGCGGACATTTCGTCTTCATGATCCCGGTGGCGGCAGAGCTGGATCTGAAGAAGGCGGCCGCCGCGGTGGGGGAGAAGGCGGTGGCCATGCTGCCCGCGCGCGAACTGCTCCCGCTCACGGGATACGTGCACGGCGGCTGTTCGCCGGTGGGCATGAAGAAGCAGTTCCCCACCGTCATGGATGAAACGGCGCAGCTGTTCGACACCATCCTTTATTCCGGTGGCCGCATCGGCTGCCAGCTGGAGACCGCGTCTGATGCGCTGGTCTCCCTGATCGGTGCCGGTTACGCCGATCTCACCGTCTGAGCGTCCGCTGTCCGCACCGCTTATGCAAGAATCACGTATCCGCGCCCGCATCAGGGGCGCGGCTCCATCATCACGAAAGAAAGAGGCGGATGTGAAAGGCCAACTGACCGTGCGCGGCATCCTGATCGGCTGCGTGGGCTGCGCGGTGATCACGGCGTCATCGGTGTATGTGGTGCTCAAGATGGGCGCGCTGCCCTGGCCCATCATCTTCGCGGCGCTGCTTTCGCTGTTCACGCTCAAGGCGGCCAGTCGCGGCCGGTTCACGCTGAACGAGGCGAACGTCACCCACACGGTCATGTCCTCCGGTGCCATGGTGGCGGGCGGTCTTGCGTTCACCATCCCCGGCGCGTGGATGCTGGGACTGGGCGAGGGCATCTCCACGTTGCAGCTGGTGGTGACGGCCCTGGCGGGTTCCGCGGTGGGACTGGCGGCCTCCGTCGCGTTCCGGCGCCACTTCATCCAAGACGCGCATCTGGAATATCCGCTGGGACAGGCTGCAGCCGAAACGCTCAAGGCGGGCAACACCGGCGGCCGCACGGGCGCGAAGCTCTTCGGCGCCTTCGGGTGCGCAGCGCTCTGGGCGGTGCTGCGCGACGGCGTGAAGCTGATCCCCTCCATGGTGGCGCAGCTGCCCATCCCGGGCGTGGTGTTCGGCATCTACGCTTCTCCTATGATGCTGGCCGTGGGTTTTTTGGTGGGCACCGGCGCCATGGCGGTCTGGTTCGCCGGGGCGGTGATCGGCAGCTTCGGCATCGTGGTGGGCGCGCCGGCGCTGGGCCTGGCATCCACCGAAGCGGCTCAACAGGTGGCGTCGTGTCTGGGC
Organism: uncultured Eggerthellaceae bacterium; assembly: GCA_947650915.1. Classification (GTDB taxonomy): domain Bacteria; phylum Actinomycetota; class Coriobacteriia; order Coriobacteriales; family Eggerthellaceae; genus MGBC163016. Next base: position 62,656 of record CANSWY010000007.1, on the reverse strand, counting down.
ATGGGATGCATGATGGGCTGCGGCATCGCGGTCATCGTGCGCGACATCATCCCGTTGGGCGTGCGCACCGTGACGCGCAAGGCCGAACAGGCGGCGCGCGCGTCTGAGCCGCTGGGGCTCACCGCGGTCATGGGAGGTGCCCGGCAGTCGCAGGCGCGCATGGCCATCCGGAACTCCGGCGCGGTCATTCTGGTGTTCGCCTGTGCATCCGTGGCGGCGTGCATCGCGCTGGACCTGCCCTTCGGCGTGTCCGTGGCGGCCCTGGCCTGCGCCTTCGTGGCCTGCGCCATGAGCGCGCAATCCGTGGGCCAGACCAGCATCGACCCGATGGAGATATTCGGGCTGATCGCGCTCTTCCTCATCGCGCTGGCAGCGGATGTGTCAGAGCTGCAGCTCTTCTTCGTGGCCGCATTGGTGGCGGTGGCCTGCGGGCTGGCGGGCGATGTCATGAATGATTTCAAAGCTGGCGCCGTTCTGGGAACGGATCCGCGCGCGCAGTGGGTGGGGCAGGGCATCGGAGCCGTGATCGGGTCGGTGGTGGCCGCCTTGGTGATCGGCGTGCTCTTCCAGGCCTACGGCGCGGACGCGTTCGGCCCGGGCCGTGAATTCGTCTCCGCGCAGGCCAGCGTGGTGGCCACCATGGTGTCCGGCGTGCCGAACATGCCGGCGTTCCTCATCGGGGCCGTTGCCGGGTTCGCGCTGTATCTGGTGCGCTTCCCGGCCATGATGCTGGGGCTGGGCATCTATCTGCCGTTCTACATGTCTCTCACGGCGTTTCTGGGCGTGCTGGTGAAGCTGGTGGTGGACGTCTTCCACAAGCGGAAGCTGGCTGCGCTTCCCGAAGAAGAGCGAGCCTCTCGCGAACGCAGCTACCAGGACACGGGCCTCATTCTGGCCTCCGGCCTTTTGGGCGGCGAATCCGTCATGGGCATCATCTTGGCCCTCCTCCTCACCGGAGCCGCCTTCCTCTCCTGACACCATGTGCAAAAGGGACGTCCCAAATCGCACATAGGAACAGTCTCTCAGTGCGCATATCCTTTTCCTATGTGCAATTTGGAACGTCCCTTTTGCACATCCGAGTGACGCAGCACGGCAAAGGACGCCGTGCTGCGTCACGGTGCTGCGCACCGCTGTTTCATTCGCGGGTTCTAGGGCGCCTGACGGCGCCCATCGCCCTTGTCCCGAGTGCACCTGTTCCCTGATATGAGGGGTGTCCCAAATCGCACCCGCGAGGTTGCCTGATGTGCAAAAGGGACGTCCCAAATCGCACCCGCGAGGTTGCCTGATGTGCAAAAGGGACGTCCCAAATTGCACATAGAAGAAGTCTTTCAGTGCGCATATCCTTTTCCTATGTGCAATTTGGAACGTCCCTTTTGCACATCCACAAGCGGAAGCTGGTTGCGCTTCCCGAAGATGAACGCGCCGCCCGCGAACGCAGCTACCAGGACACGGGCCTCATTCTGGCCTCCGGCCTTTTGGGCGGCGAATCCGTCATGGGCATCATCTTGGCCCTCCTCCTCACCGGAGCCGCCTTCCTCTCCTGACGCCCCGTCCCTTCGTACTGAAAGCCCGTAGCAAAGGCTTCAGCCTTTGCCCCTCGCAGGCTGAAGCCTGCGCTACAGGCCTTTGTTCGCGCGTTCCGCTACACTTTCACGCAACGAATACCATGGAAGGCAGGCGCATGACGAAAGACGCAACGCGGGCGGGCACCTACGTCCTGTTCGCCATCGTGACCCTGCTCTGCGCGTTGGGGTCGCTCACGCAGACGGTCATGAACTCCATGCTGCTGGGCGTGCAGGCGTCCTTCGGCACCACGGAAGCCGTGTCCCAGTGGCTCACCACTCTCTACATGCTGGGTATCGGCATCACCGTGCCGTTGGTGGCGCATCTCTCCCGCAAGCTCAGCATCCGCACGCTCATGCTGGCAGCCATCCTGCTGTTCGCAGCGGGGTCGGTGATGGATTGGCTGGCCCCGGATTTCATCGTGCTGCTTTTGGGGCGCGTGCCGCAGGCCGTGGCCACCGGCATCACGCTGCCGGTGCTGCAAACCATCTCCATGACGCGCTTCCCGCCGGGAAAGCGGGGCACGGCCATGGGCATCGCGGGCGTGGCCATGGGCTTCGCGCCGAACATCGGCCCGCTCATCGGCGGCGCGCTGGTGGACAGCCTGGGCTGGCGCAGCTTCTTTCTGATGCTGGCCATCCTGCTGGCTGTCATCTTCGTCTGTGCCGTTGTGCTCATCAAGCGCGAAGAGGCGCCGAACCATGACGCGCACCTGGATCAGCTGTCCTTCCTGCTGTCCACCCTCGGGTTCGGTGGCTTGCTCTTGGGCTTCACGAACGCGGCCAGCGTGGGCGTGGCGAACGGGCAGACCATCGTCCCGCTGCTCTGTGGCGCGGCGTGCCTCATCCTGTTCATCGCGCGGCAGAAGCGCATCGAAAACCCGCTCATCAGCATGGATGTCATGCGCAACCGCACTTATGTGACCAGCATGGTGGGACAATGTGCGCTGTTCGCGTCGTTCATGGGCATCACGCTCATCGTGCCCTTGTTCGTGCAGAACGTGTGCGGCTTGACAGCGCTGGATGCGGGCATTGTCTTCATCCCGGCCACCATCCTGGCCGTGGTCTTCAACCCGGTGGGCGGCATTCTGTCTGACCGCATCGGGCCACGGCCGGTCATCATCGGCGGCGGCGCGTTCCTCACGGTGGGCGCGGTGTCCATGGCGTTCGTCAGCGTGGACACGCCGCTCTGGTTGCTCACGCTGATGCAGACCATCCGTGGCATCGGCGTCAGCTCCATCATCGGGCCGTTCATCTCCTGGGGCATGTCGCGCCTGCCCGGTCCGCTCATGAATGACGGCTCCATCTTCTTCGTCACGCTGCGTCAGTGCTGCGCTTCGTTCGGCACAGCGCTCATGATGCTGTTGATCACCGGCGTGTCGCAGCTGGCGTTCACGGGCGCTGCGGTGTTGGCCTATCAGCTGGCGTTCGGCTTCTCCGCGCTCTTCTCAGCGGTGGTGCTCGTCATCGGCGTGTTCGTCATGCCGCGCACAGCGAAGGGGGACGCATGAGGGCGCTTCCGGCGAACATCACGCGCAGACAGGCGCTCGCGCTTTTGGGGGCTGCGGCGGCCGGCGCGGTGCTGGGCCTTTCCGGCTGCGGAGAGCCTCCTTATGTCAGCCCGTATGTGTGGGATGCGCTCCTGCGCGACGGGGACCGGCTCACCTATGCGCCCGGTGGCACGGTGCAGTCCCGCTGGGGCGTGGATGTGTCTTCGCACCAGCATGAGATCGATTGGCCGGCCGTCTACGGCGCGGGCGTGCAGTTCGCGTTCGTGCGGGCGGGCAATCGCGGTGCCACGGAAGGCGTGCTGTATGAGGACGAATTCTTCCGGGCGAACGTGGCGGGTGCGCAAGCCGCGGGCATCCCGGTGTCCACGTACTTCTTCTCCCAGGCCATCACGCTGGCGGAAGCGGAAGAAGAGGCGGATTTCCTGCTGGATCTCATCGGCCAGGCAGAAGACGCCGGCATCTTTTTCGAAGCGGTGGCGTTCGACCACGAATCCGTGCAGATCGAAGGCGCGCGGGCGAATGACGTGGACGGCGCGCTGCTGAGCAAGATGGCTGTGGCCTTCTGTGAACGCGTGCAGGCGGCGGGGCATGTGCCGTTCGTGTATGGCAATCAGCGGGATCTGCTGCGGCTGGACAAGACGGTGCGCCAGGCCTACCCGCTCTGGCTGGCGGAATATGATGTTGGCATTCCCACCGCACAGTTCGATTTCCGCATCTGGCAGTATTCCAGTACAGGGCAGATCCCCGGCATCACCACGGACGTGGATCTCAATCTCTGGCTCCCGCTGCCGGAAGACTAGCCGCCAGCCGCTGGTCGCTTCACGCGTCTTCGGGCACGATCTGTTCGTTCACGTGCGCGTCTTGCACCTGCTGCGCCTGTTCAGGGTTCATCCAGTCCCCGGTCCGCGCGAACGCGAAGCAGAGGATGACCACCGCCACCACCGCGATGATGGCCCAGATCAGCCCCGGATGCTTCTTCCTGGAACCGGCTGGGCCGTCCTCGTCCACTTCGAACTCCTGCCCGGCGGGGAATTCCGGATCCGTCTCTGAGGATTCCAGGACTACCGGCTGGTCGTTCGCCAGCGTGTCCTTCGCGTGCGCCTTCTCAGACGCACGCAGCTTCTTCTCATCAACGCGGGGCAGCGGTTCCATGAGGGCCTCCTTCTACTGGATGCCCGGGATGGAGGGGATGGTGGCGAACCCTGCTTCCAGTTCTTCATCCGTGGGCACGTGGTCGGTCATCTTGCCGTTGTTGTACGCATCGTAGGCATACATGTCGAAGTACCCGGTGCCGGTCAGCCCGAAGAGGATGGTCTTCTCCTCACCGGTCTCTGCGCACTTCTTCGCCTCTTCCATGGCCTGGAAGATGGCGTGCGCGCTCTCCGGAGCCGGCAGGATGGTCTCCAGCCGCGCGAACTCCTCTGCGGCGGCGAACACATCCGTCTGCTTCACGGCCACGGCCTCCAGGTGCCCGTCGGCTTTCAGCTTGCTCACGATGGGTGCCATGCCATGGTAGCGAAGGCCGCCGGCGTGGTCCGGAGAGGGAAGGAAACCGTTGCCCAACGTGTACATCTTGACCAGCGGACAGCTTTGGCCGGTGTCGGCGTAGTCGTAGGCGTACTTGCCGCGCGTGAGGGAGGGGCAGCTGGCCGGTTCCACGGCGATGAAGCGCACATCCGGGCGCGTGCCGCGCAGCTTGTCCCGCATGAACGGGGCGATCAGCCCGCCCAGGTTCGATCCGCCGCCCGCGCAGCCGATGACGATGTCCGCGTATTCGCCCAGCTCTTCCAAGGCGGTGTAGCTCTCCAGGCCGATGATGGACTGGTGCAGCACCACCTGGTTCAGCACGCTTCCCAGCTGGTAGCGGCCCTTGTTGCCGGGCACGTTCAGCGCGCGCTCCACCGCCTCTGAGATGGCGGTGCCCAGGCTGCCGGTGGAATCCGGGTGCTCCGCCAGCATGCGGCGCCCCACTTCGGTGGTGTTGGAAGGGGAGGGTGTCACGGTGGCGTTGAAGGTCTCCATGATGTTGCGGCGGAAGGGCTTCTGTTCGTAGGAGCACTTCACCATGAACACGTCCAGGTCCAGCCCATAGTGGTCAGCGGCTTCGGAGAGCGCGGTGCCCCACTGGCCCGCGCCTGTCTCCGTGGTGATCTTCTCCAGGTCCTGCTCCTTCGCGTAATAGGCCTGGGCCAGCGCGGAGTTCAGCTTATGGGAGCCGGAGGTGTTGTTGCCTTCGAACTTGTAATAGATGTGCGCGGGCGTGCCCAGCGCGCGCTCCAGGTTGTAGGCGCGGCATAAGGGGGAGGGGCGGTAGACCTTGTACATTTCGCGCACGCCTTCGGGGATGTCGAAGTAGGCCGTTTCGTCGTCCAGTTCCTGGCGCACCAGTTCATCGCAGAACACGGGCGCGATGTCTTCAGGGCGCGCCACCTGGCCGTTCGGCAGCATCATGGGATCGGGCGGTTCGGGCATGTCAGCGCGCAGGTTGTACCACTGGGTGGGGATTTGGTCCTCTTTGAGGTACAGCCGGTAGGGTGCGTTCGTCTTCCCGTTCGTGCTCTCTGCCATGATGCGTCCTTTCTTTCGGCTTGCGTGCGGTCCGTTCCGTCCGGTGCGCGTGCATGAAAAAAGCCCCCGGGTCATCGGAGGCTTTCGTGCGTGCATGCGTTGAAGCTCACTGACCCGGCTAAGATATTCCCTTCGTCCACCACCACGCACCAGCAACCGCGGCTGCGGTTGCGCGAGAGATGCATGTTGCGAAGTCCGTCAAGGAAACCCTTTCGTTCAGGTCAGCGGGCATCAGGATAGCACAACTTCTGAGGGCTGTGCCTTCATTCCGCCACCAGCGTGTTCATGATGGCGCTCACGATGGAGATCACGATGGATGCCACGAACGCGCTGCCGAAGCTGGCGATCCAGAACCCCACGCCGAACAGGCCGTTGGCCAGCCAGGCGGCCAGATACAGCATGGCCGTGTTCATGATCAGGTAGAAGATGCCCAGCGTGAGCAGGGTGATGGGCAGGGACAGCAGCTGCATGAGCGGCTTGATGGAAATGTCCACCAGTGAGAGGATCAGCGCGAAGATGGCGATGCCCACCCAGGCGGAATCGCCTCCGATCAGTTCGATCCCCGGAACCAGCCACACGGCTGCCGCGACGGCCACGGCGGTCACCAACCAACGGATGAGAAAGGACATGGCAGCCTCCTTTTCCCGATGCCCCTTGTCTGCCACCCATCATGCCATACCTCTGCGCACACGTTCTTTTCAGGGCGGTTTCAGCTGCTCAACGCTCATCGCGGATCCGTGACGGCTTCGGCACGCGAATCTGACGGACGCGCGTTCACGACTTCTGCCAGGGGCGCGCGGAGCTACCGTGAGCGCAACGAACATGGGGCGATCCGGCCGAAGGGAGGCAGCCATGAAGAAGCGTGCGAAGGTGGCGACGGCGGCAGGAGCGTGCGCGCTCTGCCTGGTCATGGCGGGCGGGGCAGCGTATGCCATCGCGCCGTCAGTGGAAGAGGCCCAGGAAGAAGTGGCTGCCGCTGAGGCGACCGCCGAAGCGAACGCCGAGGAAGCGTTCTCGAACGCGTACGAGAATTCGGCGAAGCTGCTGGAGCTCTGCGGGCTGGATGCGGACGGCAATCTGATCACGTTCGCTTCCGGAAGCCCCTCCATCACAGGCGCTCCGCAGCGGGCGGCCCAAACGCAGCCGAAGACCGCGGCGCCGGCAGAGCCCGCTGCCGCTTCCGATGCGGCTGCGGCTGAAACTGCACCCACAGCCCAACTGCCCGCGTCATCCCTTCAGGTCTTCGGGAACGTGATCCCCTACGTGGAGGCGTTCGAGGCCTCCCGCGCACCGGATTCCACAGCGGGGCTCTGGATGGGGTCCGATTCCACCACGGATGGCAGTTGGGGGTATTTCATCGGGCATCACCCGGGCGTCTTCAACTGCGTGATGTACTTGGACGAAGGGGATGCCATCACGGTCTGCGACGCTGATGGCAACGCGCGCACCTACACCGTGTTCGCCGTCTACGACGTGTCCGATGACGCCACCTGGAACCAGATCTCTTCCGAGGTCACCAGCCACGGCGAATCCATCGCCCTGCAGACCTGCTGCGGAGACGGCGCCACCTACCGCATCATCGAAGCCGCCTGACCCAGGATGTGCAAAAGGGACGTCCCAAATCGCACCCGTGAGATCGCCTGATGTGCAAAAGGGACGTCCCAGATTGCGCAGGCGATCATGCGAGATGTGCGAAAGGGACGTCCCAAATCGCACATAGGATGAGTCTTTCAGTGCTCAATCTCGTTTCCTATGTGCAATTTGGAACGTCCCTTTCGCACATCAGGGAGAGTTCGGAATGCGATTTGGAACGTCCCTTTCACACATCCCGGAACACCTCTTCTGCACATCCCTGCGGGCGCTATAATCCCGGGCATGGTTCAACCCGGAAAGATCACCATCGTTCCCACGCCCATCGGCAACCTGGGCGACATCACCCTGCGCGCCGTTGACGTCCTGCGCGCCTCAGATGCCGTCCTCTGCGAGGACACGCGCGTGACCGGCAAGTTGCTGGCTTACCTGGGGGTGGAAAAACCGCTCGTGCGTCTGGATGAGAACACCATTCGTCAGCGCACGGATGCCATCTTGAGCCGCCTGCGCGCGGGGGAGGCGTTGGCTTACTGCTCTGACGCGGGCATGCCGGGCGTGTCGGACCCGGGCATGCACTTGGTGGCCGCGGCCCGGCAGGCAGGCCTCCTGGTGGAAGTGCTGCCGGGCGCATCAGCGGCCACCACGGCCTACGTGGCCAGCGGCTTCGAAAGCACCAGTTTCTTCTTCGGCGGCTTCCTGCCGAAGAAGGACGCGGAGCGCCTCCGGCTGCTGGAATCCTTGCGCCCGCTGGACGCGGCGCTCATCTTCTACGAAAGCCCGCACCGCCTGCCGGAGGCGCTCAACACCGTGGCACAGGCGTTCCCGCATCGGCGTGCTGCCGTCTGCCGTGAGCTCACGAAGCTGCACGAAGAGGTGGCGTCCGCCCCTGTGCCGGAACTGGCGCGCATCTTCGTCGAACGCGCGGCCGTCGCTCCCATCAAGGGGGAGGTGGCGCTCGTGGTGGAAGGTCCCACGCTGGAAGAACGCGCGGCGGTCCAAGAAGGCGCCGCCCAGGACGCGCGCGTCTGCGCGGTGCAGCTCATAGCGGACGGCATGCGTCCGAAAGAGGCTGCGAAAGAGTTGGCGGCGCGGTTCGGCATCCCGCGCAACGCCGCGTACGAGCTGGCGCTCTCCGCGCGCAATGGGCATCCCGGTCCATGAGCCGCAACCGATCAGGGGGCGCGCCGCAAGCAGTGCGCCTGGCCGGTATGGACATCCAGCTCTCCCGCAAGCGCGTCAAGAACATCAACCTGCGCGTGCGCTCGGACGGCACGGTGGCCGTGTCCGCCCCCACCTGGGTCGGCCTGCCGGAGATCGAACGGTTCGTGGTCAGCAAGCGCGCCTGGATCCAGCGCGCTCAGAGAAGCTGCGCGCATCCCTCAGAGGACCCGTTCGCGAACGCGACGGAGGCGCAGAAGCGCGCCTGGAAGGAGACGGTGCAGGCGTTCGTCCCGCTGCTGGTCCAGAAGTGGGAGCCGGTGCTGGGCGTGCGCGCGGGCACGCTGGCCTACCGGTCCATGAAGAGCCGCTGGGGCAGCTGCCAGCCCTCCACCGGGCGCATCTGCATCAACACGCGCCTGGCGCTCTACCCGCCGGAATGCCTGGAATACGTGGTGGTGCACGAGCTCTGCCACCTGCGCGAACGCGGCCACGGCCCCGCGTTCTACGCGCTCTTGAACGCGGCGTTGCCGAACTGGAAAGAGGCCCGCAGCCGTCTGAAGCTGCCGCCATCAATATAATGGGCGCAAACACAGGAAGAAGAAGAAGGAGGCACCATGTTCAAAGCCCATGAGATCAAGCCCGGCATCTGGTGGGTGGGCGCGCTTGAATGGAACGAGCGCCGCATCCACGGCTTCACCATGCCGAACGGCTCCACCAACAACGCCTACCTCATCATGGACGAACACGTGACGCTGGTGGACACGTGCTCCCACGAACATTGCGCGCAGCTGATCGGCCGCATCTCGGACGTGGTGGACCCGGCGCGGATCGAATACATCATCTCCAACCATTCGGAGAAGGATCACGCCGGTTCCCTGCGCGAAGTGCTGGCCCTCGCCCCGCAGGCGAAGGTGGTCACCAGCACGAAAGGCGAAGCCATCCTGCGCACGTATCTGGGAAAGGAGCCTGAGCTCATCCCGGTGAAGACGGGCGACGGGCTTTCCATCGGCGCGCGCACGCTCACGTTCGTGGCCACGCCCATGGTGCACTGGCCGGACAACATGGTCACCTATTCTCCTGCGGACAAGGTGCTCTTCTCCAACGACGCCTTCGGCCAGTTCTGGGCCACGTCCGAACGCTTCGACGACGAAGTGGACGAAGGCGCGCTCTTCGCGGCCGCCAAGAAGTATTTCGCGAACATCGTGATGCCCTTCGCAAAGCAGACGGCGAAGGCGGTGGCGGCGGTGCGCGAACTGGAACTGGATCTGATCGCGCCGTCCCATGGCCTCATCTGGCGTTCGAAGATCGCGCAGATCCTGGACACGTACGAACAGTGGTGCCGTCTTGAGCCTGCGAACAGCGCCGTGGTGGCGTTCGCCACCATGTACGGCAGCACGCGCCGGATGGCGGACGCCATCACGGAGGCGTTCATGGCTGCGGGCATCAGCGTGCGCCAGCACGATCTGGCCGTGAGCGATATCTCGGACATCATGACGGAGGTCATGGACGCCAAGTATGTGGCCGTGGGTTCCCCCGCGCACAACATGACGGTGCTGCCGGAAGCCGGCGCGTTCCTCACCTACCTCAAGGGTCTGGCACCGAAGGGTCGGCGCGGCATCGCGTTCGGTTCTTTCGGCTGGTCGGATGCGGCGCAGAAGGAGATCGCGAACACGATGGAGCAAGCCGGGTTCCAGATGGAGGGCGAACCCTTCACCGTGGCTTGGAACGATTCCCCCGAAGACGCCCAGCGCCTCTTCGAGATGTGCAAAAGGGACGTCCCAAATTGCACATAGGGAAAAATCTTCCAGCGCTCAATCTCTATTCCTATGTGCAATTTGGAACGTCCCTTTTGCACATCTCGCCCCTGCGCTTCGGCAAAGGTCACGAAGGGACGGAGGATTCGTGACCCCTGTCGCACCCCCTGCCACATGCGTTGGGGCCGTCGCATGCGTGGCGGTGTCGCATCATGATCGTAGGGCAGGGGCTTGCCCCTGCCGCCCCCATTCGGCTCCACCACGCACGGCAGCCATGATGGGCTATACTGTCACACCGCAGATGAGAGCACCTCTGACTGGCAGGACGGGGCGCCATGTTCCGAACCTGGTCAGGTCCGGGAGGAAGCAGCCATAAGGGACCGCTGACGAGCCCGTCCTGTCTGTCCGGGGTGCTCGTTCACTTTCACTTCTCACGAAAGCCAGGTCCATGGGCATCATCGAATTCTTCATCAACCTGCTGAAAGATCCGCGCGGCTTCATTGCTGGCTGGATCGTGGCGCTGGGGCCGGTATGGGTGTATTCGCCGCTGTTTCTCATCGTGTTCGTGGAAACGGGCGTGGTGTTCTTTCCGTTCCTGCCCGGCGATTCGCTCCTGTTCGCGGTGGGCGTGTTCTCGGCTGAAGGCGGCGGTCTCAACTTGGCGGCCAGCCTTCTGGTGTTCTACGCGGCAGCCATCCTGGGCAATACGTCGAACTACTGGATCGCGCGCTTCCTGGGGCACCGCATCATAGACTCCGGCAAGGTGAAGGCCTTGACCCCTGAGCGCATGGCGAAGCTGGACCACTTCTTCTCCAAGTACGGCGGCCTCACCATCGTCATCACGCGCTTCATGCCGTTCTTCCGCACGTTCGCGCCGTTCATCGCGGGCACGGGGCACATGAACTTCGCCAAGTTCACGCTCTGGAACTGCATCGGCGGCGTGGCATGGGTGAGCCTGTTCGTGCTCACGGGGTATTTCTTCGGCGGCGTGCCGCTGGTGCAAGAGCACTTCGAGGTCATCGTGCTGGGCATCGTGGCCGTGAGCGTGCTCCCTGCCATCATCGGTGCCGTGAAGGGCGCCTTGGCCTCCCGCAAAAAGGCGCAGGAGACAGGCATCCCGACGGATGAAGCCGAACTGGAAGCCGAAGAAGCCCTGCGCCAGCAGTCCTCCAACCACTGATCGCCCCTGCCGTCCCTGGAAGGATCTCCGGGCATCTGTCACGGCCCGTGTGGACTGCTTTCCCCTGTGCAAGAGGGATGTTCGCGATGTGCAAAAGGGACGTCCCAAATTGCACAGGCGATCATGCGAGATGTGCAAAAGGGACGTCCCAAATTGCACATAGGATGAGCCTTTCAGTGTTCAATCTCGTTTCCTATGTGCAATTTGGAACGTCCCTTTTGCACATCCAGTGCACATCATCTTTTCCCCTGTGCAATTTGGAACGTCCCTTTTGCACATCTCCCACCCAGCAGGTGTGATTTGGGCCGATCATCTTCATTTGCACAGCAGATCCGTATGAGCATGGATTGCCGGTCTATCACCTGGAGCGCGTCTGCGTGGAGGATGACGGCGTTGATGCGGGTGATGCCTCCCATTGGCTGGTGCTCAATGCGCAGGCGTGGGCGCAAGATGCCGATGCGGCGTTCCGCGATCAACTGCTCCAGGAACTGGACCAGTGACCGCTCTTCCCGTGTCCATCCAGCGCAGATGACCAGCTTCTGAATGCGGCGGGGCCCGCTCTCTTCTCAAGCGCGCTGGCCTATACTGGGGCGCATCCGTTTTGACGTCAGGGAAGGCTCAACGCAATGGCTGAAGCGCTGTATCGGAAGTACCGCCCGCAAGTGTTCGAGGATGTGGTGGGGCAAGACCACATCGAACGCACGCTGAAGAACGCCATCTCCTCTGACAAGGTCAGCCACGCCTACCTGTTCACCGGTCCGCGCGGTACGGGCAAGACCACCACGGCGCGCCTGCTGGCGAAGGCCCTCATCTGCGAAAAGGGCCCCACGCCGGACCCGGATGGCACGTGCGAGGACTGCCAGCTCATCGCGGAGGGCGAACACCCGGACGTGTACGAACTGGACGCTGCCAGCCGCACCGGCGTGGACAACGTCCGCGAAGAGATCATCGGCCGCGTGAACTACGCGCCCACGCGCAGCCGCTACAAGGTCTACATCATCGACGAGGTGCACATGCTCTCCGTCCAGGCGTTCAATGCGCTGTTGAAGACGCTGGAAGAGCCGCCCGCGCACGTGGTGTTCGTGCTCTGCACCACGGATCCGCAAAAGGTGCCAGAGACCATCCATTCCCGCTGCCAACGGTTCGATTTCCGCCGCATCGGCTCAGAAGAGCTGGTCAGCCGCCTGGGTGCCATCTGTGAGATGGAGGGCGTGCCTTTCGAAGGGGACGCGCTGGAGCTGGTGGCGCACCGGGCGCAGGGCGGGATGCGCGACGCGCTCACGTCCTTGGAGCAGCTCATCGCTTTCTCCGAAGGCAACGTCACCATGCTGCAGGCGGAACGTTTGCTGGGATCCCTTGATTCCTCTGACATGGCTGAGATCATCAACGCGGTGGGCCAGCGGGACGCGGCGGCGTGCTTCCGCTGGACCAGCGAATACATCGAAACGGGTGCGGATCTGGCGCAGTTCACCCAGGACATGGCCGAACACGTGCGCGACCTGTACGTGATGTCCCTGGTCGGCGCTGACGTGGCGCTGGATGTGACGGATGCGGCCCGGCGCGAACTCCAGGCGGAGCTGGCGCTCTTCGGGCCGGACCGGCTTTCGCGCATGTTGGGCGTGCTGGCCGATCTCATGGCAGACCTGAAGACGTCCACGAATCAGCGCCTCTCCTTCGAAATAGCCCTCACGCGCATGGTGCGTCCGGAATCCGATCTCACGCTGGCGTCTTTGGCGGAGCGGCTGGAAGCGCTGGAGCGCGCGGGCGTGACGGCTCCTTCGGCAGCCGCGGCGGCAGCTCAAGCAACGGTGCCCACGGCCGCGCCTGCGGCAGCTGCTGAATCCGCTTCAGCAGCGCAGGCCAGTGTCGCAGCTTCGGATCCGCTGCCAGCCGCCGCTCAAACGGCTCCCGCAGCGGCTGAATCCGTTCCTGCCGTAGAAGCGCAGCCCGCAGCGGCCGCCTCGGCATCCGCCAGCGCGCAGGAGCTGGCCGGGAAGGACGTATCCCAGATCTGGGACTCAGGGATGGCGCATCTGAAGCGCATCTCAGAGGCGCATGGCGTGCTGTTCTTGAACGCGCAGCCGGCGTGGGACGTGCCCGGCGAGGTCATCTCCATCACGTTCAATCCGGACAACCGCTTCGCGTTCATCGCGGCGCAGAAGGATGAAGCGAAAGCCGCTCTCAAAGAGGCGTTCGCGAAGGCGGGCGCGCCCTCCGTCCGCTTCCTCATCAAGCAGGGGGATGCCGCATCTGCAAGCAGTCCTGCGCCCGCGGCGGTGTCGGAGGTGGAACGCACGGATCCCGCAAGCGCACCAGAAACGTTGCAGGAGCCAACGCCTGCAGAGCCGGCCCCTGAACCCTTCAATGCCCCCGAGTCCGAACAGGTCCCCTACGAGGACCTCATGGACGCAGCCCCGCAACCGGATCCGGAACCGGAACCGGAACCGGAGCGGCATCCAGCGCCGGAGCCGGAACCGGCATCCGCCGCTGAATCGGATGACGCTCCTGCGCGGGACGGCACGGACGGTTTGAACGACATCCTGGCCGGTGCGTTCGGCGCAGACGTGAAGTTCACCGAAGTGGACTGACATCCATCCACCGCGGCTGCCCTTCAGCAGCGCGCCTCGGCCGGTCCGCGCCTCCCCATCGGGGCGTTCATGCAGTACACTGCTCTGCACGAAACCGTCACTGAAAGGGTTCATCGCATGGACATGAAGAAGATGATGAAGCAGGCGCAGAAGATGCAGCGTGACGCTGCGGCCGCCCAAGAGGAGATCGCGGCCATGGAATTCACGGCCTCAGCCGGCGGCGGCATGGTGGAAGCCACGGTCACCGGCGGCGGGGATGTGAAGGCGCTCAAGATCAGTCCTGATGCGGTGGACCCGGAAGATGTGGAGATGCTGGAAGACACCGTGGTGGCCGCCATCAACGAGGCGCTCCGTGAAGCATCCGAAGCATCCAACGCGCGCATGAACAGCATCATGGGCGGGATGAACCTCCCGTTCTAGCGGGTGCGATGAACGCAACGGACGCACGTGCACGGCTGCCATGAACTCAGCGCCTTCCATACAGAAGCTCTTGGATGAACTGGAGCGGCTTCCCGGCGTGGGGCCGAAATCCGCGCAGCGCATCTGTTATTACCTCCTGAACACGGAAGCCACACAGGCCATCCGGCTGGCGGACGCCATCCATGAGGTAAAAGAACAGGTGCGTTTCTGTGAGACGTGCTTCAACTACGCCGAATCCGAACAGTGCGACATCTGCGCCAGCCCGGTGCGCAGCCATGCCCAGATCTGCGTGGTCAGCGAACCGAAAGACATCGCGCCCATCGAACGGACGGGCGTGTTCAGCGGCGTGTACCACGTGCTGCACGGGGTGCTCTCGCCGCTCGACGGCATCGGGCCGGATGAGCTGAAGATCGCAGAGCTGCTGCGGCGCTTGTCCTCTGATGTGCCCGAAGAAGTCATCATCGCCACGGATCCGAACGTGGAAGGGGAGGCCACCGCAGCCTATCTGGCGCGCCTCATCCGCCCGTTGGGCGTGAAGGTCACGCGCCCCGCCAGTGGACTTCCGGTGGGGGGTGACCTAGAGTACGCAGACGAGGTCACGCTCGGCCGTGCCATGGAAGGCCGGCTTGAGATCTGACCTGCGCCCGGAGCTGCATTGATGCGGCGCAAAAGGGCCGCGAACCGCGTTCGAAAGGAAAGGGACGCCATGACCGAAATGCCCAGCCCGGCCATCTCCATCGTCGGCCGTCACAATTCCGGGAAGACCACGCTGGTGGTGAAGCTCATCAGCGCGCTCACCGCGCGCGGTCGCGACGTGGGTTCGGTGAAGCATCACTCCCATGATGGCTTCGAAATAGATCACCCGGGCAAGGATTCCTTCCGCCAGCGCGAAGCGGGCGCCACGGAGACGGTCATCGCGTCGCCCACCATGATGGCGCGCGTGAAGACGCTCCCGCACGAACTGGAATGCTCCCGGATCGTGAAATCCATGCCGGGCCATGACATCATCATCGTGGAGGGGTACCGCAAAAGCGGCCTGCCCACCATTGAGATCATGCGGCAGGGCAACGAAGCGGACGCTGCTGTGGCGGAGGTCTTCTTGGAGGATGCGCGCGCCGCGCTCCCGCTCACGGAGGACAACGTGCAGCGCTCCCGCGGGGAGGGCGCCTTCGCGCGGGACATATCGGAGAAGATGCCGAACGCGAACACCGTGGCCATCGTGACGGACATCCCGGCCGCGCGCGAAGCGGCCGCGCTCTACGGGCTTCCCACCTTCGGGCTGGACGACATCCCGCAGATGGTTGATTTTCTGGAAGAGCACTACGTGCGCCCGCGCGTGAGCGTGGCCATCCAGGCCGGCGGGGAGAGCCGCCGCATGGGCCGTTCGAAGGCCACCGTTCCGTTCGCGGGCAAGCCGCTCATCTCCCGGTTGGTGCGGCGTCTGCTGCCGGTGGCGGACGAGCTGATCATCACCACGAACGAGCCGGAGAACCTGGGCTTTCTGGCTGACGAATTCCCTGGTCAGGATATCATCTTGGTGCGCGACGCCTATGACTTCCGCGGCGCGCTTCCGGGCCTGTACACCGCGCTCAGCACCGCCACGAACCCGTACGTGGCCATCGTGGCGTGCGACATGGTCTTCGCCAGCGCGCCTCTGGTGGTGGCGGAGGCCATTGAAATGGCGGACAAGGGGGCGGACGTGGTGGTGCCCGTCAACAAGCACGGCTACGAACCGTTCCATGCGCTCTACCGGCGCACGCCCTGCCTTGAAGTGGTGCGCGACGCGCTCCAGCGCGGGGAGACGAAAGCGCAGTGCGTGTACCGTTCCCCTGAGGTGAAGGTGGTGGAGTTCCCGCAGGAGCGCGTGCTGGAAGTGGAGCCCATGGGCGGCTGCTTCGTGAATGCGAACACGCCGGAGGAGCTGGCGCACCTGGAAGCCAACTTCTACGGTGAGGCGGAGGAGTAGGCGCGCCATGCCCTCCGTTGCGGATGTCATGAGCTATGCGGACACCTTGCGCGTCCGCCCCATCCGCGTTGATGAAGACCGCTGCGTGGCGGTGCGCAACCGCAACGCCTCCTGTCGGAAATGCGTGGAGTCATGTCTGGCTTCGGCCATCACCGTGAGCAACAACGCGGTGACGGTGGACCCGAGCGCGTGCGTGGATTGCGGTGCGTGCGCAAGCGTCTGCCCCACCTCCGCTCTGATGCTGGAAGATCCCACGTTCGGCAGCACCGTGGCCAGCGCCGTGAAGCGCGCGGATGCGAAAAGCGGGCTCGGTATCATCGCGTGCGCGCGGGCAGCGGCGCGCCATGTGGCGGATGACGAACGCTTCGCTGAAGTGCCTTGCCTGGGGCACGTGTCCGATCTGACGCTGGTGGAGCTGGCTGCCGCGGGGCTGGACGACGTGGTGCTGGTTGACGGGGACTGCCGGACCTGCAAGTACGGGGCGGCAAGCCCCTTCGTGGATGCGTCAGTGGCCTGCGCGGCCGATCTGCTGGAGGCAGCGGGGTCATCTGCCATCGTCACGCGCGCATCAGAATTCCCGCCGGAAGTGCTGGTTTCCAAGCGCCGCCAAGCCATCCGCGGGGAAGACCGGCGCGGCATCCTCATGAAGACGGGCGGCTATGTGCGGCGCGTGGCGGGCAACGTGGCCCAGAAGACGCTGGATGAGAAGCTGGGGCGCGCGCAAGAGCCGCGCACGCTCAAGGACCGGCTTGGCGCGGGGAGATCCGGGCGCATGCCCACGTTCCAGCCGGATGCGAACTTCGCGCTCTTGGAGGGCCTGGAGCGGGCATCCTCAGATGCAGCAGCGCTTCCGGCATCGGATGCAGAGGTGGACACGCGCTGGTTCGGGCACGTGAGCGTGGATGCGGAAGCGTGTTCGGGCTGCGGGCTCTGCGTGCTCTTCTGTCCCACGGCAGCGCTCGTCCATGCGGAGTTCGAACAGCCCGAACGGGAGGACCAGAAATACCTTGAGTTCTCAGCGGAGCTCTGCACGCAATGCGGCCTGTGCGCTGATGTGTGCATCCGGCGCTGTCTTGAGGTCAGCGGGCGCATCCGCTTGAAGGACGTCTTCAACTTGGAGCCTGAGCTCATCCTGATCTCACGCCCGAAGGAGCGCACGTCCATCTTCGACCTCAAAAAGCGCTGATGCGCGCGGCCGGCTTGTTGTCCTTGAAGTAGAATCAAAGGAAGCTTGCACGATCCGGCCCCAAGAGAAGGTGGAATCCATGAAAGCAGACCATTCGTCCCTGATCCGCGGACTGAACATCGCCGTGACGGTGCTGGCGGCTCTCAGCTTGGTGGCCTGCGTGGTGGGCTTGGCCGTGCTGGGATCAGTGAAAGGCTACGCTTATGACGCCCTCGCAGAGGAATATGCGCGCAGCTATGACTACGACTATGACGATTATTTCGATGACTTTTACTACGACTACCTGGATGACTGGTATGACGATTACGGGTGGGATGATGACGGATACGGGCACGGCTATGGCCATCATTCGAACGCATCCGTGCATCATGCGGCCCTGACGCCCGCAGCTTCCGGATATCATAGCTATCCGGGGGACATCGAAGACGCCTACGCCGCCCTGGACGTCACGTTCGGTCTGATCACAGCGGCCATCATCTGGGAGATCATCGTGTCCATCGCGTGTCTTCTGTTGGGCATCTTCGGCATCGTGAGCGCAGGCAAGCCGGCGAAGCTCAAGACGGTCATGGTGCTGGGCATCGTGGGCGCAGTGGTGTCCATCCTGGGCGGCCACATCATCCTCACGACGCTGTTCATCATCTCCGCCGTGATGGCGAACAAGGACAAGACCGCGCTCCTCAATGCGGCCGTTCCTGCACCGGCACCGGCACCAGCATCTGCGCCTGCGCCTGCACCGGTCGCCCCGCCCGCTGCTGATCCGTATCCCGGAACCACCGAACAACCGCCCCAAGGCCCCACGCCCCCCACCTCGTAGCATGTGCAAAAGGGACGTCCCAAATTGCACATAGGATGAGTCTTTCTGTGCGCATTGTCTTTTCCTATGTGCAATTTGGAACGTCCCTTTTGCACATGGCTGATGCCCATGTGTCAGCGTTCGGATGCCATGACCTTCGCCTGCGGCTTCGGTCATGTCGCGGTGCTCCGCACCGCTGTTTTCAGAAACGGGCTTCAACGCGCTTCGCGCGTAGCGCCCTTGTGCCAGGCGCATCGTTGTCCTGATGTGCAGAAGGAACGTCCCAAATTGCACATAGCAAAAGCCTTCCAGTGCGCACAGTCTTTTCCTATGTGCAATTTGGAACGTCCCTTTTGCACATCTTCGGGACGCCTTCTTCGCACATGCGCTGGGCACGAAAAAGCGCACCCGTTCGGGTGCGCTTTCCATTCCAGCAAGATGCAGCAGCGTGAAGCCTTATGCTTCCAGCGCCTTGCGCAGGTTCTCCATCTGCTTGCTGCCCAAGCCTTGGATGCGGCGCGTCTCCGGGATGCCCAGCTCCTCCATGAGCTTCTCGGACTTGACCTTGCCGTAGCCCGGCAGGGCATTCAGGAAGGACTTCACCTTCATGCGGCCGACGACCGGGTCATCCGCCATGTCAAGCGCCTGGCCCGGCGTCATGATCTTGGTGGAGAGCTTCGTGGTGATCTCAGAGCGGGCGGCGCGGACGGCGCGGGCCTTCTCAAGAGCGGCAGCGCGCTGCTCTTCGGTCATCTTCGGTGCTGGCATACGTATTCTCTTTCTCTAAGGCAACTGACGTTGGAACACGGTCAATTGCGTCCGTCATGCTGGCGTCCGCAGGTGCATTCGAGTGGTGTGATGCGCAACGTCATTGGAACAATAGTCAGAATGGTAAAGCAAAACCCCCGCTTTCGGTTGAGAAACTTCTGTTTTCGGCCCGCGCACGGCACCTTTGGGAGGGCGTCGCTGTGCGATAGAATGCATCCGTACGCATGAACGTTCAATCGGGGGGAGCGGCCATGAGCACGAATGGTCCATTGAACGATATCCGTCTGAGCGCATCGGCGTCCTACCGGCGTGACCATGGCGCGGCGGGCAAGGACGTCACGGACAAGCTCACGCAGAACCGCATCCTCACCACCAACGACATCGACGCCCTCACGGTGTTGGAATTCGCAGCCCAGGACATCCTGCAGCAGTACCACGCGGCCATGCGCCAGATGGAAGTGCGCCTGGAGACGCTTGACCAGGATCTGAAGCTGCGCAAGAGCCGCAACCCCATCCACCACATCGAATCCCGCATGAAATCCGTGCCGTCCATCTTCGAGAAACTGGGGCGCTACGGCAAGGAGCCCACGCTGGAATCCATGGAGCGCTACATCATGGACATCGCGGGGCTGCGCGTCATCGTGTCCTACGTGGAAGACGCCTACGCCATCCTGCATCATCTGGAACAGCAGGATGATTTGGAAGTGGTGACGGTGAAGGACTACATCAAAAGCCCCAAGCCGAACGGCTACCGCAGCCTGCACTTCATCGTGAAGATTCCCGTGTTCTTTCTGGATGGCAAGCGCTCCGTGCCCGTTGAGATCCAGATCCGCACCATCGCCATGGATTTCTGGGCGTCTTTGGAGCATGACCTGAAGTACAAGGCCGTCCATGAGACCGAAGGCGTGGATGTGAGCGAAGAGCTCAAGGCGTGCTCCCACATCATCAGCGGGGTGGAGAAGCGCATGCAGATCTTGGCGAACGCTCTGGAGAGCAGCGCCCACCCCTGACTCCTCTCGCACGAAGGGATGTGCAAAAGGGACGTCCCAAATCGCACCCGTGGGATGTCCGGATGTGCAAAAGGGACGTCCTAAATCGCACCCGTGGGATCGCCTGATGTGCAAAAGGGACGTCCCAAATCGCACATAGGATGAGCCTTTCTGTGCTCATTGTCTTTTCCTATGTGCAATTTGGAACGTCCCTTTTGCACATCCCTTCGTGCAATTTGGAACGTCCCTTTTGCACATCAGGCTGAGGGCTGTCGGAAGCGCGCAGATTGCTCGTCCGCATTCCGCCTTGAAGACGGGCGCGCCTCAGGCATATAATCGCAGCCATCTGACCAAGAGATGAAGAAAGGACGCCTCCATGCCCAAGATCGTCAATTCATGGAATGACTGGGATCCGCTGAAGCACGTCATCGTCGGCCGTTGCGACAACGGGATGATCCCGCCCGAGGAACCCGCTTCCTCCGAAAAGGTGCCGGTGGATTCTGACATGCGCGGCATGTGGGGCCTCCGTCCGCTGGAAACGGTGGAGAAGGGCAATGCTGCTCTTGAGCGTCTGGTGAAGATCCTGGAAGACCGCGGCGTCAAGGTTGACCGTCCCACGCCGTTGCAGTGGAACCAGAAGATCGGCACGCCGGATTTCACGAACGATTCCATGATGGGCTGCATGCCGCCGCGTGACGTGCTGCTTACCATCGGCAATGAGATCATGGCGGCCGCTCAGTCCTTCCGCAGCCGCTACTTCGAATACCTGGCCTACTGGCCGCTCATGGAGAAGTACTTCGAAGAGGATCCTGAATTCATCTGGACGCAGGCTCCGCGCCCGCGTCTGACGGACAAGTCCTACAAGCACAATTACTATGACGAATCCATCTCCATCGAAGAGCGCCTGGTGCGCACCGCCAACAAGGACTTCGTCACCACAGAGGTGGAGCCCATGTGGGATGCCGCCGACTGGATGCGCATGGGCAAGGACATCTTCGTCCAGCATGGCCTCACCACCAACCGCGCTGCCATGGACTGGATGCAGCGCTACCATCCGGACCTGCGCATCCACGCAGTGAACTTCCCGGGAGACCCGTATCCCATCCACATCGATGCCACCTTCGTGCCGCTGCGTCCGGGGCTCATCATCAACAATCCGGTGCGCCCGCTGCCTGAAGAGCAGCGCGCCATCTTCGAAGCGAACGATTGGCAGATCGTGGAAGCGGCCAAGCCCGCCCATGACGAGCCGCCGGCGCTCTGCTACTCCAGCGTGTGGCTGTCCATGAACTGCCTGGTGCTGGATCCGAAGACGGTCATCGTGGAGGCGTCCGAGGTCTACCAGATGGAGCAGATGGACAAGCTGGGCATGAACGTCATCCCGTGCGACCTGCGCGACGCCTATCCGTTCGGCGGCGGCCTGCACTGCTCCACGGCTGACGTGTACCGCGAAGGCGGCTGCGAGGATTACTTCCCGAACCGTGTGAAGGATCCCACCCTGGTGCGGCCTGAGATGTGGGATTAGTCCCCATTGACGCTGCGGGGGCCTCGGGCACCTCATCTGATCGCTCCAAGCGCTTCTTCTTCGCGTACGAAGTACGCTCAGGCGCGCTTTCGCGATCATCTGAGGCACCGGAGGCCCCCTCGCTTTCTTTGCCTGGTCCGTCGCTGGTCCAGGTTGCTGCAAAAGCCGTTCATCTCCGCATGAACGGCTTCTTCATCATATGGACACATTCATGGGTATCATCAAAGGTGGAGGCTTGACTTCAAGTCAACAGCTAGTCAGCAGCTCATTGTCCGGCTGCCTGTCACAGGGGCGTGGCCAATGATCCGTAGATTGGCTGTTTGACAAGTCTCCCACCTGCAAGCAGGCATCAACACGGTGCCGAACACAAAAGGAGAGGAACCCATGTCAGCAGCTGGCCAAGGCGCGCTTGACAGCGCGCACGCTCAACCGCCCCAAGTCCCGGAAGATGCGGGCACCGTCGTCAAGAAGGTGGCCGTTTCCTCCTTCTTGGGCAACTTCATCGAATGGTTCGACTACGCGTCCTATTCGTACTTCGCTACCATCATCGCGGCGGTGTTCTTCTCATCCGAAGACCCCACCACGGCGCTCATCAGCGCCTTCGCGGTGTTCGCCATTTCTTTCATCATGCGCCCCATCGGCGCCATCTTCTGGGGTTCCATGGGGGACAAGAAGGGCCGCAAATGGGCGCTTTCCGTGTCCATCTTCCTGATGAGCGGTGCCACGTTCCTCATCGGCTGCCTGCCGGGCTATGAAGCCATCGGGCTGGGTGCGCCGCTCTTGTTGCTGGTGCTGCGCATGATCCAGGGCTTCTCCGCTGCGGGCGAATACGCGGGCGCCGCCACGTTCCTGGCCGAATATGCGCCCACGAACAGGCGCGGCCTGTACTGTTCGCTGGTGCCGGCATCCACCGCGGTGGGCCTTCTGGCAGGGTCCACCCTGGCCACCATCATGACCATCTTCCTTCCCAGCGAAGCGGTGCTGGCGTGGGGTTGGCGCATTCCGTTCCTCTTGGCGGGACCTTTGGGCCTGATCGCCCACTACATCCGCACCAAGCTGGAGGACTCACCCACCTACCAGGCCATGCAGGAGGTCTACACCGCCCAGGAAGGGGAGACGCAGCATCCCATCCGGGATCTGGTGAAGCATCACCTGCGGGAGCTTCTGGTCTCCTTCGGCGCGTGCATGCTGAATGCCGTGGGCTTCTATGCCGTGCTCACGTATTTGCCCACCTATCTGGAAACGGCTGTGGGCATGCCGGCGGAGGAAGCACAGATGGCCACCACCATCGCATTGGTGGTGTATGTGGCGTTCATCTTCCTCTCAGGCCAGATCTCTGACCGCTTCGGGCGCAAGAAGATGCTCATCACGGCCTGCGTGCTGTTCATCGTGCTCACCGTGCCGGCGTTCATGTTGCTGAACACCGCGCAGTTCTGGGTGGTGTTGGCCGTTGAGCTGGTCATGTGCTTCGTGCTGACCATCAACGACGGCACGCTGTCCAGCTACCTCACCGAAACGTTCCCCACGGAAGTGCGCTACACCGGCTTCGCCCTGTCCTTCAATCTGGCGAACGCCATCTTCGGCGGCACGGCGGCCATGATCGGCACCTGGCTCATAGACGTCACGGGTTCCACCCTCTCTCCGGCGTGGTACATGGTGGGCGTGTCCGTGGTGGCGCTGGTGGCCATGATCTTGTCCCACGAGAACTCCCACAAGGATCTGGACAACATCTAGGGAGTCCGGTCCGGCACGTTCACGAAGGAGGTGCGCATTGTTCAAGCGAACGATAAGGTCCATGAGCATCAGGAATTGGGTGCTGCTGGCGATGCTCTCGTTGCTGGTGTCGCTCTGTGGGCTGTTGGGCGCATCGTTCGGCCTGAGCGGCACCGGCGGCACTGCTATCATTCCGGTGTTCTGGTGCATCGCGCTCTCGTTCGTGGCCATGGTGCCCGTGGGTCTCATCTTCCTGGTGGTGAACGCAGCGCTCACGAAGCTGGCGTTCTCTTCGCTGAACAAGGATGCCGCCACACAGCAAACGTCAGCGCGCGAAGGAGCGCCGGACGCCGCAGAGGAGGATGCCGCACCCCGGCTGCGGCCCTCCCGCCTTTCCCGCTTCGTTCCCGTGCTCACGGCGAAGAGCGTGGCCTTGTTCGCGGCCATCATGATCGTGTTCTGGTCGCCCTATGTGGTGGCGGCGTTCCCGGGCCAGGTGTACAACGACACGGTCGTGCAGATGCAGCAGGTCTATCCCGGTGCGCATCCGCTGGAGTTGCGCTCGGGCGGCAACATCCCCTTGGATGCGGAACACGTGGAAAGCGTGCAGGAGCGATCGGAGGATGTCCAGCGTGCGCAGGGGTTCCGCACCACCGATGCCTGGCTGGTGGACCACCATCCTTTCGCGCTCACGCTCTTCTTGGGCGGCTTGGCCTCCGCGTCCGATGCGCTCTTCGGCAACTGGATGCCGGCGCTCGCGCTGCTCATGGGCACGTGCGTGGTGGCCATGGCGGCAGAGCTCACGTTCGGCGTGGCGTTCCTGCGCCGCAAAGGGGCGCCTTTGGGGGTGTGCCTGGCGGCATACCTGTTCTGTTGCCTGGTGCCGCTCGTGCCCATGAACGCCACCATGGTCATGAAGGACACGTTTTTCGCCCTGTTCTTCGTCCCGTGGTTCTATCTGCTCGTCGAATGCGTGTTCACGAAAGGAGCGTGCCTTTGCCGCAAGCGCACCGTTGCCGCGTTCGTGGTCATCGCGGTGTTCATGTGCCTCACGAAGAAGACGGGCGTGTATGTGGTGGGCGCCACAGCTCTCTTCGGTCTGGCGTCCGCGCTGCTGGCAGGTCGGCGCGCGCGAAGGGCGGCGGCGGACGCGCCCGCGCGCTCACAGGCGCGGGCGGCTGCGTGGGCGTTCTTCCTGCAAGGCGGCATCTGCGCCGTGCTGATGTTCGTGCTCATCCCGTGCTTGGTGTTCCCGGCGCTCAACGTCCAGCCGGCCAGCAAGGCTGAGTCGTTGGGGCTGCTGTTCCAGCAGACGGCCCGTGTGTATCGGGATGCAGGTGCGGAGGCGCTCACGCCGGAGGAGCGCCAAGCGGTCCGTGGGGTCTTGCGGGAGACCGATCTTGAGTGGGACTACCAACCCACCGTCTCTGACAAGGTGAAAAGCCATTATTATCCGGAATCCACCGACGAGCAGCTGGCGGAGTACTTGCGCGCATACGCCAGCATGGGCCTGAGGTTCCCCGAGGCGTATCTGTCGTCGGTCGTCAGCATCGCTTCAGGCTTCATGGCACCGGTGTTCCACGGGGAGGCCATGGAGATATACTCTCCTGACTGGGAACTCGTCTTCGATGACGGACGCCCTGTGCTCTGGACGATCGAGCAGACGCAGCCGCTGCGTGATGCCATCGATGCGTTCTTGAGCGCATGGAACTCAGTGCCGGTGTTGAATCTGCCCCTCGGTGCCGTGATGTATTGTCTCTGGATCCCTGCGGTGCTTCTGTTCTTCTGTCTGCGCAACCGTTTGGGCGCGGGCATCCTCTTCGTGCCGTTGTTCGTGGTCACCGGGTTCTGCATCATCGGTCCCACGTATCAGCTTCGCTATGCGCTGCCGGACATCCTCGTAGCGTTGATGCTGCTGGGGGCCTGCGTGGTGCAGGCGAAGGCCGTGTTCAAGGCACGCGCAGAGAAAAGCCGCGCCTTGTCAGAGGCGTCGGTTTCGGAGGAGCAGGCCGGGGCAGCGAAGGCAGCTGCGGCAGGCGCTTCGAAGGAGGTGCCGGGTCAGGCGTAGGCCTCTTTCAGTTTCGCGAACGCGGGCATGCTGCGCTGGATGGTGTCCTTGGCGATGCAATAGGAAAGCCGCACCCAGCCCTTCGCGCCGAAGCTGTCGGAGGGCACCAGCAGAAGCTCGAAGTCCTTCGCGCGTTCGGAGAACGCCACCGCGTCATCTTCCAGGGCGCGCATCCACAGGTAGAAGGCCCCGTCCGGTTCCACGTATTCGTAGCCCAGCCCATCCAGCCCTTCGCAGAGGATGCGGCGGTTCTCCGCATAGGCCTCCACGTCAGAGGGCACGTCCAAGCACTGGGCCACCACGCGCTGCAGGAGCACGGGCGCGCAGATGTAGCCCAAAGAACGGCCCGCGCCGCAGATGGCGGTGAAGATGTCCGCCGCGTCCGGGATCAGGTCAGAAACGTAGATGTAGCCGATGCGCTCACCGGGCAAAGAAAGCGATTTGCTGAACGAATAGCAGACGATGGTGTCCTCATAGATGCTGGGCACGTAGGGCACATCAAGCCCATAGACGATCTCACGGTAGGGCTCATCCGCTATCAGCATGATGCGCCGGCCCAGTTCCTGTTCTTTCTCGGTGAGCAGTGCCGCCAGCGCTTCCAGGGAGGCGCGCGTGTACACGCAGCCCACGGGGTTGTTCGGCGTGTTGATGATCACGGCGCTGGTTTTGTCCGTGATGGCGGCGCGCAAAGCCGGGATGTCCGGCTGGAAGCTGGGCGTTTCGGCAGGCACTTCCACCAGCGTGCAGCCGGCGTTCTTCGTCCAGGTCTTGTATTCCGGGAAGTAGGGGGATATGGCGATCACCTCGTCCCCCGGGGTCGTGATGGCGGCCAGCGTGATGGCGATGCAGGAAGACGCGCCGGAGGTCACATACACCATGCC
This sequence comes from uncultured Eggerthellaceae bacterium, assembly GCA_947650915.1. Taxonomy (GTDB): domain Bacteria; phylum Actinomycetota; class Coriobacteriia; order Coriobacteriales; family Eggerthellaceae; genus MGBC163016. The sequence continues at coordinate 36,436 of CANSWY010000007.1, read as the reverse complement.
GGCGGTGGCGGGAATGCCGAACGCGTCCCGGATGTGGGCAGCGATGGCCTCGCGCACGGCCGGGTCCCCCGGAGAGGGCGTGTATTCGTGCACCTTCACCGGGTCCTGCGCCAGCTGCGCTTGGAACTGCTCCAGCACTTCGGCAGGCGCGGGCACGGAGGGGTTGCCGATGCTGTAGTCGAAGACGTTCTCAGGGCCGATCTCCGCCTTGCGGGCCATGCCGTAGGCGAACAGCTCGCGGATCTTGTTGGGTTCGGCTCCCAGATCGTGCATCTTCTGGTTGATCATCGTGCGCTCCTTCGCTGTCCGCAATCGCTCCGTGTGCGTCAGATTCTAGGCCACCGGAGCGCTCATGGCATACAATCCTCAGGAAAGGAACCGTTGAGAGGGGAGGCGGTGCAGATGAAGGTCATGTTGGTGAACGGCAGCCCGCATCCGAAGGGCACCACGGCGCGAGCGTTGGATGAGGTGGCGAAAACGCTTGAGGCTGACGGGGTGGACGCGGGCCGTTTCTGGGTGGGCGCGAAGCCCATCGCCGGGTGCATCGGGTGCGGATACTGCGCGGAGCATGAGGGTGAATGCACGTTCGGGGACGTGGTGAACGAATTCAACCACGAAGCGGCGGACTGCGACGGCTTCATCTTCGGCACGTCCGTGCACTACGCGGCGGCCACGGGCGCCATCACGTCCTTCATGGACCGTTCGTTCTATTCGCAGGCCATGGGCGGGGTGGACCTCTATCCCATGAAGCCGGCGGCTGCGGTGGTGTGCGCCCGGCGTGGCGGCTGCTCGTCCACCTTCGACCAGATGAACAAGTACTTCACCATCGTGCAGATGCCGGTGGTGTCAGCCAGCTACTGGAACATGGTCTACGGCACGAACGCTGAAGAGGCCGAACAGGACGCGGAGGGTATGCGCACCATGCGCGTGCTGGGGCACAACATGGCGTACTTCCTGCGCTGCCGCGAAGCCGCCGATGCGGCAGGCGTGCCGCTCCCGCCGGTGGAGCCGCCCGCTCGCACGAACTTCATCCGCTGACACCTCTGTGCATGCGCGAAGAAGCGCCCCGGGCCACCTGCGCAAAAGGGACGTCCCGAATCGCACCTGCGAGGTTGCCCCATGTGCAAAAGGGACGTCCCAAATTGCACCTGCGAGGTTGCCCCATGTGCAAAAGGGACGTCCCAAATTGCACATAGGAATGGTCTCTCAGTGCGTGCTGTCTTTTCCTATGTGCAATTTGGAACGTCCCTTTTGCACATCCCGGAAGGCCATCCCTTTATGCAATTTGGAACGTCCCTTTCGCACATCCAGGACGCCTCTTTCACGCATGCCCGTCTACCCAGTGAGGAGCAACATCGCATGACGCGTCTCACGAGAACCATGGAGCTCTTGGCGCCCGCCGGCGGCATGGACCAGCTTTTGGCTGCCTGCCGCTTCGGAGCCGACGCGGTCTATCTGGCCGCTGATCGCTTCGGCATGCGCGCCCGCGCAGCGAACTTTCCGCTGGATGCCCTGCCGGACGCGGTGCGCGCGGCGCATGCGGCCGGGGTGCGCGTGCATCTGACCTGCAACACCATGATCAGCCAGTCAGAGCTTGCAGACCTTCCGCCTTTCTTGGAGGCGGTGGCGGAGGCGGGTGTGGATGCGCTCATCATCGGGGACATGGGCGCGTTCGCTCTGGCGCGCAGGCACGCGCCCAGCTGCGACCTGCACGTGAGCACCCAGGCGTCCGTGGCGAATGCGGAGGCGGCGAAGGCGTGGCACGCGCTGGGGGCTGCGCGCATCGTGCTGGCGCGGGAGATGACGCTGGCCGACATCGCCGCCCTGCGCCAGCGGATCCCGGACGACCTGGAACTGGAAGCGTTCGTGCATGGCGCGCAATGCATGGCGGTCTCCGGCCGCTGCCTCATCTCCAGCTACCTCACGGGACGTTCGGGGAACAAGGGCGCTTGCACGCAGCCGTGCCGTTGGAGCTACACGCTCGAGGAGGAGAAGCGCCCCGGCGTGCATTTCCCGGTGGAGGAGGACGCCGGGAACACGTTCATCATGAACGCGAAGGATCTGAACATGGCCGCTCACCTGCGGGAGCTGGCTGAGGCGGGCGTGGATTCCATCAAGATAGAAGGCCGCAACAAGAAGGCGTTCTACGTGGCCTGTGTGGTGGCGGCTTATCGGCGGGCCCTGGATGAGGGCTATTCGGATCAAGTGGAGCGGGAGCTTCTGGGCGTGTCCCACCGGCCGTACAGCGAAGGCTTCTATTTCGGGGATCCCGAACAGGCCTGCGCGTTCGATGGCTACGAACAGGAGACCATGCATGTGGCGGACGTGGCCGCGCCGGAGGATGCAGGCATCCCATCCGGCAGCCTCCAGGCGGAAGGCCGCGTGTTCGCACGGTGCCGCAACCGGTTCGCCGAAGGGGAGGAACTGGAGGTGCTGGAACCGGCAGGAGCCGGCCGGCGCCTCTGTGTGGAGGGTCTCGTCTGGCATCCGGATGCTCCTCAAGGCGGCACGCGTCCAGAGCCGGAGGCCGTGGCTGTGGCGAACCGGTCGTGCGCGCTCTATTCGTTCCGCTGCTCTGACGCGCCTGAGCCTGGATCGTTCCTGCGCACGCGCACCTACCGTCGCTCCGCCCGCCACTGACGCATCCGCAAAAGCTCCTCTGCATAGAAGGGGGCGCCCCAAATCGCACCTGCGAGGTTGCCAGATGTGCAAAAGGGACGTCCCGAATCGCACCTGCGAGGTTGCCCCATGTGCAAAAGGGACGTCCCAAATTGCACATAGGAATGGTCTCTCAGTGCGTGCTGTCTTCTCCTATGTGCAATTTGGAACGTCCCTTTTGCACATCTGGGCAGCTTCTTGCTCTATGCAATTTGGGACGTCCCTTTCGCACATCCAGAAGACGTCTCCTTCGCACATGCTGGTTCCCGAACTATCTTCAGGCTCTCGTTCGATACGGCGCGCGGACTTGCTATGATGGAGCGCATACTGTACTCGGTGAGAGGGAGCGAAGACATGGGAGCAAAAGCACCGGAAGCACTTGAGATCACCTTCGAGGAGCTGCAGCCCTATCTCCATGCCAATCATTCGGTCTACATGGATCTTGATGGGCAGACCTACTACCTGACGGACGTGAATGACCGCTACTGGCGCGTTCAGGACACCACCCAGCTGAACGAAAAGGGCCACTATGTTGATTGCTCTCCGCTGGTCCCCACCATCGTGGAATTCCTGGAGCTGCCGTTCTATCAGGGCAAGTCCATCACGGACGTGTTCCCGGAGGCGGTGTTCTACGCTTCTGTGAAGTAGCGTTCCTGGCAGTTGCGCATCCGCGCGGCTTCGGGTATACAATCGAACAAAACCGTTTGAAGCGGCTCATGCGGGTCGCTTCTTTCATGAGGAGGCATCATGGCAGAAGAGATGAAGACAGAAGGCGCTCCGGAAGGCGCCCCAGAGGATTGCGGCGGGTCTTGCTCCAGCTGCGGCGTGTCCGGTTGCGGCGCGCGCACGGAGCACCAGGCACCGGCGAAATACCAGCCGAACGGGCGCTCTGACATCAAGAAGGTCATCGCGGTGGTGTCCGGCAAAGGCGGCGTGGGCAAATCCTTGATCACCAGCCTGCTGGCTTCTGAGCTGGCGAAAGAGGGCAAGAAGGTGGGCATCTTGGACGCGGATGTCACCGGGCCTTCCATCCCGAAGGCGTTCGGCGTGACGGAGCGCCCCATGCCCGATGCGGACGGCATCAATCCGGTGGAAACGGAAGAGGGGATCAAGCTCATCTCCGTGAACCTGCTGCTTCCCGAAGGGGACACGCCGGTGGCGTGGCGCGGGCCGGTCATCACCAATATCCTGAACCAGTTCTTCGCGGAAGTGAACTGGGGAGGCCTGGATGTGCTCCTGATCGACATGCCTCCGGGCACGTCGGATGTGTTCCTCACCGTGTTCCAGATGTTCCCGGTGGACGGCATCGTCACCGTGTCCGCCCCGCAGGAGCTGGTGGGCATGATCGTGGGCAAGGCCGTGAACCTGGCGCATTCGCTGGAGGTGCCGGTCATCGGCCTGGTGGAGAACATGGCGTACTTCAAGTGTGACGATTGCGGCAAGGAGCATCACATCTTCGGTGAGCCGCAGGGAGCAGCCGTGGCGGAGAAGTATGGCATCAAAGCTGTGGCCACGCTTCCCATGGATCCGGCTTTCGCCGCCAGCGTGGATGCCGGCAAGGTGTACGCCTACGATCCAGAGGACGCCCTGACCCCCATCACCAACGCCATAGAACGAGCCTGATCCGCCCTCGGGCCCACACGAAGGGCACGCGAATACGCAAAAGGGACGTCCCAAATTGCACCTGCGAGGTTGCCAGATGTGCGAAAGGGACGTCCCAAATTGCACATAGGACGAACGGTCCTGTGATGTGCAGAAGGGACGTCCCAAATTGCACATAGGAAAGGTCTTTCAGTGCTCATCCTCTAATCCTATGTGCAATTTGGAACGTCCCTTCTGCACATCCGGAAGCTGCCCTCTGTGCAATTTGGAACGTCCACATAGGGATAGACATCCAGTGCTCGTTCTCTTCTTCTATGTGCAATTTGGAACGTCCCTTTTGCACATGGGGGCAGGTTCCTTGCACCCGCTCACGTTTTGATGCTCGACAGCGCCACCAGGCAGATCATCGCTGCCATGAGGGCGAGTCCCAACCAGTCCGCCGCGCTCACGGCAGTGCTCAGCCAGCATGCGGTGAGCACCATGGCGCTAGCGGGTTCGGCCGTGCCCAGCAGGCTGCCGCGGACCGCTCCCACGATGGCCACGCCGAACAGGTAGAGGCCGAACGCGCACGCGGTTCCCAAAAGACCGATGCCTCCCACGAGCACGATCCAACCGCGCGCATCCATAGGGGGGACGAGCGCTCTGCCTGAGGCGATGCATGCGCACCCGAGCGCGATGGCTGCCACGGTCGCTGCAACGCACAGCCCGCATGCAATGACCGGAATGCTGGGCCACCGGTCGTAGAGCCCTTTTGGCGCCATGAGGTAGAGCGTCACCGACAGCGCGTTCGCTATGCCCCAGATGAGGCCCTCTGGCGCGATCGCCAAGCTTCCAGGGTCTCCTTGCGTGGAGATGAGCCACGTTGAGGCGAGCGCGAAGAGCAGTCCTGCCCCTTCCAGCGCACGTGGAGGCCTCCTGTTCTTGAGGCAGGCCAGGCTCATCACGAAGACCGTTGCCAGGCTTTGCAGCACGGTGGCTATGCCTGCGTTGGTTGCGCCCACAGAGGCAGCGAAGGTGGCTTGGCTGAGGAACAATCCCATGCCGAAGAGGATGAGCGCGCCTCTCAGACTTCGACAGCGGATGATCTTGCAGAGCGCGCCTCGATATCGAAAAGCTGAGAATGCGGTCAACGCCACAGCGGCGATCGCGGATCGCGCGGCCGTGATGAACAGCGGTGACATGCCGTGGTCGGAAAGCGCCACCTGTGCGCACGCGCCCGAGAATCCCCAGAGCGCAGCACCTGTGAGCGCTGCTGCGAACCCTGCGGCCATGCGCCTGCGCTCAGAGCGCCGCGCTCCCTCAGTCGTGTCATCCTCTCTCTGTGCCATATCCCTCTTAGGATACGTGAATGTGCAAAAGGGACGTCTCAAATTGCACCTGCGAGGTTGCCAGATGTGCAAAAGGGACGTCCCAAATTGCACATAGGATGAGCCATCCAGCGCGCATCGTCTTTTCCTATGTGCAATTTGGAACGTCCCTTTCGCACATCATGGGCGGGTTCCCGATCCATCCCCTGAGAAACAAAAAAGGCCAGAGCGAAAATGTGCTCTGGCCTGGCGGTTCAATGGTGGAGCCTAGGGGGATCGAACCCCTGACCTCATGGCTGCCAGCCATGCGCTCTCCCAGCTGAGCTAAGGCCCCGAAAAAGTGCTGGAACACTATAGCACAAACGAACGGGTGCGGTGCAAGTGGTTCGCGAAGAATGTCCGCGCCTTTTCGTGCGCGATCGGGAAGACTGGCATTAGACTATATCTCATACTTGGCCAGGCACGCAGTGCCGCGCATGCGAAGGAGCGCTCATGCTGTTCAAAGAGATAGCCATCCTGGATGAGAACTTGGACTTCCAACCCAGCAAATGGGTGGGCGTGGAAGGGGATGCCATCACCTATATAGGCGACGCGGCACCTGGGGACGCGCAGCGCTTCGGGCGCGTGTACGAGGGTGCGGGCAAGCTGATGATGCCGGCGCTGTACAACGCTCACGCGCATGCCCCCATGACGCTGTTGCGCGGCTTCGCTGAGAACCTGCCGCTGCAGCGTTGGTTGGAAGAGAAGTGCTGGCCCTTCGAAGCGAAGATGACGCCGGAAGACAACTACTGGGCCACGCTCCTAGCCTGCGCGGAGATGGCGCGCTACGGCGTGGTCAGCTTCTCTGACATGTACTACGCCACGCCGGAGCGCGTCCGTGCGGTGACGGAGGCAGGCCTGAAGGCGAATCTCTGCGAAGGTCTCTTGGCGTTCGAACCCAAGCCGTACGCGGAATACCCTATCGCTGCCAAGAATGAAGAATATGTGCGCACTCTGCACGGCAGCGCGAACGGGCGGATCCTGATGGACTACAACATCCATGCGGAATACACCTCCAACCAGCAGGTCTGTGAAGAGATTGCCCAGATCGTGGCGGACAAGGGACTGCGGCTGCACGTGCACGTCTCCGAAACGGAGAAGGAGGTGGCCGAATGTCGCGAACGCCACGACGGCCTGTCCCCGGTGGAATATTTCGCCCAGATCGGCGTGTTCGACGTTCCCTGCACGGCTGCTCACTGCGTCTGGGTGGATGACGCTGATCTGGACATCCTGCAGGACAAGGGCGTCTTCGTGGCGAACAACCCAGTGTCCAACATGAAGCTGGGAAGCGGCTTCGCGCCCATTCCGAAGATGCTGGCGCGCGGCATGAACGTCTGCGTGGGCTCTGACGGCATGGCTTCCAACAACAACCATGACCTGTTCTCTGATCTGTATGTCATGGGCCTCATCTACAAAGGCAGCACACTGGATCCGGCAGTGGTGGATCCGAAGCAGATCCTGCGCGCCGCCACGCGCACCGGCGCGCTCTCTCAGGGCCGCGAGGATTGCGGCGCCATCAAGGAGGGCTTCAAGGCGGATCTGGCCGTGCTGGATGTGACCGGGCCTCAGTGGTGCCCCATGACGCAGCCGGACTACAACGTGGTCTTCGCCGGGGATGGGAGCGATGTGGTGCTCACGCTCTGCGATGGCCAGGTGGTGTATGAAGACGGCTCATGGCCGGGCGTGGATCTTGAACGCGTGAAGGCGCAGGTTGCCGAGCGCGCGGAGCGCATCATCTCAGAGCTGTGAGGCGCTGGCGGGCGGTCGAAAGCCCTTGAAAAACCCTCAGGTGCAGAAGGCTCCCCGGATGCAAAAGGGACGTCCCAAATCGCACCTGGGGCGATGGCGATGTGCAAAAGGGACGTTCCAAATTGCACATAAGAAAAGACAATGCGCACTGAAAGACCTTTTCTATGTGCAATTTGGGACGTCCCTTTTGCACATCAGGCAACCTCGCGGGGGTGATTTGGAACGTCCCTTTCGCACATCGCCTGATTTGGAGCATCTCTTTTGCGTCTGGGGCCGGGGGGGTGATGCCCGGCCCCAGACAAAGGTCAGCGCGCGTCTTCGGCTTCCATCCGGGCCAGCAGGGAAGCCATGAACTCCGACTTCTTGGTGCAGCCCACTTTTTGGAATGCGGAGGCGGCATGCTGGCGCACCGTGCTCTCATCGAGGCGCACCTCTTCCGCTATCTCTTGATAGCTCTTCTGGCAGAGCATTCCCATGCCCACCTGCGCCTGCCGCTCCGTCAGACCCGCGCGGCGCATGCCGAGGGGCAGCAGATCTTGCAGTCGGTCCCAATGGAAGGCCGCCGCTCCGTTCGCCTGGATCTCCTGTGCGGCGGGGGCGGAGGGAATCTGCGCGCGCGTTATCTCAGCTTCCGCGTGCATGGCATTCTCCATTGATGCCCCGCGGTGCCGGTCCACCACGGCGATGATGGCACCCACTGACACCACGATGAACAGGCTCCGTCTCAGTCCGGGAAACGATGCCTCGCGCGCAGCGCCAGTGGGCCGTCTGATGCCTTTGAAGTGCAACCTCCTCATGATGCCATCCCTTCTTCATCTGAAAAGCTTGGGATCTGGCATGCCGCCATGGGGCTGCATCAAGCTTCTCAAGGCTTGAGGGGGTCAGGGCGCGCGTCCGTTGTCCGGCCAATGCTGAAGGAGGACAAGGCGAATGCAAGCCCTGGTGCTATAGTAGACGTTAGCCATCAAATTCCGCAGTCCGGGACCATTCGGTCAAGCAGATGTAACCTGCATGCGGCATCCGGCTTCCCGCATCCGGCACGTCCGTCTTCCGGTAGAATCTTCTGCATGGCATTCGCAGACTGATCGGTCTGGTGGCATGCATCCGGCAGGCGCGCTCCTGCAGGCAACGCCCAGGGCGCTCTACGCGAAAGATGGTGATTCATCATGGCAGCACCCGCAACGGAACATGTGCGCAATGTGGTCCTGGTAGGGCAGGATGGTGCAGGGAAGACGTCGCTGGCCGAGGCCATGCTCTACGTCTCCGGGAAGACGTCCCGTATGGGCACCACCCATGACGGCAAGTCCTATCTTGACTATGATCCTGAAGAGATCAAGCGCAAGTTCACCATCAACACTTCCGTGGCGCCGGTGCCCTACAAGGATTACAAGATCAACCTGTTGGACACGTCCGGCCATCCTGATTTCATCGGTGACACGCTGGCATCCATGCAGGCCTCAGAGATGGCCCTGTTCGTGGTGGACGCGGTGGCTGGTCCGCAGGTCATGACCACCCGGCTTTGGCGCGAAGCGGAGAAGATGGACATCTCGCGCGCCGTGTACATCAACCATATAGACCGTGAGAATGCGAACTTTGACGCCGCCATGGCGACGCTGCACGCGCGCTTCGGCGCACGGTTGGGCGCGGTCACCATCCCCATGGGCGTGGACAAGGATTTCCAGGGCGTGATCGACGTCATCCGCATGAAGGCGCGCTATCACAGCGCTCAGGGCACCGAAGAGATTGTGGAGGACATTCCGGAGGCCTACCTGGAGGCTGCCCTGGCCGCCCGTGACAAGCTGTGCGACCTGGTGGCCGAGGCGGACGATGACCTCATGATGAAGTATCTGGACGGCGAAGAGCAGCTGTCCCAGGAGGAATTGGAATCCTTGCTGGACAAGGCCATCGCCCAAGAGCTCATCGTGCCGGTGTTCGTGGGCTCCACCATCATCATGCAGGGCGTGCAGGGCCTCATGGAAGACATCGCCACCTACTTCCCGCATCCGCGCAGCCACGGCGGCTTCAAGCAGATGTCTGACGGCGTCGCCATCCCCATTGATGAAACGAAGCGTCCCTCCGCGTTCGTGTTCAAGACCATCTCTGATCCGTTTGTGGGCCGTTTGAGCTTCCTGAAGGTGCTCTCCGGGTATCTGGAGCCGGGCCTTGAGCTGATCAACTCCCGCACGGGCAAGAAGGAGCGCCTCGGCAAGATCCAGGTGATGATGGGCAAAGAACCCATGGACGTGAAGAGCGCGAAGGCCGGTGACATCATCGTGGTGCCGAAGCTGACCGAAACGCGCAACGGGGACACGCTCTCCGTTGAGGGGGACATCGCCATCCAGCCGCTCACGCTGCCCGAACCGCTGTATCCGGTGGCCATCGAAGCGGTCAACAAGAATGAAGAGGACAAGCTGGGCACGTTCCTGGCGCGTTCCGCCGAGGCTGACCCCACCATCAAGATCACCCGTGATGAGCAGACGCATCAGACCATCCTGCACGCCATGGGCGAGACGCAGGTGGACATGCTGCTGGCGCGCCTGAAGGAACAGACGGGCGTGGACGCGCGCCTGGTGCCGGTGCGCATTCCCTACCGGGAGACCATCCGCAAGCAGGCTGAAGCCCAAGGGCGCCACAAGAAGCAGACGGGCGGGGCCGGGCAGTTCGGCGATTGCTGGCTGCGCCTCACGCCGAACCCGGGCGGTGGCTATGAATTCGTGGATGAGATCAAGGGCGGCGTCATCCCGAACGGTCTGATCCCGGCGGTGGACAAGGGCGTGCAGGAAGCCATGGCGGAAGGCTTCTTGGCGGGGTATCCCATGGTGGACATCAAGTGCGCTGTGTTCGACGGTTCGTACCACTCCGTCGATTCGAATGAGATGGCGTTCAAAACGGCGGCGCGCATCGGCTTCCGCGCGGCGGCTGAGAAGGCGAACCCGGTGGTGCTGGAACCCATGGCCACCATGGACATCACGGTGTCTGAAGAATACGCGGGCGCGGTGATGGGGGACATCTCCACGCGGCGCGGGCGCATCATCGGCACGGATGCAGGCGAGGCGGGGGACACCATCATCAAGGTGCGCGTGCCCTACGCTGAGGTCATCGAATACACGAAGGACCTGCGCTCTCTCACGCGCGGCTCCGGTTCCTACACCATCACGGTGGAAGGCTATGAAGAAGCGCCCCATGACGTCACCAAGAAGCTGGTGGAGGAATACGAACTGGCGCGCGCCCAAGGGAACTGACCCTGCACCAGCGCTCGCCCAAACTTCAAGCCCATCAGCGCCAGAGCCCATGCCCTGGCGCTTTTTCGTGGCGCGCGCAGGCATGGATGCGCCGCCCGCCTTGCGGGCGTGCACGTGCGGCGTTTCGCAGGCTGCTTCCCGTATAATCTGCCCATCCGCGCGTATGGGGATGCGCGCACATCAAGGGGGAAGCAGCGCGCGCCTGCCGCGGGCTGCGCATCTATCTAGGGGAGGATCATGAAACCGTACAAGACCGTCATCTACAGCTTCTTCGTGGGAGGCTTGTTCGCGCTCATCGCGCAGGCCATCTTGGCATTCTGGACCATGGTGCTGGCAGACACGCCCATGAGCTTCTTCATGGGCGGTGCCACGCTCATCTCCATGGGCATCATCGGATGCGTCCTGGGCGGCTTGGCCATCTACCAGTATGTGGAGGAATGGGCCACGTTCGGTGCGCTCCTGCCGTTCTCCGGCTTCGCCATGGCGGTGGGCATGAAGGGCGTGGGCCCATGGACCACGAAGAATGAATCCATGGGCAAGTGCATCTGGAACTGCGTGTGGTTCGTCATTTGGTTCAACGTGCTGTTCATGGCCGTGTGCGTGGTGCTGGGCTATGTGTGCGGCATGATGGGCGTGCAGCCGGCCCAGGACATGGGCGTGCCCAAGACCGAAGGCGGGATGCTCTTCTTCAACGCGTTCTGGGTAGGCGGCCTTCTGGCTGTGTTCTTCCAGGTGCTGTTCCTCATCTGCAAGGCCATCACCCCGAAGACCACCCCGCTCTACATCCTGATGACGGCGTGGATGCTGGGCGCCATCCTGGCCCCCTTCGGCGTTTCCGGCGCGCTGGCGAACTTCGCGGGCCAGGGTTTTTCGGTCATGATCACCGTGGGCGGCTACAACACCTACAACATCGGCATGGACCTGTTCCTGGGCGGCGAACATGCGGCTGCGGGCCTTCTGCATCTGGGCTCCTTCGCGCTGGCCGTATGCGGCTTGGCGCTGACGGCGCTCTTCACGTTCTGGATCTACAACGGCGTGTACGGCCGCAAGCCCATCCATCAGGTGCACATTGAAAAGGCGCAGGCTTCTCTGGCTGAACTGACCGAGAAGTTCCCGCCCTCTGATAACCTTGAAGGGTTCGATTATGACGTGGACCCTGAAGCTGAGAAGGCTTGAGGCCATCCCTTACGAGAGGCATCGCTGATGAGCAGCAAGAAGAACAAAGCGCGCCGCGAAGAGCGCATCCAGGAACTTGAGGTCAAGAAGCGCTCTGGGCTTCTTCAAGTGGTGGCTGCCATCGTCATCATGGTGGTCTTGATCATCGTCAAGACCACCTTCTCCACCATGGGCGCGGAATGGGCGAACAGCCAGATCGCGAACATGGCCATCTTCATCTGCGCCATCGTGGCGGCGGGGTTCGCGGGAGCCGGTTCGCGCCGGTGGAGCCGCGCTCGGAAAGAGCTGGACGCCCTCACCGCCGAGCGCAGATGATCTTTTGATTTTCTAGAACAAACGTTCGTATTTCGTGCTATCATGCCTTGCATCAGAAGATGCAAGCGCACCCATCCCTGATTGGCCGCAGGTGTGAGCGCCCAGATCGCTGGGGCTTCCTGCTGCCGGCGAACCAACGCTTGCAAAGACCATCAGGGAACAGGAAGAGGTGCGCGTCATGAAAGAACCCGTCGTCAACCAGGTCAACTATTGCTTCGCGGAAGTGCAGGTGCGCAAGGAAGACGTCACCTGCGTGCATGCAGCGCTCGCGGGCGCAGATCCGGAAACGCTGCTGTTCGTGCTGCTGGAAACCCGTCTGGGCTGGAAGCTTGATCCGCGCGCGCTCACCGGTGCGGCGAAACGCCATCTGCTGAAGAAGACGTCTGCCATGCTGGGGCTGATGTATGACCTGGAACCCCAGCCAGCGCCGGAGCCTGACCATGTCATCATTCCGGTGCAATCGTTCGAATATCCCGGCACCGGTCCTGTGCTCACGCGGCGCATCTCTGCGGCCATCTTGGATGTGGCTGCCGCAGGGGCAGCGGATGCGCAGGCAGTGGACTATGCGCGTTCCATCGCGGCATGCCAGGCGGATGAGGCTGCGGGCACGTGCGCGCGGGTGCAGGAGGCGCTCTCTTCAGTGGATGCGCTCATAGGCTCTGCCTGGACGGATGTCTTGGGGCATGCCATCTGGCTGCCCGCTGCGCTCACGGAATATGAGCGCATGGCGGTCCTGGCCCACGTGTTCTGGGTCATGGGATTCAGCGGGTTCGCAGAAGCGGTGCATGAGATGCGCACGGTGAACCTGCGCCGTGAGGGCGTGCCGGATGAGGGTGTCACGCCCGCGGCGCTCTGCTTCCAGGAACAAGAACGGAAGATGGGCGGCATCTCAGCGGTGCTGAACCACAACAGCACGGCGGAAGCGGGGCGGGTTGCAGCGGGCCTCAAGCAGGCGCTGGTGGCGTGACCATGGGGTTGATGGCAGCGTATATGGAAAGGGCGGCCGCTCTGGCCGCCCCGGGGATGCGTCATGCCGCATGGCGTGAAGGCTCAGGCGCCTTCGACCTTCACCAGTTCCAGCTCGAAGTTCAACGGCTTGCCGGCCATGGGATGGTTCATGTCGAACACCACGTTCTCATCGTCCATGCTGACCACTTTCACGGGGAAAGGCTGGCCGTTCGGGCCTTGCATGTACACGCTTTCTCCCACTGGCAGGTCTTGCGCGTTCGGCACGCGGTCGACAGGCACCGTTTGGATGAGCTTCTCGTCCACTTCCCCATAGGCCTCTGCCGGCTCCAGGTGGATGTGCTTCTTCTCGCCCACTTCCATGTCCCGCACCGCGTCATCGAAACCCTTGATGACCATGCCGGAACCGCATTCGAACTCCAGCGGCTCGCCGCTCAGACGAGACGTGTCGAACACCTCGCCGTCATCGAACGAACCCGTGTAGTGGATCTTGACCTTCTTGCCTTCGTTGCTCATCTGGGGCGCGTCCTTTCTGGTCGTGCGCATTCAGTGCTGCTCTGCCTTCGCTGCTTCCATGTCCGCCAGGGTGACTCGGTTCGCCACCAGCACGGCCAGAGGCTTCAGATAGGGCGCTTCTGCCTCATCCAGGCCGCTGGCCGCCAAGCTCAGAAGCTCATCGGCCAAGGCGGAGACCGGCTGTCCGTACACCTGAGCATCATAGCCCACCTGCATGAGCTCTTGCTTGGCAGTGGCTATGTCCTGCTCGGTCACGCCTGCGAAAAGCCTGTCCAGCGCGTCCAAGGAGGCATCCGAATAGAACAGCCCCTTGATCAGTGCCGCATAGGCCACCGCGAATTCTGCGGGCAGCGCGTCTGCTGGGCGGATCTCCACATAGCGCTTGAGCCGCACATCCGTGAAGAAGACGGACAGCGCGTGTTCCACGTCTGCTTCGGCCATGGGGCGTTCCGCGTAGATGTCTCCCAGCGTCCGTTCGGACAGCTGGGGCGTGCCCGTGGAGATGTCCACCATGGCAGGCGTGTCCAGGATGTATTCCGCATAGGCGCGCAACGTGAAGCCTGCATCCATGACGCCGGGCACCGTGCCGCACCGCGCCGGGTCGCACTTCTCCCAGACCTCTGTGCGCATCAGCTGGTGGGGGCGCTCTTCTGCTTCGAAGACGGCCGCGTTGTCGCAGATGAGGGACGCTATGGGCACCACGGCATTCGCCAGGCGCAGCTTCCGCAGGCAGTCATCCACGGAAGCGTAGTCGATGGACACCTGTGTGGAAGCGGATCCGCGCATCATGCAGATGCCGAAGGAGGAGATGGCACCCAGATATCCGTTCATGATGGCATAGCGCGGCTTCGGGATGAGCTCAAGGTCAAGGGCGCGCATGGTGGGATGGTAGCCCACCGTCATCACGTTGATGTCAGGGGCAGAGACGGCGTCAACGTCCGCTTCGAACTTGCGGATGCAGGCCAGGGCGTCATCCAAGCGCGCGAACGGCCCGGCGGACACTTCCATCTGGGCAGCGGGTTCCAGCGTCACGTTCGCCACGCCGTCAGAGAGCAGGGTGATGTGGCCGTCTGCGTCACGTTCGCAGGTGGGATACTCTCGGCGCAACTGCTCCAAGATGGCATGCTGGCCGTCGGCATCCGAATAGGATACGGGGCGTCCGCTCTCATGCACCAGCGTGTGCTCCAGTTCTATGCCGATGTTCTTCGCTTCCGGCTTGATGCCGGCTTCAAAGTAGCTGACGATGGCTTGGATGTTCTCTTCCCGCGCTGGTTGGTCCATGTTCGCTCCCCTTGACATCCACCGTGCAGGCGCTGAGCGCGCATGGTCGGGTAGAATGCTTCCACTCGTGGTTTTGCCGCTCATGGTAACAAAGGGCTGGAAGCGCTCTCTGTCATCAGCGGCAAGCGACGGCATTTCGTGACTTTCGGCACGCCTCCCGGCGCGGATCAGCGCCAGGCTTGAAGGAAAGCAGGTGAAGCGCAGTGATACAGGCTGGCATCTTGGGAGCAGCGGGCTTTGCGGGCATCCAGCTGGCGCATATCCTCAGCCAGCATCCTGACATGGAACTGGTGGCGGCAGCGTCCGATTCGCTGGCGGGAACGCTGCTGAAGGATGCGTATCCGGCGTTCACCGGCGTTTCTGGACTGGAATTCTGCACCAGCGAAGAACTGGAGGCGCAGAGCCTTGACGTGGTGTTCTTGGCGGTGCCGCACACCGCTTCCCTTGAGCAGACGCCGCGCGTGGTGGGTGCGGGCGCGGTGGCTGTGGACCTGTCAGCGGATTTCCGCCTGCGGGATGCGTCGGTGTATGAAACATGGTATGGAACGCCTCACACGCAACCGGACCTGCTGGCGGATGCGGCCTTCGGCCTGCCTGAACTGTTCCCGCAGGACTTGGAACGTGCCCGCGGCCGCCATGAGCGCCATCTCCCGTGCGTGGTGGCCTGCGCAGGGTGCTATCCCACGGCAACCTCGTTGGCTGCAGCGCCCCTTGCGCGCGCAGGCCTTCTGCGCGAAGGGGCTCCGGTGGTGGCGGATGCCGTCTCCGGCGTCACGGGGGCGGGCAAGACGCCCTCTGCGCGCACGCATTTCTGCTCAGCGAACGAGAGCGTGGAAGCCTACGGCGTCACCACCCATCGGCACACGCCGGAGATAGAGCAGATCCTGCAGGTTTCCGGCCGGTTGGTGTTCACGCCGCATCTGGCGCCGCTGAACCGTGGGCTGCTGTCCACGGTCACCATCCCCTTGGCAGAAGATGCGCCCATTGCGTGCACGGAAGATGCCCAGGGGTTGTATCGGGAATTCTATGAAGGCTGCACGTTCGTCGAGGTATTGAAGCCGGGCGCGCAGCCGAAGACGGCATCGGTGGCGGGCACGAACCGCGCCCAGGTGGCCGTGGCCTATGACGAGCGCACGCGCTGCGTGGTGGCAACGGGCGCCATAGACAATCTGGGCAAGGGCGCAGCCGGTCAGGCCGTGCAGTGCGCGAACCTGGTGTTCGGGCTTGACGAAGCGGCCGGCCTTGAAGCGGCAGCGCTTCCGGTGTAGGTGAGCAAGTCAAGGACCGTGCTCGCGGTCCTTGAGGAAGGCGGTATCGAAGATGGATGCATCCGCACTTGCGGTGATCGAAGGTGGCGGCGTCACCTCGGCTGAGGGATTCACGGCCGCAGGGGTGCATGCGGGGTTCCGCGCGAACCCCCACAAGCGGGATCTGGCCTTGGTGGTGGCAGATGAACCGTGTCCCACCGCCGCGGTGTTCACGCGCAACGTCTTCTGTGCGGCTCCGGTTCGCCGCAACAAACGCGTGCTGGAGAGCGCGGTGGAAGGGGAGAGCTGCGGCATCATCCGAGCGGTGGCGGTGAATTCCGGCAACGCGAACGCAGCCACCGGGGAAGAGGGCCTGGCGGCGGCGGAGGAAGCGGGCCGCATCGTGGCGGAGGCGGTGGGATGCCCGGCGGATGAAGTGCTCGTCTGTTCCACGGGCGTCATCGGCGTGCAGCTGCCTTTGGAGCCGTTCCGTACCGGCGTGCCGGAGGTGCACGCTGCTCTTTCGCGTGCGGGCGGCGCTGACGCGGCAGCGGCCATCATGACCACGGACACGGTGTCCAAGCAGTGCGCCGTCAGCTTCTCAGGGGATGCCGTGGGGCATCTTGGCTGCATGTTCACGGTGGGCGGCATGGCGAAAGGTTCCGGCATGATCATGCCGGATATGGCCACCATGATCGCGGTCATCACCACGGACGTGCCGCTCACCGCACCCGATGCGCGTGCCGCCCTGAAGCGCGCGGCGGACGTGAGCTTCAACAAGGTGACGGTGGATTCGGACACCTCCACGAACGATACGTGCATCCTCATGGCTTCCGGCGCGGCCGCACCGGAAAGCGCGCCCTTCCAACCGGGAAGCCCGGCGTTCCAGCTCTTCGAAGCGGCGCTGGAAGAGGTGTGCGTCCATTTGGCGCGCAGCATGGCCAAGGACGGCGAAGGCGCCACGAAGCTGGTGGATGTGCATGTGACGGGCGCGTGCACGAAGGAAGACGCTGATGTGGCGGCGCGCACGGTGGCGAATTCGCCCCTGGTGAAGACGGCCATCGCCGGGCACGATGCCAACTGGGGACGCATCGCGGCAGCCCTGGGGCGTTCGGGCGCGGTCTTCCGCCAGGAGGACGTGGACATTTCCATCATGGGCATCCCTGTGTGCAAGGGCGGTTTGGCGCTTGCATTCGATGAAGAGGAAGCGCTCAGGCGTTTCGAAGAGCCTGAGATAGTGCTGGACATCAATCTGGGGGCGGGGGACGCGTCCACCACAGTGTGGACGTGCGATCTGACCCATGACTACATCACCATCAACGGGGATTACCGCACCTGATCCGCGTTGCGCGGCATCGGTGAGAACGGGCTGGACTGAGGAGCGGAGAAGGATGGAGCTGGACAAGGACAAGCGGCCGAACGGCGTATCCCGCATCACGGGAGAAGTGCTGACGGAGGCCATGCCGTGGATCAAGCATGTCACGGGGCGCACGGTGGTCATCAAATATGGCGGCGCGGCCATGGTGGACGCTGATCTGCGCGCGAAGGTGATGGCGGACATCGTGCTCTTGAAGATCATCGGCGTGAACCCGGTCATCGTGCATGGTGGCGGCAACGCCATCAGCGCGGCCATGGAACGCGAAGGCGTGGATGTGGAATTCGTCCGCGGCCAGCGCGTCACCACGGATGCGGCCATGGGGATTGTCCGCCGCGTGCTCACCGGAGAGGTGAACCAGGAACTGGTAGAGGCCATGAACCAGCATGGCAACATGGCCGTGGGCATCTCCGGCGCGGATGCGGGCGTCATCGTGGCAGAGGCGGCGTCTGCGGAACTGGGCCGCGTGGGCCGCATCACGCGCATCAACCCCGCGCTGGTGGAAGATCTGGTCAACGCTGACTACATCCCCATCATCGCTTCCATCGCCATCGGGGAGGACAACGGCTGTTACAACGTGAACGCGGACGTGGCGGCGGGGCATGTGGCCGCGGCCATCGGCGCGCACAAGGTCATCTTCCTTTCTGACATAGACGGTTACTACACTGACTACCCTGATCCGGCCACGCTGGTGTCGTCCATGACGTTGGAAGAAGCACGCCGCATCGCCAGCGCAGGCGCGAACACTGGCGGCATGATCCCCAAGCTGGAATCCTGCGTGCTGGCGCTTGAGGAGGGCGTCTCCCGGGCGCACATCGTGAACGGCACCACGCCGCACGCGCTCTTGCTGGAATTGCTGACGGACAACGGTATCGGCACCATGGTGACGGGGCGCCGCGCACCAGCAGGCTTCGACGCCGCGCCCTTGGGCAATTTCGCCACCAAGCTGATAGAGACCGACTGAACGGACAGGAGCGCACCCCATGGGATTCGCAGAAGAGAAGCAACTGGAAGAGCGTTATGTCATGCCCACGTTCGCGCGCAAGGACGTGGAATTCGTCTCGGGTAAAGGAATGTATCTGACGGATGCGTCCGGCAAGCGCTATCTGGATTTCTTGTCCGGCATCGGTGTGTGCAGCTTGGGCCACTGCCACCCTGCTGTGGTGCGCGCCCTCACGCAGCAAGCTGAGAAGCTGATCCACGTGAGCAACTATTTCTATATAGAAGGGCGCGGAGAAGTGGCGGAGAAGCTGTCGGGTCTGCTGGACAGCGGGCTGCCTGAGCAGGAACGCGAAGGCTGGAAGACGTTCTTCGCGAATTCCGGCGCAGAGGCGAACGAATGCGCCATCAAGCTGGCGCGCCTGCATGCGCGCCGCGTGGCTGAGGCGCGCGGGGAGGATGCGGATGCAGCGCCCTCCCGCATCATCACGCTGGTGAAGAGCTTTCATGGCCGCACGCTGGCCACCCTGTCCGCCACGGGCCAGAGCAAGCTCCATCACGGTTTCGAACCCATGCCGGAAGGCTTCCTGCCCACGCCCATCAATGACGAAGCGGCCCTTGAGCGCCTCATGGAAAGCGTGGGCGCGTCTGTCTGCGCCATCATGGTCGAACCCATCCAGGGTGAATCCGGGGTGCATCCCTGCGCACCGGAGTTCTTGCGCACGGCGCGGCGTTTGTGCAGTGAAACGGGCGCGCTCCTCATCTTCGACGAAGTGCAGTGCGGCATTTTCCGCACAGGGCGTCCGTTCGCGTTCCAGCACGCGGGCGTCACGCCGGATGTGGTCACCATGGCGAAGGGCATCGCCTCCGGCATGCCCGCAGGCGCGTGCGCTGCGCGCGGGGATTTGGGGGACACGCTCCAGGCGGGCCAGCACGGTTCCACCTTCGGCGGATCGAACCTGGCCTGTGCAGCGGCGCTGGCCACTCTGCGCGAACTGGATGCGGAAGGCGTGCGCGATCGCATCGCGCGGGTGGGCGCTCATCTGCAGGAGCGCTTGTCCGCACTTCCCGGAGTGCAGAACGTGCGCGGGTGCGGCCTCATGGTGGGCGCTGACGTGCCGGATGCGCCGGGCGTGGTGGCCCGGGCGTTGGCAGCGGGGCTGGTGCTGAACGCCACCGGCCCGGAAACGCTCCGCTTCTTGCCGCCCCTCATCTGCGAAGAGGACCACGTGGATGAAGCCATGGACATCCTCGCCGCAGCTCTCTGACGGTTGCCGTTGGTGGTTGTGTGTTTTTTACAAACCGATGTTCGGATGGTAGCCTTATGTCTGGATGAAGCCATTCGCACGATGCTAGAATGCCGCAAAAACACAACAGGAGGTGCGCCGTGGCCTCTCGCGCCGTCAAAGGACGCTACCACGTCAAGAAGAGATCCGGCAAAGTCATAGCCCTGTCCATTCTGGCCGTCATCGTGGCCACGGTGGGCGCGCTCTGCTTCGGAGCGGTGGCACTGGCGAATTCGTGGCTGGAAGACTTGCCGGACTACGCTGACACTGATCAGTTCTCCACTTCATCCACGTCCGTGGTGTACGCCTCGGACGGTGAAACGGTGTTGGCGGAGTTCCAGCTGGAGAACCGTCAACCGGTGGAGCTTGACCAGGTGTCCCAGTATGTGAAGGACGCCACGGTGGCCACGGAAGACGAGCGCTTCTATTCGCACAACGGCGTGGATCTCATGGGCACCGCACGCGCGTTGGTGAACAACCTCATGGGCGGCAGCCGCGAAGGCGGTTCGTCCATCACCCAGCAGCTGGTCAGGAACACCGTTCTGTCCGAAGAGATGTCAGAGATATCCTTCAAGCGCAAGATCCGCGAGATGGTGCTGGCCACCAAGGTGGAGGAGATGTATGAGAAGGAGGACATCCTTCTCATGTACCTCAACACCATCAATTACGGATCCGGTTCCTACGGCATCCAGGCGGCAGCGGAACGCTACTTCTCCAAGGACGCAGCAGACCTCACGCTGGCAGAAGCGGCTGCGTTGGTGGGCATCCCGCAGTCTCCCACCTACAACAACCCCATAGACCACATGGAGAATTGCCTGGCGCGCCGCAACACGGTGCTCTCTCGCATGGAATCCAACGGCTACATCACCGCAGAGGAGGCTGCAGCCGCAAAAGCAGAAGAGATCGTGCTGAATCCCACCGAACCCTCCATGACCGGCATCACGGCATATCCCTACTTCACCAGCTATGTGCGCAACCAGCTGATGAACCAGGACGGCAAATACGCGTTCTCCACGGCTGACCTGTTCGCGGGCGGCCTCAAGATCATCACCACCTTGGATGTGCCTGATCAGCAGGCTGCTGAAGCAGCGGCTGCTGAGAAGGAAGCGGAAGTGGGAGAGCCGTTCGAGGTGGCGCTTTGCGCCATAGATCCGGACAACGGCTACATCAAGGCCATGGTGGGCGGCCATGACTACGACACGGACCAGGTGAACATGGCCACCGGTGAAGGCGGGTCCGGCCGCCAGGTGGGGTCCACCTTCAAGGCATTCACCTACGTGGCTGCGCTGGAGGCGGGCATCGATCCGAACACGTTGATCGATGCGGGCAAGTCCGTGCAGCTGGATGGCGCGAACGTGGTCTACAACGTGAACAAGGCGGATTTCGGCACGCGTCCCATCAAGAGCGCCCTGGCCGTATCCTCCAACACCGCGTTCATGCGCCTGATCATGTCAGTGGGCGTGGACAATGTCCGCGACGCAGCGCGCCGCATGGGCGTGACCTCCAACATCCAGAATGTGGCCGGCATCACGCTGGGCATCGATTCCATCACCCCGTTGGAGATGGCGGACGCCTACGCCACGCTGGCCAACGGCGGCACGCACTACGACCCTGAGTGCATCATCTCCGTGACGGACCGCAACGGCCGTGTCATCGTGGATAATTCGGCACCGGAGGGGGAGCGCGTCATTTCTCCTGAGGTGGCGGCAGCTGCGGTGGAGGGCTTGGAAGGCGTCATGGGTGGCACGGGTGCCGCGGCGCGGCTGAATTCGTCGCAGCCCGTGGGTGGGAAGACGGGCACCACCGATGACAAGAAGGACAGTTGGTTCGTGGGCATCACGCCGCAGCTCTCCGTGGCCATCTGGTTGGGGGACCGTGCTGACTCGTATGCGGAAGCGGAGGTCATTCCCTCGTTCGCATCTGCCGCCAGCACCTTCGCCTACTTCATGAATCGCGTGATGGAATGGTCCGACATCGAACAGTTCCCTACGGCGGACAAACCGGAATACATCGAGAACTACCGTGATTCGAAGAACCACATCGGAGGAGATGGCAGCGGCTGGTCCGGCGGTGAAGATGTGGATGCGAACGGCACCGTCACGGGTGACATTTCAAGTGGGGACGAACCCTTGAATGAAGGCAACAGCGGCTCTTCAGGCGGCAATTCGGGGAATGCCGGCACGCCTGATCCGGGCGGATCTTCCGGGGGCAATTCAGGCGGCGATCCGGGAGGCAGCACAGAACCGCCCTCCACGCCAGACCCTCCGGTCACCCCTGATCCACCTGTCACGCCACCGGAAGGCGGCGGCACGGAGTGAGGCGCGCGGCAATGCCCTTTGTTTGAGCTATACTGCTCACTTCACCGGATACAGGAGAATCGCATGCTGATCTCAACCCGCATCAAACGCGCAGCCGCTGCCTTCGTGGCAGCGGCGTTCGCTTGTTCGCTCATGCTCACCGGCTGCACGCAGCCGCTGGGTCAAGCGTCCACTGAACAAGAAGAGGCCGGGCCCACTTCTCGCAGTTTCATGGCTCAGATGAATGAGACCTCGAACCTCCTCTCGGAGAAGATGGCGTCGTTCGCTGACGCGGTCTCCCGGGAAGACTTGGTATCCATGAAGCTCCAGGCAGATGCAGCCTTTGGCGTCATCAGCCAGATGGAGGCCATCGAAGCGCCGGAGGAGCTGGCTGATCTGAAGCAGCAGTATGTGGACGGCTGCACGCAGCTCAAGGACGTGCTGTCCGGCTACCTTGACCTGTATTCTGAGATCGAGGCATCCACCACGCGCAACCCGTTCGATTACGATGGTTATCCTGACCGCATCGCAGGGTTGCAGGCATCTTATGACGCGGCGGTGCAGGCGTTGGAGAGCGCCGACAAATCCGCTGCTGAGATGTAGCCACGCGCCCATCTGCGGTGGCATCCATGAACACCCCTGAGCTCCTTGCGCCTGCGGGCAGCCTCGCGGCACTGAATGCGGCGGTGCGTGCAGGGGCTGATGCGGTCTATTTGGGCCTTGATCGCTTCAACGCGCGCCAGAACGCGGACAACTTCACGCTCGATTCGCTTGAAAAGGCCTGTGCCTACGCGCACCTGCGCGGCGTCAAGGTGTATGTCACCATGAACACGCTCATCCTGGATGATGAGATGCGGGATGCTTGCGCGCTCATCCGTCAAGCGTGGCGGTGCGGGGCGGATGCGTTCATCGTGCAGGACCTGGGGCTGGCGGCCCACGTGGTGCAGATGCTGCCGCCGGAGGCGCTGCACGTTTCAACTCAGATGAACATCCATTCCGTTGACGGTCTTTTGGCCGCGGCCGATCTGGGCGCTGAGCGCATCACGCTGGCACGCGAACTTTCGGTGGAAGAGATTGCGAATCTGTGCGCCGTGGGGCGCGAAGCGGGCGTGACCTGCGAAGTGTTCGCTCATGGCGCCATCTGCGTCTGTTATTCAGGACAGTGCCTCATGTCGTCGCTGATCGGCGGTCGTTCGGCGAATCGGGGGCTGTGCGCGCAGGCGTGCCGGTTGCCGTATCACCTGGTGAGGCGGGATGCGCCCGAACGGGAGCTGCGCGCTCCGGGTGAATTCTTGCTGTCCCCGAAGGACCTGTGCACGGCTGAGCGTTTGGAAGAGCTGGTGCGCGCAGGTGTGGCATCCCTCAAAGTGGAAGGCCGCATGAAGTCCCCTGAGTACGTGGCGTCCGTGGTTTCGGTGTACCGGCAGATGCTGGACCAGCTGCGCGACGGCCAGGCTGCGCGTCTTGAGCCTGCGCAGAGGGAGGCGCTGGGTTCGGTCTTCTCGCGCGGGTTCACGGATGCGTATCTGGACGGGGAGAGCGCGGATGAGCTCATGAGCTATCAGCGCCCGAACAACCGCGGGCAGTTCGCCGGGCGCGTGAAGTCCGTTGCGGGGAATGAAGTCAGCATCGCCCCTGAGATCGATCTGGTGCCGGGGGACCTGCTGGAGGCGTGGACGCGCCGCGGCAACGTGCGTTTCACGGTGCCTTCTGGCGCAGAGACCACCAAGCGCGCCATCCGCTTCACCGTGGAGGATCCGAAGGTGCGCATCCACGCGAACGACCGCGTGTTCCGCATCCGCTCCGCCGAAGCCGCCTTCACCGAAGATGCGCGCGAACCGCGCGTGCCGGTGGCGGGGGAGGCGTGGCTTGAGGTGGGCCAGCCGCTGCGCATGGAGTTCCGGGTGGCCTGCGGCTTTCCGCGCCCGTTGCCGGATGTGGTGGGCGCGGCGGCGGGGCCCGTGGTGGAAGCGGCCCGCACCCGCGCGGTCACGGTTGCGGACGTGGAAGAGCACGTGGGCCGCATGGGCTCCACGCCCTTTTCGCTGGCAAGCTTGGACGTGCATCTGGATGAGGGCGTGGGCATCGGGTTCTCGCAGCTGCATGCGTGCCGCGCACAAGCCTTGGAGGAGCTGGAACAGGCGCTGCTGGCCGGCTCCAGCCGGTCTGAAGCGGGAAAGGCGACGCCCCTGCCCGCAGGAGAAAGCACGCGCGCCGAAGGTTCCCTCTTGGCCGTGCTGGCCACCAGCCCGGAAGCGGCGCGCGCGGCGAAGCGCACCGGTGCTGATGCCATCTACGTGCCCGCGTTCAACTATCAGCGCGGGGGCGCTGAAGTGGCAGGGTGCCAGACGGATGGGGCTTCCCAAGCGGGGTATCCGAAGGGCTGCTCCATCGTGCTGCCCTCCATCGAACATGACGCGTGCGGCGCGTCTTCAGAAGCGCGGCGCGGCCTGGATGCATGGAAAAACGTCGGGTCGGATGATGCGGTGCTGGTGGAATCTCTGGGGGCGCTTCATCATGGGCGGCAGCTGGGATGCCGCATGGAGACGGGCGCGCGTTTGCCGTTGGTGAACGAGGATGCGCTCAGGATGGCCGCGGCGTTCGGCATCCAAGGGGCGTGGTTGTCCCCGGAACTGAACTTGGGGCAGATCCGTGCGCTGGCCGCATCGGCACCGTTCCCGGTGGGCGCCAAAGTCTATGGTGCGCAAGAACTGATGGTCACGGAGCACTGCCTGCTCTCAAGCCAAGGCGCGTGCGATGAGGATTGCGCTTCCTGCAAACGGCGCAGCGTTTCTTTCGGTCTGAAAGACCGCAAGGATTACGTCTTTCCGGTGGTGACGGACGTTGCCGGGCGCAGCCACCTGTACAACAGCGTGACGCTGGATGCGGTGCCGGACATCCCGGATCTGCTGGACGCGGGCGTATCCATGTTCCTGGTGGATGCCACCCTCATGGATGCCGAACAGACAGCCCAGGCAACGGGTCGCGTCCGGCAGGCGCTCAAGGCTGCGCTCTCTGACGGCACTGCCGTGCCGAAGATGTCGAACACCACCTCCGGCCACCTCCATCGCGGCATCCGCTGAACGCCCCCTGTCCGCTGTGCAGCGGTTCCTTGCCAGATGCGCAGAAGCCCCTTGTTCCATGTGCAAAAGGGACGTCCCAAATCGCACATAGGCGAAGTCTCCCAGTGCGCATGGTCTTTTGCTATATGCAATTTGGAACGTCCCTTTTGCACATGGAACATCTGCATGCCGTGGGGGTGCATTGCCTGAAGACCGAGCGGAGCGCGTTGCTCATCCGCGGGTTTCACTGCACCCCTCGCGCAGAAGGGATATCCCGAATCGCCCGGGCGTGGGTGATCGATGTGCGAAAGGGACGTCCCAAATCGCACATAGAAATAGTCTCCCAGTGCGCATGGTCTTTTGCTATGTGCAATTTGGAACGTCCCTTTTGCACATCGGTCGCGCGTCAGGTCAAGCGTTCTTCCAGGGCGTCCACGATGATGCGCAAGGCCTTCACGCGGGCATAGCGCTTGTCATCGGATTCCAGCACGATCCAGGGCGCGTAGGTGGTGGACGTCAAGCGGAACATGTCGTTGATGGCGCTTGCGTACTGGGCGTATTTCTCCCGGTTGCGCCAATCGTCCGGCGTGATCTTCCACTGCTTGGCCGGGTTCTCCGCCCGCGCTTCGAACCGAGCCAGCTGCTCTTCTTGGGACACGTCCACCCAGAACTTCAAGAGGATGGCGCCCCAATCAACCAGGTCGTGCTCGAACGCGTTGATCTCATCGTATCCCTGGGCCCAGCGCAGGGGCGGGGTGATGTCCTCCACGCGCTCCACCAGCACGCGCCCGTACCAGCTGCGGTCATACATGCCCACATGTCCTGCCTTCGGCAGGCGCGTCCAGTAGCGCCACAGATGCGGGTGGGCCAGTTCGGGCTTGGTGGGGGCGGGGGAGGGGAAGATGGTGTAGGCGCGCGCGTCCAAGGCTTGCGCCACGCGCTTGATGTTGCCGCCCTTGCCGGCCGCGTCCCACCCTTCGTAGACCAGCATGAGCGGGATGCGCGCCTGATACATCAGGTTCTCCAGGCGGAACAGCTTCTTTTGGAGATGCTTCAGCTCCTGCTTGTAGGCATCCCGATTCAGCATGAGGCCGTGATCCAGCTCCTCCACGCGAGGATAGTCCTCCACGATGGGGAAGCGGGAGCTGTCCGGCGCGTAGGCATGCTGTGCGGCCGCTGCCGCTTCCGCATCCAAGGGACCCGCTTCCGCGCCCGGCTCGCTCAACGGACGCCTTGCGCGCCTCCGTTTCGCTTCCAGCGCCTCTTCCAGCGTCTGCACCAGCGTGCGCGTGATGGCCAGGTTCGCTGCGCGCTTGTCCTCCCCGTTCACCAGCACCCAGGGCGCGAACGAGAAATCAGACCCTTCCAGCAGCTTGTCGTACAGCTCATAGGCCTCGTCGTAATCCTTGGTGGACGTGAGCTTCTTCTCCGGCACGCGCCAGCGCGTTTCCGCATCGTCGTAGAGCCGGGCGAGGCGCTTCTTCTGCGCCTTCTTGCTGACGTGCATGAAGAACTTGACCACCGCATAGCCGTCGCGCGCCAGCCCCCGTTCGAAATCTTCAATGGATTCCAGGAAATGGCGTGCGCCGCCCTTGGGCAGCATCAGATCAGCGGTGCTCTGGGCCAGCAGCAGCTCGGTGGCTTTCGTGTACCAGCCGCGGTCGTAGAACGTGATGTGGCCGCGCTCTCCCAGCGCGCACCAGTATTCCTGCATGAGCGGGTGGAATCCGGTGACGCCGTGGCCCAGGCCAGCCAGCTGTTGAGCCGCTTCCACGTCCGCGTCCGGGGACACATGGACGTGCGTGGCGCGCGCATCCAGGTGGTACATCAAGTCTGAGATGCGGCTGCCCTTGCCCGCGCCGTTCCAGCCTTCGAAGAGCACCACCAGCCCCACGCCTTCGGTGACCGCGCGCTGCTGGAGCACCACCAAGCGCTCCATCAGTGCGTCGTATTCGGCCTTGTAGGCTTCTTTGTCCAGGGGCTCAGCGGCAAGATCGATGCGTTCGAGCACGGGAGACCACCCTCTTTCGTGTTGCCCTTCTGCAGATGCGGCACCGGGCCGCGGGCGCGCACCGGGCGCGCGCTATACTGACAGGATACTGCAAGGCAACGCGGGGCAAGGAGACGGTCATGGCGGAGTCATCGAAGGCAGCCCGGACAGCAGCGGAGAACCCGGAGCGCGGAGCAGTCCCCGGTGCCGCGTCGCCTGAGCATGGCGTGTGCGCGCCGTACCTGCAGAACCGCGAACTGTCTTGGCTGGAGTTCAACAAGCGCGTGCTGGACCAAGGGGCGGACCCGGCGGTGCCGCTGTTCGAACGGCTGAATTTCATCTCCATCTATTGGTCCAACCTGCAAGAGTTCTTCATGGTGCGCGTGGGCAGCCTGACCGATCTGGCGCTCATCAAGAAGGCCATCATCGATTCCAAATCAGGCATGACCCCCTCAGAGCAGCTGGATGCGGTCTACGCGCGCTGCCATGAGCTGTACCCCTATTACGAGACGTGCTTCAAGACGCTCCGCGCCGAACTGGCCGAAGAGGGCATCGTGAGCCGCCGGGCGAAGGAGCTCACCGAAGAGCAGCTGGCTTACGTGGACGACTATTTCGAAGCGAACATCATGCCGTTCCTGTCGCCGCAGATCGTGAACGCGCGCCATCCGTTCCCGCACTTGGAGAACGGCGCGCTCTACATCGTGGTGCGCCTGGACGAACAGGCCGGCCCCAAACAGGGCAAGCAGAAGAAGAAGTCCAAGGAGGAGAAAGCCGCCGCCAAGGAAGAGGAGAAGGCGGCGAAGAACCTGGGCGCTACTGGCGTCACGTTGGGCATCATCCCCTTGCCGCGCCAGTGCGACCGCATCGTGCAGCTGCCTGGCCGTGGCCTCCAGTTCATGCTGCTGGAATTCGCCATAGAGATGTTCGCGGCGCGCATCTTCTCCATGTACAAGGTGAAGCACACCAACATCATCTGCGTCACGCGCAACGCCGACCTTGACTCCACCGAAGGCTTCGAAGAGCAGGGCGAGGATTACCGCGAGCACATGAAGCGCATCCTGAAGAAGCGCGCGCGTCTGGCTCCGGTGCGCCTGGAGAGCGAACGGGAGCTTTCCCAGACGGTGAAAAGGGAGCTGCTGAGCCGCCTGAACCTGAAGGAGCACCAGACGTTCGTGTCTTCGGTGCCGCTGGACATGAGCTACGTGTTCACCTTGCCGCCGCGCGTGTCGGCAGAGGTGCGGGAACGTTTGTCCTACGCGCCGTTCACGCCGCAGTGGCCAGCCATGCTGAGGCGCCGGGAATCCATCATCGCGCAGGTGGCGGAACACGACGTGCTCATGAACTACCCCTACGAATCCATGGACGCGTTCGTGCTGCTGTTGCGCGAAGCGGCCTATGACCCGGACGTGGTGTCCATCAAGATCACGCTGTACCGGCTGGCCAGCCAGTCGCACCTGGCGGAAGCGCTGATCGCGGCGGCGGAGATGGGCAAAGAGGTGACGGCGCTGTTCGAACTGCGCGCGCGGTTCGATGAATCCAACAACATCGAATGGTCGCAGCGCTTCGAACAGGCCGGCTGCCATGTCATCTACGGGTTCCGCAACTACAAGGTGCATTCCAAGATCTGCTGCATCACGCGCAAGACGCCAGAGGGCCTGCAGCACATCACCCAGCTGGGCACCGGCAACTACAACGAGAAGACGGCGAAGCTCTACACGGATTTCTCGTTCATCACCACGGATGCGCGCATCGGCAAGGACGCCCTGCGCTTCTTCCGCAACATGGCGCTTGAGAACACCTCAGACGAATACAAGACGCTCTGGGTGGCGCCGTTGCAGATCAAGCAGAACATCCTGAAGAAGATCGATGAACAGATCGCCCTCAAGCGGGCGGGCGAGCCGGCGGGGCTGTTCTTCAAGACGAACTCCATCACGGACAAGGAGTTCATCGACAAGATCGTGGAGGCGTCCCGCGCGGGCGTGCAGTGCACGCTTTTGGTGCGCGGCATATCCTGCCTGGTGCCGGGCGTGGAGGGGTGGACGGACAACGTCTGCGTGGTGTCCATCGTGGGGCGTCTGCTGGAGCATAGCCGCATCTACGCGTTCGG
Source organism: uncultured Eggerthellaceae bacterium (assembly GCA_947650915.1). Lineage (GTDB taxonomy): Bacteria > Actinomycetota > Coriobacteriia > Coriobacteriales > Eggerthellaceae > MGBC163016. Next base: position 7,282 of record CANSWY010000007.1, on the reverse strand, counting down.
TCCGCTTGACGGCAACGCGGAGGTATACCTGTCCAGCGCGGACCTCATGACGCGCAACCTGGACAAGCGCATCGAAGTGGCGTGGCCGGTGCTGGCGCCGGAGCTGAAGCGGATGGTCATCGGGTATGTCGGCACATGCATGGCGGACACGGCGAAGCTGCGCGACCTGCTGCCGAACCGGGAATACACCGGCATCGGCTTCTTCGCGAAGGCGGACGAACGCGGGCGCGTGAACCTCTTCGATTCGCAGGCATACCTGATCGATGAAGCGGAGCGGCAGCGCATGGATGCCGAAGAGCTGCTGGTGTCCCACGACCCCTGGAACCTGGCGCACACCCGGGAGGATGCGCACCAGGACGTGATCGAAGAGGCGTTCGGCGAAGAAGCGTCGGAGTTCGAAGCGGCAACTGATCCTGCATTCGCGCCTGTTCCGGAGATGGAGGCGGACGCGGCGCCGGTGGTGGAGGCGCTTGCGCCTGAGGCGCAGACGCCTGCGCCGGAGATGGAGATGCCGGCGATGGCGTTCGCTGATGCGCCTGCAGCAGAAGAGGTGCTGGTAGAGGCGTCCGTGCTGCAGCCTGAGCCCTCGCTCGTGCCCGAACCCGTGGCGGATCTGGTGGCGGATCCGGTGCCCGTGGAGATGCAACCGGTGTTGGAGCAGGCGTTCGATCAGGTGCCGGCAGAGGCGCAGGTGGTGGAGCAAGTACCGGTGCAGCCTGAGCCTGCATTCGAGGAAGCGCTCACGATGAAGCTGCCGGACCCGGGTCCTGCTTTCGTGCAACAGGTGAGCGTGCCGCCGTATGTGCAGGAACGCGTGCAGCAGCAGGCGCCCGCGCCAGAGCCGGATGCGGCGCAGCTTCCGCAAGAGCCAGGGCCGGAGCCGCAGAAGAAGTCCGTCTGGCAGCGCCTGTTCGGCTGAGGCGCCCGCCAGGGGCGCGCATGCGGCGCTGCGCTCGTCCAGGTGCGGCATCACCGAACCGAAGGGGTGAGCAAACGAGTTTGCTCACCCACGGAGGCGATCGATGTGATGCCGGTGGCGTTCAGATGCGCGGCATCTGCAAGCCTGTGATGGATGCCATGCGCCTTGGCATGACCTTCGTGGGTGCGCAAACTCGTTTGCGCACTTCAGGAATGGTCATGAAGCAGCTGCGGGGAGCCTTATCGCTCCTTGCGCCGCTGTGAGCGCGACATCCTCGTTTCGGGCGCAGGGTCATCTTTGGCCAGTGGCGTATCCCGCCTGCTCTCATGATGCGCGTTCCGCGAAACCCGTGCGGAACGCCCGATACGGAACGGCCTGCGTGGTAACGCGCGATCCCGGGATGTGCAGAAGGGACGTCCCAAATTGCACATAGGAACAGCCTTTCAGCACAGTTCCTCTCTTCCTATGTGCGATTTGGAACGTCCCTTCTGCACATCCGCGAGGCTGTTTCAGATCATAGGCTCATGCGTGATAGAATCTTCTGCTTGAACTGCTGTTCCAAGGCCATTGCAAGGAGCACCCATGCCGCACGAGACCTATTCCGTCACCACGCCCATCTACTACGTGAACGCCGCGCCCCATCTGGGCACGGCCTACACCACCATCGCGGCTGACACTGTCTGCCGCTACCAGCGCATGAACGGGCGGGATGTGGCGCTGGTCACCGGCATGGATGAACACGGCCAGAAGGTGGCGGACACGGCGGCTGAGCACGGCATGGATCCGCAGGCCTGGTGCGATTCCATGGAACCGGCCTTCCGGGACGCCTGGGAGGCGCTGGACATCCAGTACACGGATTTCGTCCGCACCACTGAACCCCGCCATGCCATCACGGTGAAGCAATTCTGGCAGAAGCTCTATGACAAGGGCTACCTGTACAAGGGCGCTTATGAGGGCTGGTACTGCGTGCATGAAGAGACCTACTACGCCGAATCAGATCTGGAGAAGAACGGCGAAGGTCAGTTCGTCTGCCCGGATTGCAAGCGTCCGGTGCAGCTCATGGCTTCCGGCGAAGAGAACTGGTTCTTCAAGCTGTCCGAATTCCAGCAGCCGCTCCTTGATTTCTACGCCAGCCACCCTGATTTCATCCGGCCGGAGACGCGCAAGAACGAGGTGGTCTCCTTCGTGAGCCGAGGCCTCAAGGATCTGTCCATCTCCCGTTCCACCTTCGACTGGGGCGTGCCGCTGCCTTTTGATGAGGGGCACGTGGCCTATGTGTGGGCGGACGCGCTTCTGGCCTACCTCACGGGCATCGGCTACGGGGATGAGGCGCGCGCGGGCGAATTCGAGGCGCGCTGGCCCATGCAGTACCACTTTGTGGGCAAGGACATCATCCGCTTCCATTGCGTCATCTGGCCGGCCATGCTGCTGGCGGCCGGCATGCAGGTGCCCTACACCGTGTTCGGCCACGGCTTTCTGCTCACCAAGGGCGAGAAGATGTCCAAGAGCAAGGGCAACGCGCTGAAGCCGGCCGACCTGGTGTCCATCTTCGGCGTGGATGCCTACCGCTATTACTTCATGTCCGACGTGCAGTTCGGCGCGGACGGCGCCATCTCCATGGAGCGCATGGTGCAGGTGTACAACAACGAGCTGGCGAACACCTGGGGGAACCTGGTGAGCCGCGTCATGAACATGACGAAGAAGTACTTCAATGGCCAGGTGCCGCAGGCCTGCGCTGACGCGTGCGAGAACCCGTTGCGCCCGTTGGCGGAAGCGCTGTACGAGAAGTACGACGCGGCCATGGCGGATGTTGATTTCACGGCGGCGGCCGCGGCCGTGCAGGAGCTGGCCGCCCGCGCGAACCGCTACATCGAAGAGATGGAGCCTTTCAAGCTGGCGAAGGATCCGGACAAGCAGCAGGAACTGGCCTCGGTCATGTACAACCTGCTGGAGGCCATTCGCGTGATCGCGCTGTACATGGCGCCCTTCGCGCCGAACACCTCCGCTGAGGTGTTCCGTCGGCTGGGACTGGGGGACATCCAGGACGTGCACGACATCAAGGTGGCCAGCGCCTGGGGGCAGCTCCCTGCAGGCAACGCCATCGAAGTGGGCGCTCCGCTCTTTCCGCGCTTGGACGTGGACGACCTGCCGGAATTCGAATAGGCGTGCCAAAGGGTCGCATCAAATGGCACATCCTGCACAGGAATGCGGAGCGCCGCCGGTAGACGAGCTTTTCCGCAAGCACAAGAAGAACGGCCAGGCGCAGATCGTGAACGCGCCCCATCTGCTGACGCCTGTGGCCGATTCGCATGCGCACGTGCACTTGCTGTCCGATCCTGCGCTGGCGCTGGCGCGTGCGGGTGCCCATGAGGTGGCGTTCGTGGAGACCATCGTGGATGTGGTGGAGGACGGTGCGGCCCCGTTCGAACAGCTGGATGGCTGGGTGGCTCAGGCGCAGCTCTTCGTGCGGCAGATGGGGTCGCTCTGCTGCGGGCAGGCACCCTATGACGTGCCGCGCGTGCGCATGGCGGCCGGCGTGCATCCGCACAACGCGAAGGCGTGGGATGCGGATGCGGAACGCGCGCTCATCCAGCGCCTGCACGACCCGCGCGTGAGCGCGTTGGGCGAAGTGGGGTTGGACTACCATTACGATTTCTCTCCGCGGGATGCGCAGGCGCGTGCGTTCGCGCGCCAGGTGGAGCTGGCGCAAGAGGCGGATCTGCCGCTGGTGCTGCACGTGCGCGAAGCCTTCGATGATGCGTTCTCCATCATGGAGGAGGCTGGTTGGAATCCGGCGGGCGTGCTGCTCCACTGCTATACCTCTGATGCGCAGGAAGCGGCGCGCTGGGTGGACGCGGGCTGTTCGGTGGCGTTCGGCGGCGCGCTCACGTTCGCATCCTCTGATGCCATCCGCCAGGCTCTCCGCGTCGTGCCGCTGGACCGCCTGCTCTTGGAGACGGATGCGCCCTACATGGCGCCCGTGCCGCTGCGCGGCGAGAGGTGCGAACCGGCTCAGGTGGTGTTCACGGCCGAACGGGCGCTCACGGAACTGTTGGGCGAAGGCGCGCCGCAAGCAGAACGTGCGCGCGTGCTGGCAGCCACCTATGAGAACGCCCTTGCGTTGCTGGATCGGCCGCCTACGGCTTGGCAGGAGGAGCGTCATGCATAGAACGGTGCTGGTGGGGTCACCCCGCGAAGACGGGCGCTGCGCGCACTTGGCGGATGCCATCTTCAACGCGTGCATCGAAGACTGCCCGGATGACGGCGTGTCTTTGGTGTCCGTGGCGGGCTTGGACGTGGCGCCTTGCATCGGGTGCGACGCGTGCAGGCGCACGCTGTCCGCTGATGGCGCGGACTACCCTGAGCCCCCCGAAGTTGACGATCCGCTGCGCCAGATGCCGCTGGTGTTCAAGAGCGATGCCTCCGCCCACCAGTGTTTCCAGGCGGACGGCATGCGAGATGTGCGCCTGCACCTGGATGCGGCGAACCGGCTCATCCTGGTGGCCCCGCTCTACTTCGCGGGCGCGCCAGCGCAGCTGAAGGCGGTGCTGGACCGGTTGCAGCCTTATTACTGGTCAGACATCCGCTCCCGCACGAAGAAGCGGCGCGCGTTCGAGGTGCACGTGGTGGGCGAAGGCGGCAACCCCTACGGGTTCGAGCCGCTGGTGGTCACGGCCCAAAGCGCCTTGGGCGCGGCCGGCTTCAAGCTGGAGCGCGTGCTGGACTGGACGGGCTGCATCGCCGAAGACGGGCAGATCACCGAAGACGCCACGGAATACGTGCTGGATGATGACGGCAACCTGTGCGCTGGAGCGGACATCCTGCTGGATGCAGCAGACGTGCCCGGTGCGCCCAGCTCGCATGACGAGGAGGCGTGATCTGGGATGCCGCTCCATTCCGCCTTGGCAAGCCCGCGCGCCACGCGCGAAGTGCTGGAGAGGTTCGGCATCACGCTCAAGAAGTCCCTGGGCCAGAACTTTCTGGTGAACGATGACGTGGTGCGCCGCATCTTGGATCTCTCAAAGGTGCAGCTGGCCGACACGGTGCTGGAAGTGGGGCCGGGCATCGGCACGCTCACCCATGCGCTTTTGCAGCATGCGGGTTTCGTCATCTCCGTTGAGCGGGACGAAACTTTGGAAGAGGCGCTCAGCTTCACGTTGGCGGAACTGGAGCAGCGCTTCCGTCTGGTGAAGAAGGACGCTCTGGATCTGCAAACGGCCGACCTCGCGGGCAATGAGCCGGACAAGCTGGTGGCGAACCTGCCCTATGCGGTGGCGGCCACCATCGTGCTGGAATACCTGGAGCGCTTCGAATGCTTGGAGAGCGCCACGGTGATGGTGCAGCGCGAAGTGGCGGAGCGCATGGCGGCAGGTCCTGGCCGCAAGGATTACGGCGCCTACACGGTGAAGCTGGCGCTGCGGGCGCGCGTGACGGGGGCGTTTCAGGTCAGCCGCAACGACTTCATGCCGCCGCCGCACGTGGACAGCACGGTCATCCGGCTGGACCGCCGCCATGACCTGCCCGCGTGGGCGGATGCGGCGGTGGTGCGCGCAGCGGCGCTCATGGCGGATGCCGCGTTCTGTTCGCGCCGCAAGAAGCTGTCCAATTCCTGCAAGGCGTACTTCATCAGCCGGGGGGCCAGCGGAGCGCGCATCGTGGCTGCGCTGCCTGCCATCTTGGAAGAGGCGCATGTCAGTCCGGATGTGCGCGGGGAGACGCTTGCCTGGGAGACGTATCTTGATCTGGGGGCGGCGCTCCTGGCGTGCGCGCCGCCTGATGAGCGTGGAGGGGAAGGGGACGCCCGTGTCTGAGCGCGATATCTATCACATCCCGGCCGAACGCGTGCTCTTGCGCACGGCGGACGTGTACCAGACGGAAGCGGAGGATGACGTCACGTCCTATTCGGACAAGCTCTTGGCCATCGTGGCGGATTTCAAGAACTCCGGGGAACCGGAAGGCGCGAACGTGCAGGCCATGGTGGGCAAGTCCAAGCGTGGGGAAGTGGCGTGCCGCCTGTTCGCCCGCATCAATGCTGAGACCGGCGTGATCGAAGCGGCCGGGTTCAAGGCGCGGGGGTGTCTGGCCATGACGGCCTGTGCGTCGGCGGCGTGTCTGCTCATCGAAGGCAAGGGCGTGGAAGAAGCCCTGGCGGTGAGCTTGGACGACATCCGCGAATGCGTCGGAGGCGTGCCGTCCGGCAAGGTGAACGCGCTCCATTTCGCGGCTTGCGCCATCCGTGCGCTGGTGGGAGATTTCTTGCTGCGCGACGGCGCTGGGCTGGCGCAGCTGGACGAAGCGGTGCCTTGCGACGAAGGGTCCGTCTCCTGCATCATGGCGGAGCATTGTTCGCTCCGGCAGTCCCGCCTGGAGGTGCGGCTGGAAGAGGAGGCGCAGGCGAACGAGCGCGCCCAGGCCGCAGCGCTGGCCGATGCGTGCGATCTGGTGCGGGAGCGCACGGCCTGCGGGCGGCTCACGTCCCGGGCTGATTGGAACGCACTGGTGCCCGCGCACTTGATGCCGGATGAGTTCGAAGCGCTGTTGATGGACCTGTTGGAACCGGTCTCTGCCGAAGCGGCGTCAAGCGTCGCGGCGGTGGCGGCACCGGCCCCTGCGTCCGCATTCGCGAACCGCGGCGTGGGAGTGCCGAAGCTCTTCGGCGCTGATGAGGGCGCGGCGCCTGCGGCCATGCCGGAGACGAAGCGCGCCCTGCCGCGCGAGGAAGCGCGCGAAGACGAAGAAGAGCTGCGCGTGCCGGAAGGCTATGAGCTGCGCGAAGTGGATGGGGAGCTGGCCTTGGTGCAGATGGATGCGCATCCCACCCCTGTGGTGCCCACGCCGGATGCTCACGGCATCCGCGAACTCCGTGGGAAGGCCTGCATGTACCTGTATGACAGCGCGCAGATGAAGCCCGCGTTCGCCCACTGGGCGTTCCTGGCTGCCGAAGACGATCCGCTGGCGGCCTTCGCTGCCTGCGTGCGCGAGGATTCGCGCGTCTATCCGCGCCCCATGCCTGCAGCCAGCCTGGAGAATGCGCCGTTCTCATGGACGGTTGAGCAGATCGAAGCGGCATGGGAACAGGCTTCCGCGCTGGATGAGCATGCTGACCTGTGCCGTATCCAGGCCAGCAACGGGGACGTGTACTTCTATTCCTCCGAATTCCTCACCGAAGATCATGCCCGTTCCCTGGCCGAATGGGAATCCGTCGATCGCCACCTCAACGTCTGACCCCTCCCACACGAACGGGCCGTCCTGAATTGCAAGATGTGCAAAAGGGACGTCCCAGAGGGGAGAGTGGGGGAATCTTGCGGGCGGCTGGGTCGTTTCGGGGGGGGGGGGTGGAACGTCGCTGGGGGGGGGGGGGGG